>JAVERC010000016.1:0-65928 GCA_034007295.1 Desulforegulaceae bacterium | reverse complement strand
TTGCTTTAGGAGCAGGGTTGATCGAAAAATTATGTTATAATTTACATTGCTTCTTTATAAGAAAATGGCTTAATATATTGATTTCTTATGCTTTTTTTGAATTCGGTCAGGCACAAATTATGCATTTGTTCACTCTAAAAAAATTTATATTTCATATTTATCAGCACTTTTTATTACAATTCTTTTATTAATTGCAGTTTATCCAAAATTTTTAAAATATATTTCTCAGTCAAATTTCAGCCTGTTGACACCAACTGCTGCCGGGCTGATCTTCTTTTTTTCAGTACTCATTTTTTTGCCTTTTATCATAAAAACCAAAAGATTTTTTGAACTTGGATATCATTATAATAAACAAAATTATAAATTTTCATTAAAGCAGAAAAGTATCATCAAACCAGGGTTCAGGGTTTTCGATCATAATGGAGACAAAATCTATACAGTAATAAAAGATGAAATTTCAAACACTTATATATGCAAACATACAGACGGCAAAATTTTACTTGCAGCATCTGAAAAAACAGACATGGAAAAAAGCATCTTGTCAACTGCTTCCGAGATAAGAAATGAAATTTTTGATTTAAGCGTCTTTGAAACAATCAATAGTGTTTTTGATAAAATCAGATCAATATTTTCTAAAAACAAAAAAAATAATGAAGATGAAGGCAAAAAAATTTACATTAAAAATATCAAGGGTGAAATTTCAGGCTATGTATTAAAAAATAAGAATTCATATCTTTATATGGACGATAATTTAAATCAAGATGAAAACATTGCTCCCCTTCTGGCATTATTTATAATAATTGCAGGATACTGATGAATGAAATAAAATATGATTTCCTTTTCAAAGGAGACTTTAACGAAAACATAACAGAAGCTGAAGCAGTGGAAAGACTTGCAAGGGTGTTCAAGTCCGATATTGAGACTGCTTCCTTAATAATAAAAGGAAACAGCTTTTTTTTAAAAACCGGTATTGATGAGTTTCTTTTACTTCAGTACAAAAAAATTTTTGAAAAAAACCATTTTAAAACCTGGCATAGAATCAATAAAGAAAAACAAACTTATTTTATAAATGATGAAGGTGAAAAACTATGTGCCGATTGTCTGTCAAAAATAGAAAACTCCAGATTCTGCACTGCATGCACAAGCCAGGAAACTCTAAACAATAGAAAAGACTCTAAAGATTTCTCAGATTCAGAAAATAATAAACAAAAAGAAGCAGACATACAGTTTGCAAACTATTTTCTTAAAACTGGAATTACATATTTTATCGGATTGTTTTTACTGGATGAACTGCTGGTTAAAATATGGTCCATAGATATTGGAATATTTCCCTATCTTATCGGGAACTTCATTTTTCTTCTGGCAAGTATTCCATATGTTGAAAACAAGGGTTACAGCAAAATTTTTTCTATTCTTTCAATGCTTAATATCTTTGGAATTGCCATACTTATTCTTCTTCCTGACAAAAACAAAACCGCTGCAGATCCTGTATTTGTAAAAAAAAATTTTGCAGCCGTTATTCTGCTGGCTGTTTCTTTTTACTGGATGTATGGATTTGTCGGAACAAATAATGCTGTGGAAGATTTTGATAAAATGAATGAAGCCTTAGGTTCTTTCAACTATTATCACCCGCAAAAAACATCCGATATTTCAGAAGCAGAACTTGAAGCCCATGCACAGGAACTGAAAAATTTTATTGAATATTCCTTTAACATTATAAGAGAAAACGACTTAAAGCCTGATAAGGTTTATCACATTTCCAACACCCTTCTTGAAACCCTGACATACTTTTTCTTCACCATTGAGTACTTCAGGTATGATTATTTAAAAAACAGGATTGATCCTCCAATAACACTTGAATACTACAGAAAAATAAAATCATTAATTTTATTAAAAATTGTTGAAGAAACAAAAAAAGACGACCTGTATTTAATAAAAAATGTTCGAAGGGCAATTCTTGAATGGCTTTCAAACTGCGGAAAATACAGTTACATATATAATAACTGCGAACCTGCCGAGGAAGGCCGGATACAAAACAAATTGGAACGCTATCTGTTTGATTTATCAAGATATTTCTGGGAACAGAATTTATTTCCTGACATTAAAATAAAAAATGAAATTCTTAACAGGCATCCTGACTTTATTGATTCTATTACAATTGAAGAAAACATATTAATTATAAAACTGAAAAAATCACAGGACCCTGAATTATCTGAAAAAGAAATAATAGTTGGAAACATGTTTCTGGATAAAAAGGCTGACTACAATTATACCCACTTTTTCAGAGTTATTGGCGGGACTTATTCAATCAAGCATTTTTCCAATAATTTTTCCATCTACAATGACATTGATTCATGGGAAACTTTGAGACCAATTCTTTAATATTCTAAGTTTTAGACATTAAACCTTTGCTTTATATAACGGCAAATTGTATCAGGCTATACTTTTGCTATGCGTGATACAATTTAACGCAGTAGATGCAGCAAAATTGGAAAGCTCGCAGGGTTTCATATTTTTAAATATAATAAGCTTAATTCATTAAAAAATTTTAAATTTAAAAAGATGAAATGCTCAACTTAGGTTTTATATGGTCAAAATCAGCTCAGATCAATAAAATATGTATCTTCAAGCCCCTTGATATACATGAATGCCTTGAAATTTACAGAAATAAATTCAATTTTTTCACTACTCAAAAAAGGCTCCATTTCTGGATGTTCTTTAAGGAATTTTTTGAATACAAAATCATATAATCCTTTATCAGTTTCCAAAAATTCTCCCTGTATAGTAAGAGCTTTTGGGCTTTGGCTTCCCCTTGAATCTATTAGCAGGCTTAAGTTTTTATTTTTCTTCAGATTTTTAACTTTTTGTGTATCCCAATAACTTGCCAAATATATCTGAGTACAGTCATCATTATTGATGTAAGCCATTAATGAACAATAGGGAATACCTTCATTTGAAGTTGCAAGCACGCAGTGTTTACTGTCTTTTATAAACTTTTTTATTTCACTTAACAGATGTTCTTCTGATAAGAATTCCATTGAATCACCAACAAGCTAAGATTGTTTTAGTTTGGACTCTGGCTGTGGGTCGATTTCTCAGTTTTTCAGCAAAAAAAGATCAGACTTTTTGAATTTTCATATGATTTGGCATACTTTTTACAAAAATCAAGATAATACCTAAGCCACTTCAGGTGATGCAGCCTTTCTCCTGGTGTAATTAGTTGCTGAACGAAAACGGCCTTTTTTGTCCATTTCGGCGTCAGATTCAAAATTTAATCCTCAAAATACTCCATGTATCCTAAAGGTTAAATTTTTCATCTTCCTTGAACTGAATAAAAAATTCTCGTTTTCGGCCAATCACTAATTACTTTTTTCAAGAAGCAAATTAAATTTTGTTTCAAGAGCTTCAGGAAACTTCATCATAATTTATCCAGATACTAAAATATTTACTTGACAGCTTTTTAATTGTCAACTACGGAAAATTATTTAAATTGTACAGATCTACACAATCAATTGTTAGGCGAAGAGACCAACGGAGGAAATAAATGGCATTTGTAGAGCCAATAACAATCAAACAAGCAATAGATAGCGTCCACAAAAAAGAATATCTTCTCCCAGCTATCCAAAGAGAATTCGTTTGGGATACATATCAAATAGAACGACTTTTTGACTCGTTAATGAGGGATTACCCGATCAGTTCTTTCCTCTTTTGGAATGTAGAAAAGGACAATATTAACAATTATCAATTCTACGAATTCATTCGAGAATATCATGAGCGTGATAATACACATAATCCAAAAGCAAATATCGTTGGTGAAACTGGCGTTACCGCGATACTTGATGGACAACAAAGATTAACATCATTATATATTGGTCTAAAAGGAACATATGCCTATAAGTTACCGCGAAAAAGATGGGATAATGATTCTGCTTTTCCTAAAAGAAAACTTTGCCTGAATCTAATATGCCCACCAAATAATGATGATTTAGAATATGACTTTCGGTTCCTGACAAATAAAGAGGCGGGGCATTCCGATGATGAGCATTTTTGGTTTGTTGTTGGAGATGTGCTCAATTTGAAAGAGGCTGTAGATGTCAATGATTATCTTCTTGAAAAGGACATTTCAGAATACGGTAAGGAAAAATTTAGATTCGCTAACAAAACACTCTTCAAGTTGTATGAAGTTATTCAAAAAAACAAATCCATTAATTTTTTCCTGGAAAGAGCTAAAAGTTTAGACAAGGTTCTAAATATATTCATTCGCGTTAACAGTGGTGGAACTCAATTAAGCTATTCAGATTTATTACTTTCAATCGCTACTGCCCAATGGAAAGAGAGAGATGCAAGAGAGGAAATCACTTCGTTCGTTGATGAGGTAAACTCCATAGGTGATGGTTTTAGCGTCAACAAGGACTTTGTTTTAAAGAGTTGCTTGGTCCTTTCCGGGTTCAAAGACATTGCATTTAAAGTTGATAATTTTAATCAAGAAAACATGCTTGCCATTGAAGAAAGATGGGAAAATATTACAAAAGCAATCAAGACTGCAATCGTTTTGCTCTCATCTCTTGGCTATCATAGAGACACGTTAACATCAAACAATGCCCTTATCCCGATAGCGGCATATCTTTACAAGATAAATAGCCCAGAAAATTTTGCTGAATCAGCAAAATATCAAAATGACAGGCAGCGAATTTTCAAGTGGCTCGTGATGGTTCTTCTAAAAAGAACATTTAGTGGTCAACCGGATAATGTTCTTAGGCCAATGCGTGAAATAATAAACTCTTCTGATAGTGGCTTTCCATTAAACGAAATTATCAACAAGCTTAGAGGCGGAACAAAGGCAGTTTCATTTGATGACGATGAAATTGAGAATCTTTTATATTATCAGTATGCACAGGTATACACATATTCTGTCCTTGCGTTTATTTATCCCACGCTCGATTTTAGAAATAAATTTCATCAAGATCATATTTTCCCTAAAAAAATATTCACAAAAAAACGGCTCGAAAAACTCGGAATCAGTGAAAAGGATATAGAATTTTATCTTGGTAACTACAATTATTTGGCAAATTTGCAGTTGCTTGAAGGTGTCCCAAATCAAGAAAAATCGGGAAAAGATTTCGATGCTTGGATAAAAGAAAAGTACCCAAATGAAATAGATAGAAAGGCATATATGGAACGGCACTATATTCCAGATATTGACCTTACTTTAGGAAATTTCAGACAATTTATAGAAGAAAGAAAAAAGCTGCTCGTAGCGGCATTTAAGAAATTACTGGAGCAAGAAATCGCATAACAAGGCAAATTCAGGGGACGCAAAAAGCCGCACCGCTGATTTGTAGCGTTATGTGCTTTATATCATCGGAGATTTAATTAATGCAACTATCACAAATTGTAATCAATTTTCTAACAACTTTCTGGTATTTTATTCCTATTGCTCTTCTATTAGCTGTCATAAAAACCCCTTGGTTTAAAGGCGTTATGGGAGAATTTATAGTCAATTGTTTATCAAAAATTTTTCTCAATAAAAATGAATATCATTTAATAAAAAATGTCACCTTACCAACCGATGACGGTACAACCCAAATCGACCATATTATAATATCAAAATATGGAATTTTTGTGGTTGAAACAAAGAATATGAAAGGCTGGATATTTGGTCAGCCTAAACAAAAAATGTGGACTCAGAAAATATTTAAACATTCAAGTAAATTTCAAAATCCGCTTCATCAAAACTATAAGCATGCAAAAACTATTGAAACCCTTTTAGGACTTGACCCAAAACAACTGCACTCTCTTATTGTTTTTGTTGGAGACAGCACATTTAAAACTAAAATGCCCGATAATGTAACCCATGCCATTGGCTATATAAAATTTATAAAATCAAAAAAAGAAACTGTTTTTACTGAAGATGAGTTAAAAGCTGTAATAACAGCAATTCAGCAAGGAAGGCTTTCACGTTCTCTTAAAACTCATCGTGATCATGTTAAACATGTTAAAAATATCGTTGCAGAAAAACAGAATAATAAAACACCCATTTGTCCAAAATGTGGAAGTTCAATGATTTTAAGAGAAGCTAAAAAAGGGCAAAATGCTGGAACAAAATTTTGGGGTTGCTCTAACTTTCCAAAGTGTAAAGGCATTGTAAAATTCACATAACAAATCAATAAATACTGACAATTAAAGACATGTGACCTTTTTTAGAAGAATCCAAAGGTTTTCGCGTGCCTTTAATTGCAGGTTCTTTTAACATTCGCTGCCAACAACCCAACTTTTGCATCTTGACAAAGTTAACATATTTGTGTACTTTATTGATATGAAAACAATTTCATTCTACCATACAACATCTGGGAAATGCCCAGTTAGGAAGCATTTAGATACTTTGACAGATGTTCAGGCAGCAAAGATAGCTTGGGTTTTGAAATTGATTAGAGAAATTGATCAGGTTCCATCCAAATACTTTAAGAAACTGGTCAATACAAATGATATTTGGGAAGTCAGGGTAGATGTCGGGAGAGATACTTTCCGTCTCATTGGATTCTTTGACGGTCAGGAACTAATTATCTTGACCAATTCGTTTCAAAAGAAAAGTCAAAAGACTCCAAATCAGGAGATTAAGTTGGCAGAATCCCGAAAAAAAGAATATCTTTCCAGGAGGCATAACAATGGATGATTTGGATAAATATATTGAATCAAGAAAAAAGAAAAGCCTGATATTTGCAAATAATTTTGATAAAGGGTATGAGCAATTTAAAATTGGAGTTCTTTTAAAGCAGGCCCGTTTAGAGGCAGGCCTTACTCAAGAAGAGGTCGCTGCTTTACTGAATACAAAAAAATCTGCAATTTCTCGTATCGAAAATCATGCTGAAGATATCCGCCTATCAACCTTGGTAAACTATGCACAAGCTGTAGGAAAAAAGATTCAATTTCAAGTAGCTTAAACTCAGCGAACATTTTGCTGCACCGGAGGGAGCACAAAAAACCGTGCCCGGTGAGCAATACATTCGCATATCACAAAAAAACATTTGGCCATTACCATATATGGTTATAATATATCTTTATGAAATATGAGGTAAAGATTCTTTCATCAGCCCAAGATGAGAGCATCGCCATTGAAGAGACTGATTTTTGGAAAGAAATGCAATCAAACAGGATAGGCAACCTTCTTTCAGCAGCCAGACTTAAGGCTAATTTTTCCCAGTCAGAACTGGCTAAGATGCTTGGGATTCGCCAAAATATGATAAGTGATTATGAAAGAGGAAAACGTAGACTTACTCCTGACATGGCAAAACGGATTGCACAGGCTCTAAATATCAAAGTTGAAAAAATATCTTAATGCGAACAAACAGGTGCAGGGGAGACTTACGCAGAGCTCCAGGCCCACTGCCTTGTACCTGCTTCAACATATGAAGCTTTACTTGAACAAATTGAAGATCATGAACTTGATAAAATAATTCTTGAGCGTAAAGCTCAAAAATCTGTAATATCATACCTGTATCCAAGACCATGGACAGTTTTTATATATATGGGTGAGGACGGATCTTTTTCAATTTTTTTCCTGAGCATTGCAATATGCTGATCAAGGGTTCTTGTTGTTCCGTAATATTTCATTCCCCAGACTCTGTTTAAAATCTCGTCTCTTTTTACAACTTCGCCTTTTCTTGAACTTAAAAGCTTTAATATATCAAGTTCTTTCTTTGTTATGTCTTTTTTTTCATTATTTTTAATGAGAACAAATCTTTTTGGGTCTACTTCATAGTCTCCAAACCTGAAAATGTCATTTTCCTGATCATTTTCACGCCCTCCTGTACATATTTCACTCCTCCGCAGGGCAGCCCTTATCCTTGCCATGAGTTCATGAATTCCAAAGGGCTTTGTTATATAATCGTCTGCACCGAGATTAAGACCTGCAACCTTGTCTATTTCCTCACCCTTTGCAGTAAGAATTAAAACAGGCACTGCAAGGTTCTTCCTCCTTATCTCCATACACACATCATAACCGTTTTTTTTAGGCATCATAATATCAATGAGCACAAGATCAAAATCTCTTTCACTGAAAAACTCCAGAGCCTCTACCCCGTCTTTTGCTGCAGTTACATTGTAGCCTTCCATTTCAAGAGTATCTACTAGGCCTTCCCTGATATTTTTATCATCTTCTGCTATAAGAATATTCCCATTCATAAATTATTCTTCCATGGTTACATTTTTTGAAATTATTACGGTAAAACAGCTTCCCCCTTCTTTAACAGGAGTAAAAACAAGATCTCCACCAAGATCCTTAAGTATTTTTGCAGTTATTGCAAGACCAAGTCCTGACCCTGATTTTTCAGCAGTAAGGGAAGTGTCCACCCTGTGAAATTTTTCAAATATTTTTTTCCTGTGTCCATGGGGAATCCCGGGCCCTCTGTCTATAAAACTGATATTATAAAAATCTTTTTCTGCCCCAAGTTTAATAACAGCATGTTTTCCTTCAGCCGCATATTTTATTATATTGTCAGACAGGTTTAAAAAAACCTGTTCCATACAGTCCCTGTCTGTTTTTACCAGATATTTATCTTCAGCCAGATCAAGATAAAGCTCTATTCCTTCATCAAAAAATCTTTGTCTGTGAATTGATGAAAAATTTTTTATAAATTCTCCAAGGTCAAATTCTGTAAGACAATACTTTTTTCTTCCCTGCTCAAGACTGCTGAAATCGAGGATATTATTTACAAGCCTTGTAAGTCTTTCTGATTCACTTTTTATTACATCAGCATATTTTTTAAGTTTTTTTTCGTCATTTACTTTCTGGCAGGATAAAAGTTCGGAATACATTCGTATGCTTGTAAGAGGAGTTTTAAGTTCATGGGAAACAGAAGCAACAAAAGAAGTCTTCTGCATGGCCTCCATGTAGTTTTTTTGGGCCTGCTTAAAAATAAGAACCCCTCCAGATATTATTGAAGAAAGAAAAATAAGCACAAGAATAAGGGAAAGATAAAAAAAGCCACTGCTCTGCTTTGATAAACTGCCGTCTGTATATACCGAAATCTTCCAAAGAGGCAGAGACCCTGAAAGGGGGACAGAAACAAAAGGATTATCAATATCTTTTATTTCAAATGGGCCTGACTGATGAATCACCTGATTTTTTCCGTCTACAAGTGCAAAAACCATGTCATTTTCAGTTGTTAAAGGGAAATCTGTAATAAGTCTTGAAATAAGGGTTACCATTTCAATTTCTACGCCGTAAACAGGAGCTTTTTTATCCCTGCTGACCCATCCGAGCAGATAAAGACTGTTTTCCATGTACCAGGGAATCCAGCCTGAGGAAAAATTTTTACTTTCCTTTGAATAATCTCTTTCCTGGATAAATGTTCTTTGTGAGGCAAGCTTTAAAAGCTCTTTTTTGCCGCTTGATTCAGAACTTGTTTTCACCTGGCTGGCATTGTCCATTTTTTCCTTTTCAAAAGGTATTCTTTTGGAAAAAAGTGCTTGGTATCTTTTTACAAAAAGCCTTTCCTCCGATGAAAAAAGTCTGGAATCTTCAGGAAACAAAAGCCTTTCATTCCTGTCCCAGATAAAGACATTTCTGATCAGAGGATTTTTATTTTTCCAGTTAACAAGGCTGTTTTTTATATTATTTTCATCTACTGCAGCAAGAGACCTGATTAATTCATCCTTTAATGTCTCCACTGTAAAACCTATTGAGTCTGCAATACTTTCAGCCCTTGATTCAAGAGCCTGTATAGCTTCCATATTTCTCCTGTCCTGCTCATGGGAAAGAAGAATCACTGCACAGGCTCCTATAATAAAGGCCGGAACAAGAATTGTAATCCAGTAGAAAATTATTTTTCTTTTGCTCAATTTATAACCTCACCAGAGTTATGAAAAGCTCTATTCCTTTTCTGTCTGCTGATTTTTCATCTGATAGGAATTGGTTCTTAAAACTTTCCTGAGTTTTTTACTCATTCCATCTTCTTCCAGGCTTTCAGCCTTTTGCTCAAGTTTTAAAGCTTCATCCATAACTTCCCTGTCATTATATTTTCTTCCAAAATCCATTAAATTATCTGCAGAAGACTTAAGCTCCTTTGCAGCCTCCTTTGTTTTTCCCTTGTCTGAAAGAGATATGGCCTTTTCCTGTGCAAGAGCATTTATGTTTAAATGATATTCCCTTAATACATTGATATTTTCTGAAGCACTTACCTTATCTTTGTTTTTTGAAAAATATGCCTGCCCTGTTTTTCTTATTTTGATCTTTTCATTGGATAAGGGCTCAAGATATTCAACTTCAGCCGAAGCTATATCAATATTTGAATTATCTTTTGTTCCAGATATTTCCACTTCAAGAAGGATATATTTTTCCTGGCCTGCGTAAAGCTGGTTCATGAATATTTCAACTCCTGAATCTGTCAGTTTTCCTTCCCTTCCAATAATCGAAACAGGTTTAACATTTTCAGGAAGACTAATTTTCACTGCAACTTTTTTAGCTGCAACACTCAAGGCATCTCCAAGCTCTGCTGAAAAAATTGAGGGAAGATCCTTTGCAGACTCTACAAAATAAGTATTTCCATCGCTTTTCTGTGAAAGGCCTGTCATCAGGTCTTCATTATAATCTGTTCCAACCCCTATTGTTGTAACAGATATACTTTCCTTTAAAAGAGCCGTTCCAAGTCTTCCAAGGTCCTCAGGGGTATTTGGCCCCACATTTGCCAGTCCGTCAGATAAAAGAATAATTCTGTGGATAAATCTTTCATTGAGATTTTTTCTTATTTCGGCAGCAGCCTGGCTCACACCTCCGAAAAGAGCGGTATTTCCACCGGCTTCAATACTTCTTATCTTTGATTCCGCATATTCTGTATAACCTCCCATAGCAGCAGGAATAACTGTATTTACAGATGTATCATAGGCAACAACAGAAAAAACATCATTTGAACCCAGACGTTTTAAAGCTTCAATTGCGGCTTTTTTTGCCTTGTCAAGCTTTGCTCCTGTCATTGAACCTGATCTGTCCATAACAATGGAAAGGTTTACAGGCGGACGCTTATCACTGTCATAGGAAAGCGGAGCATCAAGTGTTATTTTTATTACAGCAGTCTTAAGATCTCCTGCCGGAAGAACATATCTGTCAGTTTCAATAACTACCTTGATTTTTTTATCACTGGATGCGTGAGAGTATGAAAAACAAAAAAACAATGCAAAAACAATAATACCAAAAAATTTTATCCGGCTTTTATTTAACTTATCCATTTTTTACCTCCTTCAAGTTGTTTGTAATATTTCATGATTTTTTCCAGTATACTGCCCCCTCAAAAACGGGTTGTCACATGGAGGTAAAAAAGTTGTAAAAAAATTGTAAACCAGAGAAGAAAACACGATATTTGCAAATATCTTTATTCAGGTTTAATCAGATTTTAAACAAATATAAATTTTATTTTTAATATAAATGATATAAAATAATTTCATATCTTATTTTTTAACATGTCTTTTAATTCTCTTTTCAATTTTAACAAATCATATGGAGAAAAATTATGACTAAATGTGAATGTCTTGACACATGCCCTTTTTTTAATGACAAAATGAGTGACGAATCAGGACTTGGTGCAATTTACAAAAAAAAATACTGCCTTGGAGACAATTCAAAATGTGCACGATACATAATTTTTAAAAAGCTTGGTAAAGCTTATGTACCTGCAGATCTTTATCCAAATATGACTGCACGGGCCATGGAAATACTTCATAAAAAATAAAATGCCTTAAGACTTTACAAAAAAATATCTAATTTTACATACTTTTTAAGTCTTTATCTCCGGTCAAAAAACTCTTTAAAAAGATTTAAAAAAGGTATAAAAGGTTCTTTTTTGATTAAAGAATCGGAGATTTAAAATGAAAAAGCTTGCACCCTTTATAGCATTAGTAATTGCAATGATTTTATGGTCAAGCACCTTTGTTGCTCTAAAATATTCCTTCAGGTATTTTCCGCCTATGTTTGTAATTTTTTCAAGAATGTTTATTGCAGCCATATGCTTTATTCCACTTCTTCCTTTTATAAAACCTGAAAAAATAAAGAAAAAAGATATTTATCTTATTATATGCATGGCAACTCTTGAACCTTGTTTTTATTTTGTTTTTGAGGCACTTGCACTTAAAAACACAACATCATCCCAGGCCGGAATGATAACAGCACTTCTTCCTCTTATTGTTGCAATCGGAGCTTCATTTTTTCTTGGAGAAAAAAGTTCAAAAAAAACATATTCAGGATTTGTGCTTGCAATTTTTGGAGCTGTCTTACTTAGTTTTTCAGGGGGAGCAGAT
This sequence comes from Desulforegulaceae bacterium, assembly GCA_034007295.1. Taxonomy (GTDB): domain Bacteria; phylum Desulfobacterota; class Desulfobacteria; order Desulfobacterales; family JACKCP01; genus JACKCP01. Next base: position 53,640 of record JAVERC010000016.1, on the reverse strand, counting down.
GCAGAATCACCAAATCCTTTGCTTGGAAACTTTTTTGAATTTCTTGCAATGACCTGTGCGGCCGGATACACCCTTTTGCTTAAAAGGCTTAGCAGTACATACAATCCTTTTTTCCTTACAGCAGTTCAGACTTTCTGCGGTTCAATCTTTTTTGCTGTTATTCTTTTTACTGGAAATCTTGCAGGGACATTTGCAATTCCTTCACAATGGCCGGTTTTCCCTGTTTTTATACTGATTTATCTTGGAATTTTCATTACCATGGGAGCTTATGGATTTTTCAATTACGGAGTAAGCAAAATTCCTGCAAGTAAGGCTTCTGTATTTGTAAATCTTATTCCTGTTTTTTCAGTGATCTGGGGATGGGCTCTTTTAAACGACAAATTCACTTTTATTCAATGTTTTGCCGGAGCTCTTATTCTTTTAGGTGTGTGGATAAGCCAGGATAAAGAAGAAAAAAAGCCTGTAACTCCAGTTCTTGAAACCTGAAACATTTAATTTTGAAAAAGAGTTTATTTTGAAAAATAAAAACTCGTAGTGTTCAATCTTTTGTGTCATTCTTCAATCTCTAAAGTTTTCCGAGGCAAAAGCGGAAGTGTAAGCCAGTCCCTGAGAATGGCACCACAAAAACTGTCCGTCGGAAGGGTTTGCCCGCTCAGGGCAATTAATAATTACTTTTATTTTACAAAATTTTAATCAGATCCATTGGATGATCTATTATTTTCCATGCTCCTGAATCAACCAGTTCTTTTTTTTGCCCAAATCCCCAAGTTACACCAATGGTCCTAATACCTGCATTTAAACCAGTCTTAATATCAACATAACTGTCACCTACAAAAACACAATCTTCATTTTTTTCATTAATATCACTTACAGCTTTATCAGCCATATATCTGTGCGGCTTTGCCGGATAATTGTCATTTTGGCCTATAACAGAGTTGAAACAAGATTGCGGAATAAATTTACTTACACATTTTTCTGCCAAAAAGTCGTTTTTATTTGTTACAATTGCAGTTTTTATATTTCTTTTTTTTAATTCTTCAAGAAGATTTAGTATTCCGTCATATGGCTTTGTTTTTTCCTGCTCTAAATTTTTATATTTTTTTAGATAATACTCAAGCACAGGTTCTATAAATTCATAAATTTGCTTATCTTCTGGCATTGCCTTTTTAATCAATACCCTTGAACCATTTCCAAGAAATTTTTTTATTGTGCTTTCCAAATGAACAGGATAACCAAATTTTTCAAGAGCTTTGTTTGCTGCTAAAGCAATATCTGGAAGTGTATTTAAAAGAGTGCCATCAAGATCAAATACAACTCCCTTTATTTTTTTATAACAACTTGTATTTATAGCCATTTTGTTCCTAAAACCTTATTTAGAAAATTCATTTAACAGCTCATCTAAAACATAAAATTTTACAAAATCCCAGCTAAAAAAAATAAATTATTTTAATAAAAACCTAATCTTCAAAAAAAATAAGTATCTTTGCATTTAACTTTTACTATTTTTTTTAATTAAACCCAAAAATTATAGTTTTTTGATTAAAAAATATATATAATATCAGTTATAAAACACTTGAAAACTTAATAAAAATTATATAGTTATTCAATAATTTTAAAATTATAAAATAGAGAATAAAACTTATGGTAAAAGTTCAAAAAAATACAGATGCAAATGAAGAAAAAAATGAACCATCAAAAGAAAGAACCCAGTTAGGGGTAAGAATAAATCCTACTCTTCAAAAAATTGTAAGATCTATTGCAGACAAACACTCTCTTTCAACAGGAGATTTTATAGAAGCTGTACTTGTCAGAGCTTTAATAAATGAAGTAAAATTTAAACCAGAACTTCTAGATGATGCCAAAATATTTTCAAAAGCCTTTGATTTTGAACTTGAAACAATTCTTGACGATAACTATGCTACACCCTTATTTGAACCATTTAAAAATATCCCCTCAAAAAAAGGCGTTATTTTTGATACCAACATAAACAATAACAGCGAAAACCAGTGGGAAATGCTTGAAAACAATTATGTTGCTTCCTATGGCCCTGTAAAACATTTAATAGAATATCTCAGTAAAGGCGACTATGTTTTTTTCTATCAGTCAGGTCTTGGCATAATTGCAGCAGGGCAGGTCACAAGTGAGCAAATACGCGAAACAGATGATAAAGACGGTCTATACAAACAAGTAACCTTTAATTTAATTCCACCGCCTAAAAGAGATCAAGAAAAAATCAAAAGTATAAGTGCAAAGGAAATAAAAAAACTTCTTAGTAAAAATTTTTTCTGGAGTAAAACTCTTAAAGTCCCTTATTTGAGCAATGAAGAATCTCAAATACTTTTAAAATACCTTAAAGAAAAATTCTAAAAAAAGTTTCATACTTTTAAATATAAAAAATCTATTTAGTGATTGGCCGAAAACAATATTTTTTAATCTCATTTAAATAAACAAAAAATTATCGTTTTCAGTCAATCACTACTTAAAAATATAAAAGTAAAATTTCTAATTTATGTTTCTAATTTCATAAATAATTTCTTTTCTTGCTTGTAAAATTTGATAGGGAGTAATTTTTTTTTCTAAAGATTTTAAGTCATCTATAAACATTTCAGAAGCTCTTTTTGATAAAACTCCGCTTATTTTTTCTATGTAAAGCTGGTTTTCTCTTTCTGGCACACCTGCTGACGAAACCACATAGCCAGCTACTCTTTTTAACCATTCTTCTGTACGTTCAAAGCTTAAATAAAATATTTCATCAAAAGATAATGTGGATTTAAAACAAATAAAAAACAAAGACTTTTCTTGAGGTTCAAGCTTAGAATAAATATTTTTAAGCTCTTTTAAAGTAAAAAAAGAAGCAAAATCAAGAAGAAAATTTTTGTCTTTTTCCTGAGAGCCTGTTTGAAATTTTTTTATCAATATCTTAAAAAGAAAAACTTTAAATTTGATAGAAGTTTTTTTTAATAAATATTTTATATAAACTTCTGGAAAATTCATTATTTCAGAAACCAATGTTTTTGAAAAATCAGAATCTAGACTAATATTTAAATTTTTCTTGGCATACATAATCTGCAAAATAAATTTTACTCCGCATTCCAAATGAAATTGATTTTCTATAATTCCAAAATAATCACATTTATTGCCTATGCATTTTTTCCCGTACAAAGGACAAATCTTATGATTAAAATTAATATTATTTTTTTGGAATTTTAACTTTTTTAAATGCAAGTCCCAATGCTTGCAAGCTGGTTTTTCAAAATCAAAATTAAATTTTTTATTTAATCTTGAAGTCTCTTCCATACAAATCATTTCACATAAAATTTTTTCAGAATTAGCAAAACAATCAATTCTTTTTCCACTTGATAATGATTTCAAATTTCTTTTAGGTTTTATTTTTTTTAAAAGATTATTTTTCAACCCCTGATTTAAAATGATTAAAGCTGAAATAATAGTTTTTTTATCAAATTTTTTTATCAAATTTTCAATTGAAGAATCCTCTAAAATGTCAATATCCGAAAAATTGAAAATTGAAATTCTTTGACAAAGATCAAATATTTCCCGGGGTAAATATACATATTCAGCCCCATTTTCAGAGAGAGAATACAGCTTCCTTTTTAACATTCTAGAATTTCGAATAATAATTTCTGCTGAATTATTATTAGGTTTTTTAAAATATATTTTTTTCAGGAAAGCTAAAATTGTTTTAATGTCTGCTGATAAATGTCCCCATTCAGGATTTGCTTTTGACAAAAACAAATTTACAGCATCGTTATTTGCTTTTTTATCTTTAATTTTTTCAAGAATTTTTATTGAAAAGGATTCCAATATATTCAGTCTGATGGTAAATGCGAAAGAGCCTGGATAAAACTCACATTTTCTGCCAATACATTTTTGATCAATCAATGAACAATATTTTTTCATAAAAATAACCTTAAAATATATAAATTTAACTTATTTTTTTTAGCGAAGGATAAATTCTTACTGCTTTTTCAATAAAACTAGTTTGATCTGGCTTGGAAATATAGATTAAAAATAAAGTAAATAAATTCATTTTATTTTCTAAATTTTTGAGTATATTTTCACAAAGGCAAAACAGATTTTTTTCGTTTGCGTCTTTGTCAAAAATAAATTTACTTAAAAAGTCATCATATTTGAAACCTGAAAAAAATTTTTTTGAGTCTATATTCCCATTTTCAAATGTTATTTTTAATTGAACAAGATCCTTTATTATATTTTCAAGGCAGTCATCCAAACAAATTAAAGGGAGATAATTTTTTCTGAATTTATAGTTTTGAAACTTGCATTTGAGATTAGAGTTAACTATTTGATCAATGACATCAATCATCTCCATTTTTTTACTTTTATTTTTTATGCATAAAAGGCCTTGCTGAATAACTTTAAGTTTAATTTTATAATCAGCAAGCTCAGATTTTTTTATTATTTCCAAATCATCTAAAAAATCAGCAAAATCAAACCCATTGAATATACAAAACCCTGCCATAAAAAAAAATTTTGTATTAAAATAATTAAATATTTTTTTTATTTCTAGAAAATTTAATGCAGCAATGTTTTGTGTTCTAATAAATTTAAAATAATTTAATGCCTGCTCAGCAAATATATTTTCTGAAAAACTGGTGAACGTATTTTCTATCCATAATTCTTTTTTAAAAAAAAATTTAGGACATAATTTTTCCCTGCTTAAACTAAAAGCATAATTTGAAGCCCTTTTATTTATTTTTTTATCAATATAATTATTTATTCTTTCAAGGCTTTTTTCAAAGCTCAAATATAAAGGGTCATCAGAATAAAAAGAAGGATTCTCCAACAAAAAATTTTTATTCCTAAATTCATATTTTGACTTAAAAGAACATTTTAATAGTTTATCCCATTTATTTATTAAGATCTTATAAAGCCTTAATTTTTCAACTTCATATTCGTTGGATAAATCACTTTGGTTTCTATTGCTTTGCAAAATTTCTATATTATGAATAATTATTTTTTTCTTTATATCAATTAAATTTGAATCAATGGCCATTCTAATTTTATCAGGCAGCTTTAAATACAAAACAGCCAAAGAAATACAATCAGGTTTTAAGCAATTAAAAATATATTTTATCTGCTCATCACTTAATATATTTATTATTTCTATCCCGTATTTTAAAACTGGATGAACACATAAATCAGAAATTTGACATTTGACACTATTTTTATTTTTCATTATCTGCTCTTTTTAGTTTAAATAAATTAGTGTTTGGCCGTAAATCAGAATTTTTTTCAGTTCAAAAAAGATGAAAAATTTAGCCTTTAGAATACCTTGAGCATTTTGAGGATTAAAAGGCAGTTTTTTCCAGACACTAGTTAAAATTTATTGCCATGCAAAAAGATTTAGTTCAGGAACCAAATATTTTAATTTATCAATAAATAATGTTAGGGGTATTCGATTGCACGGCCTGTTTTTTTCATTGAGCTTTAAAAGCTCTTTAAAAAAAATAAACAAAACATCAAATTTTTTTTCCAACTCATAAAGCAGGTTGGTTTTAAATGATGAAATAAAAAAGGTAATTTCCTTGCTTTTTAGGCTTATCCCATCAATAATCTCCTGAAAAATATCGTTAAAATCAGTTATTAAATTATCGCTAAAAAATGCATATAGTTTTTCTGTTTTTTTATAGAATAAATTATTTAAATAAATTAAATTTGCAATCAGTTCTTTATGTGAAAAACCTAAGTTTATATCAGGCTTGTTTTTAATTGAATTTAAAAGTTTTTGTATGTTTGATTTGTTTTTCCAAGGCTGACCAGCAATATTGTTCAGCAAAATAAATGTGTTAAAAGGATTTTCTCCCAAGTTTATACAAATCAGGCCTTTTTCTATTAATTCAATATTTGTACTTATTAAATTTTTAAGTCTTTTCTTTTCGGTTTTTATAGAACTTAATATTTCATTTTTTGATAAGGTATTAAAAAAATTTTTAAGTGAAAAAAAACCATTTTCCTGCCAAAAAAAAGATATTTTACTTAATTTTTTTTTATTAAATTTCCTGTAATAATCAAAAGTATAAATAAGCAGCAAGCTTAATTCTTCTAAACTGATTTTAATAATATTCTGGTCAAATTTTTTTGCAGAATACTTAAATTTTTTTATTAAACAATCCAGGTTTTTATGACCAAATCCATGAGTATTGTCAAAACCTCTGATCTCAAATGAATCTCTTTTGTATTTAAATTTTAAAAGAAAATCAGTAAAAATTAAATTTTGAAGGTCACATGAGGTGGTGCAATATAAATCATCTATTTTTAAAATTTCTCCTATTTTTAACGCCAAGTTAAATTTTATAAAATCAATATTTTTTTCAATTTTTTCTTTTGCAGCATAACTACTTATACTCATAAAACAAAGTATCTGTTCTGGCGTAAAATAAAAACTATTTATAATTTCTTTTATTTGGGCATCTTTCATACACTCCAAAATATTCACACCGTATTTTATAATTGTTTCATCACCTATTTCGTGCAAGCTATAGGCTGATTTCATTTCATGCATCTTAGGGTTTATTTTTATCATTTTCTTCTCTTTTCATTATTTTTGTAAGCCTTTTAAATTTTTTTTTACAAGACTAATTCAAACTTAATTGTTCAGCTCATCGTTAAAGCTTAAGTTCCAATGAACTGAACAAAAAATCCTGATTTGACCTACCCCTACTTAATTTTGTTTTTTAACTTAAGCCAAACTGTTCTAAACTGATTCCAAAAAAAGGCTTAAGAATTTCCTTTTCAAAAAGGGTCATTTCATTTGACGGAACACAGGTAAAAGTAGAATTGTCATTTGGTGCCCACCATTTCTGGACACCTGAATATTTCCTATTAGTCAAAGACGCAAAAATAAAATCAAATTTACGTACCATCCAGCCTTCTCTGTATTTTGAAAATATATTTGCCGGCCCACTAAACTGGCCAATACAATAAATACCGTTATTTCCATGGGTTAGATAAAAATAATCGCCAATGGATGCATTCACAAAATCATCAGCCTGGCTTTGCACTGAAATACCTTTGCTGCGAGTATTTTTATGAACATAAACAAGACCATCATTGATTGATTCAATAATGTCTTTAAAATTTTTATCACCTTGTGATAATTTCCAAAATTTTGGTTTCATGGCTTAGTCCTTTCTTGTTATTTTAAAAATTAACCCTTTTTAATTAATATACTTGAGCAGTTCTCCAGACAAACACTGGACCTTTATCAAAGCTGCTAGGATATTTTGTCCTTTATGCTTTGCAATGGCTGAACTGTATTTTCTCCAACAACAAATATTGAATCTGAAATTTCAATCATTTTTAAGCTGCCTTTAAAATTTATTACAAAATAATTGTTTTTGAATATCTGACGAAAGATTTTTTCCATTCCTTATCTGCCTTGTAGATATTACTGAGCAGAAAAACAGCACCTTTTATTTTTCCTTTTAAAATCTGGATTTCAACAGAAAATAATGCCTCGCTAAATAACTCAGCATCTGCATGTATACAATTCAGCCGATAAAATTCAAAATTTTTGCTATCTGCAAATGCTCTAACATATGAAGTTTTACCCGTTCCCTTCAAACCCGAATAAACAGGTATTTTTCGTTTCATAAAATTAGTGCAGCACATGGACTGACAACTAGAAGAAAAAAATTTTTTTCTCCTGAGAAAGCGAAGATTTTTTGCATATGACTCAGCTAAAGGTTCTGTCATAATATTTATCCAGTATGTTATAATTATAGTTTGCTACATAGTTATGTATTGATTTTGTTTTACAGTAAAAATTTAAAAATGAAAATGAAATATTCATTAAAATAAAAAAATTTTTTTAACACCTTGAAAATAATAAATATTTTTTTAAATTTTTTTTTAAAAAAATATTTTTGCTTAAAAAAATGCCTACTTTTTAAAATTTTTAGAACCAAGGTGTTATTTTTTTATCTTATAACAAAAAAAAATATTTTTTTTATAAAGGGCTTAATTACCAATAAATTCAAAAAATATTAGCAAATAAATAATTTTGGAGGGCGTGCCATAAAACACTACAAATTATAGCCTGTATTTGTCCGGAATAATTTAACAAAAATACCAATTGCATTCAGGTTAAACAGCAAAAATAAAAAAACCCCCTAAGGATTAAATCCTGAGGGGGTTAATATTTATCAACGAAAACGGTCTTTATTTATCAATTTCTAAGTCTGGTCCAAATTTTAATCCTCAAAATACTTAAGTATCCAAGATTAAATCTTTTACTTCAACTTAATAAAAAAAAGTCGTCGTTTTACACTAATAACTGAACAAGCTGATTTTATTTTTTATCGTCTTTTACTTCTTCAAAATCAGCATCAACAACATCATCGTCAGAAGAAGACTGAGACTGTGCCTGCCCTTCATCACCTGAAGCATTCTGCTGTCCCTGCTCTGCCTGCTGCTGATAAATTTTTTCAGCAAGCTTATGAGACGCTTCTGTCAGATCCTGAGTTGCCTTTTTAATTGCCTCAGTATCTGTACCTTCTATTTTGACCTTAAGTTTTTCTATATGTGATTCAATATTTGCCTTTGTTTCAGCATCAATTTTATCACCAACATCCTTAAGGGATTTTTCTGTCTGGTAAACTACAGCATCAGCCTGGTTTTTAGCTTCAACAAGTTCACGCTTTTTCTTGTCTTCTTCTGCATGAAGCTCGGCATCTTTTACAAGCTTTTCAATTTCTTCATCAGAAAGACCGCTTGAAGCAGTGATTTTTATTGACTGTTCTTTTCCAGTACCTTTGTCTTTTGCAGAAACAGAAACAATTCCGTTTGCATCTATATCAAAGGTTACCTCAATCTGAGGCATTCCCCTTGGAGCCGGAGGAATATCTGTAAGTTCAAATCTTCCAAGAGTTTTGTTGTCAGAAGCCATTTCACGCTCACCCTGAAGAACATGAATTGATACAGCAGGCTGATTGTCATCTGCTGTTGAAAAGACCTGGCTTTTCCTTGTTGGAATTGTTGTGTTCTTTTCAATAAGTTTTGTCATAACTCCGCCAAGGGTTTCAATACCAAGGGACAGAGGAGTAACATCAAGAAGAAGAACGTCTTTTACATCACCCTGAAGAACACCGCCCTGAATTGCTGCACCTATTGCAACAACTTCATCAGGGTTTACTCCCTTGTGAGGATCTTTTCCAAAAAGTTTCTTAACTCTTTCCTGAACAGCAGGCATTCTTGTCATACCGCCGACTAAAATAACCTCGTCTATCTTTTCCTTTGCAATTCCTGCATCTTTTATTGCTGTAAGGCAAGGACCGTCAATTCTTGCAAGAAGATCAGATACAAGAGACTCAAGTTTTGATCTTGAAAGCTTGATCTGAAGATGTTTAGGACCTGACTGATCAGCTGTGATAAAAGGAAGATTTATATCAGTTTCAATTGAAGATGAAAGTTCCATCTTAGCTTTTTCAGCTGCTTCCTTTAAACGCTGCAATGCCATTTTATCGTTTCTTAAATCAATTCCATTATTTTTTTTGAACTCATCTGCAAGCCAGTTGATAACAACAAGGTCAAAGTCGTCACCGCCAAGATGAGTATCACCGTTTGTAGCCTTAACTTCAAAAACACCATCGCCTATTTCAAGAATTGAAATATCAAATGTACCGCCGCCAAGGTCAAATACAGCAATCACCTCATCCGTTTTTTTATCAAGGCCGTATGCAAGTGAAGCCGCTGTTGGCTCGTTTATAATTCTTTGAACATTAAGTCCTGCAATTTTACCTGCATCTTTTGTAGCCTGTCTCTGGCTGTCATTAAAATATGCTGGAACCGTAATAACAGCATCCGTTACAGGTTCTCCAAGGTAGTCTTCTGCTGTTCTTTTTATTTCAGCTAGAATAAATGATGAAATTTCAGCAGGACTGAACTGCTTGTCTCTTAGTGTTACTCTTACATCACCGTTATCTGCGGCTTTTACTTCGTATGGAAGATTTTTCTTGTCTCTTTGTACATCTGGAGAATTGAACTTTCTTCCTATAAGCCTTTTTGCTCCAAATACTGTATTTTGAGGGTTTGTAATTGCCTGTCTTTTTGCAATCTGACCTACAACCCTTTCATTGCTGTCTGTAAGTGCAACCATTGAAGGCATTGTTCTTCCGCCGTCAGCAGTTGTTATAACTTTTGGCTCACCGCCTTCCATAACTGCAACACAAGAGTTTGTTGTACCTAAATCTATACCAATAATTTTACCCATGATTTATCCTCCTTAATATTATCCCGGCGGTTATTCCTTAATTTCTTCACCGTTGTTATTTTCTTTTTCCAGATTTTCTTCAGCAGTTTTCACAGATTTTGACTTTGACACAATGACCATTGCAGGTCTTATAAGTCTTTCATGAAGAAGGTAGCCTTTCTGAAACTGCTTTATTACAGTATTTTCTTCAACATCATCCCGTTCTTCCTGTCCAACCGCCATGTGAAATAAAGGGTCAAATTTTTGACCTTCTGCATCAACAGGCTTTATACTGAACTGCTCAAAAACCCTTTCAATTTCCTTTAAGGTCATTTTTATGCCCTGGGTTATCTGGCAGGATTCAGATTCTCCTGATGATTCTGCAGAAAAAACTGCCCTTTCAAGATTATCAAATACCGGAAGAAGCTGTTTTACTATTGCCTCTACTGCAAATTTTTTAAATTCACTTACTTCCCTGTTGGTTCTTTTCTTAAAATTCTCAAGCTCAGCATGAGCTCTTACATACCTGTCATTTAATTCCCTTGCTTTTTCCTCAGCCTGCTCAAGCCTTTTTTTAAGCAAAACAGTTTCATCAGGCTGCTCTTCCAAATCAGCTTTTTTTTCACCTGAACCGTTTTCAGGTTCCTGATTTTCCTGAATTTCCTTTTCTGCTTCCTGGCCTGCAGGCTTTGGGTCAGCATTGACTTTTTCTTCAGCAGCAGTGTTTTCAATTTCAGTGCCGTCGTCAATGTCAATTTTTCGGGATGTCTTATCCTTTTCTTCCAAAACTCTCCCCCATCAAAACTTTATTTATTATTTCAAATTCTTATAGTTAATAAAAACAATCAGATTAAATCTGTTGGGAAAAATAAGAACAAAAAACAGCTTGTCAAGAAAAGTAAATCCTAAACTAAAAGTTCCATATTTTTTTAAATAAAATTTTTGTTATGAAAAAATAAAGGATAAGACTCTCATTAAAAAAAAGACCCCAAGTCATCCTGACCGGGATCGATCCGCGACACAGACAAAAATTGCTTATCGCTGCTCCCTTCCAGGCCTGACGAGGTTCACAACCGTCTGTTACACGGCGGCCGGTCAGGATGACTTGAGGTCTTTTCATTAAAATTTTGACTCCATAATATATTTTCAGTAAAAAAAATCAAGGCAAATCTCAAAAAGAGAAAATAATGGAAAATAAACTTACTAAAGAGATAGAAAAAAAACTTAAAATAAATTTTAAAATAAAAAAAAACGACTCAATCCTTGTGGGTTTTTCTGGAGGGCCTGATTCTGTTTTCCTTTTACACCAGTTCCATATCTTATCAAAAAATTTAGGTTTTAAGCTTGGAGCATTTCATTTAAATCATTGCTTAAGAGGAATTGACTCAGAAAATGATGCTGTTTTTTGCAAAAATTTTTCTAAAAATATAGAGGCTCCTTTTTATTATGAAAAAAAGGATATAAAAAAAATAGCAAAAGAGCTTAAAATTTCAGAAGAGGATGCAGGAAGAAAAATAAGATATGAATCCTTATATCAAATTGCACAATCAAACGGGTTTACCCATATTGCAACAGCCCACCACAAAGACGATTCAATAGAACAGGTTTTAATGAATCTGATAAGAGGAACTGGAATCAGCGGGCTGTCAGGAATACCTGAAAAAAGAGAAAAAATTATAAGACCTCTTTTAAATATTGAAAAAAAAGACATTCTTTCTTATCTAGATTCAAATAAAATCAGCTATTGCACAGACAAAACAAATTTTGAAACAGACTACCTTAGAAACAAAATCAGAAATATTTTAATCCCCTATCTTGAAAAAAACTATAACCCCTCTATCAAAAAAGGAATTGCGAACCTAATTGATATTGCATCTGAAGAAAATATTTTTTTTGAAAATTTTACAAAAAACATATTTGAAAAAACTGTAAAACTTGAAACAAATAAGGCAGAAATTAATCTGAAAATTTTTGCGGATCTTGAAAAAGCTGTAAAAAGGAGGCTTTTAAGAGAAGTAATAAAAGCCCTCAAAGGGACAACCTTTAAAACAAGCCTTGATCATATAGATAAAATAATTCAAATTTCATTAAACTCAGGTACAAAGAAATTTCATCTGAAAGATCAGGTAATTGCACAAAAATATTTTGACACGCTTGAGCTTAAAATTTCTGACCACTGCCTTAGAAATTTAGACAACAAAAACAGCCTTGATTTAAATTTTAAAATTGAAAAGCTTCCTGAAAAAATTATTTTTCTTGATATTTCAAAGACAATTCAATTTAAAATTTACATCGAATATAAAACCAATGAAAATCTAAATGAGCTTGAAGAAATCCGGCTTAACGCATCCAAAATAAAATTCCCTCTAATTTTAAGAAGCCTTGAAAATGGGGATAGATTTTCTCCTCAAAATTTCAAAGGAAGAAAAAAAATAAAAAAAATTTTATGTGAGAAAAGACTTTCACCAGATCAAAAGAAAAAAATTGCTGTTCTTGAATCTGAAGGTAAAATTTACTGGATATCAGGGGTTGCAATAAACCATTTTAATGCTTTCCCCTTGAAAGGTGAAAAAACATTAGTTATTAAACGAATTTTAAGGTAAAAATACAAATATATCTTGCTTACTCATCAATCATGATTAAGATAATAAAAAAATGGCTGAATTAACTTTAGTTAACCCTGCCCTTGAAAAACTCAAGGCTAAATAAATATTTTGGAGGTCTAATTGAATCCTTTTTATAAGAATCTTTCTCTCTGGCTTGTAATACTTCTGGTGTTTTTTATGCTTTTCCAAATTTTTGAACAGCAGCAGAATCCAGGTTCAAAACAGATTAATTATTCAGAATTTATGGCCATGGTAAATCAGGGCCAGATAACTGAAGTAACCATTCAGGATCAAAATCTTACACTAAAAGATGCTTCAGGCCAGATTTACAGGTCATATGCACCAAACGACCCTGGTCTTGTAGAAGAATTAAGGAAAAAAGGAATTGCAATCACTGCAAAACCTCCTGAACAAAACCACTGGCTTGTTAATGTATTAGTTTCATGGCTCCCCCTCATTATAATAATAGGCGTATGGATCTTTTTTATGAAACAAATGCAAGGAGGTGGCGGAAAAGCAATGTCTTTTGGTAAAAGTCGAGCAAAGCTTATGACTGAAAATACCAGAAAAGTTACATTTGAAGATGTTGCCGGAGTTGATGAGGCAAAGGAAGAACTTACAGAAATTGTTGAATTTTTAAGAGATCCTAAAAAGTTCACACGTCTTGGAGGAAGAATACCAAAAGGAGTTCTTTTAACAGGATCTCCTGGAACAGGTAAAACTCTTTTATCAAGAGCTGTTGCAGGCGAAGCAGGAGTTCCTTTTTTCAGCATAAGCGGTTCAGACTTTGTTGAAATGTTTGTAGGTGTAGGTGCATCAAGGGTAAGAGACCTTTTCATGCAGGGCAAAAAAAATGCCCCCTGCATTATATTTATTGATGAAATTGATGCTGTGGGAAGACAAAGAGGTGCTGGTCTTGGAGGCGGACATGATGAACGCGAACAAACACTAAACCAGCTTCTTGTTGAAATGGACGGATTTGAATCCAATGAAGGTGTTATTCTTATTGCAGCAACAAACAGACCTGACGTCTTAGACCCTGCTCTTTTAAGGCCAGGAAGATTTGACAGACAGGTTACAGTTCCTCTTCCGGATGTTGCAGGACGTGAAAAAATATTAAGGGTTCATATTAAGAAAACTCCGGTTGCAGAGGGTGTAAATATAAGAGCACTTGCAAAGGGAACTCCCGGATTTTCAGGTGCTGACCTTGAAAATGTTGTGAACGAGGCAGCTCTTATTGCAGCAAAAAGAGACAAAGACTTTATAGACATGAAAGACTTTGAAGATGCAAAGGATAAAGTCTATATGGGCCTTGAAAGAAAATCTAAAGTAATGAGTGAAGATGAGAAAAAAGTAACCGCTTACCACGAAGGAGGCCATGCTCTTGTTGCAAGACTTCTCCCTTATACAGATGCTGTTAATAAAATAACCATAATTCCAAGGGGAAGAGCTGCTGGTGTTACCTGGTTTCTTCCTGATGAAAGTGATTTCAGATATAAAGACCAACTGGAAAGCTCACTTTCTGTTGCATTTGGTGGAAGAATTGCTGAAGATTTGATTTTTAAAAGAATAAGCACCGGAGCCTCAAACGATATCAAGCAAGCGACAAGCATTGCCCATAAAATGGTAAGGTCATGGGGAATGAGTGAACTTGGCCCTCTTTCATACTCAAAGGACGATGACCAGGTTTTTATTGGAAGAGAAATAGCTCATACCAGGGATTATTCAGAAGATACTGCAAGACGAATTGATGAGGCTGTTACAAATATAATTAACAAGTCATACAAAAAAGCTGAAGAAGTTTTAAAAGAAAACATGACTCTTCTTCACAAGCTTGCAGATCTTTTACTTGAAAAAGAAACTGTAATGGGAAATGAGCTTGATGAACTTATTTTAAGTGAAAAACCAGACTTTAAATTTGCTTCAAAGGTTCCATCTCTTGACGATCAGGAGCCTGTTATAAATGAAAAAAAACCAAAAAAAGAAGACGAAAAAAAGTTTGAAAACCAAGAAGACGACATCTCTCCTGATGAGGATCTTGAATAATTAATGATTAACTTTAAAACAAAAAAAACTCTTGTTATGGGGGTAATAAATATTACCCCTGATTCTTTTTCAGACGGCGGGAAATACAATACTCTTGAAAAAGCTCTTCTTCATGCAAAACAGCTCATCAATGACGGAGCAGACATTCTTGATGTCGGCGGTGAATCAACCAGGCCGTTTTCAAAACCTGTTTCTCTAGAGGAAGAGCTTGACCGTGTTATTCCAGTTATTGAAAATTTAAAAAAAATTACAGAAATTCCTATTTCAATTGACACAAACAAAGCAGTTGTTGCAAAAAAAGCACTGTTTGCAGGGGCCTCTATTATAAATGACATATCTGCAATGACTTTTGATCCAAAAATGGCAGATGTTGCATCACAATCAAACTGTCCAATTATTTTAATGCATATGCTTGGAACGCCTGAAAATATGCAGAATAATCCGTTGTATACTGACCTTTTTGATGAACTTTTAAAGTTTTTTAAAGAAAGGATTCAATATTCATTAAAAAAAGGAATTAAAAAAGAAAATATTATTTTAGATCCCGGAATAGGTTTTGGAAAAACCCTTGAACACAATCTTTTAATAATAAAAAATCTTGAAATTTTAAGCAATCTTGAGTTACCGGTTTTAATTGGGACATCTAGAAAAACCTTTATTCGAAAACTTGTTAAAAAAGATGATTTGCCAAATGACAAAGATGTGGTAACAGGAAGCGTTGCTTCTGTTTGTGCAGGTGTTTTAAACGGAGCAAAAATTGTAAGGGTGCATGATGTTAAAGAAACAAAAGCAGCCTTAAAAATAATTGATGCTTTAAAAAACGTATAAAACCGGAGATCAAATGCTTCTTGCTGTAGATGTAGGAAATACCAACACTGTAATTGGTATATTCAAAGAAAAAAAAATATTAAGGGAATGGCGTGTAAGCACAAGAAAACAAGGAACAAAAGATGAGTTTGCAGTTATTGTAAAAAGTCTTTTTTCTGAAAGCTCCATTTCTAATAATGACATAACAAAAGTTGTAGTATCTTCAGTTGTTCCAGAAACAGACCATATCATAAATGGTTTTTGCCATAGTTATCTTATCAATTCAAGCATACATTGGATAAACTCAAACTCTGTAAGCAAACTTATGCCTGTTTTATATACAAATCCAATGGAAGTCGGGGCAGACCGGATAATAAACGGAATAGCAGCTTACAGAAAATACAAAACTTCATTGATAGTAATTGATTTTGGAACTGCGACAACTTTTGATGTTATTTCCTCAAAAGGCGAATATCTTGGAGGGGCAATTTCACCTGGAATCAGAACTGCAGCAGATGCACTTTATAATGTAGCATCAAAGCTCCCAAGAGTTGAACTTTATGATCCGCCTCCAAATGCAATTGGAAAAGATACTGTTTCAAGTATGAAATCCGGAATTTTGTACGGATATGCAGCTCTTGTAGACGGAATGGTAGAAAGAATAAAAAAAGAAACTGGAGGAAACCCAAAAGTTATTGCAACAGGCGGCCTTTCAATAGTTATGGAAAAAATAACAACATCAATTGAAAGCATTGAACCATACCTAACTTTAGAGGGGATGCTTGCTGTAAGCGAAATTTTTTAAAGCTCAGTTAAACCCTGAATAAAAAAATAATATTAATCTTATATTTATTTATAAAAATAATAAGTTGATTTTTTAAATATTCTATTTTAAAAAAATAATATCTTAATTTTACATTTATATAAATCCAATCTTTTTTTACAGGAGAATACCTATGTTTAAAAAATCAATCATCCTATTTACTATTATTTTCTTTATCTTTTCACCGTCAGTGTTTAGTGCACAAAAAATCAACATAAACAAAGCTACAAAAGCAGAGCTTTCTCAGCTTACTGGAATTGGCGAAAAATATGCAGAAAGAATAATTGAATACAGAAATAAAAACGGCAATTTTAAAAAGATTGAAGACTTACTCAAAGTAAAAGGTATTGGCGAAAAAACCCTTTTAAAAAATAAAGACAAATTAACTGTTGGCCTCGAAAAATCCATAGAAAAAAATAAAGATAAAACAAAGAAAAAATTATAAATCCCAATTTGTTAATTAGTGCTTGGACAAAAATAAGGATTTTTTATTCAGTTTAAGGAAAATGAAATATTTAACTACAAAAATGCATGGACAAAAAAACCTTTTTTATTCAGCAACCATTTAATAAAAAAACTGATTTTAAGACATCTTATTAAAATCAGTTTTTTATTGCTGATCATTGCCTATATTTGCCCTTCAGGCTCAATTAAATCATACAAAAATCCAGCACACTTAAATCAATATATTATTAATTACCTAGATGACGTTCTGAAAACTGAGCAAGAATTTCATGTATTTTAACTGGAGGAGAAATTTCAAAAAAATTTTCAACAACAACATGGCCTATTTCATGGGCAAGAATATTCACATTAAGCTTGTCTGGAGACAAATAAACTGTATTCATTTTTGGTGAATAAAATGCAACAAAATCTTTTTGATTCCCATAGATATTTAAGTAAGTTTTTTTTACCTCATCTGAATTTTTCAAAACATAAATACTAAATTTCAAATCTTTAGGAAACATCTCCAAAACACTTTGGACCCTGTTGACTAACAAATCAACTTTAGTTGCAACTTCATTTTCAGTTGTTTCAAATTTATCCGGCATAAAATATCTAAGTCTGCCCATAAACAATTTTTTATTAAATTTATTTATGCTCTCAAAATCTTCATAAACAATGGTTGAATAGGCAGTTTTTAAATCCAATGCAAATATTTCGACTGTGGGAAAAAATAAAAAATATAGGACAATACTTATTGATCCGGCTTTTAAATATTTTTTCTTAAAAAATTTTCCCCCAGGCATAGATATCATATTCGCGTTTACCTAAATTGTTGCTGAACGAAAACGGCCTTTTTTGTCCATTTCAGCGTCAGATTCAAAATTTAATCCTCAAAATACTAAATGTATCCTAAAGGTTAAATTTCTCATCTTCCTTGAACTGATCAAAAAATTCTAGTTTTCGGCCAATCACTAAATTGAATTTTAGATTTAAATTTAAAATACATTTTCTTGCTATATACCGGGAACTTAAAAACAAGCTCAATTCAGATTTAAAAAAAAGGCTAATTCATTATTTTTTTCTTTTAATTTTTTTTTGTCTTCCTCTTTTAAATTTAAAGAGGCTATAAGTTCATCAAATTCATTTTTATGTTTTAAAATATCATCTCTATACCATTTAATTTTAAATGAAAGGGTCTCAAGTTTTTTTGCCACAGGCTTCATTTCATCATTTTTTCTTAAGACAATTTTAAATCCAAAATCATCATCAAGCATTCTTTCCAAAGATTTTTCAATTCTATAGGCTGGTCCTGCAACTCTATGAGTCATCATTACAGACATCACAAAAAGCAAGCCACCGCCCAAAACTATAATTATCCAGCCAGAACCAAGCATTTTTTTCATAAGCATATAAGGGGTGTTCCCTATGCTGATTTGATTATTGTAATAAGTTATTGTAGTTGTTTCCATGGACATAAAACTAAACAAAAGAGAAAAAAGTAAAAGTCCTGTTGCAAAAAGAATAAAATAAGAGAATATATACTTTGGCTGGGAAGTATTTTTTAAAATATATTGTCTTCTTTTATATTTTTTGGAATTCATTTAGTACTCTCTTTCAACTTTTCTGAGATTGATATTTTAGCATGAGCTTTAATTTCGTTTAACCAATTATTCCATAAATAAGTGCTTTTTATATATACTAAATCTTCAAATATTTCTTTTGAAGACAAAACATCTTCTTTTATTATTGGCATTTCGCTCAAAGTATAAATTTTTTTATTTAAATTTTCATCTGTAAACCTGACTTCTCTAGCTTCATTAAAAATAAACTCATATTTTACTTTATTTGGTACAAACTTAAAATCTACAAATTTTTCATTATCTTTTTCTTCCAAACTGCAATTTTTGATTTTAAAACTCAAAAATTTTTTATACTTGCTGATTAAATCTTCACTAGCTTCTAAATTACTAAACTCTTCAAATTTTTTTTCCATTAAAAGCTGAACAAGATTTTTTTCATAAAAAGATTTTATTTTTATTTTAAAATCTTCATTTTGGTGCAAGTTATTTTTTATGGCTTCCTGAATTAAAATTTCTTTTTCAATGAACTGATCAAGAAACTGGTTATTGTCTAAATAATAAGGCTTATTATTTAGAGCTTTTTCATATTCTTCTTTAGAAATATTTTTTTTATTAATCTCAATAAACGGATTTTGAATTCCATTTTTATTATAAAAAAGGAAATACGCAGTCAAAGCAGAAAAGCCGATAACAATAATATGAATATAAACCAAATGCTTCATTTTATACCTTTAAATTATAGTTTTTTGTAAAATTTAAATTAAGCCCAAACAAATCAAAACAGGTCTTAAACAAAATTTTAATAAAAATCTTTTTTATTCCTTAAAGTTTCAAGCCTTTTTCTTGCAGATTTCATGTCTGGATCTATTGTAACAGCTTGGGTATAGTATTGTTCTGCTTTATTATAAAGGCTTAAATTTTCATATACCAATCCAGCATAATAAAGAATAATGCTGTCCTCTGGATATTTTTTTAAACCCGCACTGATTACTTCAAAAGCCTTGTCTGGATTTTTAGTTCTTAAATAAAAAACTGCCAGCCTTGAATAAATTCCAGTTGATGGCTTTTTTTCATTTTCTGCAAAAAAAAGAGCTTTTTCAAGAATTTTTGAATTATAGTCAGCAACTCCTTTATAATCAAGGGCTGAAATAAAGGATGAATACCTGTAATAGGCTTCAGATATTGGAGGAAGTGCTTTTTCCATTTGAGTAAAATTAAGATTTGCAGACCACATCAGAGCCAATAAATCTCCTGTTTTTAAAGGGTCAACACTAATCCCAGTTTTTACGGTTTCTATTCCCTTTTGAGTTTGTCCAAAATCAAAATAAAAAGCTGCAAGTCTTAAATAAAGTGAATAATCTTTTTTATTAAAAGAACTTCCAAGCCTAAGATATTTTTCACCTCTATGTTCTTCTCCGAAATAATAAAGTGCAATTCCGTATTTTTGAAGAATTTCCCCTGAAACTGGTCTTAATTCAAGGGATTTTTCATACATTGAAAGACTTTTTTTCAAATCTTTTTTAAAAAAAAATGAATCTCCGGCTGCTGCTGCAAATTCAGCATCAAAAGGATTGTAAAAAGCTGCTTTTTGAGCTGCTTTTGTGTATTTTTCAATATCTTCCCAATTTGAAAGGGGGGTTACTTTTTCAACTGGAAAATCAAATGAATTAATACGTGCAAGCATTGTTTTACATGAGTAATAACCAAGAGGGAAAAAAATCAAAACAAAAACAATCAAATGGTTTAAACAAGCATTGGCTTTATCTTTTTGAAGATAACTTGGCTCAAGATTTTGTCTGAATCTTGTGTGTGAAAAAGAAATCATTAGAGCACATACCAAAAAAAAGATCATTGCGTTTGCTGGAATCTGCAAATTAAAATCTGTAATGCTGTGAACTCCTATTGCACAAATAGAGGAAAAAGCTGCAAAAGTTCCAATAACAGCAAATTTTTCTTTTCTTTTTTTCAAATTCTTAAAGGATTTAGATATTATTAAAATAAAAAATCCGGCACAAATAAAAAGGCCTATAAGCCCAAAATCTGAAATAAGCTCTAGATAATCATTGTGAGCATGGCCAATAATTCTTTCAGAAATATAGGATTTATAATAGGGATAAATTTGCTCAAAACTTCCTGCACCTGTTCCTGTAAGCCAAAAATTCTTTATAATTTCAATTGTATCCATCCAGAAATTCAGCCTGCTCAGCTGGCCATTTTCAATCTGGACCAATGTTTGTCCAAACCTTTTGTCAATATTGCCCCACCCATACCACCATATGGCTGCTGCAGCAAAAATTGTAAAAAACAAAATTGAATAACCTGTGCTGTTATTTTTTCTAGCTGATCTTAAAAAAATAAACAAAACAGCAAGTGAAACACACATTGAAAAAATACCAGACCTTGAAAGACTCATAAATACTGACAAAATTACAACAACAGCAAAAAAACCAAAAACAATATAAATGTATGCTGATTCTCTTTGAAAAAAACCAAGAATTTTTTCTCTTAATGATTTATCTATAAAAGACGGCCTGTAAACAAGATAAAGAACAAAAACAAGAGGCAAAAGCATTTCCATAAGGCCCGCATAATGATTATGATTTACGTATGGGCCAAAAACCATTGAATTCAAAGGAACGTACCTAATCCATAATGCCATGTCGTTTGTTAAAATTGACTGCAAAATTGTCGACACAGCAAGAATTCCTGCAAAAAAGGCAAGATAAAAAAGAGTTTTTTTAAGTATTTTATAATCAGCCATAAGCTGAATTGTCATGTAATATACAAGATAAAACAAAACTATAAGAGTTAATGTTTTAAGGCCTCCGTTAATGTTTAGTGAAATTGAATAAAAGCCATTAAAAGCAGAATCATAAATATTGTTCCTGATTTCAAAGGCTTTGGGAGACAAAATTTCAACAGCAAAAAAAGGAA
The DNA here is from genome assembly GCA_034007295.1 of Desulforegulaceae bacterium. Classification (GTDB taxonomy): domain Bacteria; phylum Desulfobacterota; class Desulfobacteria; order Desulfobacterales; family JACKCP01; genus JACKCP01. Next base: position 32,169 of record JAVERC010000016.1, on the reverse strand, counting down.
GAGGAATTATCTGCAAAATTATATAAAAAAAGCCTGCTGCAAAAAAAATTGTACCAGGGACCTTATAGATTCTGTCTTTATTTTTAAGAGCATAAAACTGAAAAAACAAAAATGATATTGAAATCAAAACAAGTACTGTAAACAAAGACCATTCTTCTGTTGCTCCAAAGGCCAAGGGTGCAAAAAAAATTGAAACAAGATAAAAAAACCAGGCTAAGTTTAATTTATTTTCCATTTGAAAATATTATCTCCGGATTTTCATTTAGTATTTTATCCAGCAACTTATAATATTTTTTATTTTTGCCGGATTTTAAAAGAAAACTCATTTGAGGAATTCTATAAACATTATCGTGGGCATCTGTTGCAATAAAATCTATCATTTCATTTTTTAAAAGATCAGCACTAAAAAGCTGAATACTTTTTCCAAAACTTCCTTTAAAACTCATAGCTGTTGCCTGAAGAAAAACTCCTGGCAAAATCAAATCTTTAAGCCGTTCTTTATTTTTTAAAAAAAAGAAATTTCTTTCAGGATGAGCTATTATAATTTTATAACCTTTTTTCAAAAACCGCCTGAAAATATCTTGTGCATTGTCTGGAACTTTAATTCCACCATGCATAAATTCAACAAGAATAAATTCAGAATTTGCAAGCGTTACAGGCTGATATCCTTCAGAAAGCATACCAAATGGAACTTCTCCGCCCAGATAAAGTCTAAGATTTAATCCAGTTTTATAAATTTTATCCTGAAGAATATTTCGTGTTAAAAAAATTTTATTCCAGTCTGAAAATTCAGTTATATGAGGAGTGGCAATAATCTCAGTTATCCCGTCTTCTACTGCAATTTTTGCCATTTTAAGTGAGACTTCTTCGTTTGAAGCTCCATCGTCAATTGAATAAAGTATATGAGAATGTATATCTATCATTGATAATATTCTGAATAATAATAATTTTCGTGATATCCCTGCTTTTTCATATCAACTGCATTGACTATCTGTCCAATTACTTTATTTTCAATCCCTGATAATTTTTTCAGGCATGAATGAACATCTTCATATTTTGTTTGACCGGACTTTGTGACCAATATTATTTTTTCAGCCCAATGACCAAGAACAACAGCATCTGAAACGATTCCTGCAGGCGGAGTATCAAAAATAACCATGTCAAAATTTTTAGCAAAAGCATTCAAAATTTTTTCCATAATATCTGAAGATAAAAGTTCAGAAGGATTGACAGGTTTTTTCCCTGAACAAAGAATAAAAAGATTATTAATTTCAGATTTTAAAACAAATCCTTTTTTAAAATCCTCGCCAGATAAAATACCGGAAAAACCTTTTTCATTTTCAAGATTAAAAATACTATGAATTTTTGGTTTTCTCATGTCTGCATCAACAAGAAGAACCTTTTTCCCTGCAATAGCCATTGAAATTGCAATATTAACACTTGTAAGTGTTTTGCCTTCTCCAGGCAAGTTACTTGTTATGACAAGAGAAAAAGGAAGCCCTGATGACGTTGCAAGAAAAAGAGATGCCCTTATGCTTTTGTAGGCTTCAGAATGTGCAGACCTTGGATGAGTTACAATTATATTTTGTCTTTCTGATTCATCTCCTGGAATAAGACCAATACTTCCAAGAACAGGAAGTCCTGTTTTTTCTTCAGCATCTTCAGCAGTAGAAATCCTGTTGTCCAAGTATTCAAGAAAAAAAGCAAGACCTATACCACCAAACAATCCAAGTACCAATCCAAGCAAAATATTGCGTTTCATATTCTGGTTAAATGGAAAAGAAGAAACCTTTCCTTTTTCTATAACCCATACATCAACATTTCTTGTTTGTTTAGTTATAGTTTGTTCCTTTATTCTTGTGACCAATGCCTGATAAAGCTGCTTATTTGTTTCAACTTCCCTTTGAAGAATTTTATACTGAACAAATTCTTCATTAAGCCTTGCAGCCTCATTTTTTGTTGTTTTAAGCTGCTCATTTAAATTCAGCTCATTTGAAAGTGCCAGTGAATAGTCATTTTTTGCTTCCTGGATAATACTATCCATTTCGTTTTTTTTATTTTGCTCAAGTGATTCAATTTCTTTTTTAAGCCTTATTATTACAGGATGCTTTTCTCCATATTTTTGACCAAGCTCTAAAAGTTCCTGCTCCTTGTAAAAAATTTTTTTCCTTATTTCCTGAAAATTATTGTTTGTTGCAATTACAGGGACAGAACCAAGATTGCCCGTCCTTGTTTTTTCAATCATCCTGATTATTTCTTCAAGCCTTTGTCTTTCATATTCTGCTTTGGTAAGTTCAGTGCTTATCTGTGCAAGTTTTTGAGGGATAATAGCAATTCTGTCTTCAATTGTAACAATGTCCTTCTTGTTTAGATATTGCTGAAGTTTTATTTCAGAAGATTCAAGCTTTACCCTTTCCTCTGAAGCTTTTTTTTTCATCCATTCAAGAGTATAACCAATATTTTCCATTCTCATTTCAAGAATTCTCTCAATATAGGCTTTTGCTATTGAATTTACAACTAAAGCAGAAAACACAGGATTTCCTGAAGTATAGGAAACATTTATTATCTTACTCTGCTGCATGGGACTAACCTTGATTCCAGCTCTTACAATATCTGCCATTTGAGCTTCAGGTGAATTATCATCAGCAAAGTAAACTTCCTCAAGGTTGTTAACTTTTATTTCTTCTTTTTCTGGCTTATCATTTTTTTTAACAATAGATTTAATAAGAGATTTTATATAATCTTTTATATATTTTGTAAGGGAAGAATTATCTTTTTTTTCAGGGAAAAAAACCGGATATTTATTTACCAGATCAAGGGATTTAACAACTTTTTCAGCTACTGATTTAGAGTTTATAATTTCAGTCTGTGTCTGCAAAAATTCAGGATCATACCCCATATATCCGAAATCTCCCCTAAGGGGATTTGCACTGTTTTTTTCAACCTTAAGCTTTACAAAAGAGTTGTATAAAGGCTTTGAACTGATTGTTCCCATAATAACAGTTATAAAAGTAATAAAGAAAAAAACAGCAGCTATTTTTTTCCTTTTTTTTATTACATGAAAATAATCTTTAAGATGAATTTCTTTTTCTTTTACTTCCATATTTAAAACTTTCTTCTCTGACACATTTGAAATTTAAGGCTAAAAAAAACTCTCAGGGACAACTATAACATCATCTGGAAGAACTTTTTCGTCCATTGAGACTTTTTCGACAATCTTTTTCTCACCATTTACAGTTCTTATAATTCTCACATTTTTAGGTGCAGCCTTATCTGTAAGACCACCTGCATTTGTAATGGCTTTAATAACGGAAAGGTTTTCTTCAAACCTGTATGCGGCTGGCTTTTTTATTTCTCCGGTCACATAAATTTTTTTCATTTCAGGGACAAAAATACTGTCTCCATTGCTTAGAAAAATATTCTGGGAAGTATCACCGTCTTCAACAAGTGCTTTAAGGTCTATTTTTATAACATCTCTTTGGCCTTCTAAACCTTCTCCTTCAAATGTTCTTGTAATATATATGAATCTTCCTGCCTCAGGAGTAAGTCCTTCTGCCGTTGAAATAAACTCAAGCAAAGTAGTTTTTCCTGTTAATTCATAAAGGCCTGGCTTTTCAACCTCTCCAAGTATTGTTGCCTTCTGGCTTCTGTTTTCAGATATAAAAACTGAAACCTGAGGATTTACTAGATATCCATCAGATAATTTAATTTCAATTTCATCTGATATCTGTGAAGGCGTCTTTCCGGCAACAAGAAACTCGCCTATAAGAGGGAAACGAAGATAACCGTTTCCTGAAACGCTTATCTTAAGAGAAAGGTCTGGATGATCATAAACTTTTATATCTAAGGTGTCTCCAGGGCCTACAATATAATTATTTCCTTCTTCAGCATAAAGATTTGAAAACAATATAAAAAAAAGAAATAAAACTTTAAAAAAACAAAACTTTAAATTCATTGAATTCCTCAAAAAACAAAAGCCTGCCAAAACATTTTTTAAGTATTGGCAAGCAAGTATTAATTAAAATCCAGGCCTGAACTTCTAAAATTCAGCATTAAAACTTAGGTAAAACCTGTTGGTGTCATATTCGAGCACACTATAATTAGAGTCTCTTGTTTCAAACAGATAGCCTGTTTCAGCAGAAAACCAATCATTTAAGTTATATTCTAAAGAAGGCCCTATCTCGTAAATTTTATTTTTCAAATCAACCCCTGAATAATCATCTTTAGTAAAATAAAAATTAATTTTACCATTTATTCTAGAACTTAGCTCCTGGTTATAAAATATACTTATTCTATCAGAAACATAAAAATCAGCATATCCAAAATTTGTTTCATAAAATCTTCTTGCAGCAGCAAACTGGACACTTGTTCTTGTTGTAAAGCTATGATTTAAATTTAATTCCATAAATAAATCATCTGAGCTTTCACCTGAATCAAGCTCCTTTTCAGAACTGCCTATTTTAAATTTACCCTTTGATTTGGCAGTTATGTCCCATGAAACATTTGCAGAATAAATTTCTTCAGTGTTGTCATGGTAGTAATTTGCCGTGCTTGTTGGAGAATAAGGTTTGTCATAATCTACATCTGCCCTTTGATATTCGAGGGAAAATGAAGTTTTAGGACTTATTCTGTATCCAGCAGACAAAGACCAGGAAAGGTCATCCCTGTTTCTAAACTGTGATTCTGAAAGATCATAGTCAATTTTATATCCTGAAAAACTTCCTTCAAAAAATAATTTTGGAGAAACATCATATCTGATAATAAGATTGTATAAGATATCTTCATACTCATCAGTTTCTCTTTTTCCGACTTCACCTCTTTTTTCACTTGCAGTAGCATATTTTACTGCCATATCTATAAGAAGCCCACCTGAAAAATTTAATTGTCCCGCTGCTTTTGCATTATGGGAAACCATATTTTCTCTGCTGTTTTCAGCATACCATTCAGCCTTTGGATTATAGATAAGATAGGCAAGATACTTGTCAGTTGATTCAAGAGTATCCCTTGAAAGAGCAAGGCCTCCTGGAGCTCCGGTTTCAGAATTTAAAATAAGCTCAACATCCCTGCTTCCTGGAGCTGAAAAAGCAATTGAAGGAGAAAAAACTGTTGTAAAATCTGATTCTTTATCTGACTTGGTATTATAAAGGTTATCAGTATACTCAAACCCAAGAGCTGCTCCGGGATGATAATGACGCTTCTGCTTCCCAAACACATCCCCTGATATTTCCTGTGCTGCTGATATTGACCAAGCTGCAAAAAAAACAATTAAAAAAAATAAACTTTTTTTAAATAACATAATAACAACCTTATGGTGCTGAAGGTGAAATAAACTGGGTAATATTGTCGCCAAAACTAAAATTAAACTGATTCATTACAAGACGTCCGCCACCTAATCCCGGATCATCTCCAAACCCAAGACCCTGATCTTCCTGATTATCTTTAAAAACCCTTTCACGGCCGTCGTTGATTTCTTCCTCAGGTGCTCCGTAATAGCGTTCATAATTCATTGTAAGTTCTACATTTCCAGGGATACTAATACTTCCTGAATTAACAAGAGAATTTAAATCAGAACTTGTCATAGTTTTTGCCTTTGCAGCAGTTGCAGGATCAATTCCTCCTCTGATGATCTGGTCTTCAACATCATTTAAATTCTGCCCGAATTTGCCATTCTTTGCCATTTCATCAGACAAAACACAAATTTTACCTGCCGCATAAAGATTGTCATATCCAAGCTCTGAAGACAAAACCACAATTTCCTCAATTGAAATACCAGACTCAATTGCATTCTCAACTGCCATGTCATAATTAAAACTTAATGCTGTATTGAAAAAATTTTGCTTCCACTCATTTCCAAAAGCATTCCCAAGCCATAAAAAACAAGCCAAAAATAAAATCGTAAAAGTAATTTTTTTCATATTTCCTCCTTTTTATCTTCCTGCTCCTGTAAGAACTGATCTCACAGTACTTACTATCAGCTTAACATCAAGCCATAAAGACCAGTTATCAATATAATAAAGGTCCATTTTCATCCATTCTTCAAATCTTATATCATTTCTCCCTGGAGAAATCTGCCATATACAGGTAAGGCCAGGTTTCATTGAAAGTCTTCTTCTCTGCCAGATTTCATATTCTTTTACCTCTGAAGGAAGAGGCGGCCTTGGCCCTACAAGACTCATTTCACCCTTTAAAACATTAATAATCTGGGGAAGCTCATCAAGACTTGTTTTTCTTAAAAAAGTCCCGATCCAGGGAATAACTCTTGGATCTTTTTTTATTTTAAATGCCGGCCCATCAGCTTCATTTAAAATTTTTAATTCTTCTATATGTTTATCAGCATCGTTTACCATTGTCCTGAATTTGTAAACATCAAAAATTCGTCCATTCAGTCCAAGTCTTTTTTGCTTATAAAAGACAGGACCCTTTGAGCTAATCTTAATTAGAAAAGCTATAATTAAAATCAATGGAAAAAACACAACAAATGCAAAAAAACAAAACAAATAATCACCTATTGTCTTATAAATAAGAAGCCTGTCATTATTTGTTATCATATGAAGTGCCATTGTCGGAGTCCCCAAAAAAGACTCAAATCTTATTGTAGCAACATCAGGCTTAAACATAAGGTAATGAAGCTGCCAATCCGGAATAATCCGGCATTTAACTCCCATATCTTCTGCTATGGCTAAATATTTATCTGCATTTTCAATTTTCTTTAGGGGCATTGCAAAAACAAGCTCATCTATTATTTGTTCTTCAAGAATTGTTCTTAAATCACTTATAATGCCTGTTATCTTTATATCAGCGTAAACAGACTGGCCATTCAGGCCGGATTCTGTTTCAAGACACCCGACAATTTTGTATCCTGAATTTTTATTTTTTATAACAGATTCAATAAAATTTCTAGCTCTTGTCCTGCTTCCGACAACAAGAATATTTCTAAAATTAAATCCTTTTTTTCTTATTCTTCCCAAAATTTTATAAATAAAAAATTTGGACAAAGACAAAATAACAATATCTGCAAAAACAAATAATAAAATCAGCCCCCTGCTTATATGTGTGAGCTTAAAAAAATATAAAATAACAGTAAGAATCATGAGAGAACAAATAATTGATTTGTACAAATCAAAGAATATTTTAATAAGGCTTTTTTGCCTGAATGAAGAATAATTATCGTAAAACTCAAAAACAAAATACCATACAACCAAAATTATAAAAAGTACAAGGCTGTAATTTTCTCCATCTGACAATCCTCCAAAGACAGATGTAAGTCCTTTTTTGCTTGTATAAGCAATTATAAAAGCAGTAATTGTCAAAAAAGCATCCAATATCTTATGAAGCCTGTTAATAATCAAAGCTTTTTCACGAAGCATAAAAAACCCTTAAAAAAAATTAACTCCAAACCTTTTAAGCTTAATATAAATTATCCTAAACAATATTTTTATATTTTATATAGCGTACTTTTATAATTCATTAATTATAAAATCAATGTTTTTTTTCAACAAAAGACTGCTTTTCATACCATGACTTATAAAGAAAATTATTTTCAATAAGTTCAAAATGATTGCCCTGCCCTTTTAATTGACCTTTGCTTAAAACAATAACAGTATCTGATGATTTGATAGTTGAAAATCTATGGCTTATTATTAGTGAAATTCGCTCTTTGAGAAGTTCTTTTATTCCTGTAAAAATTTCAAATTCACTTTCTGGATCAAGGGAACTTGATGGTTCATCAAGAATGACAATTGAACTTTGTTTTAAAAATGCCCTGGCAAGTGCTATTTTCTGCCATTGACCTTTGCTTAATTCCTCACCGTTTTTAAAAAGCTTGCCTAAAATTGTTTCATAACCATCAGGGAACTCTTCTATAACTGAGTCTATGCCTGCCTTTTTTGCAGCTGACCTTATTTTGTATGAATTTATTGATAAACTTGTATCGCCCATCCAGATATTTGTTTTAACATCAAAATGATATTGAACAAAATCCTGAAAAAGAACGCTTGTATTTTTTCTCAAGTCCTCAATATCAAATTCAGTCAAAGATTTCCCATCAATTAAAATCCTGCCTTCATCAGGGTCGTAAAAACGGCATAAAAGTTTTACAAGAGTTGATTTTCCTGCACCGTTTTCTCCGGCAATTGCAGCAGTCTGACCAGGCTTGATTTTAAAGGAAAGATTTTTTAATACATATTTTTTTGTTCCAGGATATTTAAAGCTTACATTTTTAAACTCTATGCCTGATATAATTTTTTTTGGAAATGGGATTGGATTTTCAGGGTTTTTTATTTTATTTTTTACATCAAGGAACTCATAAAAATTTGCTATAAACAGGTTATCTTCATAAAGCTCTGCAAGGGAACCAAGAAAATTTTTGAAAAAAACAAGCCCTTTTTGAAAACCCTGATAATACATAACCATAGAACCAACAGAAATAAGTCCTTTCAAAGCATTGCAAGCAATAAAAAAAAGTGCTCCAAAAACAGCTGCTACTGAAAAAAACTGGGATATAAACTCAAAAAAAGCTCTTTTTTTTGAAATATTTATTTCTTCAAGTTTTAATTTTTTTCTGATCCCTGCAAATTTATCAATAAAAAATTTACCTGTATTAAAAAGCCTGATTTCTTTTACTGAATAATAACCTGTTATAAGCCAGTTTAAATAGGATGCTTCTCTTTCATTTTGTGTTCTGCTTCTTGCCCAATTGAATTTAATTCCTGCAAATTTTATTTTGACAATAATTCCAGGAATTACAGCAGCCATGAGTATAAAAGACGCAGACCAGTGAAATGAAAAAAGCAGAACTGTAATACCTGCAAGAGAAATTGTACTTTGAAAAAGCCGGCTAAGTCCGTTTACTATTTTTACGGGCCTGTAAGGACCTTCCTGCTGAGCCCTGTGAAGGGTATCAAAATATTTAGAATTTTCATAATACTCAAGATCTGCAGAAACTGATTTTTCATGTAAAACTTTGTATACATAATCTGAAACAGAAATTGACAGATAATTTAGTGTTATTGAAGAAAGCTGCTGACAAAGCACTGATAAAAGCTCAACAAGTGCTGCAAGTGAAATTAAAATTAAAATTTGTTTAAAATCAGCAAAATTTCCTTTGGAAACACCATCTGATACACAGTCAATAATCAATTTTATAAGATAAAGACCTGCAACCGGAAGAAGTCCCTGAACAATTACAATAAAAAAAGAAAAAAAAGCTGTCTTTGGAGATGCCTTTAAGACAAATAAAACAGCTTTATCTATTTTTAATGCATATTTTAATTTTTCAGATGTTTTTGTAAAGGAAGGCAAGACTTATTTCCAGATAACCCATAAAAAAACTTAAATTTTAAAAAATAAAATTATGAAACATTGTTGTATTGGCAAAAATAGCCGGTATGACTTCCACAACCCACAAGAGAAACAGGGCCTCCGTTAAACCATGAACCATGCTGTTTACATACTCCAAGTACCTGTTCTTCTGCTTTACCTTTTGTAAAAACTTTTAACTCTGGCTTTTTCCAAACCTTATATTTTTTTCCCATCTCTAAATACACTCCATACTTAAATGTATATGAGAATATATAAGAGATTTTATAAATTAATCAAGATTAATTCTTTTTTATTAACTTTGCTGGTTACCGCTGCATGCATAACCTTGTTCAAATACAGTGCAATCTGTTGTTCCCGGACCATATTCTGTTCCAAGATAAGAAGGTGTTTTGCAGGCCCATAAAACTGTTTCTTCTGAAGTACCTCGCACAAAAATTTTCAACTCAGGTTTTTTCCATTCCTTTTTCATACATCCTCCAAAAAAATTCTTGTAAAATTATAAGATAAATATATAAATCAAAGCTTCACGAAATGTCAACATTTTATTATATTTTCCCTGGCCTTTGCAACTTCACAAAAATATTCAACATATGAATCAAGATGTCCTGTTTCCAAATATGCATGGGCAGGACACCAAAGACAGAGATTTATTATTTTACATTTTGAACAATTACTTAAAAATTCTTTATTAAAACTCTTTATGGCTCTTATTTTAGGCACAAAATTTTGTCTTGCGTCTTTGATTGAGCCTTTTTTCAAATCATAAATACAATCTGGATGGCAAAGGGATGAACACAATCTAAAATATCCGTTATAACTGACAACAAATTCTGAAAGGCCGGCACCACATGAAAAAAGATAGTTATTTTCTTTAAGTTCCTTATTTAGGATAAGAATTTCGCAATTTCTTTGCATTGAAGAAAATCTTTTATAATCAGATTTTTCTAATTCTGCAATTTCTTCAGGCAAAAGCCTTTCTTTTTTTATCTCATCATTTCTTTTTTCGCTGCGATCAAGTCGGAGATGAATAAGAGGATCAAACCTGTAGGGAGAAACAGAATATTTCCTGCAAAATTTTGAAATTTCATCAAATTCACTCAGATTGGATTTTATTACAACATTTTTTAAACTTACCTTAATATTATTTTCAATTAAAAGTTTTATATTTTCCATAAAAGGCTCAAAATTTTGAGGCTTTTGTGTAACTTTTCCATAAATATTTTTAGTTATACCATAAACAGTAATTTCCAAATCTCTGGGCGGATATTTTTTAAACAATTTTATATGGTTTTCATTTATTAAAACTCCGTTTGTAAAAACGCTTACAAAAAGGCCTTTTCTTTTGAGATAAATATAAATTTCTTCAAAATCTTCACGCAAAAGAGGCTCTCCGCCGGTTATAAGACACCATAGGGCTCCAAGTTCAACAGCTTCATCAGCAATTTTTTTAATTTCATCAAAACCAAGCTCTTTTTGCATTGCATCTTTGTCATTGGAAGGTAAATTTATATAACAATGTCTGCAATTATTATTGCATCTGGCAGTAAGCTCAAGAGTAAATGAAAAAAGTGAATTATTGCTCTTTTTTTTCTCCCATAAATCAAATTCAGGAAGCCTTAAATTTTTTTTTATATATTCAGACATATTAATTACTTTTTTAAAACTTTTTTTAAATACAAAAAATTTTGCTTAACAAATCTCAAACAAGGCAAAATTACAAAATTTAAAATTTTAACCAGAGAAAGAAAGCCAATAATTTTTTTACCAAACCATATTTTTTTATTATTTCTAAAAACACTTGAAACAATCCCCAAAATCTCTTCTCTATAATAAAATCCGTCGCAGCTTTTCAAGTTATCACCTTTTAGCAAAAACTTGTTTTTATATTTAAAAATAATTCTATGAACAATAATAAATCCATTTACTTTATTTTTTACAGCTGCAACATCACCAAAACCAGGATTTTTTTTTAAGGGAGATATAATCAAAATATCCAGATCTTTTATAAAAGGGGACATGCTGTATCCTTTTGCAGTAAATTTAAAATCTGCATTTTTTTTTAAAACAGACTCCATTATTTCTGCAAAATTTTCCCCTGACAATAAAACAGAGCTTTTATTTCTATTCAACCTTTTCAACCATTTTAAGTTTTAAAAGCTCATTTAAAATTCCGCAGATATCTTCAAAAATTACTTCCCTTGAAGCATCATATTCCCTTGAAAGTTCATCTGCCAGATTTTCAACGCTTAAACCAGGCCTCATTCTTTCCCAGATTATTCTTCCTGTTTCATTAAGAGTATAAAGCTCATCTTCCATACTTCCAATTCCAGAGGCAATTGGCACAAGAAGAAACTCATCTTCAATCTGCCTTGAAACAACATCTTCTGAAGGAAGATATACAGATTGAGCATTTATTTTGTTTTCCATTTTTTACCTTCCATTTACTAAAATCCGAATTGTGGGGTTTTAAAATTTGCTGAATATACAAAAAAATCTATCAGCTAAGCTTGATGCAGTTTATTCACAAAATTTTGCAATTCGCTTTTCAAAGTCCTTTACTTCCCAGCCAAATTCATTTTCATTTAAAAGACCCAAAAAACGTGCCTTTGCATGGGCAATTTCACAATAATAATCAACCGGAGAATCAAGAACTCCATGTTCCATCCATGACTTGGCCGGACAATTTTCACAAAAACCACTTAAAAAACATTTGGCACATTTATTCAAATAATCCAAATTTTTTGATTTTTGTTTTCTAAGTTCAACAAAAAAAACATTTAAAGCATCTTTTATGCTTCCATTTTCCAGGTCATATAAAGCATCCGGATGACGAAGCAGAAGACAGGGCTGAAATTTGCCGTATGCATCAACAGCACCGCCTTTTCCGCAGCCACAGTTAAAAATACTGTCTCCGGCAGGCCTCATAAATTTCTTTGCAAATTCTTTAGTGCCTTTAATATATTCTTCTTTTCCCATGGAAATAAATTTTATTGTTTCTTCTGGGGAAACCCTAAGTGATTTTATTATTTCATTTTTTTCTTTAGAATCTCTTCTGGCTCTTAAATCAAAATTCATGGAAAAAGAAGGCATATCATCCATATAAGGAATATGCCTGGAATAGTTAATCAATGACTGTGCCTGCTTTTCTCTTCCTGAAAAATAAATACCTTTTACAATAAAAGAAATATTGTTTTTTTCTAAAAGATTTATTCCATTTATTGCTTTTTTAAAATTTCCTTTTACACCGGCGGCTTTTTGATAGGACTTTTCATCTGTTCCATAAAGGGTTATTTCAATTTTATCTCCTGGAGGGTATTTTACAAAAAGGCTTACAAGTTCTTCATCTATAAGGGTTGCATTTGTAAACAAAACAACTTTAAGGCCTTGTCTTCTTGTAAAAAGGTAAAGTTCCTTAAAATCTTTTCTTAAAAGAGGTTCACCGCCTGTAAACCTGATTGAAAGACATCCAAGATCAGCAATTTCTTTTATTATTTCTTTAAGTCTTTGGGTTGAAAGTTCTTTTTTTTTAAGCTCTTCATCATTTTCAGGCTGGTTTATATAGCAGTGAATACAATTATTATTGCACCGTTCTGTAAGCTCAATATCAATTTTTTGTGGAATGGATGATTTTTTATTCAAGAAATTAGAATTATTGAATAAAATTCTGTTAATATATTGTTTATTGTAAGACATATAAAGCCTTATTAAATCTTCATTAATTCATTATAAATTTTACCGCTTTTATCAAACTGCAATCTGTAGCAGGGAATATTTTGGACAATATCTTCCGTTAAATCAAATATTTTATTCCACCAGTCTTTTGATTCAAGAGGTTTTATAAGACATCCAAGAATTTTTTTTATGTTTTCCATTGAAGATTGTGAAGGAATAATTTTATTATCATTTGACTGCTCAAGAAAAAATATGCCTTTAACCGGTGCTGATGAAGGTGACACAATTGGCAGAGTGCCATGGCTCCAGTTTCCGTGTATTTTATATCCTGTGTCCCATTTTCTTAAAATCATTCTGTCATCGCACAAAATTTCGCCTTTATCCTTTAAAAGGGTTGCAATTGTGGACTTCCCGGCACCTGAATGTCCGACAAAAAGATATCCATGACCATTTATTTTTATTCCGTCTGAATGAAGAAAACATCCGTTTCTGTCAGCAAGAAGCCTTGAAAGAAGAATCTGATCTGTAGGGGACAAAGTAAGAGCTCCTGCTCCACCTTTTAAAAATGCATTTTTTACAAGATCGCCATTAAATATATCTGCCTTTGTATGATCATGATTAAAAAAAATAATCTGCCTTATTTTTTTTTCTTTGGGATCAGGCGAAGTTTCTAAAATATAAACCCACTGATCATAATTTTTATAAATTACCCAGGGAGATTTTTTGTAAACTTCCTTTTCAAAATTTTTAACATCAAAATCTGGAATTTTAAAATAATGATTTAATTCTACATTGTCTTTCCCTGGTTTTTGATCTGCTGAAAGAAAGAGATTAAATTTATCTGCAAAAGTTTTTTCTTTAATCTCAAGCTCACTGTTAAGCTGAATTGTAATACCTGAAACTTCAAAAAATTTTGTAAAAGTCATTTTTTAAACCTTTTTACTTAAAAAACAAAAATACAAGCCTGAAAGGCCGTATAAAATAATATAAAAAACTTAATTTAGCAGGAAGTTTTACTACTGCCCACTCACTGCATGTAGGGGTAAAGATCAGTCTTAATCTTAAAATTATTTTTAAATAAATATTTTCCTGAAGTTTTATATGAAGATTTGAAAATCTTGTTTTGGAAAAATTTGCGTTATTTTCAATAAAATTTGCAACCTGATTTTTAATTTTTCCAAAATCTTTATAAGCCTTTATTTGATTTAAAACATTTTCATCAACTTTTAAATTAAAAAAATCAATGCAAAGATAAACAGAAAAAAGAACAATTTTTCTGCATTTCATTTCATCTGCCATATTTATAATCAAATCAAAAGAATCTTTGATTTTATTGAAATAAACAGCAATGGAATAAAGCATTTCAAGTTTTTCATAGCAATGTTTCCCAGAATGAATGCAAAGATAAATAAATTCTGTTTCATTACTTAATTTCTGAACTTTTTTATTTAAAATATTAAAATCGCATAAGGTTCTAAAATAATTATCAAGTGTAATGGGGGATTTTGTATATCTTCCTGAAAGTTCCCAGTGAAGTTCTACAATAGTATGGCTAGATTTATCATAGAGCTTGAAATCATATTCATGGCGGGAAAATATCATTGTTTTTTTTTCATCAAGATCAAGCTCTGGTTTATAGCCTTGTTTTTCAAGAATTTTTACTGCTTTATAAAGATCTTTTTGAAAAATAAAAATATCTAAATCTGCAAAAGCTCTTGATGAAATATCATTATACAAAAACTCTGCAAGCAAAGGTCCTTTTACAGGAATGCCAAAAATCTGCTCTTCTTTTAAAAAATTTAAAATTTTAAGAAGTCTTATTGTAAGATTAAAAGCTCTTTTTTCATGTTTGCTAAGCCTCTCAAGCCAGTAATTTTTATCAAATCCATTACTGTTTTTTTCAAAAATGCTTAAAAGCTCATTTCCATAAATTGGAAAAATTTTTTGCTCTTCGGCAGTTTCAAGTATTTTTTCAGCATTTTGCAAATTAAATTTATTTGCATCAAATTCAAAACCATTAACCTTTGATGATAAAAAACCAGATAAAAAAGATATTTCTTCTGAGGAAAAATTCATTGGAACTTATACTCTTTTCTTCTCAATTCAGGCAAAAATATGAAAAGCTCAGTTAAATTATAAATAAAATTTTTATACCTGATTTACAAGATTAGGCAATGCTTCAAACCAAATTTTCTAAAATTTAAGGTTTCGATCCATTCAGGCATCGTTTTAAAATAGACTTTTGGCAAAAGCCCATTAATGTCATTCGCGGCCAATTATTTTTTTAATACTTCTCAAGAAACCACTTATATGAAGACTCAATACCCTCTCTTAATGAAACAGAAGCCTTCCATCCAAGTGTTTCCATGCGTGAAACATCAAGTAGTTTTCTGGGAGTCCCATCAGGTTTTGTTTCATCATTTACAATTTCTCCCTTAAAACCTGTTATATCTTTTATCATCTCTGCAAGTTCTCTTATTGTTATCTCTTTTCCTGTTCCTATATTGAAAAGAGGCTTTTGAGTGTCTGGAAGAACAGAAACTGTATCATAAAAGTCTTTATTCATTATAAAAATACTTGCATCTGCAAGATCATCTACATGAAGGAACTCTCTTTTTGGACTTCCAGTACCCCACATTATGACTTTTTTATCTTTATTTGTTTTTGCTTCATGGAATTTTCTGATAAGAGCCGGCATTACATGCGATGTTTCAAGGTTAAAATTATCATTCGGACCGTAAAGATTTGTAGGCATAATCGGTATAAATTTTGTTCTGTACTGCCTGTTGTATGACCAGCACATTTCTATACCAGCAATTTTTGCTACAGCATAAGGTGAATTTGTAGGTTCAAGCTCTCCTGTCATGAGATATTCTTCTTTCATCGGCTGGGGAGCAAGCTTTGGATAAATACACGAAGATCCTAAAAATACTAATTTTTTTACATTATTTAAATAAGAAGAATGAATAACATTATTTTGAATCATGAGATTATCATATATAAACTCGGCAGGATAAGTATTATTGGCCAAAATACCCCCAACCTTTGCAGCAGCAAGAAAAACATATTCAGGCTTTTCTTCTTCAAATAGTTTTTTTACTTTTCCAGGATTTCTTAGGTCAGCCTCAGAACTTGTTTTGAAAATAAGATTATTAAAACCTGTCTTTTTAAGCTTTCTAACAATAGCCGAGCCAACAAGCCCTCTGTGACCGGCAACAAAAATCTTTGAATTCAGTTCCATACCTTCTCCTGATTTTTAATAATCATAACTATTCATGAAAATCGTAAACCTGATAACCTTCTCTTTTGCAAAGATCGTCCTTTTCAGCTTCTTTTAAATCATTTCTAACCATTTCTGCAACAAGCTCATCAAAAGTAATTTCCGGCTCCCACCCAAGTTTTTCTTTTGCTTTTGAAGGATCGCCCAGGAGTGTTTCAACTTCAGTTGGCCTGAAATATCTTGGATCAACTGCCACGATAACTTTACCTGTTTTCTTATCTACCCCTTTTTCATCAATTCCGTTCCCCTGCCATTCTATGCTTATTCCAAGCTCAGATGCAGCTGAAGCTACAAATTCCCTTACAGAATACTGACATCCTGTTGCAATAACATAATCATCCGGTTCATCCTGCTGAAGCATAAGCCACTGCATGCGTATATAATCTTTTGCATGGCCCCAGTCTCTTTTAGCATCAAGATTACCAAGATAAAGCTTTTCCTGAAGACCAAGCTTTATCCTTGCCATAGCCCTTGTAATTTTTCTTGTCACAAAAGTTTCACCCCTGAGGGGAGATTCATGGTTAAAAAGAATGCCGTTACAAGCATAAATTCCATATGCTTCCCTATAGTTAACGCAAATCCAGTAAGCATAAAGTTTTGCAACAGCGTATGGGGATCTTGGGTAAAATGGAGTTTTTTCAGTTTGAGGAATTTCTTGAACTTTGCCGTAAAGCTCTGATGTTGAAGCCTGATAAAATTTTGTCTTTTTTTCTAACCCAAGAATCCTGATTGCCTCAAGCAGACGCAAAGTACCAAGAGCATCTGTATTGGCAGTATATTCAGGACTGTCAAAGGAAACCTGAACATGACTTTGAGCAGCAAGGTTATATATTTCATCAGGCTGAACTTCCTGAATTATTCTTATAAGATTTGTAGAATCTGTTAAATCGCCGTAGTGAAGAATAAAATTCCTGTTGTCTGTGTGAGGGTCTTGGTAAAGATGATCTATCCTTCCAGTATTAAAAAGGGATGATCTTCTTTTTATTCCGTGAACAATATAGCCTTTTTCAAGCAGAAATTCCGCAAGATAGGCTCCGTCCTGGCCTGTTATTCCTGATATTAATGCTGTTTTTTTCATTCTTATTTCCTGTTTAATACATATTTAATAATACTTAGTGATTGGCCGAAAACGAGAATTTTTTGTTCAGTTCGAGGAAGATGAAAAATTTAACAGCAGGAATACATTTAGTATTTTGAGGATTAAATTTTGAATCTGACGCAGGAATGGTCAAAAAAGGCCGTTTTCGTTCAGCAACTACTTAGGAATTTTGATGTTTAAAATACTACTTTTTATTAATTTTTTAGAGCTGATTTATAGAGATCTATAGTCTGATCAGCAATTAAATCCCAATTGTACTTTTCTTCAATAATTTTTCTGTATGAAATGTTCTCTTCATAGTGAAGATAATAATCTATTTTTTCAGCTAAATTATCTGCATCGCCACATTTGAAGTATCTGTTCTTATCCAGATTTACTTCAAGGTTTGCAGGGATATCTGATACAACAACAGAAAGATCATAGCTCATGGCTTCAAGAAGTGCTATTGGAAGACCTTCGTGAAAAGAAGGAAGAACAAATAATCCTGCATTGGAATATATCTGGTTAAGTTCATCACCTGTAATATAACCTGTTCCAATTATATTTTCATTATCTGAGATAGTTTGCTTAAGTTTTCTTGAATAACCTGACTCATGATCTGCATCTCCTGCAATTACAAGCTTATATTCATCAGTTCTTAATTTTTGAAAAGCTTGAATTAAAAGATGAAGTCCCTTTTCCGGAACGAGTCTTGCTACTGCAAGAATATATTTTTTTTTATTAAGTCCGTATTTTTCAAGATATACTGTTCCATAATCCTTTTTGGGTAAATTTACGCCATTGTAAATTAAGCAAGATTCTCTTTTACACCTGTTTTTTATAATGTTCCTTATTGTTTCTGAAATAACAATAACTTGATCAGCAAATTTCCCTCCAAGATATTCACCAAATTTCAGCATCACTTTTGCTGATCTGCCCCATTTTCCCCTGTCATAATCAGGGCCGTGGTTTGTTACAACTACTTTAAATCCCAAAAGTTTTGCCAAAGGAACAATAAGCCCGGGGCCTACAGCATGGATATGGATAATATCAGGCTCGAGCCTTTTTGCTTTGAGCACAGATAAAAAAGTATGAATAATCGCTTCAAAACTCTTTCTTACAGGGGCGTAAACATTTAAAAGCCTTACACCATTAAAACTTTTAACTTTTGTTTTTACATATGTTGACCTTGTAGAGACGTAAATATCATGTCCTTTTAAAGCGATTCTGGGGTATAGTTCCTGACAGTGCTTTTCCACTCCTCCTGCAATATCAGGAAGACCTCTGGTTCCTGTAACAAAAATTTTCATAATCAATACTACTTTTCTCTTAAATCGCCCTGTGTTAAATCCTGACCAACATCAAAATATGGAAGTTTAGTATCTAGATCAAAACCACAGAGACTTTTAAATTTATTTTTCAAAATCCATGGAATTATTTTTTTTACATATTTATGCATAACCGGAGATGCTGTCCCAACCATCCAGCAATTTTTAGGACACTTTTTTACTTTTTGTCTCACCTTTTCGGCCTGTTCGCTGAACCATAGCTCATCAAAAGCAGATACATCTCTGATATTCCCCATGCTTTCTTTCCAGTATTTTTCTTCAAGCCCGTTGCAGGGCAAAACCTCTCCATAAGGATCGATAAAAAAATTCATAGAACCTGCCTCACAAGGAAGCATTCTTTTTTGCTGATTTATGTATCTTATAAGGCCTAAGTTAAACAAAGCTCGAAACCATGATTTAGGATTATTTTCTCTCATAAGCCTGTTTGCAAGATTTACAAAATTTTGACTCACTTCATCAATATTAGAAATAAAATTATCGTTTTTATGAAAATAATAAGAATTATGAAATGCCGCCGTAGCAAATTCAACACCCATAGATTTACCAAGCTCGTATAGCCAAAGCATATCTTCAGAATTATGATTTGAAACAGTTATTCCAAAGCCTATATCTTTCACACCTGCTCTCTGAAGCCCTAAAATTGTTTTCAAACCTCTATCAAAGCCACCTTCACGGCCTCTTAATTCATCATTTTTCATTGAAAGGCCTTCAATGCTGACTCTTACGCCAACATTTTTATACTTAGGAACCAAATTGATTATTTTATCAAAATGATAACCTGAAGTTGAAATCACTATTCTTTTTGTTTTTTTAGACAACACCCTGATTATATCTTCAAGATCATTCCTTAAAAAAGGCTCACCACCCGTAAGATTTATAAACTCGAATCCTTCAGGAAGAATTTCAAGTTCCTTGGGAGTTATTTCCTTATCTTTGTCGCTTGGATTTTGCCATATATTACACATTTTACATTTCATATGGCAGCGGTAGGTCAAAATTATGCATGCATCTGTAGGTCTGATATTATTATTTTCAGCCATATAATTACCTTTATATTTTAGCTATACTGTTTCTTCAGAAATCAAATCTTTATATAATAAAGAAATAGCTTCAAAATGACTAGTTAATGAATAGTCTTTTTCAAGCTTTTCCCTAGACTTTTCACCAAAAATTTCTCTTAGTTTTTTGTCTGATATAAGTTGAGCCATTTTAAAAGCAAGTTCTTCTACATTGCCTATTCCAAAAAGGAAACCATTTTTTGAATCTTCTACCTGTTCAGGGATACCTCCGGTTTTCGAGGCTATAATAGCCTTTCCAAATGCCATAGATTCAAGAACCGCCATGGAACAATTTTCATAACACTCAGAAGGAACAACTACAAAAGATGACTCAGCAATTAAACTATTAAGATCAGAACCTGTTTTATAACCTAAAAATTCAGCATTTTTATAATTAATGCTTAATTCTTCAAGCAAAGGTCCTGTTCCTACAACCTTTAAGTCAACTTTATCTTTTATTAGTTCATGGGCTTTTAAAAGTGTTTTAACACCTTTCTCTTTTGATAGTCGCCCGAAAAAAAGTACGTATCCATTATCTTCAGTTGAAGGACTAATTTCTGAAGAATCTATTCCATTAGGAATAACTTTGATCTTTTCTTTCGATATTCGCTTTCCTACCATTTCAGCCATAAATTCACTTGGAGCAATAAACTTATCAACTAACTCATAACTTCTTTTCCATTTGTGCCAATAAGCTTCTGCTGCCATTAAAAGGCCCTGGAACTTTGAACCGGTGCAGTTATTAAAGAAAACATTACCAAAGTTACCGTTTATGCATTTTTCGCATATTTGATTTGTGCTATCCAACATTGAATATGTTGGGCAGACAAGCTTATAATCATGGAGAGTTAAAACAACTTTTATATCATATTTTTTTAATAGATGTATTATTGAGGGTGTAAGCTGATGATAAATATTATGTAGATGAGCTATATCAGGTTTTTCTCTTAATATTAAATCTTCAAGCTTTTTTACAGCTTCTGAAGAATGAATAAAGCTTAACCCGTTTTTAAGCTTGTTAAAAATACCTTTTGTATTTGAATAATCGATATTATTTACAAAAAAATCTGAAAAAGGGGACCCAAAATTTCTATAGTCCTGCATTGAAAAATCTACTACGGAATATCCTTTTTCCAAAAAGTAATCTCTCTCCTGAAAAAAAACTTTTTCTGATCCGCCGTTTAAATAAAAAAACTTGTTTACATATAATATTTTCAAGACATTTCCTAATCTGATTAATTACACTCTTTCACCAATTTTATGGCTGGGTATACCTACATTCACGGAATAGTCAGAAGTATTTTTTGTTACAACAGAGCATGCACCAATAATGGAACCTTTTCCAATTTTAACAGAAGGTAAAATCGTAACCCCATAAGCAATCCAACAATCCTCTTCTATCTTAATTGATCTAGATATAGAACCTTGATCCTTTATTAATTTCGCTTTGCACTTATAATTATGATTTTGAGTTTGGATAAAACATCTTGGCCCAATCAAAACATTATCTAAAATTATAATTTTTTCTTGGCTTGCAATTAAATATGTTTCTGCATTAATTGTTACATCATCATAGATTTCTATATTATTTGGATTTGCAATATTTACAGCTCTACCAACTCTTAAATTTTTACACGACCCCCTAAAAAAGTAACTATATAAATAGCCTCTAAATCGATCTATATAATAAGAACCTGGTAAATTTTTCAATAATAAATAGAGAAGATAAAAAATAATTTTTTTCATAATTTTATTTAGCTACAAAATTCACAGCATTAATAATGGAATCTACCATGGACTTTACAGTAAATTTTTCGCCTGTTTCCTTTGCACCTTTTTCCAATTCCTGCTGCAATTTATCATTTAAAAATATTTTTTCCATTTTTAACTTCAAGGACTTAACATCATTTTCTTGGGCTACATAACCATTATAACCATCTACTATATAATCACGTACTGCAGGCCCTTCAGCTTCTTCTGTAGCTATACACGCCTTACCGCAAGCAAAAGCATGATTTATAGCTAATCCACCCTCTCCAGGTAAAACAACAACATCTGATGCCATAATATATAATGGAGCATTCTCTACTTGACGACCAGCAAAAAAGACGTGCGTTTTTTCATCATTCGTTAATTGACCTTTTAATTTTTCAAGATAAGGACCATCTCCCACAATTACGACTTTTACTTTAATATCTTTTCTATTTAATAATAATGCCGCATCAATTAAATTCTTAATTCTTTTTCTTTCTTCCACCCCCCCTATATATAACGCTGTTTTATAGCCATCTAACTTGCATTGTTTTTTAAATTCAATTATTTTTGTTTTATATTTTTCGCATGCTTTTTTAACAGAAGAAACATCAATAGTATTTTGGGCCCTAAAAATTTTCTGAGGTTCCACCCCAATATTTAAAAGGTCATTATCTGCTACAGAATTATATGTAATACATGCATCAGAATGTAAAATCATAAAATTTAAAAGTGGAGAAATTATTTTTTTTAGGCAAGAAGTATTTTTCGGATTACCAGCCGTATACCAAATAAACTTTACGCCGGTAAGCTTACAAACAGGAAAAAGAAAAAGATTGTTAAATATATTGGTTCCAGGTTCTGTTATTAACACATCATACTTACCCTTTAGGATGTAAAAAGGTAAAGTCGGATGAAAAACTCTGTATTTTTCGCCATGGTAATTAAATAATGCAGATATTGTAAATATTTTACTAAATTTAAAACCGGAGATTTTTTTTGCATTTCTATTTGAGCCTGAATTAGTACCTTTGCCAAAAAACAGCCTAAAATCAATTCCTTTACACTTATTAATTTCTTTAAAAACAGGAATTCTATATTCAGGGCAGATTCGCTGTGACATTGCAACTCTTATTTTTTTCATTTTTTTTCTCATGAACTTTTAATTTAAAATTTTTTTGTACAAAAAATCATAGCTATTTATCATTTTTTCAATTGAAAAATTTTCTTTTGCATAAAGATAACCATTATCAATAATTTTTTTTCCTTCATCTGTTGGATAAAGTTCACAAGTTTCTTCAATGCATTTTTTTAACCCTGAATCAGTGTTATCATATACCAAACCATTAACACCATTTACTATAAAATCATCTGTATTAGCATTTTCAGAAATTATACAAAAACACCCTGAAAGCATAGCTTCAAATAGTACGTTTGGACACCCTTCATATAATGAAGGAAGAATAAAAATATCCATTTTTTTGTAATAATTTTCTATATCATGAATATGTGACATAATTTTCACATCATATTGTTTTAAATTTTTATCTTTATAATTATCTAGCTTAATCCTTTCTGTCCCTAAATCTCCAATAATAAAGACTTCAAAACTTTTTTCTAAGCTTGATAAGACTCTAAGGATTTGAATATGATTTTTTTCTTTTGTCATTCGGCCTACAGATCCGATAGTAATGGTATTTCTCGGTTCATATTTTTTTTTTAAAAACCTCTTAGTATTGAAACCATTATAAATATAAAGTATTTTATTATTAAAATATCCTTTTAAGAAATTTTTGAATTTTTCTGCTGAATAATTAGTATTTGTTATAGTATAAGAGTTTATTAATAAAACAGACTCGATAATCTTTTCATACAAAGGATATTTATCAAAATTTTTTCTTATCGAAGTTATAATTTTATTCTTATAATGGGGTATACCCAATGCAGCTAATCTTACCAGAGCACCATTCATTACAAGAGATGTCTGGATTAAATCAAATTTATTTGTTTTTATAAATTTTCTTATATTAAAAGTAGCTTTAAATATTTTTAATACTTTAAATTTACTATTAACCTTTTCTCTGTGAATTTTTATCCCTTCTATATTGTATATCTCGTTATAAAATAAAGGCTCATTCTCTGCATAAAGATACAAAGACACATCAAAGTCTTTTTTATTCAAACCTTTAAGCAATTCCAAGAACTGGCGTTCAGCTCCACCCATTTTTAAATTATTTATAACAAAACAAATCTTAATCATTAAAAAACTCAATTTTTTTATTAACTAAATTTTCAAACTTATTCTGTGATAATATAGCCTTAAATAGAATCCATTTAACAAGAATAGCCATATGGATACAAAAGCCCAGAAACCCTTTTACTTTGCCCCTAGAAACAATATATATTTTTATCAGCTTATTGATATTCCAGTCATATTTTACATTCTTAAAGCTCTTAACTATTTCAGGCAGTCGTTTCTTTTTTATCAAATGAAAAAAAGATTTGTTTGCTCCAGGTTCGGAAAAAAT
Source organism: Desulforegulaceae bacterium (assembly GCA_034007295.1). Classification (GTDB taxonomy): domain Bacteria; phylum Desulfobacterota; class Desulfobacteria; order Desulfobacterales; family JACKCP01; genus JACKCP01. The sequence continues at coordinate 8,131 of JAVERC010000016.1, read as the reverse complement.
CTTTGCTTTTGTATTAATTATTAAATTATAACCCTTTCTCTTAGCTCTGACACTAAACTCATGATCTCCAAAACCATGGGGAAAATTTATACTATCAAAAAATCCAATATCTTTAATAGCCTTAACAGGAATCAACAGAGCTCTTCCTGAAATAGCATCAACCTCTATAAGATCAGGTAATTCTTTTTTATAATTAGTATTTTGATAATTATTTTTTAAAAGTGGGTGCAATTTTTTTGTATCGTTCATCCCAGCTTTCCAGATGATATTAGTGTTGGAATAAAAAGTTGTTGCTCCTACAATAGAGTCCTGATTGTCAAGCAAAGTTTTTAGCAAAGTATGAATAAAATTTTTTTCAAAGCAAATATCATCATTTATAATTAATATATAGTCATACCTGTTTTGACTTAAAGCATATTCCAACCCTTTATTAATTCCTCCTGTCCACCATAAGTTACCGCCACCTTTTAAAATTTTTACGTCAGGATAATTTTCAGCTATTGCTTGTTCAGTACCATCTTTTGAACCATCGTCTACAACTATGATTTCATTTTTAAATAAACTATTATTCTTAATTGCCAATAAAGATTTTAGACAGTTTAGAGTGATATTTTTTCTGTCATGAACAGGTATTATTGTTGCAATTTTTAGCATATAAATTCAACTTTCATTGGAAGAAATTCTAATCAATTCTTTTTATAAACCTAGCGGGATTCCCAGCCCATACTTCATTTTCTGGAATCATACCCGATACTACACTTCCGGCACCGATAACGCTATTTTTACCAATATAAGACCCTTTTAATATATATGAATCCGCACCAATCCACACATTATCTTCTATTAAAACAGGCCTGGCAGGTATATCATCATCATTTCTATTATTGATTCTATTTTCAGGCTTTACAGCATGAAAATCATTATCAGAGATGACAACATTAGAACCTATAAGGCAGTTTGAGCCTATTGTAACTTTCTCCTTTGCACAAATAGCACCACCGCTTATTCCTGTGTTATCTCCAATAAAAATCTCAGCACCGGCTTTTTGAGTTCTAAAAATAATTTTATGATTAATGCCAATGGCATTATTCCTTGATTTTGACCTTAAAGTGCAATTTTTTCCAAATTTTATATAACTTTCATCGAATTTATTTATTGATGGAAAACCTACTATCAAAGCAGGTTTTTGTATTTCAACACCTAAACCTTTAAACAAAAAGATAAATAATTTTGAATAAAACCTATCTTGCAGATTTTTTAGTTTTTCAGATATTTTCAATAAAACTTTTATCATTTTTTACTCTTTTACTTCTTTTTTTGGAAAATTATCTTTTACTAAAAGATAAAAAAAAGAAAAAGTAATCCAAATAAGAAGGACATAATTATTTTTTCTTGTAAACTCGAATTTACATTCATTAATAAAAAAGATCAAAATTGATAAAAGAATTACACTATATAGTTTTTCTTCTGGAAATTTTTTTATTTTTTTTAGTAACTGAAGAATCAATGATATTGGTAGAATAAAATATATAATTCCACCAATAATTCCATATCTAAAAAAAATTGTCATAAAAAGATTATGAAAATCAACAAAGATAACACCGTATATAATAGGGCTTACAAGACCATTTCCAAAAAAAGATAAGGTTTCTAGAAAATATTTAAAATTACTTACAAAAAAACTTCTATTACTCACTTCTAAAAAATCTTGACCTGTAGAATATGAATAGTAAGCTTCCATAAATCTTTCTGTAATCACATTTGTTCCTATCTGAAAATAAAAAATAACAAAAACAATTAAACTAATTACCATAAAAGTTATTGTTTTTCTTTTAAACGATTTCTCTATAATAAACACATAACATAAAATTCCAAATAAGCTTAAAACAATACCGGATCTTGTTGCACACATAATCAATCCAATACAAATAATGAAAGAGCATGCTAAATAAAACAGACTAAACTTATTTGTTAACCTATATATTAGAAAAGGAAATAAGACTGCAATATATTCACCTAAACCTTCCGGACTTAGTAAAGGTGTTCTTATTCTTGAGGCATTTATCTCTAATGTTCTTGTATAAAACTCTACTTCTGATATATCTACATTCTTTGAATAAAATATGTATAAATATTTTTCTGTCCCTGGAAAAAAAAATACAACAATTCCAATCACAATTTGGATAGAAAGAAGTAATAATATAAAATCTATTAGCTTTAAAAAAAATTCTTTTTTTTCAGTAAAATCATTAAATTTTAATGCGTCTGTAAAAAGCAAAAACATCCCTCCACTGGCAACCAGTACTAAAGCCCAGAATGAAGTTCTGAATATATCGTGATCAGAAATTAATAATGTTGATACTCCACCAGAAAATAATAGCAATAAAAGCATTAATAAAAGGTTTTGATTAAAATAAAACCTGCGTTTAATGATACAATCAGCTAAAAACATAAAAAAAACAAAACTTATGAAATACTGTGATGTTGGCCCTAGATTTGTTGATGAAATATTTAAAGGGATTGGGAAAAAAACTGAAATAATAAGCAATATAATTATTTTTTTTTGACTCAAATACTTTTTATATAAAAAAATAAATAAAGGAATAAAACATAATATAAATGCATATCTTTCTTTGCCTGCCAGTATCATCTTAGATACTAGCAAAGCAAAGATAACAACAGATATAATATTAATTTGCTGTTTAAACTTATGTAGATAATTAGAGGCTGACATTTAAACTTAATCTATTTTTATTGTCTTATACCCATTAATCAAATTTTCAACTATTTTCTCAGAGTTATGCCTATCACGGGATTCCTTATAAGCAGTCTCTCCAAGAGACAACGCCAAAAAATCATTTTCAAAGACTTGTTTTATCCTGTCTTCAAGTAAAGGAACATCACCAATTGGAAAAAAAAGGCCCGTTTCCCCTTCTTTTATCATACTCGGAATTCCACCTGTGTATGATGAGACTACAGGCATACCAACAAGCTGTGCCTCAGCAATACTGTTAGGACTATTTTCTATATATGATGCAGATACAAATACATGGGATTTGCAAAGCTCATGGGAAATCTGCTCAGCATTCATCTGCCCTAATGATTTAACACTGCCATCAAGACTGTTAATTTTATTTTTTAGCCTTCTGCCGTATGATCCTCCGCCAAGGGAGCCTATAAGCACAAGCTCAATATCTGGGAATAATGGTTTAAGTCTCTTTACAGCTTCCAGCAATAACTCAGTTCCTTTTCTTGGATGCCTGGTATTTGTAAATATGATTCTATGTCTTTTACAATCTGATAAGTTCCATTTTTTTCCCCAGAAAGGTTTTCTTATTATTCTGCTTACATCAAAATATTTTGCTTCAGAGTTAAAATATTTAACATAGGCTTTATCCCAGTCTGTTCGCCCAAAAAAATAATTACCTTTTGTGAAATAATTACGCTCACGCTTTGCCTGATTTCTTGCTTCACGAAGCTCCCAAAGTAAACCATTACCCTTTAAAGAATCAAAAAAACTTGATAATAATATTTCTTTAAAAGACATTTTTCCAAACCATCTATACCATTCTGAGCAACTATCCATTATTCCCTGAACAGAAAAAACTACAGGGCATTCAATCATGCCCTTGGTTAACATTTGCCCGTAAAACCTTTCTGTGCCATGTATGTGGACTATATCAGGTTTAAACTCATTTACTATTTCAACACATTTTTTAAGATATAAAAGATTATTATCTGCCGAAAAAACTGAACGCCTGAATTTTTGAGATTGTTGTTTTACAACAAAATATTCAACCCCATCTTTTTTAAAACTTGTATTAGGAAACTGACTGCATGCTGTTGCAACACCCAGTTGAAGTTCTTTTTTTTCTTTAAGCTCTTCAAGAAGAGCACCCATCCAGCCGCCAGAACCCATTGCATTATGGCCAAAATATTTATTAACATCAGGCATCGGAATGTTTGTAAACCATAATACTTTCAATTTATTTCCTTATAATTAATTTATAAATCTCATTAAAGATGACATTTTAAATTCATATTCTTCTGCAATTTTCTTTTCTTCTTCATTAAGCTCTGTAGTCCATCTTTCATCATATTTAATATTTATTATACCTTTAAACCTCATTGGATTACCTGCTACTATATGCATTTTACTTGTATCGATATTAGCAGAACCTGAAGAACTAACACCAATAAAAGAAGCTAATCTATCTCTTGTTTTTTCAAGGTCTTTTGTCATATCCTCATACTTTACAGATATAGTGTTCTTTATACTCATTTTTTTTACTATCGGTATAAAAAATTTTTCATAGTCGTGGAGCCAACTTTCTAAATTTTGACTAACCGGAATGCTTCTACCCCAATGCTTTCCGCTTGCTGCATAACTTTTTGCATCTTTATGTAATAAAATAATTTTTGTTGATTCAGGCCTCATCTTCCATATTGCATATGCTCTAAGGATATCTTTTGATGAGTCAACTATATATTTTTTCCCAGTTTTTTCAGCAATTGTATCATAAAGAGTGAGTGTATTATCTATAGCTTCTTTTTCTTTTTTTATAATACTGTTAGTCAAAAAACTCAGATTATTTAAAATGCTTAGTTTCATTATTTTGCGTAAAATTTTTTTAAATAAGGTTATTTTTGATGTGTATTTTTTTTCCCTTAAAAAAAAAATATTATAGCTTAAAGGATCTTTAAATATATCCTGATTAGTCTTAAGTGATAAGCTATGCCAAACTTTTCCCCATTCAGAACATTCGCGAAATGTTTTAAGGCAAGTACATATATCCTGCTTTGGATCAGCTGTACATATTTTCCCGTCTCTATAAACCTGCCATGGAAGCCAAACAAGTTCTCCGGTTGACATTACCTCAGGTAACGTACCCATTATAAGATCAAGTAATGTAGAGCCTGAATGTCCTGATGATATAATAAAAACTACATTCGGACTAATTTTTTCCATAATCATATACCTAATTTTAAATATTTAAATATTCTTTTGGATATTCCCAAGTTTGATTTCTTATTCAGACTATCATTTATAAAAAATAACGTGATAGTTAAAAGCATAAATAAAATCATATAAATAATTTTAAAAGTTACTGAATTAGTTTCTGTGAAAGTTTTTAAATAGAAAAAAATAATTCCAAGACCAACCGAGCTTATAAAAGGTATAGAAACAATATAAAAATATTGCTTTATATCAACAGGGCTTTTTTTTAAACATAATTTAACAAATGGTATAAATGCCATTAAATCTGAAAAGGCAACACAGAAAGCTATACCTAAAACTCCATAAAAAGGAGCAACAAACAATAAGGATATTAATAATGCAAAACTTCTTACCATTCCTGCATACAAATATCTTTTTGAAAAACCTAAAGCAAGGGGTATCTGATCTAAAGTTGTAACAGCAGGCATAATAAAAGCTTTAATGGAAAAAAGCTGCATAAAGATTACAGACTCTGACCATTTTGGTCCAAAATATACATAAATTATCTCTTCAGCAAATATGAAACAGAAAGCCGATATCGGCATTGTAATCCATACAATCATATTTAAAAATTTATAATAATATGTGGCAAACCTTTCTCTTTCTTCTTGCAAAGAAGACAAAGCTGGTAGAGCTACAGCAAAAATGGCCATGCGGAACTGACCGGATATAAGCTGAGGAATTTGAAAACCTTTAGTATAATAACCCAAAGCACTGGCATTCGAAATACGGCCAATTATTATTTTATCTATCTGCTGCGTTATAGTAGAAAAAGCATTCAAACCCGCAACATCAACACCAACTTTTATTAAATTTTTTGTTTCTGCCTTTTTTGAAGGTAGACTCGGTAACCATCCTGCTGATAACCAAAATCCAATCATTAAAAATAAACTTAATGAAACCTGCATGCATACTAACGCCCAATAATTACCAAACAACCAGGCTGTAGCAATTCCTAAAAGACTGCTTACCAGTGAAGATACAACTGTAATAATTGCAATTTTTCCAAACATCATTTGTCTTTTAAGCAAAGCCTGATGCTGGACTGTCATACCTGCAAAAAGGAAGCTTATTGCCAGAGTTATTGCTACTGTTAATAACCTTGGTTCATTATAAAACCAGACAATTAGCGGAGAAATTAGAATGATAATCAACATTGATACAATGCCAACCAGGGTATTGATCCAAAAAAGATTGCTAACCTGAGCATGACTTATATTTTTTTCCCTGATAGTAGCAGTTGCAAGGCCAAGATCCTTAAAGATTAAAGCAAAACTTGCAATTACCATGACCATAGAAAAAACACCATAATCTTCTGGTGCAAGTAATCTGGCCAAAATAGCTGCTCTTATCAAAGTTATCCCTAAAGACAAACCTTGAGAAATAAGGTTTGCTGTTCCTGCTTTTACTGATCTTTTTTTTACATCTTTATTGACTTGGCTTGTATCTAAGAGGTGGTTGTATTTATTTTTCGAAGGCATTAATTCAATTTTCAATAAATTATTTTTTTACATGTTGTGCATGGATGATTATAGTAATAAAATCCAAACATTTAATAAAACAAAGATTATTCGAGTTTTGTTTTTACAAACAAAATATATCCAGGTAGTACTGATATAAAAGCAAGTATTTTTGAAATATTATTATTCAGATCGGAAAAAACTCTGCATACATTTTTTTTATTTAAAAAAGCTGTTCTCCAAAAAACCAGAAATTTTTTGAATAATTGTAATTTATCTTCATATTTTAGTAAATAATCAATATTTTCATTAAGATTCCACACTCCGTGAATATAATCAACTCTACTTCTTGCTTTTAAAGTACTATATGAAGGCTTGTCACTTAATGCATTTCCTTCATTTTGATAATAAATTCTTAAAACTTTATTATAACAAACAACATTATATTTTCTGGCTAGCCAAAACCATATCCAAGATTCACTCATATGAGAACTTTTAACTTCGGGAAAAACTCTTTGTTTTAGCGCGGTAACTTTTATGCAACCCCACTTTTCCCCTCGCACTTTATATTTATAGGCTAAATCTAAATTATTTGATAAAAATCCGCTGAAAGGGAAATAATCACCAACGACATTTTCTGTTAGTGAATCCTTACATAAAACATTAATGCCAGACAAATCTTCTTTTTCATCCTTTGAATATATTTGCCACTTTTTATAAAAAAACTCTAAAGTATCTTCAACAAAAGCATCATCAGAGTCTGCAGGTACGAATAATTCACCTCTTGCAATTTTCACAGCTCTATTCCAAGCAATATGTTTTCCGCTATTCTGTTGCCTTAAAATTGTTATAGAAAAAGTAGCTTTTTCTTTATATTCTCTTAAAATTTGTTCAACTCCATCAGTAGAACCATCATCTACAATTATCCACTCAAAATCACAAAATGTTTGTTTATTTAAACTCTCCCAAACACGATGAATTTTATCTTTACGATTATAAACTGGAGTAAAAACAGTAAAATAGACATTCTTCATTTTAAATAGTCTCCTAAAGGGTGTTGAAACCTCTCAAATTTTACCAAAAGTTATAGTTGTCCTAGCACTTTGAGCTTTATTTTTCCCAATTTAACCTTGGACAATTATTCCGCTGTGCTATCTAACCTTTTGTTTTTTTACCGCCCATATCTATTTCAGGTAGCGGTCTTAGGTATTATGATAGATCAGACACAACGGTTCCAACCGTTCAATCGGCTCTTGGGAAATAAAGTGTTGCACTTTTAACTTTACCCTGTGGCAGCAAATAACTCCTTTTGTCCATGATTTTTCTTTTTCGGTTTACGCCTTGTATGGGTTGAGGGTCAAATGTTTAATCTTGACAAATCCTCAACCACTTTATTTTTTATCGAAGACAAATCTATGTTTCATCTTTATCAGCTAACCGGCCTTTTATTCAAACTTTAATTTGAGTTCAAAACCTCAAAATAGGAATTCAGGGAGAATTCCGGGGACAGTTTACTTATCTTTTTTAAAAGAAAACTCATCACCTTTAAAAGCAAGTTCTATTTTTAATGGTTCTGAATTTATCTTGCCATGCTCCAAAGGATCAAATAAAGCTTGAATATCACTGAATGCAGACAGGCTGTTACATGATCTCATAAGAAGATTTACTGATT
>JAVERC010000094.1:0-3947 GCA_034007295.1 Desulforegulaceae bacterium | reverse complement strand
TGGTACACTTGGAGCCGCATTAATTCCTGAGATTACAAAAATCTTCACATCTCCAAAATCCAATCACGTTAACGAGATTGTAAAAGCCTCTGAGGAAGGCGGTGCTTCTCTAACAATACTTTCTGGATTTGTTGCTGGTAATTTCTCTGCTTTTTGGACAGGAATGACATTTGTATTTCTAATGTTTATCTCTTATTTTGCTTCAACCTTCATTCCAACAGATATGATGATTTATGCTCCTATATTTGCTTTTGGATTAGTTGCCTTTGGCATGTTGGGAATGGGACCTGTTACAATTGCTGTTGATTCTTACGGACCTGTAACCGACAACGCTCAATCTATATATGAATTATCACTAATAAAAGATATTGAAGGAATAGACCAAGAGATTGAAAGAGATTTTGGATTCACACCTGACTGGGAAAAATCAAAGCACTATCTTGAGGCAAACGATGGAGCTGGGAATACATTTAAGGCAACTGCCAAGCCAGTATTGATTGGCACTGCAGTTGTTGGAGCAACCACTATGATATTTTCTCTAATTCTATTAATAAATAAGTCTCTGGGGATTGAACCAAGCACTATACTAAACTTACTTAATCCATATACTATCTTAGGTTTTCTTTTAGGAGGTGCAGTTATTTATTGGTTTACCGGAGCCTCTACTCAGGCAGTAACTACAGGAGCATACAGAGCCGTTGAATATATCAAGAAACATATCAATTTGGATGAGAATGCTCCTAAGAAAGCAGATGAAAGTAAGAGTATAGAAGTTGTAAAGATATGTACTAAATATGCACAAACAGGTATGTTTAATATCTTTCTTGCAATATTCTTTTTTGCCTTAGGTATTGCAAGTTTATCTTCTCCTGAGAATATTGGAGGTGTAGATGCAGTATCCCTTTTTATTAGCTATCTTGTGGCTATTGCAATGTTTGGACTTTTCCAGGCAGTGTTTATGGCAAACGCTGGAGGAGCTTGGGATAATGCGAAGAAAGTAATTGAAGTAGATATGAAACAAAAAGGGACCCCACTTCATGATGCAGCAGTTATTGGAGATACAGTTGGAGATCCTTTCAAAGACACTTCCTCAGTTGCATTAAACCCTGTAATCAAATTTACAACACTATTTGGGCTTTTAGCAATGGAAATAGCAATATCATCTTCATTCAAAGAAGTTGCCCCATATTTTGGAATAGGATTTCTAATAATTGCCCTTTATTTTGCATGGCGTTCATTCTATAAGATGAGAATAGAGAAATAATATATCTATAACTACAAACACAAATTAAAAGACCAGCAATTTTGTTGGTCTTTTATTGTGTCTATCAGTCTGACATACAATGATAATCTATATAAATACAATTTTTTATTCACTTTTTATTTTGTTATATCAAATATTATTACGTATATTTGCACCTATGATTTTAAATAAAAATAGGGAAAACAAATAAGAGATACCTTAAAACAGTTGAACTATTAATAAAACAGAAATTAATAAACAAACAATAAATTAATGTCTAACTAAAAACAAATTTATCATGAAAAAACTTTTATTTTTTTTACTAGCAATTATTTTTGCTATTCAAGGCTGGTCTCAAACCACATTAAATGAAGGCTTCGAAGGAACATCATTCCCTCCAGATGATTGGAGGATAGAAACAACTTCAGGAGGAGGAACGTGGGAATCCTCTACTTCAATTGCACATGGAGGAACCAAAAGTGCAAAGTCAGGTTATTATTCAGGAGGATGCACACGATGGTTAATAACCCCAAAGTTAACTGTTACTGCAACAGAAACTAATTTTTCCTTTTGGATTGCATGTGATTATTGGTATAGTGATGGAGACAACATAGATGTTTTCGTTTCAACTACTGATAATTCTACATCATCTTTTGGGACAACAGCTCTTTTAGCATTAACAGAAGATAGTATTACAACATCTTGGGCTCAACATACTGTTGATTTATCAACATTTATTGGACAAGATATATATGTGGCTATAAGAGTTACTGACAATTTTGGATTTAGTACATTTATAGATGATGTTACAGGACCAGAATTATTTGTTCCTGCATGTCCAAAACCAACAGCACTCTCTGCTTCAAACCCAACAACATCAGGAGTTGATTTAGGCTGGACTGATGCTACTGGTAGTATTTGGAATATTCAATATATGCTTAATAGTGAAACTGATTGGGCTAATGCTACAACCATTACTGGAGTTACTAATCCTTATACTTTCGCCACTCTTAATGGTTCTACTACTTATAAAGCCAGAGTTCAAACTGATTGTGGCGATGAATTAAGCGAATGGTCTTCTCCAATTAGCTTCTCAACTGCTTGTGATGTTATTACAACATTCCCATGGTCTGAAGGTTTTGAAGGTGACTGGGTTTCTATTACTTCACCGGGAAATAGACCTGCTCCTAATTGCTGGACAGTAGTTGATAGAGGGGTGGAAGACTCTTATTATGACTATTTCTGGGAAAGCAATGTAGATATGTCTTATTCTGGAACAAGTCATTCTGGTTCAAGACATGCTGCTTGCTACACTGATTATGGAGCTTCTGACCATAACGATTGGTTAATTTCTCCTATGATTTCTCTTACAGGGAATGAAAGACTTAGATTTTGGGCTATGAGAGCTAATAACTCTACTAGTGAACCTGATGAAATCTCTGTTTATATTTCTGATGATACTTTCACAACTCTTGATACTACTGGTATGGGGCAAACTGGTAATATGCCTGGGTTTACTCAAATATTCACTCAAGCTTTGCCTGTAGGTGATTGGGTGCAGTATGAAATAAACCTTAATCAACATGTTGGCAATAAATACATTGCATTTGTTCGCCAAGGAACTCCTGATGGTTATGTACTGCGTTTGGATGATGTTGAAATTTCAGAGTTACCTACATGTATGAGACCAACAAATGTTACTGTTTCAAATATCACAACAACAGATGCAGAAGTTACATGGACAAATGGAAATTCAGCTGATGCTGCATGGTGGATATATTATAAACAAACAACAGCTACAACTTATGATTCTGTTCAAGTTTTTTCTAATCCATACACATTAACAACATTAATTCCTTCAAGTGGTTATGATATTTATGTTGCAACAGATTGTGGAACTCAATTATCAGAAGCAAGTCCAATAGTTAATTTCCGAACTCTATGTGATGAAATTTCTACTTTACCTTGGTCTGATAATTTTGATACATATGGAACAGCATCAGGAACATTTCCTCCATGTTGGACAAGACCAGTAATTAATAGTGGTAATCCAAAAATAGTTACAACAAATCATAGTGCACCTGCAAGTTTATTCTTTCAATCATTAACAACAGTTCCTACTTATGCTGTAACTCCTGCTTTTACAGCAGATTTAAATACTCTTATGGTTTCATTTTGGTTAAAAGCTGAAGGTGTAGGTAGTAGTCAGTCAGGAACAATAACTGTTGGAGTAATGAGCAATCCAAATGACACAACAACATTTGAAGCTGTTCGATTGATTTCACCAAGTACTACAGACTGGATAGAATATAGAATAATGTTAGCAGGAATACAACTTCAAGGTTCAGGAAATTACATTGCATTTAAACATAATTCAAATGCTAATAACTGGTATTATTGGTTAGATGACGTAGAAGTTGATGAAATTCCAGCTTGTCCTGATACTTATGACCTAACTTCAACAATCCTTTCTGCAACTTCAGTTGAATTGGATTGGATGGACAATGGAAATAGCATAGGTTGGATAATTGCTTATGGTGATTCAACTGGTTTTGATCCATCAACAACAACTCAAACAATTGTTCTTTCTTCTACAGATCCAATCCCATATATAGTTTCAAATCTTACACCACAAACTCCTTATAGTTTTGCAGTACGTCAAAATTGTGATGGTGGAGCATGGAGTAATATTGTAACCAAAGTC
>JAVERC010000015.1:0-67172 GCA_034007295.1 Desulforegulaceae bacterium | reverse complement strand
CCCCTATGCTATATATTATACAATAAAATCTGATACCGTAATTGTTTCAGCTGTATTAGATTGCAGAAAAAATCTAGAATTGATTAAAAAAAGATTGAAATGAGAACAACCAGGTGGAAGGACGCTTTCCGCTACGCTCCAGGCACACCAGACCTAGACGTTATAGTGTTTTAATTTGTAAAAAAGAAAAAGAGAGGGGACAGGCACAATAATCTTTAAAAACCATATTGAGGATGATAATTTTTTATTGTCATTGAAAAATTCCAATATTGCAGTTGATGCCTTAGATAATTTCAAATCAAGAATTTACTTTGAAAAAACATACAAAGACCTGAACAAGTCTTTGCTCCATTCAGCAATAAACGGCCACACAGGCCAGATGAGGCTTATTTTTCCAGAAGATGAATTTTTAAAAATAAATTATTCAAAAATTGAAGATAAATATATTGAAACAAGAAACTATTTTTCATCTGTAATGATGATTTCAGGTTTTGTATCATTATCAGGTTTTAAATTTTTTACTTGGCAGAAAAGAAAAAATAAGAAAAGGTCTTGTTTTTTTTGATCTGGAAAACTTTGATTTTTTTGAAGAAGAGATTTGATATGACAAAAAAAGATTTAACAGCAGGTTTTTTTGGAGATTCGATTTTTTATGGTTATCAGACAGATTATGAATCAAGATGCTTCAGGGTTTTTGAAAAAAAACGGGGATAGGGCCTGTTTTTGTGGGACGTGAAAATCCCCTGGGTTTTCCCGGAGCCGGTATTTTTCGATATTTCAAGAATTTACCTTTATTTTTTGTCGAAAATCAGACATATTCTTACCAGATGTTTATATGTGTGAATTATTTGTCTGGAAACTCAAATGAAAACAGACCCGGTAAAAATATTTCGTAAATGCGGCGGTCAGCTTCGCATGAGTGAGGCGATTGAGCACGGCATTACCCGTTACATGCTCTATTCGCTTCGAGACAAAGGGATAATCGAGCAAATCAGTAGAGGCGTGTATCGGCTGGTTGAGCTGCCTCATGTCAGCAATCCTGATCTGGTTACTGTTGCCCTTCGATATCCTAACGCCGTCGTTTGTCTAATCTCTGCACTCTCGTTTCATGAAATTACCACACAAATACCACATGAGGTTTCAATAGCAATTCCTCGGGACTCCCATCCGCCATCACTCGAATATCCACCTCTTCTTGTTCACCGGTTCACAGATCAGGCTTATCACTCTGGTATTGAGGAACATCAAATTGACGGTGTTACCGTAAAAGTTTACTGTCTGGAAAAGACACTCGCAGACTGTTTCAAGTTCCGGAATAAAATTGGGATGGATGTCGTCCTTGAGGCACTGAAGCTTTACAAGGGAAGGAAGAAGTTTGAGCATAGAAAGATTCTGGAATATGCCAGGATTTGTCGGGTTGACAAAATAGTGCGTCCTTATCTGGAGGCAAGTATATGAAATCGTCCCAGAACGTTTCGGCCTCGGTAAGACAACGGCTCCTCAACCGGTCGAAAGCTGATAAGCGCTCCTTCAATGAACTGCTTCAATATTATGCAATGGAGCGATTCCTGTACCGACTATCAAGGTCAGATCACGTGCAGCATTACATCCTCAAGGGAGCCCTCATGCTACGGGCCTGGAAGTCACCAGAGTTCAGGCCGACCATGGACATTGATATGCTTGGAAAGACGAGAAACGAAAAGGAAAATATCACCTCGCAGATCCGGGATATACTTGCCGTGGAAATTGAGCCTGACGGTTTAACCTTTGATTCCAATTCCATTCAGACAGAGCGAATCACCGAAGATGGCGGCTATGAAGGAATCCGAGTGAGGTTTCGTGGTGCTCTGGGCACTGCCAGAATCAGTATGCAAATAGATATTGGATTCGGAGACATCGTTTATCCGGGACCTGAGAAAGCAGAACTACCTTGCATGTTGGATTCTCCGGCACCATCGCTTCTTTGCTACAGCCGGGAAAGTGCCATTGCCGAGAAATTTGAGGCAATGATAAAGCTTGGACAATTGAATAGCCGCATGAAGGATTTTTATGACATCTGGCTTTTGTCTCGTCAGTTTGAGTTTGAATTAAGCAGTCTTGCTGAGGCTGTAAGGCTTACCTTCAAGCAACGCAGGACGGAATTGAATGAGCCTATCGATGCCTTTTCAGCAGATTTTATTTCATCACACCAACCGATGTGGGTAGCCTTCCGCAAACGATTAAAGCAGGGTCATGTTCCTGAATCCTTCCAAGAGATGGCGACTGAGGTCAAGCTGTTTCTGGAGCCTGTAATCAAAGGTGTATCCGATCATATCACCTGGAAACCGGCTGGCCCATGGTCATGATCAATTTTGCAAACTCTGTACACTACCCAAAAAAGCTATGATAAAACCAGCAAAGATTATTGAAAAAATATCAAGGTTTATATATTTTACAAATACTGGTGCTGTATAAGAAAGAACAGGAGACATATGACAAAAAAAGATTTGACAGCAGGTTTTTTTGGCGATTCGATTTTTTATGGTTATCAGACAGATTATGAATCAAGATGCTTCAGGGTTTTTGAAAAAGAATCGGGGATAAGGCCTGTTTTTGTGGGACGTGAAAATCCCCTGGGTTTTCCGGGAGCCGGTATTTATGATTTAATAAAACTGTGTGATTCTCTTTTTAATGTTTATTATCCAGACATTTTGTTTTTATGCATAGGAGCAAACCATTTTGACGGAGAGGGAATTTTAAGATACCCATATTCAATAGAACAAGAAAGGGGACAGGCACAATAATCATTTTGCAGAACTTCAGGCGATAAACGGCAGGTTAATGGATGTCAACAAAAGGGACAGGTAATAACAGAACTCCATAACCCCTGGAGCGATCCGAATAGTGAAATTGTCAAACGCATGAACAGTTTTTCTGAAAAATCCCCTGAAATCTTAAAGCCGATTCTGGAGAGTTCAAAATATAATCCGACAACAGAGTTTTTGCTATATAAAACCCCCAATGGAGATATTAAAGTAGATGTATTGTTGCAAAACGAAACTATCTGGATGCCCCAAAAAAAGATGGCTGAACTGTTTGATGTAAATGTACCTGCTATCTCAAAGCATTTAAATAATATTTATGAAAGTGGAGAGTTACAAAAAAACGCAACTATTTCCATTTTGGAAACAGTTCAAACTGAGGGTAAAAGAGAGGTTAGAAGAGATGTTGAATTTTACAATCTTGATGCTATCATTGCTGTTGGTTACAGAATAAACTCAAAACGGGCAACACAATTTAGAATTTGGGCAACAACTGTCCTAAAAGAGTTTATCATAAAAGGTTACACAATGGATGTGGAGAGGTTGAAGAATCCTAAGCCGATTTTTGGATAAGATTATTTTCAGGAACAGCTTGAAAAAATTCGCGATATAAGAAGCAGTTAAAGAAGATTATATCAAAAAATAACAGATATTTATGCTGAATGTAGTATTGATTATGAATTAGAATCAGAAACCACAAAAAAGTTTTTTGCAACAGTACAAAACAAACTTCATTGGGCAATAACAGGTAAAACAGCAGCAGAGATTATTGTATCAAGAGGAGATCATCAAAAAAATAAGATGGGATTAACTTCCTGGAAAAATGCACCGAAGGGGAAAATTAGAAAATCTGATGTAATAATTGCAAAAAATTATTTATCGGAAAAAGAGTTAAAACCGCTTAATCGTATCGTTACAATGTATCTTGATTATGCGGAAGATCAAGCAGAGCAAGGCAATGTGATGACTATGAAAGATTGGGCTGAAAAAATGGATGCTTTTTTACAGTTTAATCAAAAAGATATTTTGCATAATGCAGGTAAAGTTACGGCAGCCATTGCAAAATCCTTTGCAGAGAGTGAATTTGAAAAATATCGTCCCATTCAGGATAGACTTTTTGAGAGTGATTTTGACAGAGATTTGAGAAAGTTGATAGAGGGTGAAAAATGAACAGCTTTTCCAAAAAATTTCCTGAAATCTTAAAGCCGATTTTAGTAAAATAAAGGGGACAGGCACGATAATCTTGTAAAGAAGTCAATTATATAAGAGTAATAAGTGGATTTTTCCCATTTATTAATACTTTTATATTTAAATACAACCATATCAAGGAATTGCATTATGAACGTCAAACACTTACTATTTATTGCTTCGTTATTAATTGTGCCATCATTAGTAAATTCACAACAAATTAATATAGAAATAAGTAACGATGGACAGGTAGGAGAGATATATTACAAAAATATTTCGGTAGACTACAGGCCAACAATATTGGCTCAACTTGTTTCTGATGACGTAATAAAAAAAGCAAAGTCACTTGCTAACGAAAAACGGTATCTTGAAGCTCATGAATTATTAACTACGGTAACATATTTAGACTACAATAATACAACTTCATTAATTCTTTCTTCATCATATTTAAAAAAAATTATGACAAGTGAGAATGACAAAAAAAAGTTGTTCAAAATGTTTACTTCTGAAGTTAAAAGCGGTTTAAAGCGGAAAAAATCGAGCCACAACATAGATTGCGAACGTGGACTTATTATGGCTCAAGAAGCAATGTCTTTATATCCAGTTAATTCTGAAGAAAACAAAGCCGCTGCAAGCTTAGTTAAGCAAGTAAAAAATCATATAAAAACAGAAGATGCGACCAATGAAATTTTGGCTAAGTTAAGAGGGAAAGCAGAGAAAGCTAAGCAGCAAGGGGAGCATATTCAGGCGATTCAGAATTTTGCAATTTTGTATTATGCTGAAAATAGTACATACCCTCTTATTCAAATTGTTAAGATACTCAATCATTTGAATTAATGAATAAACAAGGAAATAAAGGGGAAAGGCACGATAATCCTGGAGGGATGATACATGGCAAAATTCAGAAATAATCATTTATACCGCTTCAGACGGCACAACAAAACTCCAGGTGCAGTTGGAAGATGAAACGGTCTGGCTGACACAGGACCAGATGGCCATGCTTTTCGGGAAAGCAAAATCAACTATTAACGAACATATTAAAAATATTTATGCCGAAGGAGAGCTTGAAGAAAGCCAGACGCTGAAGAAATTCGGAATTTCCGAATTTCAGCAAAAAGCCCCGAATTATTATAATCTCGATGTTATCATTTCAGTGGGCTACAGGGTAAAATCTCTGCAAGGTACAAAATTCCGTCAGTGGGTCACAAAACGTATTCATGAATCCATTGTAAAAGGCTTTACAATGGATGATGACCGCTTGAAACAGGAAGGCACGAGATCAAGATATTTTGAAGAGCTTCTTCAAAGAATCCGGGATATCAGGAGCAGTGAACGAAATTTTTACCAGAAAATAACTGATATTTATGCAACCAGCATTGATTATAAAAATGATGCGGATTTAACCAAAGAGTTCTTTGCAACCGTACAAAATAAAATGCACTATGCCATCCACGGCCAGACAGCTGCAGAGATGATAAACCAGTGAGTCGATGCAGAAAAACCATTTTTAGGACTTACAATTTTGAAGGCAAATATATAACCACAAGAGATATTACCATTGCAAAAAATTTTCTGTCAGAAGATGAACTGAAACAGCTCAACCTCATCGTCTCAATGTATCTTGATTTTGCAGAACTCCAGGCGATAAACGGCAGGTTAATGAAAATGCACGACTGGATTCAAAAGCTTGATGATTTTCTGCGAATCAGTGAAAAAGAACTTCTGAAAAATGCCGGAAAAATCAGCCATAAAAAAGCCGTTGGAAAAGCAAAATTTGAATATGAGAAATATCGAAAAGCAGAGGACAAAAAATATATCTCTGATTTTGACCGTGAAATGAAAAAACTATTGAAAGAAAATAAAAACAAATAAAACATAAGAAAAAAAGACTTGAATGCATTACCATTTATCTTAATTTTTTTTTCTTCAGATGTTATTTTGTACATCAGTGGCTTTTCAACTTTATTAAAGAACTTCATAAATTTAGTTACAAATATGAAGGGCCTAATTCAGTTGATGAGGTTATGTAAAAAGTGAAAAATGATTTTTCAAAAAATTTAAAAGCTAACAAATCACTTGTATGGACAGCAATGCTAGCACGGTTGTGGTTTTAAATAATTTTTTGGCTGTTATTGTTTCAGGCGTTCGGGAAGGTTTGTATCTCAAAGATTGGCCGTTGAAAGAGATTACAAATGCGTATTGTAAGTTTTGCAGCGGTTAATCGAACATTGCAGTAAGAGGGGCATGGGTTGCGGGGAGGGTGGGCCTTCCCCGTGTCGAACAAGTCAACAAAACAGGAGAATCAGCAGATGAGAAAAACATGGTTATTGTTTGCAGCCGCATTTATTTTTGCTGGTTCGGTGTTCGCCGCTGAAAAGTAAGTTAACGGTGTTACGCCGAATCTGGATAAGGGAACCAAGGTTCTCGAAGGAGCAGGACGCATGGATGTGATGGGAGATGAATTACAAATTCAGCTCGCCTACGGCTGGTTCCTCGCCGATGGAATCGAAGTTGCCGTGGTAGCTGGATTAAACGACACCGATCGCTACATGAGTACCGAGTTGGGGGGCCGTGCCGAGTACAATCTGATCTTTAATTCGGCCCTTGTGCCATTTCTGAACGCCGGAGTTGTCTGGGCCAATGCAGAAGCCGACGATAGCGATCTCGACACCGATGCCGCGGTATTTTCGGTCGGTGGCGGCGTGAAGTACTTCATCCGCGACGACGTCGCTCTTGCCGTGAACGGCAGCTATCTTTTTGCTACGGATGATATCTTCATCGATAGTGATGAGGGAGAATTGCAGGATGACGAATTCCGTATACTTTTCAGCGTTCGCTTCTATTTCGACTAATCGATAGTTCTCATTGAACTGCGGCCTATCCCGCCATTTGGGGCAGGTCGCTGTGTCTGATGCTATCAACAAAGATGCTCAAAGCTTTTATAAACAGTTTGGCTTTATCCCTGTCAGGGATGGCAGTCTTAGATTGTTTTTGCCTTTGAAATCTGTGTCAAAATAGGAAAAAAGGACAGTGTACTCTTGACTCTTAAAGGAAAAGCCAAAGCCTGTCAAGTAAGGCAAGTTTTAAAAGCCATTGAGACTGGAGGCCGAAAATGCCAATAAAAAATGATCACTATACATATAGAGTCACCTTAGGTTTCATATCAATAAACATATTTCAGGGACATTTATTATGAGAAGAAAATTTGTATTTGTACTCACAACAATAGTAATTATTCTTTCAGTTGCAGGTTGTGCCGACATTGGCAGACGTAATTTAGCCTCGTTTGAGCAAAACAGAATTTGTTATGATCGTCAGAAAGAGCCTTATACATTTGTTGTTGATGCACATATGCATTCCAGACCTTTTGGCGGGGCTCCCGTTCCTTTTTTTGAATTGACTGAATATTTTAATAAAACAGGCGTTCTTTTTGTTAACATGTTTGGTATCGGACAGCTTTTACCGGTAAAGTCTTCATGCACTTATTATTTGGATTGCCCAGGCACACCAGTTCTTCCAAGTATTAAAAACGATTTTGCAAATGCGGCAAATTTACTTGAATTTAAACCTCAGGGGGTACAAATAATCTTAGCCATGACTTTTATGGATTTGGCTGATCCTGAAGGCATTGTTGAAATGATTCGTTTATATGACAAGGAATATCCGGAAATATTTAAATGGGCAGGTGAAGTAAATCTGGTTAAGCAGGCTTTATTTAATAATGGACACAGGCCTATAACAAAAGGTGAAATAGATAAATGGTCAGAGTTCATGAAGCTGCTTAAAGATAGAAATATTCCTATAACCATCCATTCTGATTTAGGTAATAATGATGAACCTACAAAATTTCAGGATTTAATGGCGTATGTATTGCAAAAATATCCAGACAACAAAATTGTATGGGCCCATATGGGGTTATCAAAGGAATTATCTGCAATGGACGGGGCCGAGCATATTCAAATTATGAAATCATTTTTGGATAAAAATCCAAATTTGATGCTGGATGTCTCATGGCGTGTATTGGATGACACTTATTTCAGCAAACCAGCGTACAGGGATTTATATGTTGCGTTTTTTAATGAATATTCTGAACGGATTCTGCCAGGTACAGATTTTGTAGCTTCCCGGGATAAAGACTTTAATGTGTATAAAAATGAGTTGGAGGTAAACAGCAATATTTTCAGGTATGTAAATGATGAAGCTTTTCGTAATATAGTTTTAGGCGAAAATTACTTTCGTTTATTAGGTTTGGATTATCATGCTCCTCAAATTTGTGATTGAGTAAATCTGATTGAAGAAGTTTTAGCTGATATTTCTCAAATACGCTCTGATCTGCATTTTAAACAGCTCTTGACTGTATCTTGACAATTTTTCTTTTTTTATAAATTTTTTATCAAATTAATCAACTCTGGTATTGTCAAAAGCAAAGACGTCGCTTTGCTGTATTTTCCATTTTTTATCTCCGAAAAAACCTTTTTCTATTTCTAAAACTAATAATCCTAATGGAAAATCACCTTCCACATTACTCACATTATAGTCAATTCCATTTTTAAAACCATGCCTGCAATAATTATGGGGATCTCCATATATTACTATTGCCGGAACTCCTTTGTTTTTTAGTATTTTTTTAGTTTTTTCTATTAATTGCGTTCCAATTCCTTTTCTCTGATAATCTGGGTGTACACAGAGAGGGCCAAATGAAACAATTTCTACTGTTTCCTTGTATCCTAAAGGTTAAATTTCTCATCTTCATTGAATGAAACAAAATTTTCGTTTTCGGCCAATCACAAATTAATTTTCATAGTTGGCAATTAATAAGCTGTCAACTGTATAATTATAAGCTCGATAACTGATATTTTAATAATTATGCATAAAACTTGATAATGAATTTAAAAAAAATGACTGGGGAAATAACAAAAGGGACAGGCACTAATTTTGCACTAATCTTGCTCATTAAAAAGGCTTTTATGCAGAGCTTGCAAAAAATTTATTATTTTTGTATGACCTGTGGCCTTTGTCATGTTGAATCCAAGAAAAAAATAAAGGCTGCCGTATAATTTTATTTGAAATACGTTTTGTCTTTCTAAATGTCAAGTTGACAAGCAGTAGGTGATGATATGAAATTTTATTTCAATAGGAATGCATTTCAGTCCCAAACTAATTTTAAAAAGAATTCTTATGGATTTTTCGGCCTGTATTTGTAATAAAAGACCGAAACTGGTTGAATTTGCAAATAATGATATATAAATATGTTTTAATTATTTGTATTTTTTAGTTACTGTTTTTGTCGCTTTAATGCAGGAAATAGTCGGTTTTTCTTTATATGTGCATGAATAATATTGGCATTGACTCATAAAAGGGCTTGAATTAAATATTCTATTTTTTGATAAATTCAGTTCTTTAGGGTTGAGCTGAGCTGTGTTTTTGGAAAGTTAATATAAACATGAAAAAAGTTTACAGAGAGGAAACAAATTCATGATTGAATTTGTAATAATTGCAGCAGTGATCTTGGTTTTATTTAGTCCAGTTGTCATGAATACTATTGGGCCGTTTATTGTTTGGAAAACACAAAAAATTCCTGTGATAGTTAGATTTCCTGCCATGGAAAGCAGTGATTTTATTAAATCAAGAAATGAAGAATTTTTGAACTATGACCTGGATCTGAAAAAAATGAAATTTGATGTTTTAGGTTCCTCATTGTTGGAAGACTTACATACAAAAAGTTATTTCAGGCTATACTGGAATCCATCAATAAAACTTGCAGCAATGGTTGTAACAATGACAAGTAAGGCCAAAGAGATTACTTTTCTGGAGTTTACTCAAAGATATAAAGATGAGACAGTTTTAAATGTGAACAATTCTGTTCAGCCGGAGGCTTACCCCAAAATAGCTTTTAAACAAATGTTTAGATTCCCAAAGATCAGGTCAGCTGAGCTTTTACTGGAATATCATTCAATATTAAAAAGTAAAATCAAAGCTAAAAATGATCCGGTTGAATTTGATTTGGCCAATGGTTTTTTTGAAGTTGAAAAGCATATTAAAAGAGAAGCAGATGCTCTTCTAGAAATGGGGCTTGTGAAAAATGAGATCGATGAAAACGGTAAGAGATCTTTAACTTTGAAAGGTGCCTTTATAATGACATTTAGGTCTGTTTCTCCAGGAAAGGAAATTTTTGGCTTTTTAAGCAAGAGACAGGCAATGAAGCTGATTAGCAATGAATAATCCTAAACCTGAAGAGCGTTTCATATTTAAGGTAATTTATGGATAAAGATGATATTTTAAACTACGAGAGAAAATTGAGGCTGCTCAATGGTATGTCTATGCTTATCCAAAGCTGTAATAAAGAAAAAGAGCTTTTTGATGTTCTTTACTGGTATCTGCCTAATCTCTACCCTGATACCAGCGGCGGTATATTTTTAAGGAATGAAAATGATGGTAAAATGGAGCAGGTTTTCAGCTGGGGCAGTAGTAAATGTGGTGAAATATCATGTATTCCTGATGTTAAACTCTGTCCTGCCATTAAAAAAGGAAGGCCTGTTGACATTTTAAAGCCGGATAATCATAAATTATCTCCAAATTGTAGTATCAGAGCTTATTGCGTTCCCCTTATTGATGCACTCAGTACTTTTGGAATTTTGAAAATTGAGAGTAAGGAAATAAATAAGGATAAGCACCAAAGAGGATTGGGTTTTATAAGTGCTGAATTTATTGCATTGGCTGTTTCAAACCTTCGCATGAAGAACCGTCTTAGGGAAATAAGCTTGGTTGATCCTCTTACTGGTCTGTATAATCGTCGTTATCTTGATGATGCTCTAAATACTGAAATCGCAAAGGCCAAGCAATCTGGATCAAATCTTGGTGTAATAATGATTGATCTGGATTATTTTAAAAAACTTAACGATTCCAAAGGACATGATGCAGGAGATGAAGTTCTTAAGGCAGTAAGCTATGAACTAAAAAAAAATGTTCGTAAATCAGATGTGGTGTGCCGATTTGGGGGAGAGGAGTTTATAGTACTGATTTGCGGTGGAGAGTACAAAGAGTTTTTGAGCCGTACTGAAAGTCTTCGAGAAGTAATCAGCAGGGTTTCCATAATTCACAAAGGGATTGAGATTGGATCAGTAACTGCTTCATTTGGAGTTGCCTCATTGCCAGAACACGGTTTGGATGCTGAAAGTATTTTAAAAGCTGCAGACAAAGCACTTTATACTGCAAAAAGCATGGGCAGAAATAAAATAGTTGGAATCTCGGAGATAGGTTTTTTTAATAAAGAAAGTATTTTTTAATCATTTTTGTCTTGTTTTAAAGGCCTTTTTTTAATTTGCACATAGTGTCCATGACTTTTTAGTTACAAAATCATAATTTACGAAAATTCAGTGCTAAAAATATGATTTTTGTTTACTGATTATTTTGTTTAGCGATTTTATAATATTAAAAATTTCGTTGTTGGAAGAATTTTCAACTAAAATAATTGGTTCCGGGATTTTTCCTTTTGCGAGTTCTTCCATTTTTTTTTGAATTGTAAGCAAAGGAAGACTTATTGATCTTGCTGTAAAAAATCCTATAAAAATGCATAATATAAAACCGGTAATTGATGAAATAATTATAAGTGAACGAGATTGCCTCAAAGCTGTTTGTATTGATTTTTCTTTTAAGATTTTTTTTTGTAAATTGCTGGTATCATCAGAGGAAATTAAAATTTTAGAGGAAGCAATTTTTTCAACAGAGTTTAAACTGATTGCTGCTGTAAAAAAGATTATCATAGCTGATAAAGAAAAAGAAATTATAAGTTTTGATAAAATATTAAGGTCTTTCATATTTTATTCCTTTATGGTTGGATTTTGAATCTAGCCCTAAATGGGCAAAAAAGAATGTTTCCTTTTAGCTTTAAGTTTATGATATATAAGCTGTGAAGATAATTCTATTGAGTTTTTATTGAGTTTTATCTTAAAAATAAAGCTATTGATAAATGTGTAGCATTCGATATTGGAGAAAAAATGAATTCTTACGAGTTTGATAAGGTTTTTAGGCCGAAATCTATGATAATAAAAATGTCATGGTTTGCTTTAACATTGCCTATTCTGTTTTATGTCTTTGTTATTTATTATTTATCAGATATTTTATGGACTTCAGAAATAAGCAAGGTTGATGAAAATTTTAAATATTATTTTTATGCTGCTGGAATTGGGATGTTTTTTACATCATTGCTGCTTAAGAAAATTTTTTTGTCAAACTCAAGGCTTACAAATCAGCTGAGGAAAGATCTTAAACCTGAAGAAATTGCTTTAAATCCACAGACAAAAAAGGTTAATCCTGAACAATTAGCTAAAGTTAAGTCTTTATCTGTACGCGAGTTAAAACTTATTGGTCTGATTGATTGGTATTTAAAGCCTTTTATTTTTCAAATGGCAGTTAACGAGGCAATTACAGTTTTAGGAATGGTTTTGGCTGTTTTGACTCAGAATAAAGATAATATAATGCCTTTTGCAGTTGTTTCTTTGCTTTTATGCCTGGTTAATTTTTTTGATTTAAAAATAATTATGGATAGGGCTAAGCATCTGCTCGAAGATCAAAGTTTTTATCAATATTATTGATTTATAAAAAGAGCAGATTTGAATTGGTTTTTTTTAAAAAAAATTCCCAATCAAAAATGATTGGGAAAATTTTTTATAAAAATAATAAAGTTTAATTATTTAGTGATTGGCCGAAAACGAGAATTTTTTGTTCAGTTCAAGGAAGATGAAAAATTTAACCTTTAGGATACATTTAGTATTTTGAGGATTAAATTTTGATTCTGACGCAAAAATGGACAAAAAGGCCGTTTTCGTTCAGCAACTATTTAACTTTTTCAAAAAAATAACCGCCTGTTTCTTCATTATAATCAGCTTCGCACCAATATCCTAAAATAGACGCTTTCTGGAAAAGTAAAATTGGATCATATACTTTTGTTCCATCTTCAAGCTGTGTAGAAATTTCTTCAATTGCACTTAATTCGGAATCTGAAACAAAAAAAAGTTTTTCATTGCTTTTTTGTTCGAGAAGTTCTTTGAATGTAGCCATTTTTCCTCCGTTTAAAAATCATAAACAAAAATAAAATTTTATCCCCACATTACAGGACTTCCGCCTGTAATATTTGTAAATTCTAAAGTTCTTTTATCTATAAATTCTATAATTTCAGCTGGAAGATTTGTATTTAAGGCCTTTGCATTTTCTTTTGACTGGCTTTTATTTCTTGAACCTGCAATTGCTGCTGTATTTTTTTTGCTTTTAACCCATGAAAGTGCAAGATTTGAAAGGGTTATTCCAAGATCAGTTGCAATTGGTTTGAGCTCATCAATAATTTCTAAAGCCTTTTCAAAGGTTTGTCCATTGAAGAGTTTGTTTGATGCTCTGTTGTCACCCTTTTCAAATTTATGTCCTTGCTTGAATCTGCCTGTTAAAAGACCCTGAGCCATTGAAGAGTATGAAAGTATGCTGATATTGTTTTCTATGCAAAGAGGCATTAAATCCTTTTCAATATGTCTCCATAAAATTGAGTAGGGCGGCTGAACAGAATCGATTTGATAAAAGCTCAAAGCCTCTTCAAGCTGTTCCCTTGAAAAATTTGAAACTCCAACAGCTCTTATTTTTCCCTGTTTTTTCAGTTTATCCATTGCTTCAAGGGTTTCTGAAACAGGAACTTTTTTTGACCCGAAACTTCCTGCCGGCCAGTGAATTTGATAAAGGTCAATGTAATCGGTATCAAGATTTTTTAATGATTTTTCACAGGCTGAAATCAATTTATCCTTTGAAAGGTTTTGCGGGGCTGCTTTTGTGGCAATAACAACCTTGTCTCTTACACCTTTAAGAGTCTGTCCAAGAATTTTTTCAGAATGGCCTTTGCCATACATTTCAGCAGTATCAAATGTTGTAATATTGTTTTCATATGCAGTTTTTATTGCTTCAATACTGTCTGAATCCTCAATTCCTGTCCACATCTGCTTTCCTGCCTGCCAGGTTCCCATTATTATTTTTGAGATTTTAATATCTGTTGAACCAAGATTTAAGAAATTCATTTTTTCTCCATAATTTTGTCATAAAAAAGAAATCAAGCTCATAATTAAGATTATGAAACCTGATAATTAATTTAAAAATTTATTTTTAAATTTAATTACATTAATTATTTTGTCCAGTGCTTAATTATTGATTGGCCGAAAACGAGAATTTTGTTTCATTCAAGAAAGATGAAAAATTTAACCTTTAGAATACACTTAGTATTTTGAGGATTAAATTTTGAATCTGACTTAAGAATGTACAAAAAAGGCCGTTTTCGTTCAGCAGCTAATTAGAGCCAATATCAGTAAAACTTATTATTTTATGCTTTTTTCGGGTTGAAAAGTTTTAAAAATTCTTGATTCAACCGGAAAAAAGCGGGTTTGCTGAAATAACGTATACTGAATAATTATCTTCTGCTTTTGTAAAGCATAAGACTTGTGCTGACAACCATAATACTGCTCATGCTCATTGCAAAGGCTGCAACCATTGGATTAAGCTGTCTCAGCCATTCAGGCATCTGTGGAAACGGTGCAAGAACTCCGGCTGCAACCGGAATAAGAATTATATTGTAAATAAAAGCCCAGAAGAGATTTAGTTTTATGGTCTTAAATGTTTTTCGGCTGAGTTTTACTGAGTAGGGTAAAAGTTTCATTTTGTGTCCTGGAAGTATTATTTCAGCAGATTCTATTGCAATGTCAGTTCCTGTACCAAGTGCAATTCCTGAATAAGCTGTTGCAAGGGCAGGTGCATCATTTATTCCGTCTCCAACCATTGCTGCAAATCCGTATTTATTCTGATAATCTTTAACAAGATCTGCCTTTGAATCAGGTGCTGCTTCAGCAATATAATCATCAATACCAAGTGTTTTTGCTGTATTAGCAGCTGTTTTTTCATTGTCTCCTGTAAGAAGAACAATTCTTAAACCAAGATTTTTCAGTTCTAAAACCGCTTCTTTTGAATCTTCCTTTATTTCATCATAAATTTCAAAAATACCCTTTATTTTATTTTGCTCTGATAAAATTACAGGGGTATTTCCCTTTGAATAAATTTCTTCAAGAATTGAAAGTGCTTTTTTTGGAAAATTTTCAAACCAGGAAGCCTTGCCGATTTTATATTCAATATTATCAATTATTCCTTTTACTCCCATCCCTCCAACTTCCTCAAAATCTGTGCATTCATATATTTTTGAATTCTCATTAATGCCTTTTTCTGTAATTGCAGAGGAAACAGGATGACTGGAATTTTTTTCAATTGAAGCTGCAATTTCAAGTATTTTTTCCTCATTTATTCCTTCATCTGCAGCATATATATTTAAGACGGAAGGTTTGCCTTTTGTGACTGTTCCTGTTTTATCAAGAATTATTGTCTTAACTGATGCAAGCTTTTGAATTGCCTCCCCGGATTTGAACAATACCCCTGAAAATGCACCTTTACCAGCACCTGCCATAAGTGCTGTCGGAGTGGCAAGGCCAAGTGCACAAGGGCAGGCAATTACAAGAACAGCTGTAAGTCTTATTATTGATGCTGTGAAATCGCCTGTAAAATAATACCAGACGGAAAATGTTATTATGGCTGAAACAATTACAAAAGGAACAAAAACTGAAGCAGCCTTGTCAGCAATTTTTTGGACAGGGGCCTTGCTTCCCTGGGCATGTCTTACAATTTCAACTATTTTTGCAAGAACGCTTTCTTTTCCAATTGCTGTTGCCTTAATTTTTATAAGTCCGTTTACGTTTATTGTACCGCCAAAAACATTGTCACCTGCTTTTTTGTCTGCAGGTAAAGACTCTCCTGTAAGCATTGATTCATTTATTGCTGATTTTCCATAAATTATTTCACCGTCAACCGGAATATTTTCTCCAGGCTTTACAATAATTATGTCATTTATTTTAATGTCTGACAGATTTTTTGTTTCAGTTGTTCCGTCTTTTTTTTCCCTTAAAACCTGTTTTGGAGTAAGATCAAGAAGTTTTTTTACTGCCTCTCCGGTTTTTCCCTTTGTTCTTGCTTCAAGCATTTTTCCAAGTTTTATGAGGGTTATAATTACAGCTGAAGTTTCAAAATAAAGATGGTCACCTTTAAAAGGACTAAATAAGATTACTGCAGAGTAAAAATATGCAGCAGAAGAACCAAGTGCTACAAGAACATCCATGTTTGAAGAACCGTTTTTAAGGCTTGCATAGGCACCTTTATAATAGTCAGAACCTGTAAAGAACTGAACAGGTGTTGCAAGAACAAAAAGCAGAAGTCCCATTGCAAAAGAGTCAGGGTATGAAGGAATTAGGCCTGTCATATCAGCAGTCATGGAAATAATGAAAAGAGGAATTGTAAAGACAAGGCCTGTTATGAATTTGATTTTTTGATTTTTGAGTTCCTTTATGTCTTCTGAAAAAAAATCTTCATTTTCAGTTTCAAAGGCTTTGAATCCAAGGGATTGGATTTTATCTTCAATATCTTTTGTTGAAACTATGGTATCAATATATTCAGCTTCAAGGCTTTCATCTGCAAGATTTACATTTGCATTTATTATTCCAGGCATTGAATTGAGATTTTTTTCAATATTCATTGAACAGTTTGTGCAGTGCATTCCAGAAATTTTAAAAAAAGAGTTTTTTATGGCAATTTTAAAACCAGTGTCTTCTACAGTTTTTTTTATTTTTTTTAATATTTCAAAAATTTTTTTTTCAGTTTCAAAATTTAAGGATTCATCAGCAAAATTAACATTTGTGTTTTTTATTTCCTCTAAATTTGAAATTTTTTTTTCAAGGCTTGCAGCACAATTGGCACAATGCATGCCGTTTATTTTTATTCTATATTTTATCATTTTGCTACCTTTGTTTTAGTTATCTAATAATTTTTAAATTATACATTTTCCCGTTTATGTCAAATAATGAGAAATATAAAGTCCCTCGAAAAATCTTCTGGCATTAATTCCAAGTGTTCTTGTTCTGTACCCGCCTTCCTGAACAATAAGGGTTGGAAGATTAATCCGGCCTATCATTTTTCCTGTTTTTTCAAAATCTTTTGATAAAAGATTCCATGAACCTGTTGGGTCAGCTTTGGCTGTATCAAGTCCAAGTGCTGCAACTATAAAGTCCGGGTTAAATTTTTTTACTTTTCTTATTATTTTTTCAAGGGCTTCATGAAATTCATATGCTGTGCAGTTTTTTGGAAGAGGGATATTTATGTTGAATCCTTTTCCTTTTTTACTTCCTGTTTCTTTTGCAAATCCCGAAAAATAAGGATACTCACATGCTGGATCCCCGTGTATTGAGCAGGTTAAAATATCGTTTCGTTCATAAAAAATGTCCTGGGTTCCATTGCCGTGGTGAAAATCAATGTCTATGACGGCAACCTTTCCATAATCTGAAAGATACTCGCAAGCTGCTGCTGTAGAATTAAAGTAGCAGAAACCTCCAAATTTATTCCATTCAGCATGATGTCCTGGAGGTCTTACAAGAGCATATGAAAGTTTAAAGTCTTCAAGAAGAATTTCAGCAGCAGTTACTGCACAGTCAATAGCTCCAATTGCTGCAAGATATGCATTTTTATTTAAGGGAGTCATTGTGTCAGTGCAAAAACATCCTATTTGAACCTCAATATCCCTTGAGGAAGAAAAACGATTTCTTCCTGGGAAAACACTTGGATAAATGGATTTTCCTTCGGGAAGATTTTTGCATACGTTTTTTAAAAAATTAAGATACTCTGGATCGTGAATTTTTCTTAGCAGAGAAAATGGTGTTTTTCGGGGTTTGATTTTTTTAAACATTCCTGTTTTTGAGATTTCCTTTAAAATTTGTGAAATTCTTATTGGTGCTTCAACATACCCTTTTTCAGCTACATGATGAATTATATGATTTTCGTTTACAAGAAGTCCTATTAAAGGCTTTGTGTGAACTTTTGGGATAAAAGGTTTTGCCTTGTATCTGGGTTTTCTTAATATAACAGGATCATCACAAAATGAATTTACAATTTTTTCTATTTGTAAAGGCTCAATAATTGCCTTGTATTTTCTTTCAAGAACAGCTCGAGCTACCTGTTTTGTCAATTCGAGGCCAAGTGGGGTGGTCCTGTTTAAAGGATCATACATAAGATAATATAAATCTTTGTCTCCAGGTTGAATTGGGCTGTCAAAGATATTGTTTATTATTGGAAATGCGTTAAATCTTTCATAAAAAAGCATTCTTTTTTTGTTCTGCAAAAGAATTTCCGGGTCAGAAATTCTTTCATCATCAATGCTTGATTCAAAAAAAAGTCCTTTTGATTTAAGATTTATTGATTCTTCCCTTATTCGTTCATAAAGTATTGTTCCAAGACCTTTTCCGGTTTTTTGAGGTGCTGTTGAAATAAGTTCAAGATAGGTTACTCCAATATCTGACATGTGTAAAAGCATGGCAAAGCCTTTAACACGTCCAAAATGATCTTCTGCTGAAAAAAGAATTGAGCGGTATTTATATTTTAAAGGGTCAACAAGCTGGAGAGGAAGTTTTAAAAGGTCATCAATTCTTGTTGTAGGAAATTGTTTTTTTATGATCTCTAGAACCTGATCAATTGCATATTTGTTGGCATTTGAAACGCTGTCAAGAATCTTTCTTATGCGAAACATAAGACCTCATTTATTTTTTCTAAATGTAAATTAAAGGAATTACGGGGTTTTTATGAAATCATCAAAAGCTTTTACTACTCTTGGATCAAAATGTGATCCTGATTTTTCCTTTATAAAATCTATAACTTTTTCTTTTTCCCATCCTTTGCGGTATGGTCTGTCTGAAATAAGTGCATCATAAACGTCTGCAACTGCCATTATCCTTGCTTCTATAATAATTTCATTTCCTGAAAGTCCGTATGGATAACCGTTTCCATCAAATTGTTCATGGTGCTGGAGAACTATTGGTACAATTTTTTTGTATACTTTTATAGGCTCAAGTATGCTTGCTCCAACTAAAGGATGCTGTTTTATGATTTCATACTCTTCATCTGAAAGCCTGTCTTTTTTGTCGAGAATATTAGTTGATATCCCGATTTTTCCAATATCATGGAGAAGAGCTGCTCTTGTAAGATTATGAAGCCTTTCTTTGTCAAGTCCAAGAATTTCGCCTAATTTTAGACACATTTCGCTTACTCTTTCTGAATGTCCTGCTGTCCAGGGTGAGTTTGCGTCTACGGTTCTTGCAAGTGCTCTTAAAGTTCCTTCAGCCATTTGATCAAGCTCATCTACAAGGTTTGAATTTGCAAGTGCTACAGCCATTTGATCTGCAAGCTGGAGAGTGTTTTCAATGTCTTTTGAAAGATCTGAACAATCATTTAAAATTTTAAGATTAATTACTGCCTCAAGTCTTTGTTTTATAAAGACGGGGATAATTATGAGGTTTTTATGTAGAGCAGAAATTGTATTTAGATAAAAATTTGAATTATTCTTTTTTGTTATGGAAATATATTTTTTATCTTTTAAGTTTAATTTAATTTGTTGTTCATCAAAAGGAATTTGCTTTGATATTAAATCCAATTTGTTTTCTGCAAGTGAGTAAATTTCTGCAGTTTTTCTATTTTCCCTATCAATAATACAGATATTTGCCTTAGTACATAAAAGAAGCTCATCTAATCCAAAAAGCATTTTGCTTATTATTATTTCAGGTTCAAGGGATGAAAGAATAGCACGGTCAATTTCAGAGTTTGTAAGTATTGTTTTAAACTGCCTTTCAAGCTGAGCAGTCATGTTGTTAAAAGCACCTGCTACTTCTTCAAATTCGTCATTACTTTTTACATTTATTCTGGTTTTTAGGTTATTGTTTAAAATTTCGCTTATTCCTGACTTAAGTTTTTCAAGCGGGACAAGTATAAGTCTTATGTTGACCATACTGAAAAAGGTCACTATTAGAAATGAGAGTCCTATTACAAGCAAAAATATTTTTTGGAAAAATGCAGCTGATGAAAAAAGATAATTTTTTTCTCTGCTTAAAATTACAGTCCATGACTCTGAGTCAAATCTTGACTGCATGAATATAGTCCAGTATCTGGCAATATATTTATTATTTTTGTCAGACCATTCAAACCTTGCAGATACTGGCTGTTTTGATTTTGTCTGCATATTTTTAATGCAGCTTTCAGGGTCATCTACAGAACTTACAATTATATTGTGCTCATTATCAATTACAATTAGTTCTGTTTGAGGTGGAAGTATTGTTTCAGAGCCTATTTTCCATAAAAAAGATGAATTTATTTCTCCTATAAAAAATTCTGGCTTAGAGTTTTGTTTCTGAATCGGCATAACAATAAATACCCTTGAAAGAGGTTTATCTGTCTTGTGTGTAAAAACAGAAATCTTTTCTGAATTTTGAAGGTGTTCTATATATTTTAGGGGTATTTTTTCTGTTTTTTTTGTATTGATAAGTGAAAATATTTTGTCGCTGCTGTCTTTATACAAGAGAGAAACAAACATATTCTCGAGATCATTCAAATTTGGAAGAGTAGTAATTTGAAAAGTTTCAAATACAGATGCAAGTCTTTTTAATTCACTTGATAAAAGAAGCATCCTTTCAAAAACAGCCATACCAAGAGCCTTGCTTGAAATCTGGAGGCTTTCTTCACTTTGTTTTGCAAGTTGTTTTTTTACCTGAATAAATGTTATTGCAGAGTTTAAAATTAAAGGCACGAGTGCACAAGTGCAGAAAATAATAAAAAGTCTTTTACCAATTTTAGAGTTTAAAAATTTCCCATTTTTCATTTTTAAAGCCTAATAATTTTCTACAAGGCCGTAAAATCCGCCGTTGTTTGCTCTTACAATATCATCTTTGCTTGCTTTTGCTGTAAAAGGGGCTGTTGTTTTTCCGTCTTTGCCGCAGCTGTATAAATCAAAATCTGTATTTACAGGAACTAAAAATTTGTTTTTACGAAGTATTCCTTTTTTTGTGCCTTTTATAGGAGTGTATCTGAATGGATTTCCAAAAACATCTTTAGCAGATCCAAATCCAATAGAATCGAGATCTTGAGGGAACTGATTGTTTTCAGTGTTGTAAAGCATGAGTGCCGATTCAATGGTTTTTATTTCTGTTATTGTTCTGACCACTTTTACCTTATATATATAATTAAACATAAATGGAATTGCTATAGCCGAGAGTATACTGATTATTGCTATGACAATCATTATTTCAATTAAAGTAAAACCTGAGGGGTTATCTAGTTTTTTTAAAAACATAAAAATAAAACCAGTGTGGTAAAAGAGTAATTATTATTATTTAATCAAAACTATCTACTTTGTTCAATATATTTGTTTCGTCATTTTTTTTAGTAACTGAATAAAAAAACACGACATAAAAAAGCCGTGTTTTATAATAAATTTTTTATGTTGTGTCTGAGAATATTTATCCGTGAAGATTTATTCCAGAAAGTTTAAGTCCAGCCTCCATAATAACCTCTGAAAGAGTAGGATGGGCATGAACAGAATTAGCAAGATTTTCACAGGATAAATTGTTTTGTATCATAAGAGCAGATTCTCCGCATAAATCAGATGCATTTGGGCCGATTATATGAACTCCAAGAATTTTTTTTTTGTTTTTATCTGCAACAATTATTGCCTCGCCTGCAATTTCTCCAATTGCATGGGCTTTCCCGGATGTTCTGAAAAGAACTTTTTCTGTTATAGTCTCAAATCCTTTTTCTTTTGCTGTTTCTTCAGTTTCACCAATAAAGCCTATTTCTGGAGAAGTAAAAACAGCTGAAGGAATTTTTGAATAATCAAGTTTTGTAAAATTATTTCCTGAAATTTTTTCAGCACAGATTCTTCCTTCAAAATAAGCAGTGTGTGCAAGCATTGAAAAATCCGGGCCTAAAATATCTCCTATTGCATAAATATTTTTGCAGGTTGTTTCATAGTTTTTATCTGCAAGTATATATCCAGATTCATCTGTTTTAATTCCTGCATTTTCAAGTCCAAGTTCATAAGAAAGGGGAACTCTTCCTGTGCATACTGCAATTTTTTGACACATAATTTCATTTGGTTTTGATTTTTCATTTGAAGGAATTGTTTCAATTACAAAGTTTTTATTTTCTTTTGATTTAATTTTTGCAAACGAATTTGTAAAAACCTTGATTTTTTTCTTTTTAAATTCCCTTTCAAGGTTTTTTGAAACATCTTTGTGAAGATTTTTTATTGGAAGAAGTCTTTCTTCGGCTTCAATTATATAAACCTTTGAACCAAGTGAAGATAAAATTGAGCCAAATTCACAGCCAATTATTCCTCCGCCGACAATTGCAATTGATTCGGGAATATAATCAAGGTCAAGAAGGTCATTACTTGATAAAATATTTTCATGGTCAAATTCAAAACCTTTAAGCTCTCTTGTTTTTGTGCCTGCTGCTATTATAAGTTTTTCAAAACTAATTTCTTTTTCTTTGCCTTCATTAGTTTTTATGTTTACTGAATTTGTTCCTGATATTTTTGCAGTTCCGCTTATAATTTCAATATTATTGTGATTTAAAAGAGATTCTATCCCTTTTTGCTGAATATCTACTATTTTTTTCTTTTTAATCTGAAGCTTATTCATGTTAAACTTTGGACTGTCTTTTAATTCAATGCCGAAATCATCAAAATGGTTTATTTTTTCAAACAACTCTGAACTTGATTTGAAAATTTTTGAGGGTATGCATCCATAATTTAAACATGTTCCGCCAAGAGCTTCTTTTTCTATCACTGTAACTTTATTTCCAAGCTGGCTTGCTCTTATTGCTGCTATATATCCTCCAGGGCCTCCGCCTATTACTACTATTTTTGACATTTTTTCTTCCTGATTGATTTTGTAGTTAATAAAAACTAAGTTTTTTTAAAAAATAATTGATAATTTTACAAAAATTTGAAATATAACTAGATTATTTATTCTATATTTAATTTTATGTAAATAATTTTTGGTATCATTT
Source organism: Desulforegulaceae bacterium (assembly GCA_034007295.1). Lineage (GTDB taxonomy): Bacteria > Desulfobacterota > Desulfobacteria > Desulfobacterales > JACKCP01 > JACKCP01. Next base: position 44,235 of record JAVERC010000015.1, on the reverse strand, counting down.
ATAAAAAGCGAAGAAAAAAATATGAAACTTGATGAAATTAATATTCAAATCTTAAGGTTATTAAAATACGGAAGAGAGTCTTTTTCCACAATAGCCGAAACTCTTGGACTAACAGAAAATACTGTAAGAGCTAGAGTTAAAAAACTTGAGTCTGAGGGTATTTTAGGTTTTCAGGGGGTTATAGATGCTGAAAAAATTCCTACGCATCAAATTATAATTATTGGTGTAAAGTTAGTTTCTCCGGACCTTTTTAAAAAAGGAAAAGAATTTGCTGATTTAAAAGGTGTTTCAAAGGTTAGTGTTGTCACAGGAAGGTATGATTTGATTATTGAAGCCCTTTTTAATGAAGAATTCGGGCTTCCTGAATTTTATACTGAAGAAGTAGTAAAAATTGAGGGCATTTCATCCATGGAAACCTTTGTTGTATATAAGGGGTTCAACCAGGTTGTGCCCTACGTTCTTTAAAGGAGATATTATGGTTAAAAAAACCAGGTTAAACAGCCGCCACCATAAAATGGGTGCAAATATGGCTGAATTCGGGGGTTATGAAATGCCTTTGTGGTATAAAACAGGGGCAAAAGACGAGCATCTTGCTGTTTTAAGGGCAGCAGGTCTTTTTGATACTTCTCACATGGCTTTTGTTGGTCTAAGAGGAGGCGGTTGTTTAGCTCTTCTTCAAAAGACATTTTCAAAGGATTTGAATGCCTGCATAGGCCCCAATAAGCTTCCAATTGCAGATAAACGCTGTGTTTACGGAGTTTTTCTAAATGAAGAAGGCCATGTAATTGATGATGCAATTGTTTATAAATTTGCAGATGACAATTACTCTATAGTTGTAAATGCAGGAATGGGAAAAGGTATTGCAGATCATCTTGAAAATTATAAAGGCGGTCTTGATGTTAAAATTACAGATTACAGCGACAATCTTGGAAAATTTGATGTTCAGGGCCCTTTGTCAGGCTTGATTGTAAAATCTGTAATAAACAATCCAAAGGAAGTTTTTGGAGTTTTTCCTTATTTTTCACACAAGGGTCATTTTGATAAATCTCTTCAAAATTCAGTTGAAGTAACTTTGAAAAACAGCAATATTCCTATCCTTCTTTCAAGAACAGGATATACAGGTGAATTTGGTTTTGAAATTTTTGTAGCTTTGGATTTTTTTGAAGAAGTATGGGATCTTTTTATAGAAGCTGGAAGAATTTATGAACTTACTCCATGCGGTCTTGCATCAAGAGACTCCCTTCGTGCAGGAGCATGTCTTCCCCTTTCGCATCAGGATATAGGACACTGGCCCTATCTTAATCATCCCTGGGAGTTTACCCTTCCTTTTACAGAAGATAAAAAAGGATTTGACAAGGAATTTGTGGGAAGCAGTGCTCTTTTAAATTCTGACTACAATTATCATACCTATGCTTTTGCAGGTTCTGATTTAAGAAAAGTAAATGCAGATGAAGCTGTTGTTGTTGATGAAAACGACAATGAAATCGGAAAAGTTTTAACCTGTGCAACTGATGTTGGAGCTGACTGGGCTGATGGAAAAATATTTTCCATTTCAAGTCCTCCTGATTCAGGTAAACCATCAGATTTTAAGCCAAAGGGAATAAGATGCGGTTTTGTCTGTGTTGATAAAAAACTTAATATTGGTGACAAGGTTTATCTTAAGGCCAAAAAAAGAAAACTCGATGCAGTTATTGTAAATGATGTAAGACCCCATAGAACAGCCAGAAAAAAAATTACTTCCATGCCGTAAAGGAGATATAAAATGAAAGAAATAAATGAACTTAATCTGCCTGAAAATCTTTTGTATACAGATCAGCACGAGTGGGCTGAAAAAGGCGATGTTGTAAAAGTAGGAGTTACTGATTATGCCCAGGATCAGCTTGGAGACATTGTTTTTGTTGAGCTTCCTGAAGTCGGGGATTCTCTTGAAAAGGGTGATGAATGTGCAACCCTTGAATCTGTAAAAGCTGTTTCTGAAATGTATTGTCCGGTTTCAGGAGAAGTTGTTGAAATAAATGAAGCTCTTGAAGATGAACCAGGACTTATAAACGAAGATCCATATGAAAAAGGGTGGATGTTCAAGGTAAAGGTTACATCTGCAGACGGCCTTATGGACAAAGCAGCATATCTTGAAATGCTTAAAGGAGCTTAAAAAATGCATTACATCCCACATACAAAAGAGGATGTTGAAAAAATGCTTGCTTCCATTGGAGTGAAAACTGAAGATGAGGTTTTTGCAGGGATTCCTTCCTCACTTAGAAGAAAATATCCATTAAACCTTGATGAACCCATGAGTGAGTGGAAAATAATTGACAAGCTCAAGGATATTTCATCAGAAAATACACCTTGTTCAGAAAAAACAGTTTTCATGGGTGCAGGAAGCTATTTGCACAACATTCCCTCAGTTGTTCCATACCTTGTGTCAAGGTCTGAATTTACAACTGCATATACACCATATCAGCCCGAAGTAAGCCAGGGAACTTTGCAGGGTATTTATGAATATCAGACTTTTGCTGCAAATCTTCTTGGAATGGATATTGCCAATGCTTCAATGTATGACGGAGCAACTGCTCTTGCTGAAGCACTTTTAATGTCTCTTCGAATAAAGAAAAAAACATCTAAGGTTGCAGTTTCAAAGGCAATAAATCCATATTATTTAAAAGTTGTTGAAGCATATTTTGAGCCTACAGAATTTGAACTTTTGTATGTTCCCTTTGATGAAAACGGAAAAACAGATATTTCAAAAATTGAAAATACAGATGATATTGCAGCCTTTGCAGTTCAGTCTCCCAATTTCTTTGGAATAATTGAAGAAAATGAGAATATTTCCAAAGCCTGTGAAGACAAAGGATGTCTTTTTGTTTCATGTTTTAGTGAACCTTTTGCATTTGGTCTTTACAAACCTGCAGGACTTTACGGTGCAGACATTGTATGCGGTGAAGGACAAAGCATGGGAATTCCCCAGTCCTTTGGAGGTCCGGGCCTTGGAATGTTTTGCGCAAAGGAAAAATACATGCGTCAGATGCCTGGACGGCTTTGCGGACAGACCCAGGACAAAGACGGAAAAAGAGGATTTGTTCTTACAATTTCCACAAGGGAACAGCATATAAGAAGAGAAAAGGCAACTTCAAACATCTGCTCGAACCAGGGACTTTGTGCCTTGACTTCTGCTGTTTTCATGTCATGTCTTGGAAAAACAGGACTAAAACAAATTGCAGAGATTAATTTCAATAATGCCTCATGGCTTAAGAAAAAACTTGTTGAGCTTGGATTTGAAGAAAGATTTAAAGGTTCTTCAATTTTCAATGAGTTTGTATTGAAAGCTCCAAAGGGCTTTGAAAAAGTCTGGAAAAAATTAAGCGAAAAGAAAATTGTGTGCGGACTTCCCCTTGATAAATTTTATGAGGGATTTGAAAACAATTATCTTTTCTGCGTAACAGAAGCTTTTTCAAAGGAAAACATGGAAAATCTTCTTGAAAATATAAAAAAGGAGGTAAGCAATGATTAATGACAAGCTTACCGGTCTTGTGCTTGATGAGCCTTTGTTGTGGGAAAAGGGAAGTAAAGGAAGAATCGGAATTTCAATTCCAGAATCAGAAGTTGAAAAAGCAAAACCAGACACTAGTCTTTTATGGGAAGGTCCTGATTTTCCTGAACTTTCAGAAGTTGATGTTGTAAGACACTTTACAAGGCTTTCAACATGGAACTTTGGAGTTGATACAGGAATGTATCCTCTTGGTTCATGCACAATGAAATACAATCCAAAGCTTAATGAAAAAACAGCTTCAATGGAAGGCTTTATAAGTTCCCATCCTCTTTTGCCTGAAAATATGTGTCAGGGCAGTCTGAAACTCATGCATGAGCTTCAGGAACTTTTATGTGAAATTACAGGTCTTGATGCATTTACTCTTCAGCCTGCTGCAGGAGCACAGGGTGAGCTTTGCGGAATGCTTGTATTTAATGCATTTCACAAGAAAAACGGCAAAAGGCGTAAAAAAATCATAATCCCGGACACTGCCCACGGAACAAATCCTGCCTCATGTGCATTGTGCGGATTTGAACCTGTTGGGCTTAATTCAGGTTCTGACGGTATTTTGCATCCCGATTCTGTAAGAGAAATTATGGATGAAGATACAGCAGGAATAATGATTACAAACCCAAATACTCTTGGGCTTTTTGAAGAAAATATCAAAGAAATAGCTGAAATTGTCCACGAAAAAGGCGGTCTTGTTTACTGCGACGGAGCAAACATGAATGCAATCATGGGTGCTGTGAGCATGAGAGAAATCGGGGTTGATGTAATTCATTTAAATCTTCACAAAACTTTTTCCACACCACACGGCGGCGGCGGTCCCGGAGCCGGTCCTGTTGGAGTAGTAAAAAGGCTTGAAGAATTTCTTCCAGTTCCAAGGGTTGAAAAAAACGGTGATAAATTTGTTCTGAATTCAGATTTTCCTTTATCAATTGGAAAACTTCATGCATTCCACGGAAACTACGGAGTGCTTATCAAGGCTTACACATACATTCTTTCCATGGGAAAAGAGCTTTTTGATGTGAGCACAAAAGCTGTTTTAAATGCAAACTACATAAAGGAAAACTTAAAAGATGTATTTCATCTTCCATATGACAGGCCATGCATGCATGAGTGTGTTTTTACAGATGAAAATTTTGAGGAATATAAGGTTTCCACTTTAGATATTGCAAAAAGACTTCTTGATTTCGGATTTCATCCTCCGACTATTTATTTCCCGCTTGTTGTTCACGGTGCAATAATGATTGAACCTACAGAATCTGAGTCAAAAGAAGAAATAGACAAATTTATTGAAGTAATGAAGCAGATTGCAAAGGAAGCAAAAGAAAATCCTGATATTTTGCACAATGCTCCGGCAAATGCAAAAGTCAAAAGACTTGATGAAACTCTTGCAGCAAGAAAACCAAAGCTTAAGGGCTGATGAATAAAAAAATTGTATTTTTGGACATGGGGAGGACTTTTTACAAGTCTTCCCTTTTGTTTCAGGAAAAACTTGTTGAAAAAAAAATAAACGATTCCTCTCTTGAAGATTTTCTTATTTTTACAGAGCATGAACCTGTAATTACCCTTGGAAAAAGGGGAGGGAAAGAGTTTATTTTAAGTGAAAAACCTTTTTTAAAGGAAAATAACGTAAGTATTGTTGAAACAACAAGGGGCGGTCTTGCAACCTGTCATATGCCGGGGCAGGCTGTTTTTTATCCTGTTTTAAATCTTAAGGGTTTAGATATGGGAGTGAAGGAATATTCCATTAAACTCATGGATGCAATTGAGGATTTTTTAAAAAAGTACAATGTCTGCTCTTCAAGAACTGAAAATTATCCTGGTGTTTTTGTAAATAATAAAAAAATTGCAAGCATTGGTCTTTCAATAAGAAAAAATATCTGCTGGCACGGGTTGAGCATCAATATAAATAACGACCATTCTCTTTTTGACTGCGTGGTTGCATGCGGACTTAAGGATATTTTAATGACAAGGCTTTGTGATGAAACAGATTTTGAGCTTACCATGGATAAGATTAAAAAAGAGTTTCTGTATTCATTTGTTAAAATATTTGGATTTGAAATTTCGGCATCAGGCAATAATATGCTGGATTGATTTTTTGCATTAAACTGGTTTTTTTAAGTTTGCACCTGAATATGTAAAGTGAAATTGTAATTGTTGCTGGTTTCTTTCCAAGTTTCATTTTTTGCTTAAGCTTTGATGAATGAGATAAAAAAAATTATTTCATGAAACTGGCTCAGAAAAAATAAAGGATTTATTTTAGTTCAGTAACTGGTTACATAAAATTTTAGGAAATAATAATGACTCAAACCCATTCAAGAAAAATATTAAAAGAGCAGGGCATAAGGGTTTCAAAACCAAAATGGCTGAGAAAACCTCTTCCTTCAGGGCCGGAATACGAAAAAATAAAATCGCTTTTAAAAAAGGGCGGACTTCATACTGTCTGTGCACAGGCAAAATGTCCAAATCAGTTTGAGTGCTATTCAAAAGGAACAGCAACTTTTCTTATTCTTGGGGAAAAGTGTACAAGAAACTGCAAATTTTGTGCAATAGAACAGTCCTTTAATGAAATTGTAGACAAAGATGAACCTGAAAAAGTTGCAAATGCTGCAAAGGAAATGGGTCTTAAATATGTTGTTGTAACTTCAGTTACAAGAGATGACCTTGAAGACGGTGGAGCATTTTTATTTGCTGAAGTTATTCATGAACTAAGAAAAAATATTGAAAATGTTTTTGTTGAAGTTCTTATCCCCGATTTTAAAGGTAATGAAAAAGCTCTTGATACAGTTTTAAATGCAAATCCTGATGTATTAAATCACAATGTTGAAACACCAAAAAATCTCTATAAAAAAGCAAGGCCAATGGCTGATTATGAACAGTCTTTAAAGGTTTTGTCATACTGCAAAAATAAAAGACCTGATATCTATGTCAAGTCAGGGCTTATGACAGGACTTGGTGAAACAATGGAAGAGCTTTTAAATACAATAAAAGACATAAAAAAAAGCGGAGCTGATTTTATTACAATAGGCCAGTATTTACAGCCTTCTGTAAATCATCTTATAGTTGAAAAATTTTATACTCCGGAAGAATTTGAAGATATAAAAAAATTTTGTGAAAATCTTGGTTTTAAAGGGGTTGCATCAGGGCCTTTTGTACGAAGTTCATACAAGGCTTTTGAGATGTTTAATTTGAGTAAACAGCATCCTTTAAATAAGTATAACCTAAATTGAGCGTTTCATATTTTTAAGCCAAAAAATTCTCAATGAATCAAGCTTATTATATTTAAAAATATGAAACCCTGCGGGCTTTCCAATTTTGCTGCACGGCGTTAAATCGCATCATGCATAGCAACAGTATAGCCTGATACAATTAGTTTGCGTGGAGTGTTTTGAGAATTAAATTTTTAATTTGGCTTTATAATGGCCTAAAAAGACTGTTTTTTTACCAGGTATTTAAATAAGAGAAAGAACTTTCTAACCAATGGAAAAAAAATTAAAAGACATAATTTTACCTGCTTATAATAAATGTACGGGCTTTGGAGGAATATGTAAAGATTATGTAATATGGGATCCAAAAAATGGACATATTCCAAGGGGCTATTGCGGAGCTCTTGGACGCATAGAAGAAGTTAAGCTTGTTTTGGTTATGGCTGAGCCTGGGAACCCTTCGAATCAAGAAAAATATTTTGGTCCAACGCAAGAGGATTATTTACAGGAGCATATCAACTATGTTTCTTTCAAAAATGGAAATAAGTTTCATTCAAATGTTAGATTAATTCTATCACTTTGTTTTCCTGACATGGAATTTTCTGAAATTTTTAAAAAAGTCTGGATTACAGAATCTGTTTTATGCTCGACTGGCCCTGATAAATCTTCGACAGGTACTGTGCCTAAATGTGTTGTAAAGGAATGTGGAAACAGATATCTCAAAGCTCAGCGTCAGCTTTTTGAAAATGCATATTGGGTTGCAGTTGGAGCAAAAGCAAGAAACAGGATGCAATCTTTGAAAATTTTTTTTAATGAAGCAATTATTCATCCAGCTCCTCCTGCCGGATTAACTAAAAAAGCGATTGACTCATGGGAATCAATGGCTAAAGCCTTCAGGCAACAATATTTTTAAGTAGTTGCTGAACGAAAACGGCCTTTTTTGTCCATTTTTGCGTCAGATTCAAAATTTAATCCTCAAAATACTAAATGTATCCTAAAGGTTAAATTTCTCATCTTCCTTGAATGAAACAAAATTCTCGTTTTCGGCCAATCACTAAGTAGAGGTTGAATTATTATTGTTTATAATTTTATTTATCCCAGCTTACCAAGGGAGAAGTTTATAAAAAATTTTGTCATTTGATCTGTATAAATATTGTTGGTTTCAAATTTTTTTTGAAACAGAGATATATGATCCTTGGTTATATGCTTTATAATATTTTTTTATTCAAATAATTGTGATTTGAAAGGCCTTTTAAAAAAAGAGGAAATAAATTTAATGAAAAAAATTGACCTTGATCTTTCAAAGCATTGCATAAAAACAGAAATAAAAAAGCAGTATGAAAAAAAGCTTTCCCTTTGTCTTAAAAGCAAGGCAGATGAAGAAACCGAAAATTTGGTTGAAATTTTAAAGGAAATTCTTGAAACAAAAGATCTTGTTGCTTTAAGGGGAGAGTATAAGGAACTTTCTGGAAAATCAGATGTAAAAGCAGAACTTTTTATTGAAAAAGATGAAATTTATGTTTTGATTGACGGCTCAAAAAAAATATCTGTTTAAATTTTAAAATATGGAACGCTCAATTATGGTAATAATAAAAGCCCCGTAAATAATTCGGGGCTAAAAACCAAATCAGGCAAAATTTATTTTACAACCCACTTGCCGTCTTCTTTTACAAGGTTTAGTTCTTCATTATAGTTTAATTCAGCACAAACATTAACAACAGCCTTGTCGCCTTCTTGGCTTACTTTGGTTACTTTAAGAGTTTCAGTTTTAAGGCCTGCAGCTGCTTTAATTGAGTTTTTGAAGTGAGCTTCTGCTGCTTTTTCAGGTGTTTGATTTTTGCAGCCGGCAAAAATTAAAAGTGATGCAGCACTCATAAGAATAACAAATTTTTTCATTTTATTTCCTCCGTTAATTATTAAAAATAAATCATAATGATTTTAAAAGGTTTTCTTCAGATAACATTATTTTACTGAAGGTAAAAGCTCAATTATAGATTTTTCAACTTCTTCAGGAGTATCAACTATTCTGAAAAGATAAGGATCATCTTTTGATATCAGTCCTTTTGTCATGAGTTGATTTTTAATCCATTCTACAAGTCCTGTCCAGTGAGATTTTCCAACAAGAATTACAGGAAAAGGTTTTATTCTTTTTGTCTGAATAAGAGTCAATGCCTCAAACATTTCATCAAGGGTTCCAAAACCTCCTGGTAAAATCACATAGGCTTGGGCATATTTTATAAACATTACCTTTCTTATGAAAAAATATTTGAATTCAAGTTCAATGTTTGCATATGGGTTTGGTTTTTGTTCAAATGGAAGTTTTATATTAAGTCCTACAGAGGTTCCCTCAGCTCTTGCAGCACCTTTATTTGCAGCTTCCATTATTCCGCCGCCGCCTCCGGTGATTACAGAAAATCCAAGATTTGCTATTCGATATGCAATTTCTTCAGCCTTAATATAGGCTTCATTATCCGGCTTTAATCTTGCTGAACCAAAAATACTTACGGCTGGGCCCACATTTGCCATTGTTTCAAACCCGTCAACAAACTCTCCCATTATTTTAAAAAGCCGCCATGAGTCATCAAGCTTGAAATCGTCTATCAGAAATTGCCTGGCGTGATTTATTATTTTTTCATCTTTCATTTTAATTCCTTTTATTGATTTTTTATAAATCAGTAACTATGAAGAGTAATATAATAAAGATTTGTAGGAAATTTTCAACCTAAACCAAGACTTTGATATTTTAAATTTAAACCTAAATTGAGCGTTTCATATTTTTAAATTAAGAAATTTTTAATGAATCAATCTTATTATATTAAAAAAATATGAAACCCTGCGGGCTTTTCAATTTTGCCGCATCTACGGCGTTAAATTGCATCACGCATAGCAAAAGTATAGTCTGATACAATTTGCCGTTATATGCAGCAAACTTGAAAATCGCTCAAATTAGGTTAAAGGAAAGTTTTCTGTTCATGAGAAAAAGTTTTCTGGAACTTGTAACCGTTCAAAATACAATGAATATTTGTGTAATAGAAAATAATCTGCCATGGTGTGCACCTGTTTATTTTGTATTTGATGAAAAATTTTATTTTTTTTCTTCACCTGAATCAATTCATATTCTATATGGTTTAGATAAAAAAGTTTCATGCTCCGTATTTTGTGACGGAATTGAAACAAAAAAAATTAGAGGATTGCAAATGAGAGGAAAAATTGTAAAACCTGATCTTAAAGAAGCTTTAAAAGCTTTTATTAAATATACAAAAAAATTTTCCCCTCTTTTAAAAGATTTTGGAAAAGATTTTTTTAGTTTTAAAGAAAAATTCAAATCTGAATTTTTTTGTTTTGAACCTGAATATATTGTGTATACAGATAATTCAAAAGGCTTTGGAAATAAAACAATAATAAAAGCTGATAATTTATGATTTATTCGTCTTTAAATCAAGTATGTGATGATCTTTATAAAAACAAAATGCTTGTTAAAATAAAATCAGAACTTGATCCAGATCTTGAAATGGCAGCAGTTCACAGAAGAATAAACGAAAAAAAAGGGCCTGCAGTTTTATTTGAAAATGTAAAAGGTTCACCTTTTAAGGCTGCTTCAAATATTTTTGGAACAATGGAAAGGGCAGAGTATCTTTTCAGGCATACTTTGGAGCCTTTAAAAAAACTTGTTGCATCCAAAAAAGATCCATTTGAAGTTTTTGCATCACCTTTATTGTGGCCTAAAATTTTAAAGGCGCTTTACAATTCAATGCCTCAAAAAAAGAAAACAGGTCCTGTTTTATATTCAAAAACAGATCTTTCAAATCTTCCACAGATAAAATGCTGGCCTGATGACGGAGGAGCTTTTATTCTTCTTCCTCAGGTTTATTCAGAAGATCCTTTTAAAAATAATATTTTTAATTCAAACCTTGGAATGTACAGGGTTCAGATTTCAGGAAATGATTATATAAAGGATAAAGAAGCAGGGCTTCATTACCAGATTGAAAGGGGAATCGGACTTCATCATCAAAGGGCAATATCAAAAAATAAAAAACTAAATGTTTCTGTTTTTATTGGAGGTCCGCCTGCACATACACTTTCTGCCATAATGCCCTTACCCCATAATATCCCTGAAATATTTTTTGCAGGAGCACTTGGCGGTAAAAGATTTTCATATAAAAGAACAAAAGATGAATTTATTTCACTTGATGCAGATTTCTGCATTACAGGAGAGCTTGTTCTTGATTCAACAAAAAAAGAAGGCCCATTTGGAGATCATTTAGGGTATTACAGTCTTTCTCATGATTTTCCATATATAAAGGTGAAAAATGTCTATCACAGAAAAGATGCCATCTGGCCGTTTACTGTTGTTGGAAGGCCTCCCCAGGAAGATTCGGTTTTTGGAGAACTTATTCATGAAATAACAAAGCCTGCTGTTCCTGCTACAATTCCAGGAGTTGAAAAAATACATGCAGTTGATCTTTCAGGAGTTCATCCCCTTATGTTTGCAGTTGCACATGAAAGATATACTCCCTATGAAAAAAGAATTCCTGCAGAAATTGTTACAGCTTCAAATGCAATTTTAGGGTTTGGACAATGCTCGCTGACAAAATATCTTTTTGTAACAGCACACGAAGATAATCCAGAGCTTGATATTTATAATGAAAAAGAATTTTTAACTCATATTTTAGAAAGAATTGACCTTGAAAATGATCTTCATTTTCATACTAAAACAACAATAGATACTTTGGATTATTCAGGGGAAAGTTTAAACAGAGGCTCAAAACTTGCAATATGTTCATGCGGTGAAAAAAGAAGAACATTAAAAACAAAATTAAATGAAAATATAAAGCTTACAAAAGGTTTTAAAAATCCAAAAATTGTAATACCTGGAATTATTGCTGTTGAAGGTCCAAAATTTTGTGATGCTTCAGGCTATTGTGATATTGAAAAATTCTGTTTGTCAGGTGAAGTAAATATAAGTTCAGATGATTTTCCAGTTATTGCTGTTTGTGATGATTCAGACTTTGTTTCAAAAACACTGGATAATTTTTTATGGACTGTATTTACCCGTTCAAATCCTTCACATGATGTAAATGGAATAAAAAGTTTTATTGAATTTAAGCATTTTGGGTGCAAAGGCCCTCTTGTAATTGATGCAAGAGTAAAACCCTTTCATGCAAAAGAACTGATACCAGATGAAAAAACAGAACAAAAAGTTGATCTGCTTTTTAAAAAAAGCGGTGAGCTTTACGGATTAATTTAGGAGATAAGATTTATGAAAATGACAGTTGAAGTAAATGATGAAGTTGTTGAGTGGTTTGAAAAAAAAGCAGCAGGACTTGGTCTTGATATTGATGACCTTGTTGAATTTCTTATGAAGGGTTATTTAAGCAAGAATGACCCTAAAAAAGCAGTTGAAATGAACAACAGAAACAGGCTTGCTGCCGGAATGAGCGTTGAAAAGGCAAAAAAATATGTATCCCTTCCAGTAGATAAGGTTTTGTGGGAAGAGCTTTGCACAATTGCAAAAAAAAGGGATACAGAACCTTCTCAAATGGTTCTTTCCATGATTGATGAATTTGCAAGAAATGAGGAATAAGAATGTCAGAAATTCTATCCTTTACCTTAAATGATTTGACAAGATACCTGAATCAAAATTTTGGTAAAGGTGAATTCCATGCAAAATGCATTTACAGATATTTTTTTAAAACAGGGAAAAAAGATCTTGAAAATCTTGATTGTTTTAAAAATCAGGAGCTTGCATTTAAAATCAAGGAAAGTCTCAGATTCCCTGAACCTGTAATTCTTGAAAAAAAAGAGTCTGAAGATGTAATAAAGTTTGCATTGGAACTTGATGATAAAGCTGTTATTGAAAGTGTTATCCTTAAAATGAAAACAAGGGATACACTTTGTATTTCTTCCCAGGTAGGATGTAGAATGAACTGCGGTTTTTGTGCCACTGCAAAAATGGGTTTTAAAAGAAATCTTTATCCCCATGAAATAATTTTACAGCTTTACACAGCAAAGTTTATTCTTGGTTATGACATAAGAAATATAGTTTTTATGGGAATGGGAGAACCTCTTGATAATTATGAAAATGTAAAACAGGCTGTTTTGATTTTAAATGAGCAGCATGGGTTTGACATTGCCTTCAGACATATTACAATTTCAAGTTCAGGTCTTTGTGATCAGATTGAAAGGCTTGGGAAAGACACCTGTATCAAGGCAAATTTATCTGTTTCCATAAATTCGGCAGACAATGATTTAAGAAAAAAAATTATGGCTGTAACAAAAAGATTTGATCTTTTTACTTTAAGAAATACCCTTTTAAATTATCCTTTAAAGCAAAAAGGAATAATATTTATTACATATACCTTATTTAAAGGCTTAAATGACAGTAAGGAAGATGCCTTGAAACTTGTAAAATTTTTAGAAAATATTCCGTGCAGGGTAAATATTATTCCTTATAATGAGGTTGAAGGGTGCGATTTTAAAGGTTGCACAGACAAAGATATTGCTGATTTTTCTTCACTTCTGGAAAGTTTTGGCCTTTTTGTAAGAAAAAGATGGACTAAGGGGAAAAATCTGGATGCTGGCTGCGGACAGCTTGCAGGAAAAATAAGAGGTGGGTTATCAGACTGAATTCAGTGTTTTGTCCTGGCTGTAAAAAACTTGTAAGTAAAGATGAGCAAAAGTGTCCTTACTGCGGAGTTAAAAAACCGGGTGCGTGGTACAAAAATAATATTGTTTTTACTCTTTTAAGGGATGGTGATTTTGTAATTAAGCTTATTATAGGACTGAACATCTTTTTTTATGTTTTGAGTCTTATTCTTTCAAATGGCATTTCATTTTCGCCAAACCCTCTTAATTTTCTTTCACCTGATACAAGAGCTCTTATTTTTATGGGAGCTTCAGGAAAAGTTCCTGTTGACACTTACAAGATATGGTGGAGTTTTGTATCTGCCTCATATCTTCACGGAAGCATTCTTCATATTATTTTTAATATGATTGCATTTTCGCAGCTTTATAAGATGACTTTAAATTTTTACGGAAATTCAAGAACCTTTCTGATTTATTCCCTGGGCGGAGTTTCAGGTTTTGTGCTTTCATATTTATCAGGTACTCCAGTTACAATTGGTGCTTCTGCTGCAATCTGCGGTCTTATCGGATCATTGTTTTATTATGGAAAGTCAAGGGGAGGACTGCATGGAACAATTGTTTACAAGCAGGTTACAGGCTGGATAATTTCTCTGGTTATTTTTGGTCTTTTAATGCCGGGGAGGATTGATAACTTCGGACACCTTGGAGGATTTTTGGGCGGACTAATAACTGGTTTTTTATTCGGCTATCTTGAAAAAAAACAGGAAAGTTTTTTGAGCAGAGTTTTTGCCGTATTTGTTGCACTGGTTTATTCCGGGGTTTTGTCTTTATCCGTATTAAATTGTATAAATATAATTTTTTAGTTTTTTTGGAGGACTCATGTCTGATTTGCAGGGTAACACAATAGTTCTTGGTGTTTCAGGGGGAATTGCCGCATATAAAAGTGTTGAGCTTTTAAGGGCTTTGCAGAAAAAAGGTGCAGATGTTTTTGTTGTAATGACAGAAAACGCCTGTAAATTTGTTGGAGAACTTACATTTCAGGCAATTTCAAAGCACAGTGTTTATACAGATGTAATGAAAGAGGACTCCCCTGATAAAATAAGACATATTGATCTTGCAGAAAAAGCTGACGCAGTAGTAATTGCACCTGCAACAGCAAATATAATAGGTAAAATTGCAAACGGAATTGCAGATGATGCACTTTCAACAATGATAATGGCTGTAAAGGCTCCTGTAATGATCTGTCCTGCAATGAATTCATGGATGTATGAATCAAGGGCTGTTCAGAGAAACCTTGACACACTTTCAGAAGACGGATTTTATATAATTGATCCTGATGAAGGCTATCTTGCCTGTAATGTAACAGGGCCTGGAAGACTTCCTGATCCTTATTATATTGCAGACAGAGTTGAAGCCATGCTTGTAAGAAAAGATTTTAAGAAAAAAAATGTTCTTGTTACAGCAGGGCCGACAGTTGAACCAATTGATCCTGTAAGGTTTATAAGCAATCATTCTTCCGGAAAAATGGGATATAAAATTGCAGAGGCATTTGAAAAAAGGGGAGCAAAAGTTACAATTGTATCAGGGCCTGTTTCAATAGAACCTCCGTATAATACTGAAGTTGTTAATATAAAAACAGCAGATGAAATGCTTTTAAAATGTCAGGAAAGAATGGAACGTATAGATATAATAGTAAAGGTTGCAGCTGTTGCAGATTATAAAATCAAAAACAGGGCAGAGCATAAAATAAAAAAATCTGAAGGCGGGCTTGATCTTGTTTTAGAGGAAAACCCGGATATAATAAAAACCCTTGGGAAATTAAAGAAACCAGGCCAGATTTTTGTAGGATTTGCAGCTGAAACAAGAGACCTTGAACAAAATGCCTTGAAAAAACTTGAGTCAAAAAATCTTGATATGATAGTTGCAAATGAAATAAGCGGAAAAAATTCTGCTTTTGGTTCAGAAGAAAATAAAGTTACAATTTTTACTAAAAATAAAGCTCCGAAAATTCTTGACATGATGGACAAAAAAGTTCTTGCAGATTTAATTCTTGATTCAATTTTGGAAATTGAAAATGGCAGATAATTCAAGTTTTAATCAGATAATTGATGATTCAGTCAATTACCTTGAAACTCTTAAACAATATGGAATTGATGATTTTGTAATAAAAAAGGACTCTCCAAATCTTTTGAATTATGAAATTATGACCTGTAATTTTTGCGGCAGGGACAGAAAAATTAAGCCAATAGGGTTTAAAAATTTTCCTTTAAATATAAAAGTACTTTTTATTGTTGACATGCCAAAGGAACCTGAAAAAAAAAAGATTTTTTCAGAAGATGAAAGAGTGCTTTTTAAAAATATCCTAAATGCCATGAAACTTAATATTAATGATATTTTTGTAATACCTGCATTAAGATGCCTTTTTTTACCCCATGAAATAGATGGTAAAATAAATGATTTTCAAAATCTTCCATGCAGTGATTTTTTAAAAAGAGCAATTAAATTTTTAAACCCATTTTGCATTTGTTTTCTTGGAAATGATCTTTTTAATAAAATCAATGTAAATTCAAATGAAATAATTAAAGAAAACAAGGTTTTTTCAACCCATTCACTTACTTCTCTCATTACTAATCCTGAATTAAAAAAAGATTCATGGGGTATTTTTCAAAAAATTATGGATTTGGTTTAGATATATTTATGTCAAATTATCTTACCTTTCTTGCTGTTATTTCTGCCTTAATTTTTGTTTTTATATTTGTATATTACGGTATTTTATACAGGGTTAAAGTTAAGGAAATTGAAAGTCCTGGTTTTATTCTTGTTTATCAGCTCCATAGGGGAGATTATGGAAAAATTCAAAATAAAATAAATTCTGTTTATTATTTTCTTAAAAATAATGAAAATATTTTATCTTTAAAAGGGTTTGCTCTTTTTCTTGATAATCCTCTTTACCGCTACACCAAAGATTTGAAAAGTCTGGGGGGATGTATTCTCCCGTATGACAAAAAATTTGAAAAAATCTTAAAAGACAAAAAGATTTCCTTTTTTACTTTTAAGGGAGGAAAATGCATATATTCTGAATTTTTATTTAAGGATAATTTTTCCCATACACTTGGACTTTACAAGGTTTATCCAAAGCTTTTTGATTTTATAAAAAAATTACCCCAAAAACCTGATACCATTCTTGAAGTATATGATATGATTGATAAAAAAATAAAATATTATTCTATTTTTGATTTTAAAAGAAGCTATTTTGATTCTTTTTTTGCTAAAAAGGAAAACTAAAAAAATGGATATAAGAAAATTTTATATTAAAAGCGAGCCAATTGAGCTTTACAAAATTTTAAAAATTGACAACCAGGTTCAAAGCGGAGGAGAGGCCAAGTTTGTTATTTCAGAGGGACTTGTAATGGTAAATAACGAAGTTGAAACAAGAAAGGCCAAAAAAATTTATTCAGGAGATGTTATTGAGTTTGAAGGTGACATTATTCAAATAGTCCTTGAGAAAAAATAAATTCTTTTTTAACCTTAGTTAATAATTTTTGTATTATGAAAAAGAGTTAATTTTAACAAATATGGGGGCTCAAATGATTGATGTTCAAAAAGAAGTTGAACTTTGCATTGAATGCGGAATTTGTCATGATGTTTGTCCTGTTTTTGAAATAACAGGAAACGAAGTTTTCACACCTCAGAAAAGAATTGAAATTGCAAAAAATGTATTTGAGGGGAAAGATATTACAGATGAAGAAAAGGAAAGTATTTATAATTGTCCAAAATGCATGCTTTGTGAAAACATTTGTCCCCAGGAAATAAAAATAGTCGAAGTTATCCACAAAACAAGAGAAGCTCTTGTAAAAAAAGGTCTTGGACCTCTTGAAAATCATCACAAGGTAATGAAGGGAATTGTAAAAAATGACAATTCAGTCGGCGGTGACCCTTTAAAAAGAATGAACTGGCTTGAAGATGATAATTTAAAGCAAAAATATCTTTCATCAAATTCAGACACACTTTTATATCTTGGATGTATTCCTTCTTATCTTGCAAAAGATTCTTCCTATGCAACATTGCAGGTTTTAGACAGACTTGGTTTTGATTTCAGAATAATTGAAGATGAAGGCTGCTGCGGAACATATTTTTATGAATGCGGCAACACAGAATTTGCAAAGGATTATTTTGCAAAAAATATTGAAAAGTTTAAGGCTCTTGGAATAAAAAAACTTGTTGTTCCCTGTAACGGCTGTCTTAAGTGTTTTAAATATTTTTATCCTGCAATGCTTGGTGATACAGGAATTGAAGTTGAGCATGCAGTAGTTACAATTTTCAATCTTTTAAAAGACAAAAAAGATCTGCTCAAAAAAATAGAAAGGGAAATTACTTTTCAAGATCCATGCAGGCTTGCAAGAACTGAAAATGTAATAGAAGAACCACGTGATATTTTAAAGGCATGCGGAGCAAATCTTTTAGAAATGGAAAAATCAAGAAAAGATGCCTCGTGCTGCGGAGCAGGTGCTGGAATAAGGTCTGTTTATCCTGAACTTTCATTAAAACTTGCAGAAAAACTTTTAAGAAGCTCAAAAACTCAAGATATTGCTACAGCCTGTCCATTTTGTACTTTTAATCTTTCATATACAAACAAAAAGAAAGATCTTGATAAAAATCTTATTTATTTTTCTAAGATTGTTTTGGATTCCTTATAAAAAATATTGTATGTTCATGAAAATGCTTTTTGTCAGCCTTTAGATTCAATCTAGTTAAAATTTTTTAGAATAATATTTTAGATTTGCAAATTTAGGCTGACAAATAATATATAAATCTGTATATATTTAACAGAACATAGGTGTAAAAAAACCTATGCTGTTTTTTTAAGAGAGGATTTTTTCATGAAACACTGTTCAAAAGGTTTTACTCTTCTTGAAGTTTTGATTGTTGTTGCTTTGATAGGGGTGGTAGTTTCTCTTGCAATTGGCAGTATGGGCGGACTTCTTGCAAATTCCAGGGCAAAGTCAAATGCAAGGGATTTAATGTCTAATCTTAATCAGGCAAAGACTGCTTCGATCAAAAATAAAAAAGATTGCCTGGTTGTACTGACTTATACCGCAGGGGCCAATAAGGGAGGTGCTGTCGCATGCTTTGATACAAATGGTGATGATTCTTGTGTTGATGCTGATGATCAAATGATTTTTAATTTTGAACTTGACGGTAGATCTTCTGTAAAGCTTGAAAATGTTGATTTTGCTGACAATAAATTCGAATTTAACTCCCGCGGTATTTCCAATCTGGCTTCTCCGTCTAAAATAAAATTTTCAAATGATTCAGGGTATGAAATTTCCATAGAGGTTTCTCCGGTAGGCAGAATTAAAATTAATTAAAGGTTTTTTAAAATGTTGAGATTTAAATTTTCATTAAAAGGCAATAAAGGTTTTACTTTGCTTGAAATTTTGATTGCTCTTGTAATTTCTGGTATTTTCCTTCTAGCTCTCACCAATTTTTTTATTTCCACAAATAAATTAAATACTGTTCAGCAAAAAGTCTCAGAGGTTCAGCAGAATGTAAGAACTGTGATGGAGCTTATTTCAAGAGATATTAGAACGGCCGGGCTTGACCCTACTGGTACTGCAAAAGGCCAGGCCTCATGTACAAATTTTTTGGATATAGTTACTGATACATCTATTACGATAAGACATGATTATAATGGAGATGGAAAATGCGGGCTGCATTTAATTACAGATCCGGCTGAGTTGGCTGCTGCAGATGAAAGTAAATGGGAGGTAGTGACTTATAAGTATGAAAACGGGACTATAATGTTTCAATCCAAAAAAAAGAATGGTGATGATATAAATTATTCTCTGGCTGAACCTGGAACAATTTCTTCTGTTAAGTTTGAAAAAACATCCCCTAATATAGTAACGGTTGGGATTTGTGGCAAAATAACAGGTGCTTATAAAGATGATTATGATAGTGAGTACTGTTTTACAAATGAAATTAAACTTAGAAATCCGCAATAAAAATTTGGAGAATTATCCAATGATTATTAATAAAGAATCAGGCTTTACAATAATAGAAGTCCTTTTTGCAATGGCATTGTTTTCAGTCGGGCTTTTTGCAATAAGTATGATGCAGGCACATTTTGCAAAAGGTCTTGCAGATTCAAGAAGTATAGTCCATGCAACTGATGTTGGAATGAACAAGATTGATGAATTGTCAGACCTTAGCGGATCTGATGCAGATCTGACTGATGGAAATCACTTTGAACAAAATATAGATTACAACAGGCCTTATAATGTTTCATGGAATGTGGATAAAAAAACTAATGGAATTCTTGAAGTTAAAGTGACTGTTTCATGGTCTGAAAGTGGAAAAAATCATTCTTTGAGTTTTCCATGGGTCAGAAGCTGGTAATATTTTATAATTTTGGAGAGTTTATATGGGAAAAAATAAAGATGATTTTACAATAATTCAAAATGACTCTGGATCCATACTTTTAACCACTTTGCTTATTATGCTTCTTTTGACTGTTATCGGAATAGGTTCAATTACAACTTCGTCAACAGATTTGCAGATAAGCCATAATTACAGAGTCTATAAAGAAAACCTTATTTTAGCTGATGCGGCAGTAAATGAAGCGTCTACACTTATCTTGGTTGGTGAAGCTGACAATACTAAAACATGGGTAAATAATATAACAGACCTTTTCAACGAAGATAACAAATACCTAAAAAAAGGGGCATCGTATGATGTTGCAACAACTCCGGTTTTAAACCAGATTGAAGTTGATAAGGTAATAGAAGACTGGGATACTTTTAAAGATGGCGACTCTTTAAATGATATTGCTTCAATAAATCCCAAAGAACTTAATTCAGATTCTTCAGTTGAATATGTTGTTTACAGGAATCCTAACAGCACCAATAATCAAATGGTTGTTATTTCAAGAGCAAGAAAAAATGGCGGAGATGTTGTTTTAGAAGTAGCAATCTCAAATAAGTAAGGTTTTATTATGAATTGCATCAAATTGTTGTTATTGATATTTTGTTCGTATTTTATTTTTTTGAATCAAGCTTTTAGTGAAGATTTTATCCCTCCTGAAAACATAAAAGAAAAAAGCAGGCTTTCCTTTAAAAACCTCAATTTTTTAGCAACCGAGTCTGGCAGAACCTATGTTACTTCAGAAAACGGAAGATATGTATTTCAGGGAGATCTTTTTGATGTGTGGAATGGAAGAAAAATTACTTCAGTTTCTGAAATGAATTATTTCACCAATAGAATTGATCTTGATTTTATGGGTGTAAAAGCAGAAAAAATGTTTGCTCTTCAAATTGGTACAGGTGAAAAAAAGGCATATGTTTTTTCAGATCCTGAGTGTTATTACTGCCATAAACTTGCAAAGGAAGTTCAAGAGCTTTCAGATGTAAATAATGAATTCAGTGTTTTTTTTGTTATTGTTCCTGCAATTTCAGAAAAAAGTATTAAAAAAACAAGAAAAATTTTTGGAATAGCACAAAAAGATAAAAACAAGGCTTTAGAGTGTTTTATAAAAGATTCATGTAAAGATTTGGATGATCCTTTTAAAGATGAAGATTTAAATTTTGACTCCATAGATTACAACCGACTTGTGGCAAGAGTACTTTCAATTGAAGGATTTCCTTTTATTGTAAATCCAGAGGGCATAATAAGTCCTGGAATGCCTGAAGATATTTTCTTTTTTTTAAGACAGAAATAAAAAAGTTTAACTTTAAGATAACGGGGGCAGCATGAAAAATATTTTAATTATAATTTGCATGTTTTTTTGTTTGCAAACAATTGGCTTTTGCAATGAAAGGCTTGTTGAAGTTGAAAAAGAAACTCCTTTGACAGTTCTTTTAAATAAACTTGATGAACAGGGCTATAAAATTATTGCAGGTCCGGTTCAGCTTCTTGAAAAAACCAAAACAGAACTTTTATTTTACAGACAAAAGCCTGTTCCATATAAAAATATCAGAACAATAGATGTTATGGAAAATTTTAAAATTATTCAGAAATATGATTTTGTCCATATTTTGTCAAATAACGGCAATATTGTTTTAATTTATTCAGAAAGGGAAAAAAGAGATGATATTTAATAAAGTAATTAAAAAAACAATTTTTTTCCTTGGATTTGGTTTGATTTATCTTAACAGTTCTGCCTTTGCCGCAAATTCAGATTATGCTGCTCTTCCTCCTTTTATCAGTGCTGATGTCAAGGCTAATGTCTTGTTTGTTATGGACTTTTCAGGCAGTATGCAGGGGCCTGCGAATCATGGTACTGTTTGGCATGGGTACAGCGGTGACGTTGCAAATTACGGAAACTGGGGTGATAATATTTGGGTTACCTATAACAAAGATAAATCCTATTATGGTTATTATGATTCGGAAAAATATTATAAATACAATTCAAGCGGATATTGGGAAGTTGACGAGAACACATCATTTTCTGGAAGAGTTGTTGGTTCAAAAGACAGTTTGTCGGGAAATTTTTTAAATTTTATTCTCATGACTAGGGTAGATGTTTCATATAAAAGCCTTTTTGGAGGTAAGGCATCTTGTCCGGCAGGGAAAGACTATTGTATTTTAGAGCCGGTGGGTTCTAAAAGAGAAGTGTATATTTCAATTTCAGGTAAAAATTATGCTATTCGAGTAAAACCTTCTGGTTCTTATGGCAGCACTACAGTTATTTCAGTATATGAGGCTAAACATGGTTCGTGGTCAGATGTTTTTGTAAGAAATGCAGATGTTAAAATTGCTAAAAAAGACAGAACAGGGATAATTCAGGAAAATTTTGACAAGGTCAGATTTGGTTTTATTGCCTATGCAGATACAAATAATAAGACTGCACTGCAAGGGACAATAAAGTATGGTCTCCATGAAAATAGCGTAGATGGCCTTATACAAAAGTTTGAAGATACAATTGCTTATTCAGGTACTCATACAGGCGAGGCTTTGGATGAGGCCTATGATTATCTCAGGCAGTCAGGTATTAATAATTATAACAGTACTTATAACGGTACTGGGACATTAAAAGACCCGTATTACGAAAAAAGGGCTGATGGAGTGATTGAGGCTGCATTCTGCAGAAAAAGTTTCGTTGTTCTTATTTCAGATGGTGCCTATAACGGCAACACTGATCCTGATTCCTCGGCTTATAATCTTCATAAAGGCGATTTAAGGACTGATATTGTTAAAGATCAGATAGCAGATGTTTATTCACTTTTTGCATTTGCAGATGATAAAAAAGGTGAACAATCAATGAAAACTGTTGCAGCCTTTGGTAAATATAAAGATTTAAAAGATTGCAGCAATAACATTCCTTATGATTTCAGTGTTGGAACAAATAGTTTGGACGTTTCATTCCCTCGTCCTCATTGTAAGCCGGCTGGCACATACAATGACTGCTGTAAGGAATGGGATTCCAATAAAGACGGAATTCCAGATGGTTTTTACCTTGCTGATGACGGAGATGCTATGGCAAGTGCTCTTACAGCAATTTTCAGTGAAATTCGTCAGGGTACATCATCTGGTACTGCTGTTACAGCTCTTACATCAAAAACAACTGGCGGATCAGCAATTACCCAGGCGGCATTTTATCCTGAAAAAGAGTTTGAAAATAATAAAAAAATTGTATGGACAGGAGACTTAATAGGCAACTGGTATTTAAATAATCAATTTAAGGATGCTGATGGTAATTATCAGAAAATTCAAAATATCAGAGAAGATACAAATAATAATTTTATTTTAAATGTAAAAGAAGACAGGATTATTCAGTATCTTATAGAAAATGATTCATTAAAAATTAAAGCTTATCAGCCAGATGAATATGGAACTGTAAATGCAGGCGGTACTGTTTTAGACTACAATAGTTTTCAGGACATAAACAATCTTTTTGACTCCGGAAAACAACTTATGGAAACAAAGCCGGAAGACAGAAAAATTTATGGAGTTGATGAAAATAATGCTCTTGCTGAATTTACTCAGGCAAATAGTGCTGTCTTTGACTCGGTTTTGGGAACAAACAAAACTGAATATCCTGTATGTTTAATTGACGGCAGCGGAAACCCTGACTATAAAAAGCTCATCAATTATACAAGAGGTAAGGATTTTACAGGCTGCAGATTGAGAGCCACAAACAATTCAGCTACAGATGAAAATGTATGGAAGCTTGGTGATATTACCTATTCTTCCCCTACAATAGTAAATTATGATACGTATTCAATGATATATATTGGCAGTAATTCAGGAATGCTTCACGCTTTTAGAATGGGTTATGTAAGAAATCGTCTGGAAATTTATAACCCAAAGGAAATTGTAAATGATAGTTCTCCTGGTTTTATTGCTGATAAGATAGGCCTTGAGGAATGGGCTTTTGTTCCAAAGGATGCCATGCCGTATTTACGCTATATGGCATCTCCTGAATATGACCATGTTTATACTGTTGATTTAAAACCATTTATTGTAAACACAGGCAGTAAAATAATACTTATCGGAGGTATGAGACTTGGCGGTGCAAATAAAAATGGCAATGTAAATCCTCCTTCAGACACAGCTTCAACTGGTCGCTCAGCATATTTTGCACTTGATATTACAGATCCTGATAACCCTAAATATCTTTGGAGATATGCACCTGACAGTCTTGGTTTTTCATATTCAGGTCCTGCCTATATTAAACGAATGGATCCGAGCGGAAAAATTAAGCATTTTGTTATGTTTGCATCTGGCCCCACAGAGTATAACGGTACTACAAAGCAAAATCTTCAGATTTTTGTTGTAGATCTTTTAACTGGTGAAGAAAAAGATATTCATGGTGATTCTTCAAGCGAAATGAATATTTCAAATTCATATGGCGGAAGATTATTTACTAACGGACTTGATTTAAATGATGACGGTCAGACAGATTTTGTATTCCTTGGTTATACTGATAAGGCAGATGGAAGCTTGAAAGATATGGGCGGTGGAGTTATAAAAATTTATACAGGCTCTGATGATCCAACAAAATGGGATTATAACACCTCATTTCTTACCTCTGTGAATAACCCCATAACAGCTCCTGTAACTTCTGAAGAATGTTTTTCTGATTCAATACCTTATCCATATCTTTATTTTGGTACAGGAAGGTATTTTATTGCTAATGATGATACTCAAAAGACTTTAACAGATAAAAATTATTTATACGCAGTACCTTTTACATGTGATGAAAATAATAATAATTGTGCAACAATAAACTCCATAGGAAATGCAAGTGATCTAACCTGTGATAAATTGAAAAACGTCCAAACAAATCCGGCACAGGCTGCGTGGAAAATTGAACTTAAAGGAAATGAGGGAGCTTTTTTAAGGGAAAGATGTTACTCAGATCCTTCTCCTTCAGATAAAAATATTGTTTTTTTCACTACAGCCATGCCTACAATAGGTATTTGTCAGTGCGGAGGACAGTCAAGATCCTGGTCACTGAATTGTGCCACTGGAAGGGGAATTTTGTATGACATCTGTGAAAATGAGACTGTATTTGAAATTGATCCAAAGATTCGGTTTCAATATTTGTTGCAGTTATCAAGGGGAAATATAATGGAATACGGAAACGATGATTTTGATGCTTCAAACAGTGGAGCTACAGCTATGGGAGTTGGTGTCCCAAGTGAGTCTGGAGGTCTTGCTGTTATGAGCGAAGAAGATATCATGACACCTGAACGAGAAATTCATTACTGGAAAGAATGGTAAAATGTCTGTTTTTTAATTAAAATAATAAATTTTAAATATTTTTTGTGAACTAAAAATTAAACCGTGTGATTTTATTAAATCACACGGTTTTTCTTTTTTTAAGTTCGCAAATCAGAAATAAAATAAGTTGAAGCTATAAAAAGCATATGATTTGGGTCATTATCTAGTGATTGGCCGAAAACGAGAATTTTTTGCTCAGTTCAAGGAAGATGAAAAATTTAACCGCAGGAATATATGGAGTATTTTGAGGATTAAATTTTGAACAATCACATCATTTTTTAGCTATAGATTTAAAATGCTGAATATTAATTGAAGTGACAATTTGTTAAATTTAGATTTTGCACAAAAACAACTGTTAATATTTAATATTTTAAAAATTAAGCTGACTTATTTTTTTAAAAAATGTATATTTAAACAAAATATCAGCATAAAAACCATGTCTAGGTTTTTTAGAGCTGATTATTTATAAAGCACTGTTTGAGGGAGGTGTTTTTTATGATGCTGTTTGTAAATCGGGAGAAAAAAGAACAACAAATAAATGAAAAAGGTTTTACTCTAGTTGAACTGGTTGTGACAATTGTTATTGGATTGATTGTTGTTACCTTTGTTTCAGCCTTTTTTATTAATGAAAAAAAATTGTATGAATCTCAAAATCAAATAATTGATATGCAGCAGGATCTTCGTACTTCTTTATCCCTTATGACAACTGAAATTCGAATGGCTGGATATAATCCCCTTAATTCTTCAGATTTTGCTGTTGAAAAAGCAATTCACAAAACAGAAGCTAATGAAATTATTTTTTTAGCTGATTTTAATGACAACGGAACACTTGAGACTGCCAGTGAAAGAATCAGGTATGCACTAAATGCTGATGGAGCTTTGTGCAGGGCTGTAGGAGATGACACAGCTCTTTTGTACCCAATTGCTGAAAATGTTGAGAACTTTAATTTAAATTATATTTATGATTCACCTGCTTCAACTGAAAAGTCAGATTTGAGACATGTCCAGATTACACTGACCGTTAAATCAGACGATGTTAAAAGAAATATTTATAATGAAATAAAGTGCAGAAACCTAGGGATAAAACAATAAAATAAAAAGGCTTTTTTATGGATTTAATATTTGTAAAAAATAAAGGCTTTTCTTTAATTGAAGTTTTGATTGCAATAGCAATTTTTTCCATTGCAATTCTTGCCATAAACTCTTTGCAAGTTAGAAATATAAAAACAGGTGCTGATTCAAGGCGTATGACGGAAGCAGCTTATTTTGCAAATGCAAAAATGGAAGAGCTTATTGGAGTTTCGTATAAAGACCTGAATGATGCTGATTCTGATGGAAACACTGAAAAGGACACCAATGGAGACGGGACAAATGATGCTTATTCTCTTGATGATGTTGGAGCCGATGCTGACGGGAATGAAACAATGGGGGCATATCAAGTTTGCTGGAATATTGCAGAAGATGACATTATTGAGGGTACGAAAACAATAAAAGTTATAGCCCTTTTTAAATTTAATGAAGATGCCTCTGATGGGCAGCCTGCAAAAGTTGCCCTTCAGAGAATAGTTTCCAGATAATATAAGTTAAGGTGAGTTTATGGATAATTACAATTTTGTTTTAAAAAATCAAAATGGTGCAGCATTGCTTACAACCTTGATGATTATGTTTATTGTTACCTTAATTGCACTGTCTCTCAATAATACTGCAACAAATGATATGATTATATCTGCAAATGACAAAAATTATAAAATGGCATTTTACAATTCAGATTCAGGGGTAAGTGTTTCTTCAAGATTTTTAGAAGCTTTTTTTATAGAAGATTTTGAAGGTGGAGGGAGTTTGCCTGATACTGATATTTTTGATTATGATACAGATGCATTTAAAGAAAAAATTCTTTCAAAATCTAGCCCTGAAGATCCTCCTGATAAAGATAACGACACCCCTGATATAAAATTTAAGATAGATAATTTAAATAACCAGGTTAAATCATTTGTAACCTATCAGAGAACAAAGCATATGAGTGGCTCAGAGAAAAGTTTTCAGTTTTTATATAATTTTGACAGTGAAGGAAAAGGGCCTGGAGATTCTTTTGCTTATATAAAAGCAGGTTACAGACATATTGAGCATTTTTAAAGATTGACTGGTGGAAAACGAAAATTTTTTTGTTTAGTAATGAATTAGTCTTTTTTAGGTGAAAGGACAATAGTATGTATAAAATAAAATATATAATAATTTGTGTTACTATGTTTTTTTTTACTGCTCAAACTTCAATAGCAGAAGATCCTGCAGTTCCCTTTATGAATGCATATTCAGATAGCCCCATCTATTCTGTTGCAAGTTCTCCTCCCCTTGTAATGCTTGTAATGGGAAGAGATCACAAGCTTTATTATGAAGCATATAATGATGCCTCAGACCTTGACGGTGACGGAACCCTTGATATTGGATATAAGGGATATCCTGGTTACGGCGGAAAACAATACGGAATAGATTATTACGGATATTTTGACAGCTATAAATGCTATATTTACAATTCTTCAAACAATAGATTTGAACCAAGTTCCGAAACTGCCGATAAAAAATGTTCAGGCCTGACTGAATGGAGCGGAGATTTTTTAAATTATCTCACAATGTCTCGTATGGATACAATGCGTAAGGTTTTTTATGGAGGATACCGTTCAACAGATACTACTTTGGAAACTGTTCTTGAAAGGGTTTTTGTTCCCCAGGACGGGCATACATGGGGTAAGGAATATCAAAATATTTTAAACGATGGGTATGATATTCGTGACTACACTCCTTTAAATCTTCCAGCAGCTGATACCAGGCATCTTTTTGCAAGCACTACTCTTGGAACAACAAGCCCTCCACTTTTAAGAGTCTTAAATGACAGTAAATTTCGTATTTGGGAGTGGGTTGCAAGAGAAAGCCCTGTTGGAGGCAGCAATTGCGGTGCAGGCTCAACTGCCTGTGCAAAATCTGCAAGTGCATCGTCATGGAATCTGGTTCCTCCGGAGGCATTTTCTGATTTTACTCAAACTACATATGATATTACAGGTTCATCGCACCCTGCTGATCATTCTCAGTTTGATGTTTTAGAAACAACATATGGAGTTGAATCCAAAAAATTAGGTTCAGGTACGGCAGCTCAAATTAATGGTGAAGGAAACCCGTTTGGTGCAGATGATTATTATATGACCATTTTTGAAGGAAAGTTAAATATTCCTGAAGATGGAGTTTATACATTTGCCATTGACGGCGATGATGCAATTGAGCTTATTATAGATAATACAGTTGTTGCGGCATGGTATGGAGGTCATGGTAAATGCAGTTGTCAGACCCATACAGGCAGTATTTCTTTAAGTGCAGGTCAGCATGTTATAAAATTCAGACATGAAGAACAAACTGGCAGTGATAATTATTATCTTTATTATCAGGTGGGTGCAATACCTGACTCATATATTACAGATTATCACGCAAGGGTTCAGGTCTGTAAGGCTGGAATGCTTGAAGATAACTGCAAAGAATATGTTGATGACAGTGGAAACTCAACATATAAGCCTGTTGGAATTTTGCAGAAGCATGGTGAAAATGATCAGATTTATTTTGGTCTTATGACAGGTTCATATGTAAAAAATATGTCTGGCGGTGTTGTAAGAAAAAATATTGGCTCAATTAAAGATGAAATTAATTTAAAAACAGGCCAGTTTGCCACAAGTGTCAATGGTATTATTCAAACAATTAACAAATTGCGCATTTCTGATTTTAATTACACTGGTCATACCTATGCCGGGCTTGAAGTTTCCAAACCTATGCCTGAATCAAGCAAACAATATCCTGACTGGGGAAATCCTGTAGCTGAAATGATGTATGAGACTTTAAGATATTTTGCAGACGGGGAAAATGCAACCTCAGACTATGATTATACAGGAACATTAAACAAAGATTATATTCTTGGTCTTCCAAAGGAGACCTGGGCTGATCCTTTTATTCAAAATTCTGAAAATCTTTACTGCTCAAAACCAATAATGCTTGTAATAAGCGATATCTATCCTTCCTATGATTCTGATGAGCTCCCTGGAACTTCAAGTATCTTTGCCAAAACAGGCTGGAGTTCAGGTGCAGCACTTGGTTCTTCAATTTTAAATGTAAAGGAAGTTCTTGATGATATATCTTCTACTGTGAACGGAGATTATTATCTTGGTCACGTAGGTTCAGTATATGACAGTTCCTGTTCTCCCAAAACTGTTGATAAACTAGGCAATGCAAGAGGACTTTGTCCTGAAGAACCTACAAAACAGGGCAGCTATTATAGTGCAGCAGTTTCTTATTATGGAAACAAAAATGATTTAAGACCAGATCTTGATGGCAATCAGCTTGTAGATACTTATGCGGTTGCATTGTCATCACCTTTACCTGAAATAAAGATACCAGTTGGCGACCAGTTTATTACACTTGTTCCTTTTGGTAAATCTGTTAATTATGGAAGCAGTATAAATATCAGTCCTGGAGCCTTTCAGCCGACTCTTACAATTGTGGATTTTTTTATTCAAGAACTTGCACCAGACGGTAAATCAGGGAAAATCAGAATTAACTTTGAAGACGTTGAGCAGGGTAATGACCATGATATGGATGTTATTGTTCGTTATGACTATGCTGTTCAAGATGATAATACATTAAAAATCACTCTCACAAAGGAATATGAAGCTGCCGGCATAGTAATGCATATGGGATATATAATATCAGGTACAACAAAAGACGGTATTTACTTAGATATTGCAAGTCAGCCAACAAATGATCCTCTGTATTTTCTTGATACTCCTATGGACAGGAATGAACCAGGACGAGGAAGCAGCACAATGAAGCTTTCCCATGGAATTATTGGAGATTCTACTGTTTATTCAAGGGAAAGGACCTTTACTCCAAGCTCAGATATACCTGCTACACTGCTTAAAGATCCTTTGTGGTATTCTGCAAAGTGGGGAAGCGGAGATGACTGGGATAAAAATAATGATGGTGTTCCTGACAATTATTACTATGTAATAAATCCCCTTCAGTTGGAAAAACAGCTGAATAAAGCTTTTTCCAATATACTTGAGAAGGCCGGTTCAGGTACTTCAGCTTCTGTTCTTGCAACAAATAAAAGAGGTGATGGCAATATTCTTCAGGCTTTTTTCAGGCCTGCAATACCAAATCATGAAAATGTGAGATGGC
Organism: Desulforegulaceae bacterium; assembly: GCA_034007295.1. GTDB lineage: Bacteria > Desulfobacterota > Desulfobacteria > Desulfobacterales > JACKCP01 > JACKCP01. The sequence continues at coordinate 13,977 of JAVERC010000015.1, read as the reverse complement.
TTGGATATTTACAAAATCTATGGCTTGATAAATACGGTAATATCAGGGAAAATACCAATGGTCAAAATGCAGATGGTTCATACAGTCTTGATCCCGGATCTGATAAAATAATCGAATTTATAAGTGATTTATCAGGTGATACAACTGTGAGAAAATATTTTGTGAGTGATGCTGATGAATACCCTGATCTTTCTACTGCAAGCTTTACCACCCATTCAATTGATGAGATTATTCCGATCTGGGAAGCTGGTAAAAAGTTAATGACAAAGGCAGCAGGTGATCGAAAAATTTATACATATATTGGTGATGAAACTGCAGCAGCAGGTTACCTGTCATTTGGAAGCGGCGATTTTATAGAGTTTAAAGACTCAAATGTTGATTCTCTTAAGAACTGGCTTGGTGTCCTTTGTCCGGTTGGAGACGATAGTTATGATTATCTTGGCACAACTCAGGATGAAAGAGCTGTTAATCTTATAAACTATGTCCGTGGTACAGATATAGAAGTGCTGCGTCCAAGAACAATAAATGATGATGACGGAAATCCACTGGGTGTATGGAAACTTGGTGATATTGTTAATTCATCTCCTGTAATTGTATCAAAACCAACAGGGCAATACCATCTGCTTTATGGTGACAAGGGCTATCAGACATATTTTCATAATAACAGAAACAGAGAAACTGTTGTATATGTTGGAGCAAATGACGGCCAGCTTCATGCCTTTACTTCCTGGATTTATGAAAACGGCAAATACGTAAAGCCTACAGGAACTACTGAGGGAATAGGAGAGGAAATCTGGTCATTTATTCCTAAAAGCCTTTTACCCCATTTAAAATGGCTGCCTGATCCAGATTATTCGCATGTCTATTATGTAGATCAGATGCCTCTTGTTGCAGATGTAAAAATTGATGTTGATAATGACGGTATAACAGAATGGCGAACCATTTTAGTTGCAGGACTTAGGATGGGAGGAAACTCAATAGGTGTATATGGTGATTTTGACAGTGATGGAATTAATGAAAATAAAAGAATTAATCCAACTTATTTTTGCCTGGATGTAACAGAACCAAGAAGTCCAAAGCTATTATGGGAAAGGACATATGCTAATATGGGGTTCAGTTTTAGCGTTCCTGTAATTGTAAGAAATAACGGTATTGGTGACGATTGGCATCTTGTTTTTGGCTCAGGGCCAACAGACTATACAGGAAGCAGCAGCCAGAAAGGTCTGATTTTTGTTGTTGATTTGAAGACAGGAGATCCCCAGAAAATTTTTGAAGGGCAGGAGAATTCCTTTTTTACTTCTGCTTCTATAATTGACAAAGATCTGAAAATACTTTCCGGCAACAGTTTTAGTCACGACAATATATATTTGGCTGAGTCCTATAAAGTTTTTGACAATGAAGGTAATTGGGCATGGAATAGTAAAATAAGTGTAATTGATACATTTGATAATACTGATTTATCTAAACTAGAAGATGCTACAACTGCTGGTTTTTGGGGGCTCAGAAATATTTTTTCTGTAGACGCACCCATCACAGCCTCACTTTCAGTTTCAACTGATGAAAATGATAATTCATGGATAATTGGGGGAACAGGGAGATATTTAAACCAGTCAGACAAGAGCACAACAGATCAGCAGTATCTTTTTGGTTTCAAGGATCCATTATATAATCCTGGGCATGAATCTTCAATAGTCTCCCTTGGAACATCCAGTTTATATAGGGTTGATAATCTAGTTGTTACAAAAAATAAGGATATTTTAGACAAAGACGATAGTCTTAACATTGATGCAGATACTCCTGATTGGAATACTCTACTTGAACAAACAGATTATGATGCTTCTGATATAAATAATATTCAATATAAAGACGGCTGGTACAGGGAGCTTAGAATGACCGGAGAAAGGGCAGTAACTAAACCTTCTGTTTTAGGCGGTCTTGCAATGATTCCAACTTTTGTACCAAATGATGATGTTTGTGGATTCGGTGGGAACAGTTATCTTTATGCTTTATACTATAAAACAGGGACTGCATATTATAAAGAAGTCTTTTTAGATGATGGTTTGGACGGTGATAATATCAAGGAAATGGTAGCACTTGGGCCTGGAATGCCGGCACCATTTTTTGGTACTCACATAGGGCAGCAGGAAGGTGCAACAGCACTTATTCAGCTAGGAACAGGGGGAATTGAAAGTATAGATGTTGATACCCCTTACGGACTTAAGAGCGGAGTAATATTCTGGAAAGAGGAATAATTTTTTGAAAAATTTAACCTTTAGGATACATTCAGTATTTTGAGGATTAAATTTTGATTCTAACGCCGAAATGGACAAAAAAGGCGGTTTTCGTTCAGCAACTAAGTAATCACTTAGTTATTTAATAGTAGATTTTAAACCGGGGAAAGAAAAATCATCCCCGGTTTTTTTATTAATAAAATTGTTCTAAAACCCTACAAGTCATTAACAAAAGAAATAAAAGCCATCTGAACAGCCGGAATTGTATATTTCATTCTATCAACCTTTCCATTGCTGAGTATTCCAATAAGTCCTTCACTGTATCCTATTCTTTTGTTCATGGTATAACCTGATTTTTGAACGGCTTCGTCAAGTTCCATATTGTCATTTATAAGGTAGCCGGCTGTTTTGTCTGGAAGTCTGAAGGCAGGGCCTATGCCTTTGAAAATTTTTTGTCCGTTATACAATGCACATACAGTTGTATTGTAATAAATATTTTCCAGTGGATCTTTAAAAATTCCTGATTCAATGCCGCAGCCCATAAAACACTGAGTATTTTTAAATGCATTTATTGCTCTGTTTGATGCTCCCTTTATTGTTTCTTCAAGTCCAATCGGCTGATCTGATACAAGGGAAGGCACTTCAAAATTTTTAAATTCTATTTTTTTTTCCTCAAAAAAATCCATTGCACCGGTTTTAAGAGCCTTAAGTTTTACGGGATTTTTTGAGCCAAGACAGATAATCATGATTTGATTCCATTTTTTTTATTAAATATTTTTTGTAAGTATTCAGCTGAAAAACTAGAACCTTACTATTTTAATGGGTATTTAACTCAGGATATGGAATTTCTGCAACAATTTTTGTGCCTGTTCCAAGTACTGAATTGATTTCCATTTTACCTCCAATAAGAGAAATCCTTTCCCTCATTCCCTTGAGCCCCATTTTTTCGCCGGCAGCACTTAAATCGGATTCTGTTTTTACATCAAAGCCTTTCCCATTGTCTTCAATGCGCAGAATTACCCTTGGGTATGAGGCGATAAGCCTTATTCTTGCCATATTTGCCTTTGAATGTTTTAAAATATTATTAAGTGCTTCCTGGATAATTCTGAATATGTTTATTTCTATGTCAAAACTGAATTTAATGTTTTCTATGCCTGCAGAGGTAAAGTCAATTTCAATTCCATGCTTAAATGAAAAATCTTCACAATGTTGATAAATTGCTTTTACAAGGCCTAGTTCATCAAGGTTTGGTGGTCTTAAATCGTATGAAATATGTCTTATATCAGCAATTGAATCTTTTAAGCCGTTTGAAAGAATTAGAATTTTGTTTTGAAGATCGCTTTCTTTAGTATTTTTTAAAGAATCAGCTGTTATTTTTAAAAAGGATAAATTTTGAGCTACATGGTCATGAAGATCAAGTGCAATTTTTTTTCTTTCATTTTCCTGGGCCTTTATAATTTCCTTGGTAAGTGAGCTTATTTGTTCTTCAGCTTTTTTTAGTTCAGTAATATCTTTGGCATATATGGCAATTCTGTCTATTTGGTTTTTGTTTCTTTTTACAGGGTAAAGGGTTATGTCATAAATAAATTCTCCTGCTGAATCCTGAAATCTTATTATTTGCCCTGTATTTGTCACTTCATTTATGTATTTTTTTTGATGTTTTATAAAGTTTTCAGGGAAAAGATCAAAAATTTTTTTCCCAATAAATTCTTTAGGTGTGAATCCAAAGCGTTTGGCAGCTATTTTGTTGGCAGTAATTATAAATCCTTTAGAATCTATCATTATTACAGAATCTCTTGTAGCATTTATAAGGGCTCTTATCTGTTCTTCTCTTTCTGCAATTTCAAGAGTGAGCTGTTTGAGTTCTGTAATATCTGTTATTACAGCAAAACTGCCCTCATAGTTTCCTTCATTGTCATAAAGGTTTTGTCCCTGGAACAGAACGGTAAGTTTATTATTATCCTTTGTTTTTATCTCATGCTCAAAAACAATGCTTTGTTTAAGGTTTGATGGATGGAAAATTGAAGGATCATCTACAATTTCTTGTAAAAGTTCATAGGATTTTCTGCCTATCATTTCAGACTGGCTGTAGCCTGTTATGGCACACATTCTGGCATTTACATAGGTTATGACTCTGTTTTTATCTTGGACTCCAAGCCCGTCATTCATTCTCTCAACAAGGGTTCTGTATTTGGTTTCACTTTGAATAAGTGCTTTTTCGGCCTTAAGCTTGAATTCAACTTCTTTTTGAAGTTTGGTATTTAGTTTTATCAGGTCCTCGGTTCTTTGTTTTATTCTTTCCTCAAGTTTTGTTGTTGTTTCCTGAATAATATTTTGTGCTTGTTTTTTGTCGCCGATTTTTTCTATAAGACTTGTAAATTTTTCCATGTTTTCAAGGCAGATGGCTGTGTGAGCACAGATGATTGTCAAAAGCTCAACCTTGTCCTGGGTAAAAACATTTTTTATGTCAATATTTTCAAGATAAATTACACCTTTTAAATTCTGGCGTCTTATCACAGGGAGACAGATTACTGATTTTGGTATTTTTTCAGCATCAGGAGTAAAAAGTTTTGAATATTCCCTTGAAATCTGTTCAGGGAAAAAAGTTTGTCTTGTCTGGAAAACATTATGAACGACCGGCTCAAGTATTCCTGAAAAAGAAGAAATTGCAGCTCCTGGGTCATAAAATTCTGGGCCCGTATCTGCTGAGGCTGAGGCTGAAACAACAGGGATATTTTTTTTAAGCTCAATAAAATACCCGTGCGTTGCACCTGAAATATCTGTTACAATATCCATTAATTGTAAAATAAGCTCACTTTTTATAACTTTTTCAGATAAAAGCCTTAGTGCTCTGAAAATTTTTGGGAAATTTCTAAGTGGGAATTCAGGCTCGGAAAAGTACTTAATTTCAGAATTGATTTTTAAGTTTTCTGAACCAATAAGACTTGATAATTTTAAAAGACATCCCCATTTTTTATAGGCTGCAACAGCCTGATTCAGATAATTGTATGCAGTTTTGTTTTTGTCGGTTTCTCTATAAAATATGTAGGCCCGTTCAGCAAAAAGAGCTTCATCCTGGGTAAGGTCATTTTCCCTTGCCTGATTTATTGCCTGCTGATAAAAAAATTCTGCTTTTGGAAAATTTTTTGAGATTCTAGCTTTTTCAGCTTTTATCAAAATATATCTGTGGTAGTGGTTTACAGGAGATAAGTTAGCAAATTTTCTAAATTTTTTTGTTCTTTCAGAAAATTCTTCAACAATATGATTTTGATATTTGTTGTTTGTTATTTTTTCGTATTTTAACAAAGAAATTAGAGCACCAATAAAAAGATGGTATGGGTAAATAAGTAGAGATGAACCGCCTTTAATATTTTTGTTGGCTTCTTTCCAGTATTTGTCTGCTTTTGGAATATTGTTCATGTAAAGATAAATAAAGCTGTTTGCAAAATTTATTAAAAATTTTCCTGTAATATCAGGTATTTCATTTATTCCATCGCTGATTTTCGGTTTGGTTAAAATATCTTGTTGTGAAAGAGGCCTTAATTCAGATTCCTTTAAAAAAATTTTTGTAAGTTTTAAAAAAATTCTCAAATGGTTAAGTGCAAGCTTTTGGCCCATTTGTTCCATGGTTATTTCTGTTATTTCAAGTTCTTTTCTTATATTTGGAAGAGGGTGGCCTGCAAAAAGCGAATAACTCAAAAGTGCGTGCATTGCATGGGAGCCAAATTCAAAATCACCAAGTTCAAAGGCTGTTTCTTTTCCTTTTCTTAACATTGGAAGGCATGAATTGACAGGATTTTGCCAATGATTTAAAAAAATTGAATTTACAATTAAAGACCTTGCATATCCAATGGAATGGTTGTTTTTTTCTCCGATTTCAAGACTTAAATTCCCTAAAAAAGATGCATATTCATAGTCGTTCAGGGTTTTATTTACAGATATTCCAAAGGCAGATAAGGCATATGAGGTTTCTGAACAGATTCCGTATTTAAGGCTTATTTTTACCATAAGTGCACAAAGTACAGGATGAAGGTCAGGGTATGACAGATAGCTTGGAGTCAAAAGAAGGGATAAGATTCTCATGGTTGTAATCATAACCTTATCTTCCATTGATTTTAAGCTTTTAATTTTTATACCAGGATTTGGACCAAGCAATAGTTTTGTTTTTAAAACGCTATAAAAAATTTTAAATTTTCCGGGATATTCATTTATTATTATTCCAAGCTTTCCTAAAATAAAAATTCCTGATTTTATTGAACTTTCAAGTTTATTGTCAGATATTTGAGAGTTGATAAGCAGTTCATAGGCTTTAACCTGGCTTAAAATGTTTTTGTTATTCAAAAGTATTTTTTTTGCATTTTCTCTTACTTTTTCATAATCACCAGATAAAAGTGCAGAATATCCAGATTCAATGGAAATTTGGGTCGCAAGGTCAGGTGATTCTTTCCACATATTTGCTCCAAGCAACGAGACTGCTTTTTCAAGAAATTTCATTGCTGTACTTCCCGAACTTGACCTTATGGCATTTTTTGCTGCTTTTAAATTGAGTTTTGCAATTTCAAGTCTTTGTTCTTTAGGCAGAAGGTCTGATCCCTCATTAAAATGATATAATGTTTCATATAAAATTTCATTTTTTGAAGTTGAACTCTCTAATTTTTCAAACTCATTGATTTTAATTCTGGAAAAAAGTTTTTCACCAATAAATAAATGGAGTTTTTTTCTTTTTTCAAAGGACATGGAATCAAGAATTGTCTGCTGAATATTGTCATGTCTGAAATAATAAATTTCATTGTTGTCTTTGTTTGTTTTAAAGATTAATCCTGAGTAAAAGGCTGGTTCAATTAATGCTGATATTTCATTTTCAGGAAGTTCTGAGATAAGAGAAAGTCTTGACTTTGAAAAAAATGTTCCGGAGCATGCTGCCATAGAAAGAAGTTCAAAAGTTTTTTCAGAGAATTTTTTTAAAATTTCATTAATATAATTTCTTGAAAAATTTTGCCTGCTTTGTCTGTAAATTGAATCAAAGTCCCATTTCCATATTCCTGAATCAAAATCATAGTAAATTAATTTTGCAGCATGAATTGAAAAAATATACTGGTGAATTTGAAATGGATTTCCTCCTGTCTGCTGAAAAATTAAATTTGCCAGGGCAACATTTTCGCCGGGATCATTGCCAAAGCTGTCTTGAATAAGTTCTGAAATGTGATGTGTTGCAAGAGGTTCAAGTTCAATTATTTCAAAGGGAATATAGTTTTCCCTCATTGATTCCATAATTTCATAAATATATTTTGTAGAATGATTGTTTGTGTTTCTGAATGCACCAATTACAAGAAGAGAACCTCCTTGGAAATATCTGGATATCAGAGAAAAAAGCTCAAGGCTTGCAGTGTCTGCCCAGTGCAGGTCATCAAGAAACAGCATTACAGGATTTGCAAAGGATAAACAGGATTCAAGAAATTTTCTGCATGCTGTGAAAAATCTGTTTTTATTAGTTACAGGAAATTTTTCTTCAAGTTCTTCATCAGAATTTATAAGCATTGAAATCTCTGGAATAAAGTCGGAAAGAATTTTAGAATTGTGTTTTAAATTTTGAGTAAAACTTTCCCTCAGTCTTTCAGCACTGTCTTCACCTTTGGAAAATACATCGCGTATAAATTGTGAAAAAGCATCTTTAAATGCAGAATATGGCTGGTTTCTGTTTTTTTGGGAAAATTTCCCAGAAATTACAATTCCTCCAGCCTCGCTTACATTTTTTTGGAACTCGTTTATAAGTTTTGTTTTGCCTATTCCTGGGTCGCCTTTAAGAAAAATGTTTTCCTTGTATCCTTTTGCAGCCTTGTAAAAAGCAATTAAAAGTCTGCTTAATTCGGTTTCTCTTCCATAAATTTTATCTGAGATTGAAAAATTTCCTGAAATATCTCTAAGACCTGGTGTAAAAGAGGCTATAGAATTCTTTTCTTTATAAGCTTCAAGGCATCTTGTGAGATCATAGTTAAGCCCATACACAGATTGATAACGCTTTTCTTTGGATTTGGATAAAAGTTTTTCAATAATTTTCAGTATAGGTGGAAAAATTTCAGGAGGTTTTTCCTGAATTGGATTTTTTGAAACAAGAGCATTTATAAAGCTGTCTTTATCCTTAATATCTTCAAATGGAACAAGGCCTGTAAGACACTCATAAAATAAAACCCCTGCAGAATAAAAATCTGTTCTAAAATCTATTCCTTCGCTGTAGCTTTCAATCTGTTCAGGAGCAAGATAATACATGAAATTTTCTATAGCCTCATTATGTGGGGCTGGTGTTTTTAAAATTGAAAATGAGCTAAAAGAAGGTGGAAGAGCATTTATATTGTCATTCCCATCAATAAAAATTGAGGCAGGATGAATATTTAAGTATGGAATATCATTTTTGTGAACTGATTTTAAAAGTTCTGTTATTTTGCATGCAAGGTCAAGAAAAGCTGTAGTTGAAGAAAAAGGGTGATTTTTTTTTTGATTGAATGTTTTGCCAAAAAAAGTTGATAAAGGTCTTCCAGGCGGTCTTTCAAAAACTACAATAAGTTTTCCGCTGGAATTTTCAGTTGTAATATCTAAAATCGGTGCTGTTTTATCTATAGGGTGTTGTTTTAGTTTTAAAAGTTGTTTTTTTAATTCATCAAATTCTATAGAATTTATAAAAGCATCATATTTCCTTAAAACTATGTTTTCTTTGTTAAGAATATTTACAGCTTCATATGAGGTGAATCCGGGTTTTTTTGCTAAGAATCCTGTAATTCTGTATTTGTTTTGAATAATTTCCATTAATATGGTTTTCCTGGTTTTTTCAAATTTGATTTTTGAAGGGGATAATATCAGAAAATTAAATTAAAATACAATTTTTGAATAAATAATACTTGTTAAAGTAAAATTTTGCTTTTTTAAGTTAATATGATAATTGGAAATATAAAATTTATTAAAGGTTTCCAAAATAGGACTTAAAAATAAATTTTTTAAAAAATTGTTTAATTAGGCTAATTAATTACAGGGAAAAAAAATGAGCGATAATGAAATTTCTTCACATTTTATTAGAACTAAAATTAAAAAAGACCTTGAATCAGGGAAATATAAAACAGTAGAAACAAGGTTTCCACCTGAGCCAAACGGGTTTCTTCATATAGGACATGCAAAATCAATCTGCCTTAATTTTGGAATGGCAAAGGAATTTGGCGGAAAATGTCATTTAAGATTTGATGATACAAACCCGGTAAAAGAAGATATTGTTTTTGTTGAAGCAATAAAAGAAGATGTAAAATGGCTTGGTTTTGACTGGAATGATAATCTGTCTTATGCTTCTGACCTTTATGATTTTTTTTATGAAACAGCCTTGAATCTAATAAAAAAAGGCAAGGCATATGTTTGTGATTTGAATTCTGAACAAATAAGAGAATATAGAGGAACTTTAACTGAGGCAGGTAAAAACAGCCCTTATAGAGACAGAAGCATTGATGAAAATCTTGAACTTTTTGAAAAAATGAAAAAAGGAGAATTTGAAGAGGGCTCAAAGGTTTTAAGGCTTAAAATAGATATGGCTTCTCCAAATTTAGTGATGAGGGATCCTGCAATTTATAGAATTATGAAAATGCCCCATTACCGTACAGGGGATAAATGGAAAATTTATCCAATGTATGATTTTGCTCAATGTCTTTCTGATGTTAAAAGTGGTGTAACTCATTCAATATGTACCCTTGAATTTGAAAATAATCGTCCTTTATATGACTGGATTTTACGTGAGAGCGGAGTAAGCTCAAAAAATGGCCTGCCTGAACAGACTGAGTTTGCAAGGCTTAATCTTTCATATACAGTTTTGAGTAAAAGAAAACTTATTGAGCTTGTTAATAAAAAAATTGTTGAGGGTTGGGATGATCCAAGAATGCCGACAATTGCAGGATTTAGAAGAAGAGGCGTTCCTCCTGAATCAATAAGAAATTTTTGCGAAAAAATTGGGGTTGCAAAAAAGGATTCAGTTGTTGACGCGGCTTTGTTTGAGCATTGTGTAAGGGATGAGCTTAATGCTAAAGCACAAAGGAGGTTTTGTGTTTTAAATCCATTAAAAGTTGTAATAGAAAATTATGAAGATGATAAGGAAGAGATTTTTGACTGCTTAAACCATCCTGGAGATGAATCTATGGGAACAAGGCCGTTGGCATTTTCAAAGGTTATATACATTGAAAAAGAAGATTTTATGGAAGATCCTCCAAAAAAATTTTTCAGACTTGGGCCAGGAAGGGAAGTAAGATTAAGGTACGCCTATATAATAAAATGTATTGATTACATAAAAGACGAAACCGGTGAAGTAACTGAACTTAGATGCACTTACGATCCTCTTTCAAAGGGAGGCAATGCTCACGATGGAAGAAAAATTAAGGGAACAATTCACTGGGTATCGGAAAAATATGGAGTTGATGCAAAAGTAAAAATCTATGACAGGCTTTTTAACACTGAAAATCCTGGAAAAAGTGAACTTGAGGAATCACTTAACCCTGACTCGCTTAAAATAATTGAAAATTGTAAAATTGAGCCTTTGTTAAAAGACGCTAAACTTGGGGAAAGATTCCAGTTTGAAAGAAATGGCTATTTTACAGCTGATAAAAATTCAGATAAAAATAATCCTGTTTTTAACCTTATAATAACATTAAGGGATCAATGGGAAAAAATTTCTGGCCAAAATAAATAGGGGCTGAATTTAAAAAGGCTGATTTAAAGGTTTTTCCTTAAATTAATTCTAAGGCTAGTTAGATGATTGAATCAAAAGGGCATATTTTTGTCCCTGGTAATATGAATAATAAATTTTTATATCCTGATTTTGATTTTACCGGATTTGAATTTAAGCCTGGCGATGACAAATGGACAAATGTGAAAAATAATTTGATACCATGGGACATCTTTGCTGTTAAAGAGTGCGAATCTACAATGGATTCTCTTACTGATATAATTGAGGACGGTTTTTCAAAGGACTTTACTTCTTTAATATCAATGAATCAGAAAAAGGGAAGAGGGCAGCACAAAAGGATCTGGTATTCTGATAAGGGAAATTTGTCTGCTTCACTTCATATACCTCTTGTATTTAATGGAAAATGGAGCGAAAATTATCTTCCCCTTATTTTTGGAAATCTTATTACTGAGGTATTGGATGAATTTGGTGTAAAAGTCCAGATAAAATGGCCAAATGATATTTTTTTTAAGGGGAGAAAACTTGGAGGCATACTTGTTGAGAAAAAAAAGGATTTTTACATAGTTGGAATTGGTCTTAATCTCTTTTCTTCTCAACGGGTTGATTTTTTGGAGAACATTTTTGAAATTCTGCCTGTATCGCTTTATGAAGAAAAAGTTGTGATCAAAAGCCCGTTGTTATTCTGGACTCTTGTTCTTGAGCATGTTTTTAATTTTTTTAATAAAAGACTTGCAAAAGAGTCGCCTTCTGATCTAATTAATAGTTTAATTCAAAAAATGGTCTGGTTGAACGAAGAAGTCTTTTTAGATGATCCTTATAGTGGAATTCAAAAATATATTCTAAAAGGGCTTTCTGAAGAAGGTGGTCTTTTACTTTATGACGGGAGAGTGACAAAGGTAGTGTATTCGGGTAGGATAAGGTCTGTAAATCATTAAAAAAATAAATATTTATTAGAGGATAAAGGTGGTTATGAAACAAAAAACTTTTCTTGAATTTTTAGACGAAGTTAAAGGAAGGCCGATCCTTATAGCAAACAGAGGGATTACTGCCAGACGTATTTCAAGGGCCATATCAGAAATTCCTGGTGCAATTTCAATGGTTACGGCTACAGATATTGATAAAACATCTCCTGCTGCAATCAGTGCACAGCAGCTTATGCTGCTTGGAAAGGAGTCTTCAGCCTATCTTGATCTAGATAAGATCATAAGAAAGTCAAAGGAAAAAAATGTTATTGCAATCCATCCTGGCTGGGGATTTGCAGCTGAAGACGACTCATTCCCAAGGAAATGCAGGGAAGCAGGTATTATTTTTATCGGGCCAGAGCAGGAAGCAATGAGAACTCTTGGGAATAAAGTTTCAGTAAGAAAACTTGCTAAAAAACTTGATATTCCAGTTGTGCCTGGTTCTGAAGAAGCTGTTGATATTCCTGAAGCCAGAAAAATTGCCCATGAAATTGGTTTTCCCATCATGCTCAAGGCAGAAGGCGGCGGTGGCGGAAGAGGAATTTATGAAGTATATTCAGATGAACAGCTAGAATCTGCTTTCCAGAAATCTTCTGCAATGGCTGAAGCAGCTTTTGGAAACCCAAGAATTTATGTAGAAAAACTTCTTAAAAATGTAAGACATATTGAAATTCAGATAGCAGCTGACAAATACGGCAATGTTTTTGCCTTTGATGAAAGAGACTGCACAATTCAGAGAAATCATCAGAAACTTGTCGAAATTACACCTTCTCCATGGCCAAAAATGACAGGTAAATTAAGAACAAGACTTAAGGAATATTCTGTAAAACTTGCAAAGGCTGTTAATTATCATACTCTTTGTACTGTTGAGTTCCTTGTTGAACCAGACGGTACGCCTTATCTTATTGAAGTAAATACAAGACTTCAGGTTGAGCACGGAATTACTGAATGCAGGTATGGAATAGACCTTGTAGAAGAGCAAATACTTCTTGCATTCGGGCTTCCTTTAAGACTCACTGAAGAAAATACAAAGCCAAATCAGTTTGCAATGCAGATAAGGGTAAATTGTGAAGATCCTAAAAATAATTTTTCTCCAAATGCAGGAAGAATTACAAGGTATATTTCTCCTGGAGGCCAGGGCGTAAGGGTAGACTCATGCGTTACAGCAGGATATGAATTCCCTTCTCAATACGATTCTGCAGCATCGCTTCTCATTACCCATGGAAATACATGGGAAAAAACTGCTCAATTGATGAGAAGAGCTCTAAGGGAATATATGATTAGCGGTGTCAAAACCACAATCCCTTTTTACAGGGAGCTGCTTAATCGCGAAGAGTTCAATCTTGGAGAATTTGATACTAATTTTATTCTTAAAAATCCTGATCTTTTTAATTATATTGACAGGCAGCCTGAAGCATTAAGACTTTCAAGGCTTATTGCAGATATTTCAGCCAAAGGGTGGAACGAGTATGTTTCTCTTGGTGAATACAGGGGAATTCATGATAAAAGGCTTGGTAAATTAAATGTTGTACTTCCTGATCTTTCTGAAGAAGAGCAATATAAATCTCCTTATCCAAGAGGTGATAGAGACTCTGTTTTAGATTTTGTGAGAGATACAGATTATGTGCATTTTACAGACACAACCCCAAGGGATCAGACCCAGTCAAACAGTGGGAACAGATTCAGGCTTGCAGAAGACAGGCTTATTGCTCCATATCTTGACAGGTGTAATTTCTTTTCTATTGAAAACGGAGGGGGAGCTCATTTTCATGTGGCAATGCTTGGCAACATGACATATCCTTTTTCAGAAGCCGCTGAATGGAATTCTGACAAAATGGCCCCTGAAACAATGAAGCAGATTCTTGTTAGATCAACAAATGTTCTTGGTTATAAGCCTCAGTCCAAAAATATGATGAGAGCAACAGGGGAAATGATCTGTGAACATTATGATATAATAAGATGCTTTGATTTTTTAAATCATGTTGACAATATGAGGCCTTTTGCAGAAGTTGCACTTTCTTCAAAGAAAAATATTTTTGAGCCTGCACTTTCAATGTCATGGACAAAGGGTTTT
>JAVERC010000067.1:0-13378 GCA_034007295.1 Desulforegulaceae bacterium | reverse complement strand
AGTTCAAGGAAGATAAAAAATTTAACCGCAGGAATACATGGAGTATTTTGAGGATTAAATTTTTTATCTGACGCCGAAATGGACAAAAAAGGCCGTTTTCGTTCAGCAACTAAATAATAACCAAAAAATATAAAATATTTAACAAAAGAATTTGAAAGATAAATTAAATCATGTTTTTAAAAAAAACAAAAATTAAACCAAGACATAGAGAAATAGCCGGATACATAAAAACCAGGTGGACCCACCTTGCTCTTGCAATCATATGTATGCTTGTTGTATCAGCTTCAACCGCAGCTTCAGCATATATAATTAAACCAGTACTTGATGATGTATTTATAAATAAAAAAGAAGACATGCTTAAACTGCTTCCATTTGCAGTATTGGTAATTTATTTTTTAAGGGGCCTTGGTCTTTACGGGCAGGAATATTTTTTAAATTATCTTGGACAGGTAATAATAAGAAAAATAAGAGATAATCTTTATTCAAAAATTCAGGATCTTCCACTTTCTTTTTTTGAGGGCGAGAAAACAGGAGAGCTTATGTCAAGGCTTTCCAATGACGTAAATATTATAAAAAATATGGTGTCAACCACAATAACCTCAACTCTTAGAGACTTTTTTACAATCTGTTTTTTAATAGGAGTCATTTTTTACCAGATATGGAGTCTTGCACTTTTTGCAGTTTTAGTTCTTCCTTTGGCATTTTATCCAATAGTATTTTTTGGAAGAAAGGTGAGAAAGGTTTCAACCGGCTGTCAGGAGGCAATGGCTGAAATGAATTCCTTTGCACATGAAACCCTTGTAGGAGCTAAAATAATAAAGGCCTTTTCCATGGAAAACTACGAAAAGAAAAGGTTTTATGAAAAAACAGCCTATATTTTTAAAATGGAAATAAAAAATGCAATTATAAAGGCTTTATCATCGCCTGTAATGGAAGTGTTAGCCGGTGCAGGTGTAGCTTTTATTATCTTGTACGGAGGCTCACGCGTTATCTCAGGGGTATACACAACAGGAACATTTATTTCATTTCTTGCTTCTGTAATTATGCTTTATGACCCTGTAAAAAAAATATCCAAGCTAAACAATGCAGTTCAACAGGGATTATCGGCTGTTGACAGGGTTTATGACATAATAGAAAGAAAATCTGATCTTGAGGAGATTAAAGATTCAGTATTTATTGAAAAAAAATCCCATTTTGTAACTTTTGAAAATGTCTGGTTCAGGTATCAGGGGTGTGATGAATATATTTTAAAAAACATAAATCTTCATGTAAAAAAAGGAGAGGTCATTGCTCTTGTTGGTATGAGCGGCGGAGGCAAAACCAGTCTTGTAAATCTTATTCCAAGATTTTTTGATGTTTCAAAGGGTAAAATATTGATAGATGATCTTGATGTAAGAAATCTTAAACTTTCAAATTTAAGGGATCAGGTTGCTTTTGTTACCCAGGAGCCTATTTTGTTCAATGATACAATTTATTCAAATATTGCCTATGGAAAAAGGGATGCCTCATATGAAGATGTTGTTTTAGCTGCAAAATCAGCTTTTGCATATGATTTTATAATGGATTTTCCAGATGGTTTTGACACTGTAATAGGAGAATTTGGAAACAGACTCTCAGGAGGTCAGAAACAAAGGCTTTGCATAGCAAGAGCCTTGATAAAAGATGCTCCAATACTTGTACTTGATGAAGCAACATCAGCACTTGATACAAATGCAGAAAAAATAGTTCAAAAAGCTTTAGAAAATCTTATGCAGGGAAGAACAACATTTATGATAGCTCACAGGCTTTCAACAATATCAAATGCAGACAGAATAGTAGTTATTGAAAACGGTGAAATAAAAGAATCAGGAACTCATCAGGAACTTCTTCAAAATAACGGCTCATACAAAACACTTTATGAACTTCAGTACCTTAAGGATGAAGTGAAATAAATCAGTCTTTTATTTTAAATTAAGTCAGGCAGAAGTTAAATCATTGCTTAACGAAAACTGCCTTTTTTGTCCATTCTAAAGTCATATTCAAAATTTAATCCTCAAAATACTCAATGTATCCTAAATGTTAAATTTTTCATTTTCCTTGAACTTAACAAAAAAATTCTCGTTTTCGGCTAATCACTAAACAGCTGCTGAAAAAAATTTGTGTTTGTTTTTATGAGCTTTTTTTAAACTCTTTTAATCCTGAGAAGTCAATTTTTATAAGTTTGTTTTTATTATTTTTAGAATAGGCCTGTGTCATTTTATCCAAAAAGTGCTTGTCTCCATAGGCTTTGATTGCATAGGCAAAAAAAATACCAGATAAAATATCAATTGTGTAATGACCTCTAGATAAAAAAAGTGCAATAATAATTATTATTACAGAACTAAGAAGGATAAATTTATAAAGACTATCTTCAGCAAAAAGGAAATATAAAAAACTTATTCCTGTATGACCAGATGGATAAACACCAAGCTCAATTTTGGAAAAACCGTTAAATAAGCCTTCAGTACCGTCAAATCCAGGCGGATTTCCAAAAGGAGTAAGCACAATAAAAAAGCCTCTGACAATTTGAAAAATTCCGCTTAATAAAATTAAATATGGAATTTTATCGTATTTTTTTCTGTGTATCATATAAAAAATAATTGCGAAAAGAGAAACTAGGGAAAAAATATCATAAATATAATCAATGTCCCAAAGAGGAATATTATCAAGAATTAAATCTGAGAGAACAGGAAGGCTTGATCCGTTTTTAGTATAATCAAGAAGATAATTCTGGCAAAAAAAATTAAGCTGGATTCCTCCAATAAGAACAGAAACTGCAATATAAAAATATTTATCTTTTAAAAGCAGAAAAAAATTAGAAATAATTTCCTTAATTTTTGGTAAAAATTTATTTTTTTTAAAATTAATATATAGTTTCATGATTAATTAAACTTACCATAATTATAATTAATTTTACCCTTTAAAATTTCTTTGCCTGTAAAAATTCTGTAAAGATGTGTTTTTAAATATTTAAGTGTTAATTGAATATTTCCTTCTTTTGCAGCCCTTCTGTCAGAAGTGTAAAAGCAGGGTTTTAAAATTTTAAATTTAAAATTATAAGTCTTTGCTGCTGTTTTTACATAATTGCAGTCTTCGCAAATCCCCAGATTTTCGTTGAATCCTCCAATTTTTTTATGGACGTTTTTAGTCGAAAAAAAACAGGCACCAAATGCAGTTGGATAAAACGGACGAAGAACCAGCATAAAAGAATTAAGGAAAAATGCACCTGAATCAGAAATAAAATTGTGCTCAGATATTTTTATTGGACATGTTGCTATATCGATTTTTTTTCTATTGATCTCTTTAAGAGTTTTTTCAATAAAATCATTTTTGAGTTTTGTATCAGAGTCTAGAAAAAGGAGCCTTTCATATTTAGCATGATCTGCACCCTTGTTTCTTCCGTAGGCAGGCCCGGCTGCTTTGTCTAGTTTCAGGTATTTAAACTCATTGAAATACTGTTTAAAGGCAATTGCAGCATTTTTTGTGTTGTCAGTGCTGTTGCTGTCAGAGATTATTACCTCAAAATTTTTAAAAGTCTGTAGCCTTAATGATTCAAGAATTTGAGGAATATATTTTTCTTCATTATAGGCAATAATTATTATGCTTAACATTAATTTAGCATTCTCTTGTATATTTTTAACTGAGTTATTTATGAAAAATAAATGATTTTCAATATGTTAGAATGTAAATTATGTCAATCTTAAAAGAGCTGGGCTATAGATGTTTTTTTAGTGGCGGTATTTATACCGCCTGTTTTTTAGAAGTGATGAACCCATCTAAGATTTAATTTAAAACCTTCCGGCCTGTTTTCAGCCTTTGTTTCAAAATATGAATTAATAAACATGTGGTTGTCTTTTGAAAAATGATACACGCAGCCCGGGCCTGCTGCAAAAACCTGTTCTTTTGAAGAATCTGATTTGTTTCCGTTTATTTCTGATTTTGTAATTTGCTTAAGAAAGTATCCGTTTATTCCGGCTCTGAATCTGTTTTTTACAAAAGCGTATCCAAGAGCAAAATTTGCATGAAAAGCCTGGCCTGCTTTAGTATTAGTATCATCATTTTTATCGTTCCATAAATAATGAATTCTTGCAGACATTGTAGTTTTTTCGTTTAAAAATATGGTTCCTGCCCAGTAAGGATTAAAAGAAAAAAAATTGCTTCCAGGATTTAGAGCTTTGGTTGTGTCGTATTTGCCTGTTGGAAGGATAAATTGGAATTCAATTCTTTGAACAAATAAAGGCCCTTTTTTCCCCATAACAGGATCCCATTGAATATATGGTCCAACTACAATATCTCCAATCCCGGTTCCATTGTCTTTTGGGAAATTTGGATTATCGTTTTTATAAGACATATCAAGTGAAACAGTGGGTATAATAATGTCAATTCCGGGTCTTATACCTTTGGAGATTTCCTTGTCTGACTGGTATATAAACTGGGTCAGGCTGATCCAGGCATCAAGTTCTTCGTCTGCAAAAGAAGGAAGAGCTCTGTTTCCATTATGATCTGTAAGCTTTTTGGAATTCCAGTATTGAATATATTGTGTAAAGTAAAGCCCTGAAGCAGCTGGAGGTCCGCCGTCAAGAAAACTTGTAAAACCAAGATTTACGGAAGGGAGTTCATATGAAAAAGCTGAAGGTATTAAAAATAAAAAAAACAAAGCTGTAATACTAGAAATTTTTTTCATGGGTTCATGTCTCCTGGCATAATAAATATGAATTTTTGATAAAAAAATAATTTTTATTTTGAATTGGAAGGACTTTACCAGAAAAAAAAATAAAGGCAAACTTTGACTCCGGTTATTATTTAAAGGACTGCATATGAATGAGTTCCATAAGCTGCAAGCTCCTTTGAATCATTTACAAGCTAAATAGTGAGCGGCCGAAAACGAGAATTTTTTGTTCAGTTCAAGGAAGATGAAAAATTTAACCTTTAGGATACATTGAGTATTTTGAGGATTAAATTTTGATTCTGACTTAAGAATGGACAAAAAAGGGCGTTTTTGTTCAGCAACTAAATATGTACAATTGCAATTTTTTTGGCTGCTTTCATTATTCAGATAGAGAAAGTAAATGAGTTTTATTTTCCATGACGAAAAAAACTCACATGCATGTCCATTGTGATAAGTTTTTAGATAAAAATTAAATATTAAAAATCTGCTTTTAGTTTTTCTAAAGTTTCATCATAAATTTTTTTTAATTCATCTGAAAAAAGAACAAAAATAATCTCATTTGGAAAATTGTTTTGTTTTAAAAAATTAATTGAAGTCTTGATTGCAATTTCTGCTGCTTTGTCTTTTGGATATCCATAAACACCGCAGCTTATGGCAGGAAAGGCAATGGAATTAAGTTTTTTTGAATTTGCTATCAAAAGAGAATTTTTATAGGAATTTTCAAGAAGCAAAGGGTCTTTGTCAAGATTTTTGTACACAGGACCAGGGGTGTGAATTATATATTCAGCTGTTTTGATATTATATGCTTTGGTAATTTTTGCTTCGCCTGTATTGCAGCCATTTAATTTTCTGCACTCTTCAAGAAGTTCTTTTCCGGCAGCCAGATGAATTGCTCCGTCAACACCACCTCCTCCAAGAAGGGAGTTGTTGGCTGCATTTACAATTGCATGGGCTTTAATTTTTGTTATGTCGCCTTTTATTATTTTAATTTTATTTAATAATTTATCCATATTTTGTCCTTTAAAATTTTGCTTTTCTGATTCCTTTTGAATCTGACTTAAGAATAATAAGTTCCTTGACACATTCTCCGTTTATTTCAAAAAAAGTTGGGCCTGTAATTGTTTGAAAAACTGAAGTAGAAAGAATGGCGTCCCTTATTAATTGAGGTGATGCGGAACCTGCTTTTTTTACTGAATCAAATATGATCATTGCACTGTCATAACTGATTGCTTCAATAAAGCCCGGCTTTTGTCCAAACAATGATTCATATGCTTTGGAAAAGTTTTTTATGTTTTCATCATCTGACTGATCAAAAAAAAGAGCTGTGAAATATGCTTTTTTAATATATCCTTCGCTGGATTTTATAAGAGATTCGTCATTCCAAAGGTTTGGACCAAAAAAGATTGCATCATAAACATCAAAATATGCAAGCTGGGGTGCAAGTGAAGCTGCTTTTATGGGCCCGTCAGGTATAAATACAGCCTTAAAATCAATTACGGGCTGTAATTTGTCGTTGGTTGATTTGTTTTTATTTTCTGTTTTATTTTCTCTTAAATCCTCATAATAAATACCTGTAATTTTTTTTATTGGCTCTGAAAAATCAGCAGAATCAGGATTGTATTTTTCTACTCCCATGATTTTACAGTTGTTTTTTAGTG
This sequence comes from Desulforegulaceae bacterium, assembly GCA_034007295.1. Lineage (GTDB taxonomy): Bacteria > Desulfobacterota > Desulfobacteria > Desulfobacterales > JACKCP01 > JACKCP01. The sequence continues at coordinate 7,033 of JAVERC010000067.1, read as the reverse complement.
CTGAATCAAAAAAAGCATTCATAAATGTTTTTCCGTATGATTCATCTGGATATAAGATTGCAAATGTATCTATAGATAGTATCTCTTTTGCAAAGCTTATAAGTGCTTCAGCCTGCATGGAAGGAGTTATAAAATGTCTGAAAACGAAACTGCTGTTTTTAGTGATAGATGGTTTATGGGTCATTGAAATTATTGGTATAAGATTTTTTTCTGCATACAAACAGGCCTTTTCAGCTGTATGAAATGGTCCTATTATCGCAGACACTTTGTTTTCAATTAAATTTTTTGCTGCTTCCTCTGACCCTGAATCAAGTGATTTATTATCTTCAATTAAAAGATTTATTTTAATATCTGGATTTTTAAAAGTGAAATCAGAAACAGCAAATTGAATTGCTTTTAAAGCCATTTGACCATATGGAGCGAATTGCCCTGAAAGTGGGAGAATTACACCAATTGAAACTTTTCCTTTTTTTTCTATCAGTTCAAGTTCTCTTTTTGCTTCTGCATAGGTTTCGGTTGAAGGGTAATTATCTAAAATGTCATTAAGGAGTTTTTTTGCACCTGCTGGATCATTGGCTTTCAAAAGCGTAAGGGCATAATATTTTTTAAATAAGGCAGAAGCATCATTATTTAAAAAAAGATCAAATGATTTTAAAAGAGATTCTTTATCCATTTTGGAGGCTGTTCTGGCAATAAGGGGCCTTATCAAAGAATATTGAATAGGGTCTTTTAAGTATATTTCATTATAAATTTGTACTGCTTTGTAATATTTTTCAAGTTTTAATAATGCATTAGCCTTAATGTATAAAAATCTGATTTTCATATTTTCGGAATTTGTTTTGGCTAAAGCGGTTTCGCATAATAAAAGGGCTTGTTGAGTTTTTTCAGTATCTATAAGAATATTAGCTGCATGAATTGAAGCTTCGAAAAATGCTTCTGAATTTGAATATTCCTTTATAATCTTAAAATAGATTTCAAGTGCTTGTTCAGTATTTTTAGATTCGGTTATTAGTGCTGTTTTCAAGTATGCTTCAGGAACAAGTCCTGAATCAGGAAATTCTTTTATGAACTGCATATAAAGATTTTGAGCTTTTTGGTATTGTCTGTCATTAAAAGCTTTTTGTGCCGTTTCAAATTTTGTTTTTTCAAAGTCTGAATAATTGTGTTGAAATTCATTTTTTTTAAAAAGACCACATCCTGTGTTTATGGCAATTAGTAATGTAAGAATAAAAATTTTTTTGTTTTGCATATTAAAGCCTTTGAATTTTAGTTTTTTTCTTTTAATATTTTTGAGGTACCTGAAATTATTCTTGTTTGTCAAATTTTAAATAAAACGGAGAATGGTATGTTATCTAGTAAAAATTTTTTTAGGATATTTACTTTTACATTGTTATATTTCTTTTTTTCTTCCAATGCAATTGCTGAATTATACAGTTATACTGATGAATCTGGAGTAATTCATTATACTGATAATTATTCAAATGTTCCAAATCAATTTAAAAATCAAGTCGATATTAGCAGGGAAATTAAACCTGATTTTTATAAAAATTCAGAGCCTGTTGCAGAAAATTTTGAGCAAAAAGAAGAAAGTGAGGGACAGCAGGCTGTTTCACTTTTAAAAAATGAAGCAGATGAGCTTGTTAAAAGAAAAAAAGCTCTTGAGTCCGAATATAAAAGCCTTTTAGAAAATCAAAAAGAACTCGAAATTTTAAGACAAAAAGTGAGAACCAAAAAACAAAAAAACGAATATCTTGAAAAATTTGAAAGTGTAAATGCAATGATAAAAAATTATGAAGACAAAAGAGTTCAGTATCAAAAAGATCTTGATGTCTATAATAAAAAAGTCAGTGAACAAAAAATTAAATAGCCGCTCAAGGAAAACGGCCTTTTTTCATTCTAAAGCTAGGTTCAAAATTTTTAATTTTGAAATTAATCGAATGTTTTTGATTATTTGGCTTTGAACCTGGAAAATGATTTCTTTCTGGTTGGTAATCAGCTTTTTATAAAATTATTAATAAGCTTAGCCGCCTTTTCAGTTTCATGGGGCAAAAGCCAGTGAATATCTTTATCTGCTCTAAACCATGTGAGCTGTCTTTTGGCATATCTTCTTGTATCTCTTTTCATAAGAGATACTGCCTCTTCTAGTGAAAGTTCTTTGTCTATAACAAAATTCATGTGTTTATAGCCGATTGAAGACATTGACTTGAGATTTGTGGAATATCCCATATTCCTTAAATTTATTACTTCATTTAAAAGCCCGTTTTCTATCATCTGGTCAACTCTTGCTTCAATCCTTTGATAAAGAATTTCTCTTTCAATGCAAAGACCGATTTTTAATATTTGGTATTTTTGTTTTTTGCTGTTCCTATCTTTTTCCTGGAGGTTTGATATTTTTTGGCCGGTAGAAAAAAAACATTCAAGTGCTCTTGCAAGCCTGAATATATCATTTTCATGAATTTTTGATGCAGATTCAGGGTCATGATTTTGTAAAAGTTTTTTTAAAAAACCATGTCCGTTTTTTTTTTCAAGGTCATAAAGAAGTTCAAGAGCAGCTTTGTCGGCAGGCTTGGACCTGAAAATACCATGAGTAAGAGCTTTTATGTAAAGCCCTGTTCCGCCTGCAATAATGGAAATTTTTTTTTCCATATCTGCTTTTTTAATAAGCTTGTCAGCTTCTTGTGCAAATTTTCCTGCATCAAATTCCTCATCTGGGAAACACATGTCTGTGAGGTGGTGAAATGCTTTTTGGTTTTCTTCAGGGCTTGGTTTTGCAGTGCCAATATCCATAAGTTTATAAACCTGCATGGAATCAGCACTAATTATAATTGATGGGAATTTTGAAAAAAGCTCAATTGTCATTGAAGTTTTGCCAATTCCGGTCGGCCCGCATATAATTACAATTTTTGGAAGTTTTTCAGCCATGGTTTATATTCTTTATTTTTAAATAAGGTATCAAATTTTAAATATTTTCTGATGGTATATAACAGAACTAAATGTATTGACAACCTTTAAAATAGCCGATATGGATATGTTTGCTGATAGAATATTTAAATAAATAAACTCTGAATTTGGCTAAAAAATCAATAGTCGGGTTTTTAACCCGGCAAAAGTTTAATATCTGAAAAGTTGCAGAAAAAAACAGCAATTTTTGCAAAATTTTTAACAGGAGAAGAGATTATGTCAAAAGAAATCGTTGGATCCGCGATGGTTGTTGGCGGTGGTATCACAGGGATGCAGACCGCCCTTGATCTAGCTGACGCCGGGTATTATGTCTACCTGGTTGAAAAAAAACCGTCCATCGGCGGTGTAATGGCCCAGCTGGACAAGACATTCCCAACCAACGACTGTGCGATGTGAATTATCTCACCTAAACTGGTCGAGGTCGGCCGGCATCAGAATATTGAGTTGATGACTTTAAGCGAAGTTACATCAATTTCAGGAGAAGCGGGAAATTTTGAAGTTGAGGTTCTTAAAAAGCCCAGATACGTAGACATGAACAAGTGTATTGCTTGTGGTGCCTGTGTAGAAAAATGTCCCAAAAAGGTAGATAATGAGTACAACGCAGGTCTAAACAAAAGAAAAGCCATTTATGTTGAATATGATCAGGCTGTTCCTCTTAAGTTTGCAATTGATCCTGAACAATGTATCAAATTAACAAAGGGAAAGTGCGGAATTTGTGAAAAAACATGCCCTACCGGAGCTATAAATTATGATGATAAACCTGAAACCGTTAAAATTAACGTAGGTTCAGTTGTTCTTGCTCCTGGTTTTAAAGCCTTTGATCCTTCGGTTTTTGATACATATCAGTATACTAAATTCCCAAACGTAGTTACAGCTCTTGAGTTTGAAAGACTTCTTTCTGCTTCAGGCCCAACTCTTGGTCATCTTGTAAAGCAGTCAAAAGATCATGAAGAACCAAAAAAAGTTGCTTTTTTCCAGTGTATAGGTTCAAGGGACATAAACCGCTGTGATAATGGATACTGCTCATCTGTGTGCTGTATGTATGCAATTAAGGAAGCTGTTATTGCCAAGGAACATTCAGCCGGTGACCTAGACTGTGCAATTTTTTACATGGATATGAGAACCCATGGAAAAGATTTTGAGCGTTATTACGAAAAAGCAAAAGATGATGGAGTCCGCTTTGTAAGAAGCAGGGTGCATACAATAAATCCTGTTCCTGAAACGGAAGATCTTGAAGTCAGATATGTTGATGACCATGGAAAGATCAAAACAGAAGTTTTCAACATGATTGTTCTTTCAGTTGGACTTGAAATAGATCCTTCAACAATTGAACTTGCAAAAACTCTTAATATTGAGCTTACCCCTGGTAATTTTGCACAGACAGGAACATTTACTCCTGTTCAGACATCAAGAAAAGGTATTGTTGCATCAGGTGCTTTTCTTGGACCAAGGGATATTCCCCAATCTATGGTTGACGCAAGTGCTGCTGCAGGTGTTGCAGGTGAAGGCCTTGCTCCGGCCCGTGGTACTTTGCTCAAGGAAATTCAGACCACACCTGAAAGAGATGTTTTTGGCGAAGCTCCAAGAATTGGTGTTTTTGTATGTCACTGCGGTATTAACATTGGCGGTGTTGTTAATGTTCCTGCTGTTGCTGAGTATGCAAAGAGTCTTCCTTTTGTTGAATATACTGGCGATAATATGTTCTCCTGTTCCCAGGATACCCAGGACAAGATGACTCAAATTATCAAAGAGCAAAATCTTAACAGAATAGTTGTTGCTGCATGTACTCCAAAGACCCATGAGCCTCTTTTCCAGGAAACTCTTATGGCTGCTGGTCTTAATAAATACATGTTTGAAATGGTCAACATAAGAAACCAGGATTCATGGGTTCATAAGGAATCTCCTGAAAAGGCAACTGAAAAGGCAATGGATCTTGTAAGAATGGGTGTAGCAAAGGTTGCACTTCAAAATCCTCTTACAGAAGCTCAGCTTCAGGTTGGACAGACTGCCATGATAGTTGGAGGCGGTCTTGCAGGTATGGCTGCTGCTGAAACTCTTGCCATTCAAGGTTATGAAACTCATATTATAGAAAAATCAGACAGGCTTGGCGGTAATGCACTCAAGCTTTACAAAACTCCCAAGGGTGAAGTTATAGCAGATAAGGTAGCAGAGCTTGTTGAAACTATAAATTCAAATGATAAAATTAAGGTTCATCTTAATACTACAATAGAAAATGTTGATGGTTTTGTTGGAAACTTTAAAGCAAAACTCAATGAAAATGGTAAAGAGGCATTTCTTGACCATGGTGTGGCTGTTATGGCTACTGGAGCAAAACCATATACACCAACTGAATATATGTATGGTAAAGATTCAAGGGTTTTAACAAGTCTTGATTTAGACCAAAAAATGAAATCTGACGATTCTCTTGTAAAAGATGCTGATTGTGCAGTGTTTATTCAGTGTGTTGGTTCTCGTGAGCCTGAAAGACCATACTGCTCAAGAGTATGCTGTACTCATTCAGTTGACAATGCACTTGAATTGAAACGCCGCAAGCCTGATATGAATGTATTTATTCTTTACAGAGATATCAGAACTTACGGTGAAAAAGAATATCTTTACAAAGAAGCAAGAGATGTTGGTGTTATTTTTGTAAGATATGATCTGGAAAATAAGCCTAAGGTTTCAGTTGAAGATGGAAATTTAAAAGTAGTTGTAAAAGATCATGTTCTTAACCGTGATCTTGAAATAGAGCCTGATGTTATAACTCTTGCAACAGCTATTATTCCAAATACTGTAAATGATCTTGCACAGTTTTATAAGCTTCCTATGAATGACGACGGATTCTTTATTGAAGCTCATGCTAAGCTTGGACCTTCAGAGTTTGCAACTGACGGTGTTTTTCTTGCAGGTATGGCACATTATCCAAAACCAATTGAAGAAGCCATAGCCCAGGGTAAGGCTGCTGCTTCAAGAGCTATTACTCTTCTTGCAAGAAAGGAAATTTTTACAAGCGGTCAGATTGCAAGAGTCGATCCTGTTCTTTGCAGTGGCTGCGGAATCTGCGTAAGCGTTTGTCCGTATTCTGCACCTTCATTTATAACAGAAGGACCTTTTACAGGAAGGGCTCAAATCAACCCTGTTCTTTGCAAGGGCTGTGGTCTTTGTGTTGCATCATGCCGTTCTGGTGCAATTCACCATAATGGTTTTGACAATGATCAGATTTTCAGCCAGATTTTTGCAGTCAACGCATAAACCAAGGATTCTCCGCTTTTAACAAAAGCGGAGATTTTATATATCAAGGAGTTTGGCAATGAGTGAATATGAACCAAAAATAGTAAGTTTTCTCTGCAACTGGTGCAGCTACGGTGCAGCAGATCTTGCAGGAGTAAGCCGTTTTCAGTATCCTGACAATGTCAGGGTAATCAGAATACCATGTACAGGAAGAATGAGCCCTAAATTTTTTCTTTCGGCTTTAAGGGAAGGTGCAGATGCAGTATGGGTTTCCGGCTGACATCCCGGAGACTGCCATTACCTGGAAGGTAATTACTATGCACGCCGTAAATTTCAGCTTTTCAAAGACCTTATGGAATTTGTAGGTCTTGAAAAAGACAGGCTTCATTTTTCATGGATTTCATCTGCTGAAGCAGTAAAATTTGCAGATGTTGCAAAGGAAGTCTGTGAAAAAGTAAAAGTACTTGGCCCGAATAAAAAATTTGTTAAGCGTTACCCAACTAAGGATACTGAATAATGGACGCATATACAGATAAAATAAAAGAGATATCCAAAAAGATATTAAGCGAAGGGAAGGTAGATGTGGTAATAGGGTTTCGCAAAGGAACGCTAGGCTACATGTCCGAGCCCTACATGGCAAAAAGTGAAAAGGAAGCAGAGAATTTAGTATTTGACTGCAACTGCCGCATGAACCTTGTAAATTATGTAACCAACCGTAAAGACAAGGTAGGAATAGTAGTAAAGGGATGTGACAGCAGAAACCTTGTAACTCATATAATAGAAAACAAAATCAAGCGTGACCAGCTATATATAATAGGTGTTCCCTGTACAGGACTTGCAG
>JAVERC010000014.1:0-68007 GCA_034007295.1 Desulforegulaceae bacterium | reverse complement strand
ATGCACTTCATGAAGAAGATTACAAAGCACTTCTTCCTCAATACATTGACAAAAATGTACTGCCGGATATAAATTCTATTTCATAAATTTTTGGGTTTGAATAGATGGGGTTTATTGAGCGGTTACATACACAAAACTAAAAGAAAGGTAAAAGTATGGCAAAAAATCACATAATATCTCATAAAATAAAAATTTTTCATTCATTATCTGTTTTTATAATTACCATTTTTTTTACAGGAGCAGCAATGGCAGCAGATTATAAACTGAATCCGTTGACCCTGACCTATGCAGGTGCGATAACTGAAAACGTAAAAGGTGAAGTTAATATTCATCCAGTCACATACAAACTTAATAATATTGATATTGCAGCCAATGTATATACACCGGCAAACTATGACTCCCGTAAAAAATACCCGGCAATCGTGGTTGCCCACCCCAATGGGGGAGTAAAAGAACAGGTGGCAGGTTTGTATGCCCAGCGTCTGGCAGAACAGGGATATATTACTATCACCGCTGATGCCGCCTATCAGGGTGCAAGCGGCGGTATGCCCCGGAATGTTGATAAACCTGCCAATAGAATTGAAGACATTCACGGTATGGCTGATTTCATCAGCCAGTATCAAGGGGTTAATGCTGATCATATAGGCCTGCTTGGAATCTGTGGCGGCGGCGGTTATTCCTTAAAGGCAGCACAAACAGATAAAAGATTCAAATCCATTGCAACATTGAGCATGTTTAACACAGGTCTTGTAAGACGCAATGGGTATATGGATTCACAGCTTTCCACCATACAGCAGCGTTTAAAGCAGGCCTCGGATGCCCGTGCACAGGAAGCGGCAGAAGCCGGGGTCATCTATGCAGCCGATACAAAATTGACTGATGAGCAAATTGCCAAACTCCCCTTTGATTTGTACCGCCAGGGTTTTGAATATTACGGAAAAACTCATGCGCATCCAAACTCAACATTCAGATACACCATGAGCAGCCTGCTTGCCTTAATGAATTTTGATGCTGCAAGCAATATGGATCTGATAAATCAGCCTTTATTGATGATGGCAGGAAGCGATGCCGACTCATTGTATATGACTGAAAGTGCATTTAAAAAAGCGGTTAATACAAAAGATAAAGAATTGTTTCTTATTAAAGGTGCAACTCATATTGAAACCTATTGGAAACCGCAATATGTGAGTCAAGCAATGGATAAATTAGCCCGGTTTTTTGGTAAAACACTTAAATAATGGGGAATACAATGACTTCACTATTTAAAAAGTTTATGTTTTTTTTATACTGGTTTTTGTCAGTCTGAGCTTTAACGCCTGCGTAACAACAAAAACTAACTACAGCGGAAAGACCTCTCCTATAATCATTAAAAAACAAGGGAGTTTTGCCGTAGGCGGAAAAATTGTTACAGCCCCGGGAACCTTTGATCCGGTCAAGCAGGGTGCATACAATCCTGCCGGGCCGGATTCCGCAGGACAGACCCTCCATGGTGATCATGCCTATGTTTTTTTTCAGATTCCGGAAAATGCAGGAAAACTTCCACTGGTATTCTGGCATGGATACGGACAATCCTCCAAAACCTGGGAATCCACTCCTGACGGCCGCGATGGATTTCAGAATATTTTTCTAAGGAGAGGTTATCCAGTCTACCTTATAGACCAGCCGCGTCGCGGTAAAGCAGGTAAGAGCACTGTAGACATTTCTGTTCCAGCAGCACCTGATGAACAACTTTGGTTTGGCATTTTCCGGATTGGTGTCTGGCCGGATTATTATAATAATGTTGCTTTTCCCCGGGATAAAGAGTCTTTAAATCAGTTCTTTCGTCAGGCAGTCCCAAGCCCGGACTCATTTGACAGAGACGTGAATACCGAGGCCGTATCAGCCCTTTTTAACAGGATCGGCTCTGGAATTCTAGTGACTCATTCAGCCAGCGGTTCCCCTGGCTGGCACACAGCTATCAAAAATTCCAATATAAAGGCTGTGGTATCTTTTGAACCAGGCATGGATTATCCATTTCCCGAGAGTGAAAAACGTCCCGAACCAGTTTCATTTTACAATGGCAGGACATTCCCGATATCGACTGTATCCGATGCCGATTTTAAAAAACTGACAAAAATTCCCATCGTCATTTATTTCGGTGATAACATTGCAGAAGAACCGAGTATAAATCCCGGTCAGGATCAGTGGCGCGTCTATCTGGAAACGGCAAAAAAATGGGCAGAAGCTGTAAACCGTCACGGCGGCGATGTTACAATCGTGCATCTGCGGGAGATTGGTGTTTACGGCAACACACATTTCCCGATGTCGGATCTTAACAACAAACAGATAGCAGACCTGATGTCTGACTGGTTCACTCAAAAAGGTTTGGATTAGTCACATTACCAATGGAAAAGACTGACAGAATCATGCTGTAAGGTTTTTTAAAAAAAATCTGAATTAAATGACACAAGAAAGGAAAATACCATGGATATTTTCAGGAGAACATTACTGCTGTTATTTATAGCAATATTTTTTATAATTAATGGCACCAGTGTAATGGCTGAGACAAATAAAACCTTAAATGACCGCCAAAAAGCTATAATTCCAATTGCCGCCCTGACTGCCAATGGAAACATGTCGAAACTTCAAAGTGCACTGAGTAAAGGAATGGATGCAGGACTAACCGTAAATGAAATTAAGGAAATTCTTATACATACCTATGCTTATGCAGGTTTTCCACGCGCCCTGAATGGTATAAATACTTACATGACAGTTTTGGATAAGCGTAAAAATCAGGGGATAAATGACAGAGCCGGTAAAAAGGCAACTCCCATGCCCTCAGACTTTGACAGGACAGCCTATGGCCATAAAGTTCGAAATTCGCTTGTGGGCAGGGATATATCGAAACGCACCAGCGGTTATCCGGTTTTCACACCAGTCATAGATCAGTTTTTGGTTGAGCATCTTTTTTCAGATATTTTTTACAGAGATGTCCTTAACCATCAGGAGCGGGAACTTGCAACTATAAGCATTCTGGCTGCGATGACAGGTACAGATCCGCAGCTCAAAGCACATCTTCGAATATCCATGAATCTGGGGATGAGCAAACCACAGCTTGAAGATTTTATTGAGGTACTCCGGCAGGAGGCTGGTGCTGAAAGTGCTGAAAGAGCCAGAAAAACACTGAACGATCTACTGGAAATAAAACCGGGATGCAACCATTCAAAATATGTTAAAGTCATAAAAAAACAAATGCCGGTAAAAGCCTCAAAAGATTATTTCACAGGAAATGTTGAAGTCGAATCCCGTTTTTCATCTGAAACAGCTGACGGTTATCGCGGCGGGATTGTAAATTTTGAAGCTGGGGCCCGTACAGCCTGGCATACCCATCCTTTGGGCCAGACTTTAATTGTCATTTCCGGACGTGGACAGGTTCAATCTGAAGGTGATTCTGTTCTGGAAATTCTGCCTGGTGATGTTGTTTGGATTCCTGAAAATGTGCGTCACTGGCATGGTGCTGCACCAGACAGTCCCATGTCCCATGTTGCAATATCCACTCCATTTAATGGTTTGACAGTTGAATGGATGGACCATGTTAAAAATGAAAAAAAATAGCCGATGATGCATGATAAAAGTCTCCAATAAAGAACTGAAAAAGAGATTTTCCTGCTTTCAGAGATTTATTCTAAAAGCGGGATTTTAGGAGTAACAGGCAATTAAGAATATTATTTTAACTATGAAAAACGGCTTTTTGTTTTCAGGCAGCCAAGTATTTCCAGGCTTGATATCAAAACAAGCTATATTTTTAAAACGGTTCAAAATTAGTTGTTTCAGTAGTTTTATCTGAGATTACAAGAATAATTTTTTAAATCAGATAAAAAATAAAAAATAGTTTAACAGGAAAACCTTAACTTTTTACAAAGTTTCATAATATCGGATAATCAGGCAAGAATCAGGCAGGATCGGTCTACATCATTTTTATAACTCTAATGTATATTTCCATCATCAGGTTATTTTAAAATTTTCTGAAAAAATATGAATAAAAACAAAAAAGGAACCAAACATGAAGAATCGTAAACTAGGAAAAAACGGACTTACAGTTTCAGCTCTTGGACTTGGCTGTATGAGTATGAGCTTTGCATATGGTCTTCCATCGGACATCAATAAAATGACAGACCTGCTTCATAAGGCCGTGGATCTTGGAATTACTTTTTTTGATACAGCTGAAGTTTACGGACCTTACACAAACGAAGAGCTTCTTGGACGTGCTCTTCATTCCTTTCATGATAAAATTTCAATAGCAACAAAGTTCGGATTTAAATTAAAAACCGATGGAACACCAGGATGGGATGGGCTTGACAGCCGTCCAGAACATATAAAAGAGGTTGCAGAAGCTTCTCTTAAAAGGCTTAAAATTGAGGCAATAGATCTTTTTTATCAGCACAGGGTAGATCCCGATGTACCTATTGAAGATGTTGCAGGAACAGTAAAAGATCTTATAAAAGAAGGGAAAGTAAAGCATTTTGGTCTGTCAGAGCCAGGAATTGAAACAATAAGAAAAGCCCATGCAGTTTTGCCTGTTACAGCTGTTCAAAACGAATATTCATTAATGTGGAGAGAGCCGGAAAAAGAACTTATTCCGCTGCTGGACGAACTTGAAATAGGTCTTGTTCCTTTCAGTCCAATTGGAAGAGGCTTTCTTAGCGGTAAAATAAATGAAAATACTAAGTTTGATGAAAACGACTTCAGAAACACTCTGCCCCGTTTTGCTAAAGAGGCAAGAAAAGCCAATATGGCTCTTGTAGAGATTATAAAGACAATTGCAGCAGAAAAAAATGCAACACCAGCCCAGATTTCTCTGGCCTGGCTTCTGGCGCAAAGAGATTATATTGTCCCCATTCCCGGAACAACAAACCCCGGCCGCCTTGAAGAAAATATTGGATCAGCGAATATAAAGCTAAATAAAGATGATCTGCAGAAAATAAAAGATGCGGTTTCAAAAATTGATATAATTGGTGATCGTTATCCAGAAGCACTGCAGAAAATGGTTAAAAATTAAAAAACTATAAAGGAAAATTATAAATGTTTAATTTTGATTTTTACAATCCAACAAGAATACTTTTCGGAAAAGATAAAATAGAAGAAATGGGAAGCCTTATCCCAAAAGATGCAAAGGTTTTGATTACATACGGAGGCGGAAGCGCCAAAAAAAACGGAATTATTGACAAGGCAAAATCGGTTTTAAAATCAAATACTGTTTTCGAATTTTCAGGAATAGAACCAAATCCGAATTTTGAAACACTTATGAAGGCTGTTGAAATTGTAAGAAAAGAGAAAATTGATTTTATTCTTGCAATAGGAGGAGGTTCGGTTATTGACGGAACCAAATTTATTTCTCTTGCTTCATATTATGAAGGAGATGAAACAGATCTTTTAAAATTCGGATTCATGCCAATAACTTCGGAAACTGTAAAAAAGGCAGTTCCCCTTGGTTCAGTACTTACTCTTCCTGCAACAGGTTCCGAAATGAACAGCGGTGCTGTAATAACCTATAACCACGGTAAATTTCCTGTGATGAGTCCCCTTGCATTCCCTGTTTTTTCCGTGCTTGACCCGACCTATACATTTACTTTGCCCAAAATTCAGGTTGCAAACGGAATTGCAGATGCATTTATTCACACATTAGAGCAGTATATAACATATCCTGTTGATGCAAGGGTTCAGGACAGATGGGCAGAAGGTATTCTTCATACTCTCATAGAAACAGGGGAAACATCTGTAAACGAACCTGAAAACTATGATGCAAGGGCAAACCACATGTGGAGTGCCACAATGGCATTGAACGGAATAATTGCAGCCGGAGTTCCACAGGATTGGGCAACACATATGATAGGCCACGAACTTACTGCAATGTTTGGAATAGATCACGGGCAGACCCTTGCAGTTGTTTACCCTGCACTTATGGAGGTAAGGCGTGATCAGAAGCGTGAAAAACTTATCCAGTATGCTGAGCGTATCTGGAATATAGAAGAGACTGACCAGAATAAAAAGATTAATCTTGCAATAGAAAGAACCAGAGGATTTTTTGAAAGCCTTGGAATTAAAACCAGGCTTTCAGAATATGGAGTTAAGGAAGAACAGCTTTCTGATGTAGTAGAACAGCTTAAGGCACACGGTATGACAGCTCTTTCTGAAACTCAGGATATTACACCTGAAATAAGCCTTAAGATTTTACAGACAGCAATGTAATCTTTAGAAAAAATTTAATGATCTGCAAAAGAGAATAAATTTTAAATTTCTAAAGACAAAAAAAAGCATATATAAAAATAAAATCTGCAATCATGCACTTAAACCGATTGATTCATGATTGCAGATTTTTTTGATAAGAGAGACCTTTATCAAGATGTTCGTGCAGCTCAGATACTTTCCACACTCATGGCCATTATGGCCATAGCCACTGATTTCCAGGAACACAGATTGAGAAAACATCCGGCAAACACAAACCTCTGCAGTAATTGATTTAACTCCTTTTTCTATAAAGTATTATATCCTGTTTCTTTTCTCTTCTTTCTGGCAGACGTTAAGTAAAAACAACACCACAAAAAGTTATCATCAAATATAAGATACAATCTATTCAATTAAATCATTGACATATATTCCGCAAAAATTGAAAATTGCCATTATTGTTTTAACTGAAACCAATGGAACCAGCCATGAACAAAAACGATATTATTGCAGAAGTAAACCTGGATAAAATAGGACAGAATGTAAAAAACCTTAAAATCCTTGCCGGCAAAAACACATCATTGATGGCAGTTGTAAAGGCAGACGGATACGGCCACGGCTCAGTTGAAGTCGGTAAAAAAGCACTTGAAAGCGGAGCTTCGGTTCTTGGTGTTGCAAGGGCTGAAGAGGCACTTAAATTAAGGGCAGACAAAATAAGCTGCCCAATTCTGACCCTTGGATATCCATGCGAAGGCATGATAAATGAAATCTGTGAAAATAATATTGAAGTTTCAGTATATGATTATGAAACAGCAAGGCTTGTTTCATCAAAGGCAAAGGAAATAAACAAAAAAATCAGGGTTCACATCAAAATTGACACAGGAATGGGCAGAGTCGGAATTAGTGGAGATGAGGATCAGATTGAAGCACAAGTAACAAAAATAAAAGCACTTGAAAACATTGAACCAGTTGGGATTTTTACCCATTTTGCAACAGCAGACGAAAAAGACCTTGAGTATGCGCATTTTCAAATGAATAAATTCAGCTCTGTCATAAAAAAACTGGAACAAAAAAAAATCGGCTTCAATTTTTACCACTGTGCAAACAGTGCCGGACTTATGAACATCAAAGAATCAAGAAATTCACTGGTAAGACCTGGTATTGCAATTTACGGGCTGTATCCATCCCCTGAAGTTGACAGATCAATAGTTGAGCTTTTTCCGGCAATGACCTTAAAAGCAAGAATAGTACAGGTCAAAAATGTTAAAAAAGGGAGTTATGTAAGCTACGGTAGAACATGGAAAGCTGAAAAAAATTCAAAACTCGCCACAATTACACTTGGCTATGCAGACGGATTTTCAAGACTTCTTTCATCAAAAACAGATTTTTTAATTAACGGCAAAAAAGCTCCGGTAAGAGGCAGGATCTGCATGGACCTTTGTGTCGCAGATGTAACAGAAATTGAAAATGTTAATCCAGGCGATTATGCAGTAATTTTCACAGATAAAATCATAACAGCAGATTATCACGCACAAAAAACAGGAACAATAAATTATGAAATTGTGTCTTCACTTACTTCAAGGGCTAAAAGAGTTTATGTATAATTGAATTGAGTGTATTATATTTTTAAATTTAAAAATTGTAATCTTTGAAAGATTTGATTTCAAGTTTAATATACACTCATCTTGACACATTAACTCCTTTTTTTTATAAAGTCATGATACCCAAATTTCTGTTTTTTTAAATTTTCAGGGAACTTATCCAAAAAAAGGCTTAATAATGGCTGAAAAATCAGTAACTATCAAGGGAGTTGGCGATGGATTCCGGCTTATACTTGATAAGAGTATTTCTAAAAAAAATCTGTTTGACGAAGTTTCTCAGACACTTATTCCTTTAAGCCATCTTATTAAAGGTGCTCATATCTATATTGACTCTGAATCTGAGGACTATGAATTTACAGAAGAGCTTTTTCCTTTTTTAAAAGACAAATTTTTTGTAGAATCTGTTAAACCTTTTAAAAATCATAAAACAATAAAGGCAGAACTAAAACAAAGGGTACGCACCAGAGAAGTTGAAAGAGGGTGGAAAAATTCTAAAAGTGAAGTCTTAATGATTACCGGAAGGGTAAGATCGGGACAAAAAATCGATGCTTCAAAACACCTTATAATTTATGGTGATGTCAACCCTGGGGCTGAAGTCATTGCCGGCGGAGACATTATAATTCTTGGAGCTTTATGCGGCACGGCCATTGCCGGCCAAAAAAAAGATAATAAATCCGTTATATTTGCACTGGATTTCAGACCTTCCCAAATACAAATCAATGATGTTGTAGGCGTAGGAGGAGCAAAAAAAAGTATTAAACTTCCTGAAATAGCATTTTTAAACAGTTTAGGTGAACTTGAAATTACTAGTTATCTTGACCAAAATCCTTTTTCAAAACTTCCATGGCCGGAAGTGAGATAAAATTAAGTTTTATATCAAAACAAAAAAGAGGTGCAGATTTGAAAGGCAAAGTCATAGTAATCACATCAGGAAAAGGTGGGGTAGGGAAAACAACGACTACTGCTTCCCTGGGAGCTGCAATTGCATCCCTTGGTAAAACTGTTGCTGTTGTAGATATGGATATTGGACTTCGAAACCTTGATGTTGTAATGGGTCTAGAAAACCGAATCGTTTACAATGTTGTAGATCTTGCACATGGAAGATGCCAGGTAAAGCAGGCTGCAATCAGAGATAGAAGAATAGAAGGACTTTTTCTTATTCCAGCGTCTCAAAGTGATAATAAAAATGCTCTTAATACAGATGATATGGCAAGGCTTACCAAAAAATTAAGAGAAGAATTTGATTATATTCTTATTGATTGTCCTGCAGGCATTGAACAGGGCTTTGAGAACTCTGTAACAGGGGCAGATGAGGCTATTGTTGTATGTACTCCTGAAGTTTCAGCAGTAAGAGATGCAGACAGAATAATTGGACTGTTGTATGCCAGATCAATTACTCCAAAACTTATTGTAAACAGAATTGTTCCCTATATGGTTGTAAACGGAGATATGCTGAGCCACAAAGATGTTGAGGATGTTCTTTCTGTTGAGCTTATAGGCCTTGTTGAAATGGATGACAGGGTAATAGCTGCAACAAACACAGGAAGCTATATAATTGACGACAAAACTTCCAAGGCAGGCCAGGCATATACAAGAATAGCTAAAAGAATATTAGGAGATTTAACAGTTCCCATTAAAGAACCCATTTATGATCAAAAAGGATTATGGGGCAAAATAACTTCAAAATTAGGCATTAAAAAATAAACTTTTTCCCTTTAAAGGTGAGTATTATGAAGAATGGATTCTTTGGAAAAATATTTGGCACAGGAAAAGAATCAACACGAGATATTGCTAAAAAAAGACTTCAATTCGCTCTTATTTACGATAAACTTGAGGTGTCGGATGAAATACTTGAAGCACTTCAAAAAGATATTGTTGATGTTATTTCAAAATATTTTGAAATTGATAAAAGTTCATTAAAGCTAGATATTGAACGACAAGATGATCTTTCTGCTCTTGTGCTTAATACTCCCATTCTTTCCGCAAAAAGAAAGTTTGGATAATCATAAGAGATTTACAAATTCACTAATTTCTTTATTTAAAAAATTTTCAGCATCAAGAAGATCTTTTTTAGACGTAATTAAAGCTTTTATAGCTTTTAAAATATGATAAAATTCAGATGTTCTAAAATAAAAAATTTCATCTTTTGTGTCTGCATCTCCAAAAAAATAATTTGCAGGATGGCTGTTATCAGAAATTAAAGGGCAGCCAAGTTTAAATTTTAAAATCTTTTCAAGTTTAATCATTGCCTCATCGTTCACTTCATGGGGAAATAATTTTTTCCCCTTTTTTTTCTCTACAATATCAAAAAGATTGTTGATCATTTTATCTTCGGTTATTATAAGGCCGTAAGAATATGAATCCTCAAGGGCGTTCCTCACAATAAGCTTTCTTTCAGATGAAACATTATAATAAGTAGGACAAAAATAAGAGGCACATGCAAGACCTCCATAATAGCTGAGGCCTCTATAATCGACTCCAGAATTTTTTTCTGCAAGGGGATGGAGAAGACACCCTGGTTTATCAAAGGCTGAATCCATAAACCCTGTAAAAGGACAGTGGTGAAATTGGGGAAAAGGCTTTTTTCCAAAACAATCTATTTTTTTTGATTCAGCTTCTCCAAATTCTAAAATTGCCTCAATTGTTCTTTCAACACTTTCAAATCTTACAGTTCTATCTATAATGACATCAAAAAAATTTTGACGGGAAGTATAATTAAAATTATAAATTCCACAGCATGCTCCGCAGGACATATATTCTGTCCTGCACAAATAAACTTTGCCTGGAACTTTTTTTACATTTTCAGATGCTTCTTCATCAATTCTGCAAAAGCCCAATTTCATTTTTAATCCTGCTTAAAAGAGTTGTGCCGATCTCAATTCCAATATCAATAAATTCAGGCCCGTATTTTCTGCCTGTGTGTGTTCTAAATGTTTTTTTGATTTTTCTTAAGGAATTTATTCCCCTTCCATACCCACTCATAAACTGAGCTGCACTTATATCTGCATGGGCAAGCATTGCCCAGAGCATATGGGAAAAATTGTCAGGGCCCCACCTGAATTTATCCGAATCATACAATGAATCTGATAAAACTGAAGCTTCAAAATTTGGGGCTTCTTCATAAAAATCACAAAAAGCTTCATGATTTGAAATCGCATGAACTACTGAATCTATATTTTTTAAATCTTCAAATATTCCATCAAGATATGATCTAGCATAGATTGCACCTTTTTTTGCATGGTCTTTTTCCTTTCGACATATATCATGAAGAAGACCTGCTGTCTGGGCAATGGAAAGATAATGACCATCTTTTTTTTGGCCCCCTGCCCTTTTCATTTCAACCAAAAAAATTACACCGGCCTCAATAGCAACTTTTTTTGCATGACCATATCCATGTCCAAAATTATCTTCAAGGGTTTCAAACAAGTCTTTTCTCATTTTAATAATGAGTTCATCCTCATTAAAAAAATTTTTAGACTGGTTTATTAGATCATTATAATCATTGTAAAAAGATGGTAACCTGGACTGATCAACAATCTCAATTGCCATTTGTTTAATTTCTTCTAAAACCTGATCCATTAAATACCTGCATATTCCAAAATTTTATAAAACACTAGATTATTGATAAATTATCATGATGATTTATTTGTAACAACTAATAATTTTTTAAATTTTTAACTTGACATATTAAGTTCTGTGAGAATATTGTTATGGGCATATGCTCATAAAGGGAGGGTAAATGGTTAGACCTGTTAAGCAAAGACTTGTAAGACAAAAACCTAAAACAGATTACTTTAAGCCAAGGGGAATCCCATTAAGAGAGCTTGAAGAAAATATCTTGACCATTGATGAAACTGAAGCAATCAGGCTTGCAGATCTAAACGGCCTTTCACATGAGCAGGCAGGTGAAAAAATGGGGGTTTCAAGACAAACCTTTGGAAGAATAATATCAATTGCCAGAAATAAAATTGCTGATGCAATCATAAACGGCAAGGCAATAAATATTGAAGGCGGTAATTTTGAAATGCACCCAAAATTCCAGGGTCATAAAAGAAACAGAAGACAAGGGAATTAATACTCTTAACCATCCGAAATAAAGGAGGATGAATAAATGAAAATAGCAATAGCATCAAACGGTACAACTACAGCTTCTCAGGTTGATGAACGTTTTGGCAGAGCAGATTATTTTCTTATTACAAATGCAAACGGAGATCAGATAGAAGAGATAATTGAAAACAATGCAAAAAACAGCTCGACAGGTGCAGGGACAGGTGCTGCTAGCATGATTGCAGAAAAAGGTGTAAAAGCTCTTTTTGCTGGGAATCTTGGCCCAAAAGCTGAAAGTGTATTAAGTGCAGCAGGAGTAAATTTTGTCAGTTTTCAGGGCAGTGTAGCTCAAGCAATGGAAATTGCAAAACAAAGTAATATTTATAACCAAAACCCAGGCTCATCTAATTATCAAAACCAAGGACAGCAACAACCTTTTGGAGGCGGAATGGGCGGCGGACGCGGTATGGGCACTGGACGCGGTATGGGCGGCGGTGGCGGCCGCGGCATGGGCGGCGGTCGTGGTATGGGTGGTGGCTGCAATAAAGGAATGGGAAGAAATCAGGGCAGGAGGTCTTAAATGAAGATTTGTGTAGCAAGCGGAAAAGGAGGCACTGGTAAAACAACTGTTGCAACATCTCTTGCAGCATCCTTTGGAGAAAAAATCCAGCTTGCAGATTGTGATGTAGAAGCACCTAATGCCTCAATATTTTTTGATGTTTCAGAAGCAGAAAAAGAAGACATATTTCTTTTTATTCCCCAGATTGATCAGTCAAAATGTACTGGCTGCAAAGAATGTGAAAGAGTGTGCAGATATAATGCACTTGCTGTAGTATTAAATAAGGTTATGATTTTTCCTACCTTATGTCACAGCTGCAAAGGCTGCCTTTATATCTGCCCTGAAAAAGCAATTTCTGACGGCCAAAAAATGCTTGGTTCAATTTATTCAAAACAGATAAATGAAAATATAAAAATCATTTCAGGAGACCTTAAAACAGGTGAAATGGCATCTCCAATGCTGATTGGCAGTGTTCAGAAAAAACTTGATCCAAATATTCATTCAATTATTGATTCACCTCCTGGAACATCATGCCCTGCCATTGCAGCAATGAAAGACTGCGATTATGTTATTCTTGTAACAGAGCCTACCCCATTTGGATTAAGCGACTTAAAACTTGCCGTTGAAACATCAAGACTTCTTGGCAAGCCATGCGGAATAATAATAAACAAGCATATGGAAGAAATTAGAATCATTCACGAATATGCAAATGAAGCTAATGTTCCAATTTTAATGGAAATTCCATATTCCAGGGATTTGGCTGTGGATTATTCAAAGGGTAATCTTGTTGTTTCAACTAGAAGCGGGCTTATGAAACAGTTTAAAAATACTCTTGATTCAATAATTTCAGAAAATTTAGGGGCTTAAAATGAAAGAGCTAGTAATAATAAGCGGAAAAGGCGGAACAGGGAAAACCTGCGTAAGTGCCTCTTTTGCAAGGCTTTGTGAAGATAAAAAAATTCTTGTTGATGCAGACGTTGATGCAGCAAACCTTCATCTTATAATTGAACCTTTAGATTCCGAACAATCGTCTTTTACCTCCGGTGTAAAGGCAAAAATTAATAAAGACAAATGCATTGAATGCGGACTTTGCATTGAAAGATGCGAATTTGATGCAATATCAGATGATTTTGTGGTCAATGAAATAGACTGCGAGGGATGTGGAGTCTGCCATGAATTTTGTCCTGAAAAGGCAATTGATCTTATACCAGAAGAATCTGGCAAATGGTTTGTTTCAAAAACTGACTCTGGAACAATGGTTCATGCAAAACTAAATATTGGCGGAGAAAATTCAGGGCTTCTTATTAACCATCTCAGAAAAAGAGCAAAACAGGAAGCTGAAAAGCAAAATGCTTCAATTATAATAAGTGACGGCCCTCCTGGTACTGGCTGCCCTGCTACATCTTCAATTACAGGAGCAGACCATGTTCTTATTGTTACAGAGCCTACAAAATCAGGATATCATGATATGATAAAGGCAAAAGACCTTTGTGATTTTTTAAAAGTTCCTGTTATGATTCTTGTAAATAAATACGATTTAAACCCTGAAATTACTGACGAAATTGAAAATTATGCAAATAAGTCCAATGCTGTTTTCATGGGTAAAATTCCTTTTGACGACGATTTTCCAAAGGCTATAATGAATAAAAAAGCTCCAGTAGAATACTCCAATGGACAAGGTGCTGAAGTCTTGAAGATTATTTTCAAAAAAGTAATGGAAAATATAAACAAAAATTAAATCAGAGGTAAAAAAATGAAAATTGCAGTAAGTTCACAGGGAACCCAGCTTACATCAAAAATTGATGATAGATTTGGAAGATGTGCATACTTTCTTGTAATAACTCCTGAATCGCTTGAATTCGAAGTTATAAAAAACATTGAATCCGAACAGGGAGCAGGCGTTAATGCTGCTAAACTTGTAATTGATGCCGGTGCAGAGCTAGTAATCACAGGCAATATGGGCCCCAAAGCTTTTCGTGTTTTAAAAGAAGCAGGAATAGACATTGTCCTTAATGGAGGGGGCAGAGTTATAGATGTTGTTCAGCAGTATAAAAACGGAGTTTTTAATAAAGCTGCTAAACCAAATTCACAAGGGCATTCCGGCAAAAAAAGAGAAGAATGTCTTAATGCTATTTAACCCTATTTACCTGAATTGAACAGTTTTTTAGTTTTATAAACAAAAAATCCATTGTTTTAATAACTATGATTTGTTCAGTTCAGGTTTTTAAATTCTGGAGATAAAAAATGAGCACAATAATCACACCTGTTGTTGAAAACACCACTCCAACCGGTATGGGCCTTTTAGGCGAACACGGACTTTCTTTTTTAATTGATAACAATAATGAAACAATTCTTTTTGATACAGGGCAGGGACTTGCATTTGAAAACAATATGAAAGTTCTTGGAAAAGACATTTCAAAAATAGAAAAAATTGTTCTAAGCCACGGCCATTATGACCACACAGGAGCACTTGGAACAATTGCTGAAACTACTGATTTTGATCTTTATGGACATCCTGCATGCTTTCTTCCAAAACTTGCATCGTTTGATGAAATAAACTTTCTTGACATCGGATGCCGTTTTTCAAAGGAATTCCTTGAAAGTAAAGGAGTAAGACTTCATCTTTCAGAAAAACCACAAAAAGTATCAAACAATATTACTACAATAGGTGAAGTTGAATTTTCAAATGATTTTGAAATTGTAGAGCAGCACTTTTATTCTGAAAGAGAAGGCAAAAAAATTAAAGATACAGTACCAGATGATCTTGGAATTGTAATTGAAACAGATAAAGGTATTGTTTTAATTCTTGGCTGCACACACAGGGGAATAATAAATACCCTGACCCATGTTTCAAAACTTACAGGTTCAAAAAAATTTCATACTGTAATGGGAGGCCTTCATCTTGGCGGTGCAGATGATAAAAAAATGGATCTTATAATTGACAAACTAAATGATTTTGAGATTGAAAATCTTATAACAGGACATTGCACAGGAAGTTTTGCTCAGGTAAGACTTGCTTCAGCAAAAAATGTTAATCACGGTTTTATAAGGCTTGGCATGCCATATACTTTCTAATTCAAATGAAAAAGGCGTCTGAAAATCAGACGCCTTAAAACTCATTTTTAATACCTAATAACTTCTATGCTCCGACTTCTTCCTTGATTGCTGCAGCCATTTTGAAAAGAACTGTAATAAGTAAAAGACCAATTGCATAAACGCCTATGGTAATCATTATTTCAAGTCCTGTTGGTGCATACTCGGTAATGTGATTCAGAGGTGTTGGGTTAAAACCACCTGTGATAAGTCCCATACCTTTATCAATCCAGGTACCTACAAAAATCATCACGCAGGTAATTGGAAGAAGGAAACGATTTTTTCTAAGCTTTGGAATAACAAGAAACAAAATTCCAAATCCCATCAAAAACATTGAACCCCACATCCACGGAACAAGATTGTCATGTCCATGAACACCTTGGAAAAGGAACTGGAATGTTTCCATATGGTGAGGATTCTGGCTGTAAAATGTTACAAAAACTTCACAAAGGAAAAAGAAAACATTGGCAATAAGTGCATAGCATACAATTTTTGAAAGAGTATCTATTGCCTTGTCGCCTGGATCAAACTTTGTTGTTTTCTGTACTATAAGAGCAAGAATTATAAGAAGAGCAGGCCCTGCAGCAAAAGCTGATGCAAGAAATCTTGGTGCAAGAATTGCTGTAAGCCAGTAGCCTCTTCCTGGAAGACCGCAGTAAAGAAAAGCTGTTACTGTGTGAATTCCAACTGCCCATGGAATTGAAAAATAGGCAAGAAACTTAACCCATTTTTTATAGGATACGCCATTTCTTTCAGCTTCAAGAACATTCCATCCAACAACAACATTAAGGAAAAGATATCCGTTTAGAACAATCATATCCCAGAACAGCATTGAATCAGGGCTGAAATGAATAATTACGTTAAAAAGTCTTGAAGGATATCCAAGGTCAACAATAATAAACAAAAGGCACATAATAAGAGCACCTATTGCAAGGAATTCTCCAAGAACTGTAATTCTTCCAAACGCTTTGTAATCATGGATATAATATGGAAGAACAACCATAACACCACCTGCTGCAACTCCGACAAGGAAAGTAAACTGGGCAATGTAAAAACCCCAGGATACATCACGGCTCATGCCTGTGATTCCAAGACCGACATTCAGCTGCTGCAGGTAAGCTATAAAACCTCCTCCTATAAGAAGCAGGAGAAAGCCTATCCAGATTCCGTATTTTTTACTTCCACTAAGTGCTTTATCCAGCATGATACCACCTCTACACTATGTAGTAGACACAGGGACCTGTTCCAAGACTTGGTCTGCGTCTGATTGTAAAATTGGATTTCAATAGCCTGCGAACATCTGATTTTGGATCTTCTAGATCACCAAAAGCAATTGCACCGTCAGAAGCCTCAACACAATATGGTGCTTTGCCCTGTGCAAGCCTTTCTGCACACAGATTACACTTTTCAACCACACCCTTTTGTCTTGTTGGAAAATCAGGGTTTACATTCTCAAGATGAGGTCTTGGATTGAAAAAGTTAAAACTTCTTGAACCATAAGGACATGCAGCCATACAAAAACGGCATCCTATGCAGCGGTGGTAATCCATCATAACTATTCCGTCTTCACGCTGGAATGTCGCTTTTGTAGGACATGCCTGAACGCATGGTGGATTATCGCAATGGTTGCAAAGAGTTAAAATATTTAGATGTTCAAGTTTTTCGGCCAGATATTCATTTTCCTTATCAGGGAATACATTATGGAATTTATCTGTCCAAATCCATTTAATTTCTTTTTTCTCTTCAGGAATTGCAGGTACGTTATGGTTCAGATGACAGGCATTCTGAATCTTTTCTACTCTTTTGTCATTGAGCTTTCTTGTGTCAATTACAATAGCCCATCTTTTGGCTGTAAGAGCATTTGGCATTTTTTCAAACTGCGAATTTTCTGAAGCCTTTTTATTATTTTCTTCTTTTTTAACAACTGCCGATGCAAAAACATTGACTGCTGATCCTGCTCCAAGACCCAGAGCAGAAACACCGGCAATTTTCAAAAAGCGTCTTCTGCTTTTCTTCATCACTTATTCTCCTTTGGATCAATATGGCATTCCCAGCAAAAAGGATCTTTTACTCCAGCATAATCATGACACTTGTCACAGAAATCTGCCTTTGATTCATGGCAGCCAAGACAGGAATCACTACCGGTTGAAAGGCTCATCTTGAACTTTTCGCCCTTTTTATTTGTATAAATTCGTTCTCCGTTTCTAACAACTGTATCTCTGAAAATATCAAGAATCTGCATATGATTTGCTGCCATATTTTCTTCTATGCAGGAACCTGCCTTTTGTGCTGCTTCAGAAAGAACAGGGTCTGGAGCAGGCTTCATTTTGCCGGCACTAATCCAGAACGGAATGCTTATAATTCCTGCAAATATTATAAATCCGGCCAGGACTTTGATCTTATCACTCATCATCACCCTCCGCATTTCCTAAAGGTTCAAAACGCAGGTTAGTTTCCCTTGGAATTTCATTGTCAAAAACTATAGCATTACCAACAAGCTCATGAAGTCCTGTTACACCAACTCCTGGTACCCAATAATCCATTAGGGGAGGAAGAGCAGCTCTATCTATGGCACAGATGCATGCAAGCATGTTAACGCCATATTTATCATGAACATGTTTAACAGCATTGGCTCTTGGGAAACCGCCTCTCATACGAAGTTCCATAATTTCTTCAGTATTAAGTCCTGATCCGCTGCCGCAGCAGAATGTCTGCTCTCTTATTGTGTTTTCAGGCATTTCATAAAAATTGTTACATACATTTTTAAGCACATATCTTGGCTCATCAAGAAGTCCCATTGCTCTGGCAGGGTTGCATGAATCATGATAAGTAACCTTTAAATGATCGTTTCTTGAAGGATCAAGCTTTAATTTATTGTGTTTTATAAGGTCTGCTGTAAATTCTGCAATATGAACCATTTTGGTAGATCTTGCATTTTCAAAAACAGTTCCAGTGATCGGGTTTACAGGAACCTCTAGAAAATCTGCAGGGCCGTTCATTGTGCTCATATACTGGTTTACAACCCTCCACATATGACCGCATTCACCGCCAAGAATATATTTAACTCCAAGTCTTTCTGCTTCATGATACATTTTTGCATTGAGCTTTTTCATCAAGTCAGAAGATGAGAAAAGACCAAAGTTACCGCCTTCAGAAGCATAGGTGCTTAAAGTATAGTCAAGCCCGATTGCTTCAAACAGCATAAGATAACCCATAAAAGTATATGTACCTGGATCTGCAAAAGCATCACCTGAAGGTGTTACAAAAAGAATTTCTGCACCCTTGCGGTTAAAACTTGGGTTAATTTTTCTGCCTGTAATTTCTTCTATATCATCACAGAAAAATTCAATAATTTCCTTAAAGTTCTGGGGCTGAATACCAAGATGGTTTCCTGTTTTGGAACAGTTTGCAACAGGTTCTTTAATCCAGTTGATATTTATGCCAAGGAGGTTTAAAAGCTCCCTTCCCATCATTGTAATTTCAGCTGTATCAATTCCATAAGGACAATAAACTGAACAACGGCGGCATTCTGTACACTGATAAAAATAAGAGAACCATTCTTTAATTACCGCAGGTGTAAGTTCTCTTGCTCCGGAAAATTTACCAAGAATTTTTCCGGCAGTTGTAAAATCTTTTCTATAAACGGATCTTAAAAGCTCTGCCCTTAAAACAGGCATATTCTTTGGGTCACCTGAACCTATAAAAAAGTGACACTTATCAGCACAAGCTCCGCATCTTACACAGACATCCATCATTACTTTCAGGGTACGGTACTTATCAAGTCTTTCCCTGAATCCATCATACACAATTTCTTTCCAATTTGGCGGAAGCTTCCAGTCATCATCGGCAGGAGACCATTCCCTTGGGTTGGGAAGACCTAAATATTCAAGATTTTTAGGCTTTGCCGGATAACAGAAGCTGCCTTCTGTAAATTCAACAGGCACATCCATCCATGATTTCCCAGGAATGGACCTGTCAACTTGAATCAGCTCTTCAGGTTTTGGAATATCTACCATTTCCTACTCCTTTTCTACAGGAAGTCCGGCTTCAATCATTTTTTCCCGGAACGCATTTTCGTAGTCCTCATAAGTTACAAACTTTAAATCGGGATTCCACGGGTTAATATGTCTTTTTGCACGGTTATTATTTGCAAGGTTCCTGGTTGGGTTCAAAAATACTCCGCCAGCATGCATAAGCTTACTGAATGGAAAATACATGAAAAGAACGCTTACAAAGAATATATGGACATAAAAAACACCGCCTACAGTCTCTGGAAGAGATGCAGGATGAAATGTTGCAAGCCCCATGGTAAATTCCTTGACAGCAGTAATATCCATCTTGCCGAAATACCTCATCCAGATTCCTGTAAAAGCAATAACTCCAATTACAAGAAGAGGAAAATAATCAGCTGCAAGTGAGATATATCTCATCTGAGGGATCAAAAGCCTTCTTACAAAAAGAAACAAAACCCCTGCAAGAAGTGTGAATCCTGAAAGCAGTACAACAGGAAGACCTATCTGAAGAATTCCGTCGATTGTTTCAAGGAAACTTATTGCAGCAGGTACAGGCTCAAGAAAAAATCTCAAATGCCTTACAAGCACTGCTAAAAATGAATAATGAAAAATTAACGCAAACAGCCAGAGCCAGATTTCAAGATTAAATGATAGCCTGCCTTCTCTGATCTCGTTCTTTGTATTTCTAAACAAAGATCTGAAAAGCAAAACTTCAAGCAGCATTCTTACGATAACACCCTTTGTATCTGATGGGTTATCGAACTTTGCATGCTTGATCCAGGGAAAAGATTTTTCCTGTCCGCATGTTGTAGGAATACGAAACGGAACCGGAGACTTAACCCAGTCAAATAACTTAAATGCGACTCCAATCAAAAAAACCAATAGTGCGGCGTAGGGTACAAAGACCCCAAAAAACCAGGTCATTCCAGGTCCTGCAGTATATGCAAGTAACGCTAGAACAGCCACCACCGCCGTTGAGAAGCCCAGATGTTCTTTCCACATTGCCTTTACACCTCTCTTTTTGGCAGCAAAATTAAACTTAACTCCCCGGCATCTGAAAAAATTATTGTCATCCTTAAATTTTAAAATTCTTTTTCAGATACCAACCCTATCCTATCCTTAATTTATAAAAAAACAGCATTACTGCTGTTCAAAACCACCTTGTTTAAAAACTTCATGGGTAATAATTTCTGTTCCAACTTCTTCAACTTCTGCAAGAATATTATGAACTCTTAAAATATTTAATGTTCTTTCCTTAACATGTCTTGCCTTTAGTTCAAATATTTTTTCTCTGCACTCCATATATTTTTCAAAGCCCACAAGAGCTGCCATATCAAGTTTTTTGGACAGCTGATCAAGCTCTTCATAAAAACCTTTTGATTTATCCTTTACTTCTTTTCTTAAAATTTCCTTAAGGGAAAAAAGAAAGGCACAAGCCTTGCCCGGCCCAAAATCCTGGACAGCACCTATTCTCATTATAGGGTCAAGAAGTTCACTTATCTTGTCGTAATCCGGCTTTGTGTTTAAAACTTCGGTGAGAAGAATTTTTATTGATTCCCTGATATTTACACCAACTGGATTCATAAAAACATCGTCTTTTGTGGCAAGAAATTTGTTTTTATCATACGGATATGATGCTAAAACAGCATCAAACCACATTGCAGCAATTTTTGAATGCATTGATTGTGCATCTTTTTCAAGCTTTGTCATTATTTTCAGATACCCCTGAATAATTAATTAAATTTGCCCTCTAAACTTGCGATTTATAGGAAACATGATATTTTCTGTCAAGAAAAGATAGTAAAATTAATAAAAAGAAACAATACAAATCTTGGAAAAATTTTTTCAGTTTTTTAAAAACAGCTTTTAAAAAACAGCGTTCACTCATTAAAAAAAGAGGCAAAAAAAATGAAACAAAACAAATTAAAATTTTTTACTGATTTTACAATGTATCTTTTGTTTTCAACCCTTTTTTTTACAGGTTTTCTTCTTTATTTTGTTATTCCCTATGGAAAAGGACAAAACTCATTTTTTCTTGGATTAAGCAGGCATGGCTGGAAAGATATACATTTTTTCTTTGGCTTGAGCTTTATAATTGTGTTATTTTTTCATCTTTTTTTAAATTTGGGAACAATCAAGGCAATGATAAAAACCCAATTAAAAAACAAACCTTTGTTAATAGCAGCACTTGTTCTTGGATTTATTCCCCTGACAATTTTTTCGTTGATTATAAAACTGGTGATTTAAGATGATTGAATACAAATTAAAACTTCAAGATACTTTGCTTTCCATTGGCTATTTTGCACCTGTACCAGAAAAAATAGACACAATTGAAAAAGGACTTATTCATCTTTTGGAAAATAAATTCGATTCTTTTATGAGAAATCACCTTATTTCCCTTTTTTTAAAAACTGACAAAGAAAACCAAAAAAACCTCATTGAAAATTTTTTAGAATCAAAATCCCCTGAAATAAAATCCTTTGGAGCGGAACTGCTTTTTCTCAACCAAAAAAAAGAATCTTCTGAGTTAGAACTTAAGGAATACTCACCCCTGATTTATTTGAGAACCCTTGATTTAACAAATACTAAGGAACACAATTTTTTTTCTTCCTGCATAAAAAAAAATACCCGGGACCATTTGCTGATAAATGAAAAATGTCCGGACTTTTCCTTTGAAGATGACAAAATATTTTTTGAATTTCCCATTGATAAAATAGTTATTCCTTTAGATAAAAAATCTGATTTTCAAGATGAAAAAAATTCAGTTTTTTTTGAAGAAGTTTTATCAAAATTCAATTCTTTAAGCATCTCCCCTGGAAATGAAATGAGGCATTTCAATACACTTTCCCCCCATGGAATTTTAAGAAAATGGTATATGAAAACAAAAATCAAAACAAAAAAAGCCGATTTTTCTTTCCAGGGAGTTCAAACAAGCTATGGCAAAGGTTTTGATCTTGAAAAAGCAAGAATTTCATGCCTTATGGAAATGTGTGAAAGAAGAGCGTCATTTATTTCAGTAGAAGATATGAGAATAGCTGATAAAAGATTTTCCCCTGAGCTTATAAAACTCAGGATGTCTGAAGGTATTAAAAATGGATTAAACATGCTTGACCCAAACGATTTAAGGCTTGAAGTTCCATATTCAGATTATCCTCTTTACTGGATCAAAGCCTTAGAGGTTAGTTCCAAAGAAAAACAAAATGATATTTATATCCCTGCCCAGGCCTCATTTTTATTTTTAAACCTTGACGAACCTGATCTTTTTTCATCACTTGATTCAACAGGTCTTGCAGCCGGAGATACAATCGAAAGAGCAAAACTTGCAGGAATTCTTGAAGCAATTGAAAGAGACTGTGAGTTTACATCTCCTTTTGAACTAGAAAATTGCTTTAAACTCAAATCAAAGTCAGATCAAATTAATTCCTTATTGGAATTTTACAGATCAAGAGGAATTGATTTCTTTTTTCAATTTATAAAAAACGAATCAAAAATACCTTGTTACAAAGCATTTGTATATGGAATTGACAACCTTATTTATAAAGGATGCAGTGCAGACTTAAACGGTAAAAAAGCCTTAATTGATGCTTTATTTGAAGTACCTTATCCAACTTTAAATAATTATCCCTCAAAAAAAATTACATATCCTTTAAAGGAAATTTATTTTGAAGATCTCCCTGACTACTCAAGCAATTCAATAAAACAAAACCTTGAGCTTTTAGAAAGATATTTTATTAAAAATAAAATCAGAATAATTTATTCTGACCTTACACAATCTTCACTTGAAATCCCTGTTTTCAAAACAATTATACCAGGTCTTGAATTAAATGGAGATTTTGACAGCTTCCACAGAGTGAGCAAAAGACAATTTGAAAATTTTAAAAAAATTTTTACTCTTCATTAAACTGGCTGCTTTTAACCTCAAGACAGCTGGCAATGGCATTAAATAGAGTGACTGCCTCAAAAGGTTTTGAAATATAATCTGTCATGCCTGCATCAAGACATCTTTTTTTATCGCTTTCCATTGCATGAGCTGTAAGAGCAATAATTGGAACAGCTTTTTTTCCTGATTTGGCTTCTAAACGCCTAATTGCAAGACTTGTTTCAACTCCGTTCATACCAGGCATCTGAACATCCATAAGAACAATATCAAACTCATTATTTGCTAAAATTGAAAGAGCTTCAAATCCATTTTTTGCAATTTTTATTTCAGCAGAAATTTTTTTTAAAAGTCTTATTGCAAGCTCAATATTAACTTCATTATCTTCTGCAACCAAAACCTTAAGATTTTTTCCTGAATTATTTTTTTTCCACAATTCTAGTAAAGACACAGGGTCTTTTTTTAAAACCTTTGCATTAATACTTGAATTTATCTGCCTTGAATAATTTTTGTTAAACTCCAGAAAAGGAATTTTAAATTCAAAAATACTGCCCTTACCCTGTGTGCTTTCAACTTTTAAAACTCCGCCCATTAAATGTATGAGCTGCCTTGTTATGGAAAGCCCAAGACCTGTTCCTCCAAATGTTCTTGAAATAGAATCATCTCCCTGGGAAAAATTTTCAAAAATTTTATCTATACTTTTGTCAGGAATCCCAATACCTGTATCCTCTATAACAAATAAAACATATTTTTCGCCGGCATTTCCTGAGAGATTTGCCTTAACAAGAACTTTACCCTCCAGTGTAAATTTTACGGCATTTCCAATAATATTTAAAAGAATCTGATGCAGCCTGACTTCATCTGAAAGAATAATTTCAGGAATTGTAATGTCTATACTTACATCAAAATCTAAATCTTTAGATTTTATATTTGGAAGAAGAATGCCTTCAATATTTTTAAGCAGCTCCCTTAAATCAACAGGTTCTTTTCTTAAAATAAGCTGTCCTGATTCAATTTTTGAAAAATCTAAAATATCATTTATTATTCCAAGAAGGGTTTTTGAAGATTTTAAAATTACATCAACCTGCTTTTTCTGGTCCAAATCAAGAGAGGTTTCATTCAAAAGCTTTGCCATTCCAATCACACCGCTCATTGGAGTCCTGATTTCATGGCTCATATTTGCCAAAAACCTTGTTTTTGCCTCATTTGCAGCTTCTGCCTGTTCCTTTGCATATTCAAGTGCTTTTTCAGCCTTTTTCCTGATAGAAATGTCTCTTGTTATCCCACGAAATCCTATAATATTTCCTTTTTTATCTTTTAAAGGAGAAACTGAGGTTTCAAGATAAATAATATTTCCATTTTTATTGAAGGCTTCATAGGGAACGCTTTTTAAAGGTGCACCTGTTACAAAAACTTCATTAAATTTTTCATAGAGATTCATGGCACCTTCATCAGTCATTGTTACCCTGTAATCACCTCCAATAATTTCTTCAACTGGAAAGCCGAATAATTTTTCAACAGGCTTTGTCACAAATATACATTTGCCATCCAAATCTACTTCATAGTAGCCGTCTTCAACTTCATCAAGAATGGCTCTATAACGCTCTGCTTCTAAGGTAATTCTGTTCAATTTTAATAAAACTGAAAAAAAAGCATATATAACCAGCAAAAAACCAAAAAAAATTAAAAACAGTTCAAAAGACATTATTTTTCTCCAGCCATTCAAAGCAGGGAAATAAATCTTCTTCCCTGTGAGGTTCTAAAGTTATTTTAACTTTATTCAAGTTGTCTTTAATAAAATATTTCAAAGGATCAAAATTTATTTTTCCCTTTCCAGGGGGAAGATGTAAATCCTGTTTTCCGTCATTGTCGTGCAAATGGATCTCTTTTATGTATTTAGCTGTCTGCTTTATCCAGTTTTCAAGAATGTCTTCTCCAAAAGCAAAATGATGACCTAAATCAAAACAAAAACCGCCTCCAGAAGAACTTACTGCTTCAAGAAGCGGTAAAATTTCATGGGGATTTCTCTCATAAACATTTTCAAGTAAAAGAGTTATATTATTTTTTGAAGCAAAATTTGAAAATTCTGCGTAAAAATCGCAGCTTTTTTTCAACCACTCATCTTTTAAAAAATCATGCCTTTTAAAATCATATCCTGGATGAAAAACAATTGATTCAGCTTTTAGTACTTTTGCATATTCAAGTGCATTATACATTCTTTTACAGCTTATTTCCCTGATCATCTCATCAGATGATACAGGATTCAAATCAAAAAAAGGACCATGAGCTTTTATTTTAAGACCTTTTTCAATAAATTTTTCAGATATCTGATTAATATATTCTAAACTTAAGTTATCTAAAGCCTCTGAATCAATTCCAAACTCTGGATTAAGTTCGAGTTGAAGATATTTTCCAATATATTCTTCTACCATTCTTAAAGGAAGATTTACATAAACTTTTTTTATAATATCTTTTTTCATAATTATAATTTATACCTTAATTTGTTTGTATTATTGACAACATGAAATTAAAAAAGTAGTAGTTTTTTTAAAAATTATAAAGAACTTTTTAGGTGAATTTATGTTTGGAATTGGAATGCCGGAAATTTTAGTCATACTTGCAGTGGCTCTGATTGTTATCGGCCCCAAAAAACTTCCTGAACTTGCTAAAACCCTTGGCAAAGCATTTGGAGAGTTTAAGCGTTCGGTAAATGATCTTAAATCCAGTGTAGAAATTGATGATGAACGTCAAAAAAAAATAGAATCTGACTCTAAAGAAAAAAAAGATGAGCCAAAATAAAGAAAAAATAAATCTTACAGAGCATTTAGAAGAGTTAAGATCAAGGCTTATAAAATGTTTTTTCATTATATTTTCAGGTTTTTTAATCTGCTATTTTTTTAAGGAAAAAATATTTTTATTCCTTATTAAACCATTAAGAAGTGCACTTGGCGAAAACGGACAGCTTATTTTTACTTCTCTTCCTGAAGCCTTTTTTACATATCTTAAAACAGCACTTTTTTCAGGAATTATTATTACTTTACCGTTTCTTATTTATCAATTCTGGCTTTTTGTATCACCAGGACTTTATTCAAAGGAAAAAAAAGCTGTTATTATTCTTACTTTTTTTTCAGTAATTTTTTTTGCAGTTGGTGGTGCATTTGCTTATTTTCTGGTTTTTCCTTATGGGTTCAGTTTTCTTTTAGGCTTTGCAAACGAAAACATAAAAGCACTTCCATCAATGAAAGAATATTTCTCATTTGCATCAAAACTGCTGTTTGCATTTGGCCTTGCTTTCGAGCTTCCCCTTGTTTTAAGCGGACTTGCAAAAATGGGAATAGTTTCTTCAGATTTTTTAAAAAAACAAAGAAAATATGCAATTCTTATTTTTTTTATTTTCGCAGCCATTATAACTCCGCCAGATGTTGTAACCCAGATTATGATGGCAGTCCCAATGGTTCTTTTATATGAGCTTGGTATTTTGGGTGCTGTTTTCTTTGGGAAAAAAAAGAGTGATGATATTTGATTTATAAGGGGTGATTTCCCACCCCTTTTACTTAGTTTCTGAACGAAAACGGCCTTTTTTGTCCATTTCTGCGTCAGATTCAAAATTTAATCCTCAAAATACTAAATGTATTCCTGCGGTTAAATTTTTCAACTTCCTTGAACTGAACAAAAAATTCTCGTTTTCGGCCGATCACTACTTAGTTTCTGAACGAAAACGGCCTTTTTTGTCCATTCTTAAGTCAGATTCAAAATTTAATCCTCAAAATACTCTATGTATCCTAAATGTTAAATTTTTCAACTTCCTTAAACTGAACAAAAAATCCAGCTTCAATCCAGCAGCTCTTTGTTTATTCTGATTCCATACTTGTTTTCCAGACTTCCCAAACTTTACCAACAAGTTCCGGCCCTGGTTTTAAGGTAATTTTGCCTGGTTTCCATCCTGAAGGTGTTGCTTCACCGCCTTCAGTTTTTCTTACATGCTGGAATGCCTTTATCTGACGGATTGTTTCAGATACATTTCTTCCTACAGGCGGAGTAAGAATTTCATATCCCTGGATAATTCCATCGGGATCAATAATAAATCTGCCTCTGTTTTCAACCCCTGCATCTTCATCATACACACCGTATACAGAGCCGACTTTTCCGCCACCATCGGAAAGCATAGGAAATGGAATTCCTCCCTGAACCATTTTTGACAGCTCATGATCATTCCACATTTTATGTACAAACATACTGTCAACGCTCATTGAAAGAACTTCAACGCCTAGTTCCTGAAATTCTTTGTGATGTTCGGCGACCGCCGAAATTTCTGTAGCTCAGACAAAGGTGAAGTCACCTGGATAAAAACATAATACAACCCATTTTCCAAGAAAATCAGATAATTTTACACTTGTAAAATCACCTTTGTAAAATGCCGGAGAAACAAAATCCGGAGCTTTTCTTCCAACTTGTATCATTTTTTTCTCCTTGTAAGAATTTTCAGTTACTTTTTTTTCAGAGGTGTCATTTTTTGAAGCATCAGGCTCTACTCCTCCAACTGGTCTGGCACATCCAATTGCTTTTTTTTCTGCCATTTACCCTCCTTAAAATTAAACTAACAGTCAGATAAAAATTAATTTCAGCTCATTTTTTGTTGAGCCTTGAAAAATTCTTAACTAAAAAATAAAAATAATAGTAAAATGTGTCTTTATATTTAGATAATGAATAAGTTTAGATTAATCAATAAAAATTATCAATAACTAAAGACTAAAATTTTTATTCTTTAAATGAAAAGGAAAAATTTAAACTATGGGATACATGATCTTTTTTGAGAATTAAATTTTTAATCTGGCTTAGGAATGTAAAAAAACCCTTTTTAGCCCAGCAGATAATTATTTGAATTTTATACAAATATTCACTGAAAGACATTTTATTATTGTTTTTGAAACTTGGAAAAAATTTGATTTAATGATTATTTTTAAATTTTTGAGCTGCTTTTACCATGGCATTTGCCCATGACGGAGAGCCAAAGGCGTGAAGATGAATATATGAGGCAAGTGTATTGTTCTTTGTTATTCCATCCATGTTATCAACAATTCCAACACCTCTATCTAACTCATAACAAAAACCAGATTCACTGAAATTGCTATTTACTATTTTTGAATACCTGAATTCATGGCCTTTGAGATGAGTACCTTTTTCAATGAAAGGATTATTTTTTGTTACAACAGCATCAACATAACCATGACCCTGGGGTTTTTTTGAAATTGTAAAACTCATATCAAAAAAAGAACACATTTCATATTCTTTATCCTCTAAAATAATTGATTTCCCAAGATACATAAGTCCGCCGCACTCGGCATATACAGGAAGTCCAGACATTGCCTGATTCTTTACGGATTCACGCATGGATTTATTTTTTTCAAGCTCTTTTGCAAAACACTCTGGAAAACCGCCTCCAATATAAAGTGCATGGAGATTTTCAGGCAGGCATTTATCTTCCATGGCATTTATTCTAAAAAGCTTTGCTCCGTATTTTTCAAGAATAAAAATATTTTCCGGATAATAAAACTGAAAGGAATCATCTATAATAATCCCAATATTAAGATCATCATACTTTGTTTCAGTCATACACATTTCATATGGGGACTGCTCTGGAATATATTCCTGATCTGATTTTGAAATTTCAATTATTTTATTAAGATCAAGGTTATCTTTAACTATCTTTCCTGTTTCTTCAATAATTGATGAAGCCATTTTGTTTTCACATGTTGGAACAAGGCCCATATGTCTTTCAGCAAAATCAAATTTTTTGACCTTTGGTATAGCACCAATTACTTTTACATCTGTATAATGCTCAACTGCTTTTGTGAGCTTGCCTGCGTGTCTTGGCCCGGCAACTTTATTAAAAATTATGCCAGCCAGGTTAAGATCAGGATCAAAGGCTCTAAGCCCCATAACAATTGCAGCTATTGTCATTGTACATTTAGTGCAGTCAATACATATTATTACAGGGGAATTGAGAAGTTTTGCTACTTCAGCAGTGCTTGTCCTGCCCTCAACATCTATTGCATCAAAAAGTCCGCGGTTTCCCTCAACAAGAGAAAAATCTGAACCATAACTATGAAAGGAAAAAGATTCTTTAACAACCTCACCAGGGCACATGTATGTATCCAGATTATAGCAATGCCGGCCTGCAGCAAAAGCCAGCCAGCCGGCATCAATATAATCAGGACCCTTTTTAAAGGGGCAGACATTTTTCCCAATACTTTTAAGTGAAGATACAAGTCCAAGAGATACAAAAGTCTTTCCTGAACCGCCTCTTAAACCAGCGATTGTAACTACAGAACTGCATCCTTCTTTTTTCAGCATTGCAGAAAAACTCCAAAAAAAATACTAACCAAGTTCACCCATGCCTTTTAAACCATACATGGTTGTACTTCCGCTTGACCAGTACTCAAGAACACCATCATTAACCATTTCATTAACAAGCTTTTTTACTGCTCTTGGGCTTTCATCTGGAAACATTTTAGAAAGGTCATTGAAGTAGAATTTTGATTTTGTTTTTGACTTTTTTGTAAGTTCTTCAACTATCATTTCTTTTGCATTATCTGGAAGTGCCATATTTCCTCCTTAATCAGGAAAAAAAGTTCAGCCGGAGGTTTTAACCTCCGGCCATGATATAAATTTCTTAACTCAGTTATTATTAGAACTTGAACTGAGTTGTCTGACGCCATGTATAGTAAGCATGATCACGGAAGTCATCGATAAGATGATGAGTGAAATCAAGCTCACATTTTTCAAAGAAACGCTCCCAGCCGATTCTTTCTGCCCAGTCACCAATTCTTTCATATTTTCTTGCATCATTTGCGTATGCTTCAACAATTTTTGAAATTGTATCAGTTGTTGTTTTCCATCTTGGAGGCTCATTTTTAATGTAGCTTACAACAACTTTGGAGAATTTAGGTGCATGAATACGGTTAGAAACTTTACCACCAACCATAATAACAATACCGTCACCGTCTGTATCAGCAAGCGGCATTGAAGGACACATTGTATAGCAGTTACCACAGTACATACAACGGTCATTATTAACAGAAACTGACTTAACTTCAGTACCATCTGCAAGCACATGCTTTGAAGGCTTGATAGCAGAAGTAGGACATGCTGCAACAGCAAGAGGAATTTCACAGTTCTTGCTTACATATTCATGGTCAATCATTGGAGGCTTTCTGTGGAAACCAAGAATAGCGATATCTGAACAATGAACAGCACCGCACATGTTAAGACAGCAAGCAAGAGAAATTCTAAGCTGTGCAGGAAGTCTCATATCCTGGAAATCTTTGAAAAGAGCGTCCATGGTAGCTTTAACAGGACCAGATGCATCAGTTGCAGGAGTATGGCAGTGAACCCATCCCTGTGTATGAACTATGTTTGTTACACCAGCTCCGGTACCACCAATTGGGAACTTGTATGATCCGCCGGGGAATTTTCTAGAAGAAAGATCCTGCTTAAGTGCTTCAACTTTGTCCTTTGAATCAACCATAAATTCAACGTTGTTACGTGTAGTAAAACGAAGATATCCGCCGCAGTGCTTATCTGCAATATCGCACATTTCACGGATATGAGTAATACTCATAAGACGAGCACCACCTACACGAACTGTATAAACTTCGTCTCCGGTTTCTGAAACATGAACCAGTACGCCAGGCTCAAGTATTTCATGATACAGCCACTTGCCTTTGTTGGCTTTAATGACCGGAGGATAAAATTCTTCAAAATGTCTGGGACCGATATCAGTGATACGGTTTTCCATTGGCTTATCGGGATTGTAACCTGAAG
This sequence comes from Desulforegulaceae bacterium, assembly GCA_034007295.1. Classification (GTDB taxonomy): domain Bacteria; phylum Desulfobacterota; class Desulfobacteria; order Desulfobacterales; family JACKCP01; genus JACKCP01. The sequence goes on along the minus strand of JAVERC010000014.1, from coordinate 36,789 downwards.
ATACAAATGCCATTTATTTTTCCTCCCTATCTTATCTCTGATGAAATTTTCTGAATTCTTTAATGTCTCTTTCCCATCCGCCAGGTACTTCTTCTTCTTTCCAGAAGATGTATGGGTTTTCACGTGGATGTAACACATGACGGACATCTGCTTCCATATCACAAGCTTCAAGAAGCTTCTGGAAACTAAGACGGCGGATAGTTTCACCAAGACGCTCACGGTTTTTACCTTCCATCATCCACCAATCCCAAATTTTATCAATATAATTGATAAGTGCTTCATAATCATTGTCAGGATTAACTTCTACAAAAGGAACAAGAAGAGAACCCATCTGCTGTCCGTCAAGGATTGGAGCTTTAGCACCAACAAGAATTGAACATCCAGTATCTTCACCAATTCTCAATGCTCTTGGCATGGTGTTGATACAATGCATACAGCGTGTACATTCTTTATTGTTGATTTTAAGTTCATTGCCGTCCATCCACATGCAGCCTGTAGGACAAAGATCAATAACTTCTTTCTGAATGTCAAATTTACCCCAGTCACGGCCAGCATGAGCACCACCGTTAGGAGGAATTTCACCGCCGATATAAGCCTGAACAGCTTCCTGGTCAATTCTGATATCGTCTTTCCATGTACCGATAAAAGCCATGTCAGAACGTGCAAGTGACGCAACACAGCAGTTTGGACATCCGTCAAACTTGAACTTGAACTTGTAAGGGAATGCAGGACGATGAAGCTCATCCTGGAATTCATTTGTCAAGAAATGACATAATGCGTTTGTATCATAGCATGAATATTCACACCTTGAAGTACCGATACAGTCAGCAGGGGTTCTAAGGTTTGAACCTGAACCACCAAGGTCTGTATTGTACTTGTGAGTCAGATCAAAGAAAATTTCTTCAAGCTGCTCTGTTCTTGTACCAAGAAGAACAATGTCACCTGTAGAGCCGTGCATGTTTGTAAGACCAGAACCGCGTAGATCCCATACATCCATAATTTGTCTGAGATATTCAGTTGTGTAGTACTTACCAGCAGGCTGAGCCACACGTACTGTATGAAAATGAGCAACACCAGGAAATTCCTGTGGCTGGTCGCAATAACGGCCGATAACACCGCCGCCGTAACCGAAAACACCAACGATACCGCCGTGTTTCCAGTGAGTTCTTCCATGCTTGTAGGAAAGCTCAAGAACGCCTAGAAGATCGTCTACAACATCAACAGGAATCTGATATTCAACGTTATTAACATTCTTTGCCCTTGCTTCCGCTTCCTGCTTCATGTCGGAAACAAAACTTGGCCATGGACCGGATTCTAATTGATCCAGCATGGGAGTTTCGTGTTTTGCCATGCCTTACCTCCATAAAGATAAAGATTGATTAATTATATACCTATTCGCTTCAAGTACCTTAAAAAGTACATGCTTCCAAAAAACAGACAAAAAAATCAATAATTTCAGAGATTTCTAATGCCCAGCAATTCTTAAAAACTATCTGGAATCAGTGTTAAACAACATTAATTACATGCTATCAGTTTGAAGGTATAGGACGGATGAGTTTTGTTGTCAATACAAAAGCAAATTTGAAATTATGTTAATGAAACATCAGTTTGAAAGGAAGAGGGCTGAAATACCTGATTATTAAACTTTTTATACAAACCAGAATGTCCGGGCTTAAAAATCAGCATCATGTATCCCAGCCAGTTATTAAAATACTGCCTGACACGTAAAATCAGGCTTTTTTCGCATTTATTTCCTCTAAAATTTTTTCAGGGACTTCATACCCTAATGAAGCTGCTTTTTCAATGTTTTGAGTCGCAAGCTCAATTTCTCCTTTTTCCAGATATCCAAGACCAATATTGTAGTATGGCACAGGGAATTCCGGCTGAATTTCAATAGCCTTTTTATTTGCCTCTATGCTTTCATCAACAAGTCCTTTCATGAGGTATGCATTTCCAAGGGTTGTAAAAGCCTGAACAAATTTAGAATTGTAAACAACTGCCTTCTGAAGATTTTTTATTGCTTCATCAACTTCTCCCTTCTGAAGAAGAAGAAAACCAATATTTGCATATCCAGGAGAAAATCCTGCCCTTGCCTTTACAGACATCTGGTTGTAGTACATTGCCCCTTCAATGTCTCCTCTTTGCATGCATATAGCCCCAAGCTGAACATAGGCTTCTGCTAAAGTAGGCGAGCAGTCTACTGCTGTATGAAGTTCACCCTCTGCCTCATCATATTTTTTAAGTCCCATAAGAGCTACTGCAAGATTGTAATGGGAATTTCCGCATTCAGGATTTTGAGCGATAGCTGCTCTTTGAATTGCTATATATTCATCAACATCCTTTGCTAATGGTGCCATTTTTCCTCCTAATTAAATTTGGACATAAGCCCTGATATTACAGCGAAAACAGTCTTTTTTGCAAATCGTAAAGTCAGATTTAAATTTTTCACCTGTACTGAACAAAAAAATTTAGTTTTCAGCCAATCACTATTTTTAATTTTAGCCAAACCTGCAAAATACAAATTGTTAATATTGCAATTGTTTGGATAATTTCAAGTATAATTCTTTCTTTATATTTTTTTGCTTGAGTTTATATATTTTGTTTGGTTAAAGTTGTCATTGAAAAAAACTTGTGTTAAAGCCATTTAAAATTGTAACTATATCAAATATTAATGGAGAAATCATGATACCAGGCTGCTATACGGCATTAGCCACTCCTTTTACAAAAGACGGTTCCCTTGATTTAGAAGGGCTTGACAAATTAATCGATTTTCAAATCAAAAATAACATAACAGGTATCCTTGCTGTTGGGACTACCGGAGAGAGCCCCACTTTAAAATGGGAAGAGCATAATAAAGTTATTGAAGTAACAGCAAAAAAAACAAAAGGCAAATGCATCTGCATAGCAGGTACAGGAAGCAACAATACACAAGAAGCACTTATTGCTTCTGAACATGCAGTAAAAGCCGGTGCAGAGGCACTTTTACTAGTTGATCCATACTACAACAATCCAGGGTCTATCAGCATCAGAAGGGAATATCTTGAGCCTGTTGCAAAAAAATGCCCTGATGCAACAATAATCCCATATGTTATTCCAGGAAGAACAGGAAGCAAACTCCTTCCTGAAGATATTGCAATTGCAAATAAAAACTGCCCTAATATTTCCTGTGTAAAGGAAGCAACAGGAGATCTTGAAAATATGAAAAGAACAAGAAAAGTGTGCGGAGATGATTTCAAGATCTTTTCAGGAGATGATTCACTTACTTTTGAACTTATGTCAAACCCTGAAATCAAGGGTTCAGGCATAATTTCAGTTGCTTCAAACATAATTCCATCTTTTATAACTGAAATGGCCATTGAACTTTCAAAGGGAAATACAAACAGTGCTTCAAAAATCTTAAATGACATAGAACCTCTGTTTCACCTTGTTGCCATAATTACAAAAGAGAACACTCCTTTTGGAGAAATTGAATTCAAGCAAAAAAATCCCATGCCAATAAAAACCCTTATGGGCGTTCTTGGCATGCCAGGCGGACAATGCAGAAGGCCTCTTGGCAAAATGTCCCCTAAGGGAGCTGACAAAGTTCTTGAAATAGCTAAACATGCATTTAAAAAAGCACCCCATGTATTCAAACCAATATCAGACTTTTTTGATGTTGATATTGAAAAGAGATTTAACTCTCCAGAACTTTTCAAACATCTTATTTATCAGGATATGTAAAAATTCAGGCCGGAGCATTAAATCCGGCCTTAAACCTTTAATTCTTTTTTCTAAATTAAATCTAACTTGGCGGATAAATGAATACAGTTTTCAATAAAATAGCTCTTAAATTGCCTGAGGTTTATCTTCCCTCAAAAAATGCAGATTTTGAAAAATGGTCTGTAATTGCATGCGATCAATATACATCTCAACCAGAATACTGGGAAAAAACAGCAGATTTTATAGAAGAATCTCCCTCAGCCCTAAACATAATTCTTCCAGAGGTTTTTCTTGGTTCAGAAAGAGAAGATATTATTATTGAAAACATTCACTCATCCATGGATATTTATCTGGAAGATCAAATACTTGAAAAACACGGACCTGGAATTTTCATGTGCGAAAGGATCATTTCCACAGGCCAGAAAAGAAAAGGTCTGATCTGCTGCCTTGATCTTGAAAACTATGATTATTCTAAAAATTCTAAATCTTTAATAAGACCTACTGAAGGAACCATAATTGAAAGAATACCGCCAAGAATAAAAGTCAGGCAAAAAGCTTCACTTGAATCACCCCATATTATGGTCTTAATTGATGATCCTGAAAAAAAAGTAATTGAGCCCTTATTTGAACTTAAAGACAAAAAAAAGCTTTATGATTTTCAGCTGATGAATAATTCAGGTAAAATTACAGGATTTATGACTGACCAAAAAGATGCAATTGAAAAAATGGCATCAGGACTTTTGTCTCTTATAGAAGAAAAATCATATTGCTCAAAATATGATCTTTCTTCTGCAAAAAATCCTCTTCTATATGCAATGGGTGACGGAAACCATTCATTTGCAACTGCAAGAGCCTTTTGGGAAGAGATAAAAAACAGCTCAAATGATAAAAACATCATGAATCATCCTGCAAGGTGGGCTCTAGTTGAAATAGTAAATATTCATGATGAAAGTATTCAGTTTGAACCAATACACAGGGTATTATTTAATATTGACCCTGAAGAAATCCTAAACCAGCTCAAAACTTTTTTTGAACAAAGAGGATCTGTTGTTTCAATAAATAAAACTGACCTTTTTGAAAATCAAAAAAGCCTGGAAAAAAATATCCATGAAATCCCTTTTTGCCACAGCAATTCAAAAGGGATTTTAAAAATCATTAACCCCCTTAAAAATCTTGCAGCCGGAGATCTTGAGGACGGACTCAAGTACATTTCCCAAAAAAATAAATCCCTAAAAATAGATTATATTCATGGCAGAAAGCATCTTGAAGAATTATCCCAAAAAAATGAAAGCCTTGGTTTTCTTCTTCCCTGCATTCCCAAAAACAGCTTTTTCAAAACAATAATAATGGACGGAGCATTCCCAAGAAAAACTTTTTCCATGGGTGAGGCAGATGATAAAAGATTTTACCTGGAGTGCAGAAAAATAATTTTATAAATAGTGATTATACCTGTCTATTTAAGCACCAATTGATCGTTTTATATTTGTAAATTTTTTAATGAACAAAAAAACAGTTTTTTCAGCTGGTGCTTATATTTTTTAACTTGACAATATGATAATTCAGGTCTAATTATGCTCTGTTTTAGTACCTATCATCTGGCCTACGCCTTATACCCCCAAAAGAAAGACGCACGACCACCTGATATCTACTTCCATTAACAGCTAAATTTAATGGCGGAGGATATTACATGCTTGCTGTTCCCTTTTTTTCTAAAGTTTTAAAACTTAAAGAAAATTTCAGTTTTAAAGTAGTTTACAATGAATTAACATCCGGGCTTATTGTTGGAATTGTGGCTCTTCCCTTAGCAATTGCCTTTGCAATAGCATCCGGAGTAAGTCCTGAGCAGGGAATTTATACTGCTGTTATTGCAGGTTTTATAATTTCTGCTTTCGGAGGTTCAAAAGTCCAGATCGGAGGACCTACCGGTGCTTTTATCATCATTATTTTGGGAATTGTCCAAAAATACGGATACCAGGGTCTTGCTCTATCTACAATTATGGCTGGTATTATTCTTATTTTTTTTGGAATTTTCAGGCTTGGATCTGTAATAAAATATATACCCTATCCAATGACCATAGGCTTTACATCAGGAATTGCAGTTATAATAGGATTTACACAGCTTAAAGATTTTCTTGGAATAGGCTTAATAGAACCAGACAGTATTTATCAAATTCTTAATTTTTTTAAAAATATAAATCTTTCAACTGCTTTTATTGGAATATTTTCCCTTGCACTTATTCTATTATGGCAAAATTATAACAAAACCATACCAGGTTCTGTAATTGCAATAATTACAAGTTCCCTGCTTGTACTTTTTTTTAACATTGATACACCAACCATAGGCACTAAATTCGGACAAATTTCCTCAAGTCTTCCCATGCCTGCAATTCCAGATTTTGACTTATCCAAAATAACAGAACTGATTATGCCTGCTTTTACCATTGCAATGCTTGGAGCAATAGAATCACTTTTATCTGCAGTAGTAGCAGACGGAATGACAGGACAACGGCACAATTCAAATAAAGAACTTATTGCACAGGGAATTGCCAATATTTTATCCCCGATTTTTGGCGGTATTCCAGCAACAGGTGCAATTGCAAGAACAGCAACAAATATAAAAAACGGTGGAAGGACTCCTCTTTCAGGAATTTTCCATGCATTTACACTTTTATGCATTCTTCTTTTTTTTGGCAGACTTGTTTCCTTTATTCCCCTTTCAACACTTTCGGCAGTTCTTTTGATTGTAGCCTGGCACATGAGCAATTTTTCTTATTTTATAAGGCTTTTCCGTTCCCCAAAATCAGATATTACTGTTCTTGTTTCAACATTTTTAATAACAATATTTTTCGATCTTACAATAGCAATAGAAGCAGGGATTGTCCTTTCCGCATTTCTTTTCATGAAAAGAATGGCTGATGTTACTCATTTTGATCCAATTTCATCTGAAAATAAAATAAATACAAAACATAATTCAGATTTTCTTCCAGTTGACAAAGAGAGTATTCCAGAGGGTGTTTTTGTTTTTGAAATACATGGTCCTTTTTTCTTTGGTGCTGCCAATAAATTCAAGGACACTTTGAAAATTGTAAGAAAAGCTCCCAAAATATTAATAATAAGAATGGGACATGTTCCAGCAATTGATGCAACAGGAATAAGAGCCTTTGAAGAAATGATTGAAAAAACCAGGGAAGACGGCACACAAATTTTTATTACAGGAATGCAGCCTCAGGTTGAAAAAACTTTAAAAGCCTGCAAAATTATAGACATGATAGGCAAAAATAACGTATTTGAATCAATTATTCAGGCTCTGGCAGAAGCAGACACCAGAACATTAAACACATCTAAGTCAACTAAAATATCAACTATTCCTCTTCTCAACTGATAAAACAAAAAATGCAAAGGCAGATTTTATGTCTTTGCATTTTAAATCAGATAATTTTTCTCTTGCACTGAAAAAAATTCTTGTTTTATGAGTTAACCTGGATTTTCAGCCGGTTTTTTATCAGTGGCAATTAAACCTTCATTAGAAGGTTGAGCAGATCTTATGTAAATATCCCTTTGAGGAAAAGGAATTTCAATGTTATTTTCCCTGAAAATATTTGTAATTGCAAATCTAAGCTTACTTTCAGCAGCCACAAAATCATCTATGGTTGACCAGAATCTAACCCTGAAATCAAGGGAACTGTCTCCAAAATTTATAAACTGGACAATTGGTTTTTTTGGATAAAGCCTTATTTCAGGAACTTTATCAGCAGCCTGAAGCAGAAGTTTTTCCACAAGAGATGTATCAGATGAATAAGCAACACCAATATTCAAATCCCTTCTTATAAAAGGATCCCTGTGGCTCCAGTTTATAACCTGGGAACTTATAAATTCAGAGTTTGGAATAATGAGTGAAGAATGTGTATATGTTTGAACAATTGTTGCTCTTACATTGATTTTAATAACTTCTCCCCATACACCTCCAACCTCAACAACATCTCCAACCTGAATAGGTCTTTCAAACAAAAGAATAAGTCCGCTGATAAAATTACTAAAAATATTTTGAAGACCAAAACCAAGACCTATACCTAAAGCACCAAATCCAAATGCCATTGAAGCAGAATTAAGCCCAAGAACACTGAAACTTATTAAAATTCCGGCAGCCCATACAAGATAAACAGAAATTGTAGTTATTGAATCCTTTACCCCTTCTGATAATCCGCTTTCCCTTAAAAAATGCTCAAGCATCATTTTTTTCCAGAAAGAGGTTAAAACATAAGTTGCCAGAATAACAAGACCTGCATAAAAAAATCCTGCTATACTTAGTTCAATTTTTCCCAATGTATATTTTTGGCTGAAAATATCAAAAAACAATACAAGAAAATCTTCTCCCCTGCCCCATGAAAAAGCAAACCCTGTTATAAACAAAAACACTATAAAGATATATGCTCCATTGGAAAAAAACCAGTAATAGGATTTTTTGTCTTCTTCTGCTTCATTTTCAGTGGATTTTTTTTCATAAATACTTTGTTTTAACTTTTCAAGGCCGTTGTAAAGAATAAAAACAACAAAAATTAAAACTATTGTTCTTCCCCAAGAAATGAACCACCATGAAGTCAAATATCTAAACCCTGCAATTTCAAATAAAAGACCTGAAACAAAAATACATTTTGTCCACCATTCCATTAGTTTGGAAGCCTTGTTTTCAGCATATTCGCCTGATTTTTTACATAAAGACCAGAAAACAAAAACAGCTGTACACAATAAAAACTCGGATACAACCCTTAATCCAAGAAGAATGGTATTTTCAAATGAAGTAAAACTTCCAAGAGCAAGATAAATTAATGCATAAATTCTTATTCCCAAAAAAAGCCTGTTTCTCCATTTGGAAACAGATTGAATATAAAAAGCATTTACCTCAAGTGATATAAGCCTTAAAGATTCAGACCCGATTTTTGTAAAAAGTAAAACAAGAATAAAATCCCTTAAAAATTTTAAAATATCTGGAAAAACTATATAAAGTTTTGATTTTGCAAAAACCTCAACAAGAAAAAAAAGCATAATCAATAAAATTGTTTTTTCTGCAAGAACAAAAGGATAACCCCATTGCTGTTTTTTTAAATTTTCATATTTTTCATTTCTTAAAAGATATTTTTTACTGCTTAATAAAAACACAACAGCAGTTAAAAATACAAAAAGAGCTACAAAATGACCTGTATTAAGGTGTTCTTTTAAAAGCTCTTTTTTCTTTAAAACAGTTTCATGTGAAAAATATTGTGAAATTATTGTGCTGATTTTTCTAAAATCCTGGTAAATGACCTGAAATGAAAAAATTTTGAATGAAATTTCTTCATTTTTAAATAAGATTACATCTTTTTTCTCTTTTATGTCTTTTTCAAAAATCTGTTTTAAATCATCAAGAGAAGATTTGAGTGACTCAAGAAGAGTTATTCTTGAATTAGCATAGCCTTTTATTGAAATAAGAAGCTTTTTCTTGTCTTGAAGAACTGAATTATATTTTTTTATTTCAGCTGTATAACCTGTTTCATCAGAATTTTTTTTTAAAATTTTAGAACTGAAATTAATTTTGTCTTCTAATGAGGCAAGTTTTTCGTCAGTTTTTAAAAGTTTTTCCCTTAAGGCAGAAATTCTTGAGTTTATGGTTGAAAGTCCAACATTTATCTCATCAAGACTTTTTTCTAAAGCTTCAATGCTTACATCAGGGACAATTAAAAGATTTTTATAAATATTTATTCTTTGAAGCTGGTCATCTATTTGTGCCTTTAATTCCTCATATGCTTTTTTTTCTATTTCAAAGTCATTTAAATAAAGTGATTTTGTCTTTTCTGAACTTTCAAGAGCCTGCTCAAAATGGTTTATCATATAATCTTCATCATTTGAAATTTCAGAATTTTCTGAAAAACCTTGCACGGCAAAAAGAACAAAAACAACTAGAAAAAAAAATCTTTTCATATAAAATCCTTTTAAATTTAAACCTGGGAAAAAATAAGATACCCGATATAAATAAAATAAATACATAAAAGCAAAAAACCTTCAAACCGGTTTATTCTTCCCTGCCTTTTAAATCCAAATCCTGTAATAAAAATCATTGCAGTAAGAAAAAGCATAAATACAAAATCACGGCTAAGAACTTCCCCTGGAAAATCAGACGGATAAACAAAAAAAGCAAGGCCTGTTACAGCAAGTGTGTTAAAAAGGTTTGATCCTATTATATTTCCAAGTGCTATGTCATGTTTTCCCTTAAATGCTGCTGCAACAGAAGATGCAAGTTCTGGAAGTGAAGTTCCAAGTGCTATTATGGTGAGTCCAATTAAAAGATCACTTATTCCTGCTTTTTTTGCTAAAAATACTGCACCAAAAACAAGAAGCCTTGAAGAAACAATTAAAAGCAAAAGACCTGTAATAGTAAAAAAAACAGATTTTTTAAGACTGAGCGTTTTTAAACTCAAGCTGTCTTTTACTTCAGTATCAAAATTATCAAGACCTTTTTTTTTATCCTGAAAAAAACTCCACCACATAAGGATTGAAAAAAGGATTAAAAGGAAAAGTGCTTCAACCCTTGAAATTTTAAAGTCAAAAATAAGCAAAAATGAAAAAAGTGTTATTGAAAAAAGTATGGGAAGTTCTTTTTTCAAAACTTGAGAACCTACCCTTACAGGTTTTATAAGTGCTGTAATTCCAAGAATAAGACCAATATTGGCAATATTTGAACCATAGGCATTGCCTATTGCTATGGAAGTACTTTTATTCAAGGCTGCTGTGACTGAAACTATAAGTTCCGGAGCCGAAGTCCCGAAACCTACAATCAATATTCCAATAAGAAGAGGACTTAAACCTGCGTATTCTGCAACACCAGAAGCACCTTCAACAAATTTATCAGCACTCCACAAAAGCAGAACAAGACCTGAAACAAGACAAGATATTGCAGTAAACATAAATTTTCCTGAATTTTAAATTTTAAAATAACAAAAAAAATTGATTAACAAGAACAGGATTTGAATAGATTTTAAGAATAAATTTTCATTTTTATTACACCATGATTTTTAAAATTAAATTTTTAATCCAATAAATACTAAAAACATAAATTTTAGACTTGCAGTTATTTAATGCCAAGAGCTTCTTTTACAGAAAACAAAAAAGCATCTTTCTTAAAAGGTTTTGATAAGACAGTTGATACTCCAAAATTTTTTGCCATTAGAAGATATTCTTCGGCAGCAATCCGCCCCCCGCCTGAAATAGCTATAATTTTTACTGAAGGGTTAATTTTTTTCAGCTCAAAAATAGTTTCTAATCCTTCCTTTTCAGGCATAATTATATCTGTAATCACAAGATCAAAACTGTCATTTTTAAATTTTTTAAGACCGCTCAATCCATTTTCAGCCTGGGAAACAATATAGTTTTCCTGTTCAAGCATAATTTTCAAAACCTGCCTTAAATCTGAATCATCTTCAATAATTAAAATTTTTTGAGCCATAAATATCTCCGGATAATATATAAAACAAGCAAATCTTAAATTAAGAATTATATGATATAATTATATATTAAAAGCAAATTTAAAAGGTGTTTATTCAAGAAATGTGTAATTTATTAAAAGTTAAATTTTATTGCAAATTATTTTATGGGGTGCCTGGTTAATGATTTACTTTTACCTAAGTTGAGCGTTTCATATTTTTAAAATCGCTCAATTCAGGTTTTAAAGATATGGCAAATCAATAAAAATCAGAGCTTTGTCTTGATGAAAAGCTTAGAAAAGTCTTTATTTATTTAGTGATTGGCCGAAAACTAGAATTTTTTGTTCAGCAGCTATTTAAAAAAAGCGGCTTGAATAAGCCGCTTTTAAATATAAAAACTAACAATCCTTATTATTAAATATCATAATAAAGCATATACTCATGTGGATGAGGCCTTAAATTAACAGCCATAATTTCCTTTTCTCTTTTGTACTTTATCCATGTTTTAATAACTTCTTCAGTAAAAACTCCGCCTTTTAAAAGAAAGCCGCAGTCTTTTTCAAGACAGTCAAGAGCTTCGCTTAAAGAGCCTGGAGCAGATGGAATCTGTGCTAATTCTTCAGGGGGAAGATCATAAATATTTTTATCAAGAGGATCGCCTGGATCTATTTTGTTTTCAATTCCGTCAATCATAGCCATAAGAATTGCTGAAAAAGCCATATATCCGTTGCATGAAGGGTCAGGAGTTCTAAATTCAAGCCTTTTTGCCTTTGGTGAAGTTGCATACATTGGAATACGAACAGCTGCACTTCTGTTGCTGCTTGAATATGCAAGGTTAACAGGAGCTTCATATCCTGGAACAAGTCTTTTGTATGAATTTGTTGTAGGATTTGTAATTGCACATAATGCTCCGCAGTGCTTTAGAATACCGCCTATTGCATAAAGAGCATCCTGTGACATTCCTGCATATAAATCACCTGCAAAAAGCGGCTTGCCGTCTTTCCATATACTTGCATGGGTATGCATGCCTGAACCATTGTCTCCAAAAAGAGGTTTTGGCATAAAAGTTACAGAATGGCCTTTTACATATGCCATATTCCTTATTACATACTTGAACCATACCAGCTGGTCGCCCATTTCAACAAGCGGCTTAAACCTCATGTCAATTTCACCCTGGCCTGCTGTTGCAACCTCGTGGTGCTGGCATTCCATTTCTATTCCAATATCTTCAAGTGCAAGCATCATTGATGTTCTCAAGTCGTGAAGCTTGTCAGAAGGAGGTACTGGGAAATAGCCTTCCTTACTTCTTGGCTTATAACCGAGGTTTGGGAATTCTTCCCTTCCTGTGTTCCATGTTGCTTCAATTGAATCAATTGAAAAAAAGGTATTGTGGGGATCACTTGAATATCTTACTTCGTCAAAAATAAAAAATTCAGGCTCAGGTCCGATAAAGCATACATCACCTATTCCTGTACTTTTTAGAAAAGCTTCAGCTTTCTGTGCAATATATCTTGGATCCTTTTCATATGGCTCATGTGTAATTGGATCTGCAATATTTCCAATCATAACAAGAGTTGGATGCTCAAAAAAAGGATCAATTTTTGCTGTAGAAGGATCAGGAATAACTATCATGTCGCTTTCATGGATATCTCTCCATCCTCTTATGCTTGATCCGTCAAAACCAAATCCGTCTTCAAAGCTTCCTTCATTGAGTTCGCTTAAAGGGACTGAGAAATGCTGCCAGATTCCGGGGAAATCCATAAATCTGATATCTACAACCCTTATGCCTTTTTCTCTGGCAAATTCCAGTACCTGTGTCGGTGTCATTTTAAATTCTCCTTATTTTCTTTAATTGTATGCTTTCTCACCATGAAGGGAAATATCAAGACCTGCATTTTCTTCTTCAGGTGAAACTTTAAGACCGGTTAAAAAATCAACTATTTTAAAAATTATCAAACTTACTGCCAGTGAATAAACAATTACTGCTGCATTGTCTGCAAGCTGTATTATAAATAAAGACGGATTCCCGTAAAAAAGCCCGTCAGCTCCTGAAGGATTTACAGCAAGGCTTGCAAAAAGGCCTGTAGAAAGTGCTCCAAAAACACCTCCGATTCCATGAATAGCAACAACATCAAGTGAGTCATCATATTTAAGTCTTGTTTTAAGCCCAACTGCGTAAAAACACAATATTCCGGCTGCAAACCCTATTAAAAGTGCAGGAAAAGCAGACACAAACCCGGAAGCAGGGGTTATTGCAACAAGACCTGCAAGTGCACCTGATGCAAGACCAAGAACTGTAGGCTTGCCGTGAACTTTCCATTCAATTGCCATCCATGAAAGAGCTGATGCACTTGCAGCAATCTGGGTTACCAGAAAAGCATTCATTGCAACGCCGTTTGCAGCCAGTGCACTTCCTGAATTAAATCCAAACCAGCCAAGCCATAAAATTCCGGCACCTAAAAAAGTAATCCCAAGATTGTGAGGCTTTATCTGCTCTAAAGGCCAGTCTTTTCTTTTTCCAACTGCAATTGCTCCTGCAAGTGCTGCCACAGCCGAATTTATATGAATAACTGTACCCCCTGCAAAATCGAGTCCTCCGTGAGTGCCAATCCACCCTCCTCCCCAGACCCAGTGTGCAACCGGAAAATAAACAAATGTTGACCACAAAAAGGTAAAAAGAATAAATGCCTTAAATTTCATTCTTTCAGCAAAGGCACCTGTTATAAGAGCTGGAGTTATGGCTGCAAACATAAGCTGAAACATGCAAAAAAGAATATGCGGAATATTATCAGCATGGGGGCCTGCATCCTGTCCGACATTTTTGAGGAAAACAAAGTCAAAATTTCCTATAAACCCGTAAACATCGCCGCCAAACACAAGTGAATATCCGTAAATAATCCAGAGTATGGTAACAAGACTAATACAGACCATGCATTGAGCTATAATGCTTAAAATATTTCTTGCCCTTACAAGACCGCCGTAAAAAAGAGCAAGCCCTATTATCATAAACATTACAAATGATGTTGATACAAACATGAAAACTATATCTGAAGAATTCATTTTTTCTCCGTTATAAGACTTTGGTAAACTGATTTTACAAAGCGTCTTCGTCCAATTCCCCTGTCCTGACCCTTACAACCTTTTCAAGGGGTGAAACAAAAATCTTTCCATCTCCTATATTGTCAGTTTTTGCAGCCTCTCTTATTGCTTTTACTGCTTCCTCTACACGATCTGACCTGAGTGCTATTTCAATTTTTACCTTTGGAACAAAATCAACAACATATTCTGCTCCCCTGTAAATTTCCTTATGACCCTTCTGGCGACCGTATCCCTTTACTTCGCTTACAGTCATTCCCTGGATGCCGATTTCGTTTAAAGCTTCCTTTACATCATCAAGCTTGAAAGGCTTTATTACAGCTTCAATTTTTTTCATAATTTTCCTCCTTGATTTCTGATAATTCCCTTAAAATTTCACTTCTCACTATTTCACCTTTTTCATAGGAAAGCTTTGTGCCTTCTATGGAGCTTACATAAAAAACGTCAACTACCTGTAAAACCTTGGTTGCAATTTTTGCACTTTTTATATCAATTCCAAACCTGAACAAAACATTTGTAAGATCAAACAAAAGACCTGGATAATCTTTTGTATGGACTTCAACTATTGAATAAAAACTTGAAGAATCATTGTCTATTTTCACATAATCCTTTGCATTGAAAACATCATTGTTATTTAAAACACTTTTTTTTCTTGTTGTTACTGCTGATTTCAAATCAAACTCATTTTTCAAAGTTTTTTCAAGATCATTTCTGGTTTTATCCCAGACCCTTGATTCGTATACAGTATCAAGTGGAGCTGTTACCGTAAAAATGCTTAATGCAATTGAATTTTTCCAGCCAAATGCCCTTGCATCAAGAATATCCATATTGTTTACTGTAAATGCTCCGGCAGCACTTGAAAAAAATCCGGGCCTGTCCTTGGCACAAAAAAATACCCTTCTCAACCCTGAATCCTTGTTTTTTTCCACTTCCATTACAAATGGATGATCTGATTTTACAAGCTCTGTATAAAGTTTTGCATGCAAAAGAATATCTGAATTTGAAAGTTCAAAAATATATGAGGGAGGCATTTTTGCAACAATTGCCTCTGCATCAGGGGTTAACCCCTTTAAAACCTTTGAAATTTCAAATGTTTTCTTCTCAAGATGACGGATTGCATTTGGAGCTGAAAGATTCCCCTTTTCAAGAACTTTCAATGTTTTTAGAAAAAGTGAGGTAATAAGGCTTTCATTCCACTCAGACCAGGCTTTTGGACCTGTTGCAATGGAATCTGCAAGAGTAAGAAGAAAAAGCATTTTAAGACGCATGGCACTTTTTATTTTCATTGCACATGCAGTAATTGTTTCCTCATCAAAAATATCCCTTCTTGTGGCTGTTTTTACAAGGTAAAGATGATTTTCTATTAAAAATGAAACAGTTTCTATGTGCTCTTTTTTCATATCAAACCGCTCTAAAATATCTTTTACTATTTCTGCTCCTGAAATGCTGTGATCTTCGCCTTCCTGCCCCTTTCCAATATCATGCAGAAACACAGCCCACAAAAAAACCCTTTTTGGTCTTATTTCCGAATATATTGAAGAATATAAATCTGAATTTTTAAGGCCTGCCTTGTCTGAAATAAGCTTTTGAACATATTGGACAGCTCTTATACTATGCCTTGCAACAGGATAAATATGGTAGTCATTGTACTGAATCCTGTCTGTAATTTCTGCAAATTCAGGAATCAGATGGGAAATCATTCCTGTATTAAGCATTGAATCAAGCGGATGATTTTCCATATATGGAATTGTCATTATTTTTTCAAATGAAGAAATATTTTCCTGGTTTTTCCTGAAATTATCGTCAACTAAATATCCAAGATCATAAACAAGCCTTTTTGATTCCAAATTAATGGGTACTTTTTTAAATCCGCTTTCCTTGAAAATTTTTATTAAAAGAGACGGGTCTTTTATAACCTTTTCAGAATCCTTAAAGCCAATAAGGCTGTTTTTTATTTCAAGCCCTTCAATACCTGTTATTTTTTTATAAATTCTTTTAATTCCAAGTTTTTTTGGTCTTCCTGTTTCATTTTCAATCATAAGAGCAAACTCTTTTAGAAAATTCATTCTTGTATGAAGGTCTCCAAGAAAATTTTCTACAGGTGTTTTTCCATCTTTTTCTGTAAAACCAAGCCTTGCTGCAATTTGAAGCTGATGATCAAAATGAAGCTTATCGCATTTTCTTTTTGTTAAAAAATGCAGATGATTTCTTACCCTGGTTATAAATCCAAGAGTGTCAATAAATTCGGGATATTCTGTTTCTGAAAGGTATCCATGATATTGAAAATCCTTTAATTCCTGAAGATCAAAATGAATTTTTCCTATCCATCTTATTGTATGATAATCCCTTAAACCTCCCATTCCGTTTTTAATATCTGGTTCTAGAAGATATTCAGAGTTACCATACTCATTGTGCCTTTTTTCTGCTGCACAAATTATTTCTTCTGTAAATTTTTTTGGAGACTGTGAAAGATAATTTCTGAACTTTTCTGCAAATTTCAGATAAAGAGGTGAAAATCCGCAGACAAATCTTGCATCAAGCATGGCTGTAAGATTGAAAACTTCTGATTTTGCTTCTTTTATGCATTCTGAAATTGTTCTTGTAGAATGTCCTATTGAAAACTTATAATCCCATAAAGGATATAAAATTTCCTTAATTATGCTGTCAGCTTCATCTTCCGGCTTATTTTCAAATAAAAAAAGAATATCAATATCTGAATGGGGTGCCTGCTCCTGCCTTCCGTATCCTCCAAGTGCAACAAGTGCAAACGGAGTATTAAGCCTGTTTGAAATATCTGAAATATATTCAAAACTTTTCATAAAATATTCATCATAAAGATCTGAAAGTTTTTTTTGAAAAGTTTCATCACCCTTTGCAAGAAAAACTTTTGAAAGCATTTCTTTTTTTTCATTTAATTCGTGGGCTAGTATTTTTGTTCTCATATATCCATATCCAAATTTTTTTATTCAAATAAGCAAATTATGTGCCACGACCCAAAACACCCAAAATACAACAACACGAACAAACCCTCGGCCAATTATATTACAAATTTGTAATATTTTAGGTATAAACGTGCAACATTTTTGTAAGATAAATAATTAATGTATAAAATGCAAGGAAATTTTCTACAATTTTGTAATTGATTTAATTGAGGTGTTTTTCCCAAAGGTGCCTAACACCTTTACGCAGACTTTCAAATCTTCCATTGTCAAGAACAGGCTTTTTTTCCACAAGATCAAGCTTATGACCCATTGACCTGTATACAAGATAGGCAAATCTCAAAAAAGAGGCTTCATTTCTTGAAAGAATTTTTTCCCTTTCAAGGTTAGACAAAATCCTTACAATATCTGTAAAAACAGCAAGTCTTTTATTTTTATTTGAGTTTTTCAAAACCAGATACTGAACAAGAAATTCAATATCCATCATTGCGCCAGTGTCATATTTGAGATGAAAAAAACCATTTTGACAAAGGCCGTGGGCTGAAAGTATTTTTTTTCTCATGTCCTTTATTTCATTTTTTAAAGTTTCTTCATCCCTTTTCATGCAAAGAATTTTTTCCCTTACTTCAAAAAAATCACTTTCTATTTTTCCATATCCAAAAATCAGCCTTGCCTTTACAAATGCCTGGTGCTCAAATGTCCATGCCTTTGAATAAAAATAATCTGCAAAAGAAGAAAAAGACACAATTATTACACCAGAACTTCCGCCAGGCCTTAATCTTAGGTCTATTTCATACATTTTGCCTGCAGAAGTTCTTATGCTTAAATAAGAAAGCACTTTTTGTGCAAGCTTTGCATAAAACTGAACACAGGGAATACTTCTTACACCTGATGTTGAGCCTTTTACATCTTTATGAACAAAAACAAGATCAAGATCTGAACCATAACCAAGCTCTATGCCTCCAAGTTTTCCATAGGCAATAACCGCAATACCTGGATTAAGAAGAATTTCACCAGATTCATCAACTGGATAGCCGTGTTTTTCAACAAGCTCAACCCATGCCTTTTGAAGAACCCTTTCAATTATTACTTCTGCAAGCTCTGTAAGCCTGTCGCTTATTTTCATCAAAGGATATTCACCTGAAATTTCTGCCGAAGCTACCCTTAAAATCATGCTCTGCCTGAATATGCATATTGTTTCAAGAAGTCTTTCAGTATCCTCAAACTGTACACCTGAAACCCTTGAATCAAGAATTACAGACATTTCATCTTTTTCAGGGGGATAATAAAGAGTTCTTGAATCAAGAAGCTCATCCAAAAGAACAGGATGATTTTTCAGATAATTCCCAACCCATGAACTTTCCTTGAATAATTTTACAAGATGATAAACAGAAGCTGGATTTTCAAACAAAAGTGAAATATAACAGCTTTTTTTTATTATTACTGAAACAAGGCCTATAATCCTGGTGCAAGCCTCATAATCAATATTAGAGCTGATCATTTCCTTAATAAGAACAGGCATGAGCCTGTCTAATCGTCCAATGGTTTCAGGTGTTATTCTTGAATTTAAAATTTCCTTTTTAAAATTATTTAAAATTTTAAGAAATTCAGGTTCCAATTTAGTGCCTGCTTCCTCAATTGATTCCATAAATTTCAATTGATTTTCATCAGGCGAGTCCCAAAACATTTTAAAATAAAAATCATCTCCATCATCTGAGTTTGAATCGTCCTTTAAAACAGCCATAAAATGAGAATGAACATAATTTCTTTTTTCACTTACAAATTCTATAAATTCATCAGACGTAGAAAAGCCAAGGCTTAATGCTATTTTTTTTAAATCCTGTTCATTTTTTGGGAGATTGTGAGTCTGTCTGCCTTCAAGCTGCTGAATCCTGTTTTCTGCAAGCCTTAAAAAAATATAGGCCGATTCAAGTCCTGCTGCTGTTTCTTCTAAAATCATGTTTTCACTGCCAAGAAGCCTTAAAATTTCAATAATTCTTTTTGCTCTGAATCTTTTATCTATACCGCCTCTTATCAGCTGAAAAATCTGGCCGAAAAATTCTATTTCTCTTATTCCACCGGAACCGTTTTTTATATTGTCTTCATTATCTTTTCTTTTAATCTCAAAAATAATTTTACTTTTCATATCCCTCATGGAATCAAATGCTCCATAATCAAGATATCTTCTGAATACAAAAGGGGTTATGTTTTCATAAAATTTTTTAATGTCTGATTTTTTTCCTGTGATACACCTTGATTTTATGAGTGCATATCTTTCCCATTCCCTGCCCTGGGTCTGGTAATAATGATCAACTGCATTTATGCTCATTATAAGAGGGCCGTTGTTTCCAAAGGGACGAAGCCTTAAATCAATAATATAGGTATCTTCGCCTGGAAGAACTCCCTTGAAAAGAGATGTAAATTTTCTCACAAGCCTTGTAAAAAATTCTTCTGAACTGATTTTTTTTTCTCCGTCAGTTTCACCATTTTCAGGATAAACAAACATAAGATCTAAATCAGATGAAAAATTAAGTTCAAAGGCTCCAAGTTTTCCCATTGCAACACAAATAAGTTTATGCTCAACTCCATTTTTATTTTTTGGAGTTCCATAATTTTTTTTTAAATCTTCATGAAGAAAAAAAACGGCTTTTTTAACAGCTGAATCTGCAAGAAATGAAAGGGATTTAAGGGTTTCATCAAGCGATGTTCTTCCTGTTATGTCCTGGAAAGCAATTTTTGCAAGTTCTTTTTTTACAGCCTTGAACAAAAAAAGTTTAAGGTCATCAAAAGAGGCTGCTTTTTTTTCAATTATGTAATCATAGGATTTTTGATCTGGTTTTAAAAAAAGTTCTTCAGTTACTTTTTTTATGTCAAAATATCCTTTTGAACCAAAAAATGATTTTTGAAAAAAAGATGAATAAAATCCGCAGATTTTAAGCTCATCAATATTTTTTTCATCAATTCCAGCCTCTGAAATTTCTTTTAAAAGATTTAAAAAATTTTTATCGAGCACAAAGCTGTTTTCAAGCTTTTCAATATCTTTTAAAGGACCGGCAAAATAATCTTCCATATAAAAAGTCATAAGCTTTTGAAACCATAATGTTTTTAAATTAAATTTTGCAATTTTAAATTTCTGTATTAAATGTATGAAAAGAATAATTTAGATTTAAAATAAAAAAAAGGAATATTTATATGGATTATGTAGAACCAATTTTCAGACCGCCAAGTGAAGCATACAGCATTTTACTCCAGATCACTGTAGGATGCTCACACAATAAATGCAGATTTTGTGAAATGTATAAAACCAAAAGATTTACCATAAAATCAGATGAAGTTATTTTTAGGGACATAGATGAAGCTGCAAGGGATTACAGACATATAAAAAGGCTTTTTCTGTGTGACGGCGATGCACTTATTGTTCCCCAGAAAAGACTTGTAAAAATTTTAAAAAGAATCAGGGAAAAAATGCCCTGGATTGAAAGAATAGGAACTTATGCAAATACAAAAAGCATAGCAATGAAGTCTGTTGAGGACTTAAAGGAACTTAAAAGCCTTGGGATACAAATTGCGTATATGGGACTTGAATCAGGCGATGATGTAATTCTTGAGCAGATGAACAAGGGTGCTGATACCAAAAAAATGATTGAAATGGCAAAAAAAGTAAAACAAGCTGGAATCAAACTTTCTGTTACTGTTCTAAACGGTCTTGGAAGCAGGGAAAGATCATATATTCATGCAAAAAAAACAGGCGAAGTCCTTACACAGATGAAACCAGACTATGTTGGAGCATTAAGTTTTATGATTACACCAGGAACACCTTTATATAAGGAAGAATATTCAAGGGGAGAATTTAAAATTCTAACCCCAAAGGAGCTTCTTGAAGAAATTGGAATAATGATAGCCAATACAGATATTAACGGTCTTTTCCATGCAAATCATGCGTCAAATTATCTTCCAATAAGAGCAAAACTTCCCCAGGACAAGGATAAAACTCTTAAGCTTATTGAAGATGCACTGGATGGAAAAGTAAAACTTAAGCCGGAACATATGCGTGCATTGTAGTTATTTGTTGAACTGAACAAAAAATTCTCGTTTTCGGCCAATCACTAGTTAAATTTTGGCCAAAAGCTAAAACCTAAATTGAGCGTTTCATATTTTTAAATTAACAAACCAAGCTTTGATCAGGACTTTGCAAGGCCGTAATTTTTAAATTTGCTTGCATATATAAAAATTTAAAGGTAAGCAGACCTTTAAAAAAAGCTTTTAAAAGCTTTAAATTAAACATTAATTTGAATTCAAATTTCAGATGACAGATTAAACAAAAAATCCTGTCACCGGATAAATTTCAGGAGAAGGGGCATGGCAGAGACTAAAAACAGCATAGAACAAACTTCAGTAAACACAATCAGAGCACTTGCAATGGACATGGTTCAGAAAGCAAATTCAGGCCATCCAGGAGCACCAATGGGAATGGCTCCAGCAGCTTTTGTTCTGTGGACAAAAATAATGAAACACAATCCCAAAAATCCAGCATGGATAAACAGGGACAGATTCATTCTTTCAGCCGGCCATGCATCTTCCCTTCTTTATTCTCTTATTGCACTTTCAAAAGGAGGCCTTGAAACACAAGACCTTAAGGAGTTTAGAAAATGGGGAAGCAAAACCCCGGGCCATCCTGAATTTGGCCATACTCCATGCGTTGAAACAACTACCGGCCCCCTTGGACAGGGCTTTGCCAATGGAGTTGGAATGGCAATGGCAGAAGCACACCTTAATGCAAAATACCCTGAAGTTATTGAACATTTCACTTATGTAATGTGCGGTGACGGAGACCTTATGGAAGGGATTTCCTATGAATCAGCTTCACTTGCCGGACATCTTGGACTTGGCAGACTTATCTGTCTTTATGATGATAACCAGATATCAATTGAAGGAAGCACATCACTTAGTTTTACAGAAGATGTTGTAAAAAGATTTGAAGCTGCAAACTGGCATGTTATTGAAATATCAGACGGAACTGACCTTGAGCTGATTGAGCAGGCAGTAAATAAAGCGAAAAAAGAAACAAAAAAACCAAGCCTTATAAAAATAAAAACCAAAATCGCCCATGGAAGCCCAAATTTTGAAGGTTCAGAAAAAGCACACGGAGCTCCCCTTGGAGAAGAAGAAATAAAACTTACAAAAAAAGCTCTTGGTTTTAATTATGAAGAATCTTTTTTTATTCCTGAAGAAGTTAAGGATTATTTTAATCAAGCTGCAAATAAATTTGAAGAATATGAAAATGAATGGAATCTTAAATTCCAGGAATTAAACTCATTGGACAAAAAAAAGGCAAACAGCCTTATTAATGCAATTACTGGTTTTCTGGACAGGGACTGGAATCAGAATTTAAAAAAATTTACTCCGGAAGACGGAAAAATTGCTACAAGAAAAGCCTCTGGAATAATCTTAAATGAAATAGCCAAAATAGTTCCAACTATAATAGGCGGTTCAGCAGACCTTGCTCCATCAAACAAAACAGAACTTGATAATGAAAAAGACTTTTCAAATGACTGCTACAGCGGAAAAAATATAAGATTTGGAATCAGGGAACATGCCATGGGTGCAATAATTAACGGAATGTTTCTTCATTCCGGAGTAAAACCATATGCTGGAACATTTCTTGTATTTTCAGATTATATGAAGCCCGCAATAAGAATGGCAAGCCTTATGAAACTTCCTGTAACCTATGTTTTTACCCATGATTCCATAGCAGTTGGAGAAGACGGTCCTACACATCAGCCAATTGAACATATTCAGTCTTTAAGACTTATACCAGGCCTTACAGTATTAAGACCTGCAGATGCAAATGAAACAAGAGTTGCCTGGGAAACAGCAGTTAACAATTCAACAGGACCAATTGCACTTATTCTTTCAAGGCAGGGGCTTCCGGTTCTTGATACTTCAAATTCTGAAGGAAAACCTGAACTTGGAGGATACATTGCAGACAATTGCGAGGGAGAACCTGATTTAATAATGATATCAACTGGTTCAGAAGTTCATCTTTGTATTGAAGCAAAAAAGGAACTTGAAAAAAGAGGTAAAAAAGTAAGAGTTGTAAGCCTTTTATCAAGGGAAATTTTTGAAAAACAGGGAAAAGACTATCAGGAAAGAATTATTCCTTCAAAAATCAGAAAACGTCTTGTTGTTGAAGCAGGTTCATCTTGGGGCTGGGAAAAATATGCTGGAGATCAGGGAGAAATTCTTGGAATAAACAAATTTGGAGCTTCAGCACCTGGAAGTACAGTTCTTAATAAATTCGGATTTTTTCCTGTAAATATAACAAACCTTGCCCAAATTGTTTTAAACAAAAAATAAACGGTAAAAATTTTTTTTGAACTCAAAATTAAAAAGTCCTTTTTATAAATTATAAAAAGGACTTTTTAATTTTTACTAGAATTGAAAAAGCCTAAATTGCGGCAAACCCTTCAGTAAAAAAAATTAAAGGTAAAGACTTTCAATTTCTGTCTGAAAATTTTTTAACACCACATTTTTTTTAACCTTGAATGTAGGGGTAAGCTCACCTGACTGCTCTGTAAGCCATCTAGATGAAATATAATATTTTTTTATCTTTTCCCAGGATTCAAGCTTTAAATTTGCATCTGTAACTTCCTTTTCAATAAGCTCCAAAAAAGCTTCATTATTTATAAAAGAACGGTCTACTTCAACACAAATTCCTTTGTCATATAAAAGATTATTTTTTTCAAAAGGGATTTTCTTTTTTTCAAAATATTTTATAACTGCATCAAAATTTGGAATTACAAGTGCTGTAAGAATTTTTTGATCATTGCCAAAAGGTACTGCCATTTCAATAAAAGTACTCAAGGAAAAAAGAGATTCAATTTTTGCCGAAGGAACTATTTTACCTGTATCTAGGACAATAAGCCCTTTTTTTCTGTCAATTATTTTAAGATGTCCATTGTCCATTTTTTCAACTATATCTCCGGTCTTAAAAAAACCGTCTTCTGTAAAAGAAGCTGTAGTTTCAGATTTGTTGTTCCAGTATCTTAAAAAAATATTATCTCCCTTTACAAGATACTCTCCTTCATCTGAAATTTTACTGCTGACCCCATTGCATGAAGTCCCGACAGTCCCAGGGCAGATTTTATTTATTGGATTTAAGGTTACAGTATTAAAGGTTTCAGTACTCCCATAACCTTCAAGCACTCTTACATGACAGGATGCAAAAAAACAGCACACTTCAGCAGGCAGAGTTGCGGAAGCAGAAAAACAAAATCTTAATCTGCCCCCAAAAATTTTCCTTATTTTTGAATATAAAATTTTATCAAAAAATCTGTATTTCCATTTAAGAAAAAAACCTGCCTGCTTTTCAAGCCTTCTATTTTCACTTAAATCAATAAATCCGTCCTTATCTATATTTTTTTCCAAAACCTTAAGGGCTGTTTTTTTGCCGGAATTAAAAAAAACAGCCCTAACAAAAGATGAAGCACTTCTATCTTTAATTTCCTTATAAATCCTTTTAAAAATTCTTGGTACAGCCATGAACATGGCAGGCTTAAAAAAAACAATATCTTCGGTAAAAGTCATTGGGGTTGTATAAGCAATAGTCATTTGTGATGCCATAGCCACACCATGTCCGCATTGTCTTTCAAATGTATGTGCAAGCGGCAGCACAGAAAGAAGGACTTCGCCTTCATTCATTTCAGGAATCATTGAAATATCCCTTTGAACTGCACTGCAAAAGCCTTTATGGGTATGAACAACTCCTTTTGGCTTTCCTGTAGTTCCTGAAGTATAAATTATAGTCATCAAGTCATTTGCTGCTATACTATTTATTGTTTCTTCAAAAGCTTTAGGATTTAAATCAATTAAATCTTTGCCGTGATTCATAAGGGTTTTAAGAGTAATAAGATTATCATCTTCAAAAAAATCAACACCAGACAACAAAACTATTTTTTCTAATTTTTTTGCCTCACCCCAAATAGCCTTTATTTTTTCACACATAAGTTCGTCATGAACAAAAATAATTTTTGCACCTGAATCATTTATCTGAGACAAAAGCTCGCCTGATGAAAGGGTTGGATAAATACAAACAGAAATCCCGCCGGCACAAATTATTCCAGCATCTGCCCAAAGCCACATTGGTCCTGTCGGCGAAAAAAGAGCAGCTCTGTCACCTTTGTTAAACCCAAGATAAATAAGACCTGAACTAATCTTTTTTACCTTTTCTAGAAGTTCAAAATAAGTTAAAAATTTCTCATTTTTTTTTTCAAACCACCACTGGGCTCTTAATCCAGGTTTTTCCTGTGCATTTTTAAACAAAATTTCTGGATAAATAAATTTTTCAAAATTTTTTGACATAATCAATAAAATACCCCAGTTAAAATACAATTTTTAGCTGATCGGTAAAAAAATTTAAATACTTAATTAGTTGCTGAACTAAAGCTGTCTTTTTTGTCCATTCTAAAATCAGATTCAAAATTTAATCCTCAAAATACTCAATGTATCCTAAAGGTTAAATTTTTTATCTTTCTTTACCTGAACAAAAAATTCTCATTTTCGGCCAATCGCTAATTAACCACAGAATAAAAACAGCAAAATAAAAAGAAATTTTATCTATTATAATGTAATTATATTTTCAAAATCAAAATATAATTGTAGACTTAAACCTATTTTAATACAAATTTTCTAATTCCATAAGGAGACAAAATGAAAAGGCTTTTATCCGCTCTTATTGTATTTTTATTAATTTCCCCTAATCTGGCACACTCAATTACAGGAATGGAAATTTATAATAAATATGATGAGCATGAAAAAAAACGTGAAAAAAATATAAAAAATGCAATTTTTGAATATGAAACAAAATCTGATGCCATGATTGTACACGGCAAAATGTATTTTAAAGAAAAAAAAAGCAGGTTTGAATCAACTGTAATTGAAAGCCAAAATGAAATGCTTATGAAAAAAGGTCATAAGACCATAATGATTGATGATGGCATAAGTGTTTCTACTTTTACCTCAGAAGGACAATTCCATTCCTACCCAAATGATACTGAAAAAGATGAAGATTCAAAGCCTGTTTCTGTAAAATATCTAGGCAAAGAAAAAGTATCAGGCCTTGACTGCTACAGAATTGAAGCAGACTACGGATTTGACGAAAAAACAGAAATGTGGATATCTGTAAATGATTTCTATCTTGTAAAAGAATCAATGGACAATGGAAACTCCATAGAATTAAACTCTGACTTCAGAAAAATCTCAGGAATAAGCATTCCGTTTAAATCTCAGTCAATTGAAGAAGGAAAAATAATCCAGACAAACATTTTAAAATCAGTAAAACTCAATGCAAAAACAGATGATTCACTATATGATCCAACAAAAATAAAAGGATACAAAAAACCCTCTGCCCAGGATACAAAAAATATGTCTAATATGAACAAAATGGACAAGGTTATGGAACTTGGCAATAAAATTAATTATTTTTATGAAACAGGTGAGCCAGAAAAGGCAAAGGAACTTGAAAAGCAGCTTCAATTGATTATGGAATCAGATAATTAGTCGCTGGAAAAAACTATTTTTTTTGCCGGCTTCTTTTTGCTATAAAAAAATTATCTTCAACGCTAAAAAATTAAATACCGGAAAACTTTATATAGATTTCCGGTATTTTCATTTCCAAAGCATCACTATTCTGTCCCAAATTAATTGTTTAAAAAAATAATGTTTTGCCTTATTATTGACTATGATAATTCTGCTGTATTTTCGGCAATAAATATCAAACCTAAAAATTTTTAACTTAGGTTTAATAAATTTTTTGCATTACAAACCCGGGAGATTTTATGATTTTTAAATCTGTAAGGCGTTATTTTTCACATTATCAGACAATATCAGCTAATGCAGAAGAGGTTTTTCCGCTTTTTTGCCCTGTTCGAAGTTATGAATGGATAGAAGACTGGGATGCCATCTTAATTTACTCTAAAAGCGGATATGCTGAACAAGGATGTGTTTTTAAAACCTTTGATCCAGATGACGGAGAAGATATCTGGATAATTTCTGAGTATAATCCGCCTTCATTTATTAAATTTATTAAATTTAACAACCTTCGAACAATTATATACAAAATCAGCTTTGTTAATACAAAAAATAATCTTTGCAAAATTATTTATGACCAGGAAATAACAGGGCTAAATGAAAAAGGTAATGAGTTTGTCGCAGACCTTGAAAAATCTGATTTTACCGAAATGATAGACTTTCTTGAAAGTCTTTTAAATTCTTACATTGCCTGCTTTAAATTCAGAACCAAAAACAGCAGTTTACATTAACTTCCTTTTCAAATCAAAAACTTAAAAACAATAATTTTATTATGACTTTAAACTAGTTTTCGGCCAATCACTAAAATTTTTTTAATAAATTAGACTTTTATATATTATGTTATATGCTTTAAAAAAACTTAATCAGTTGCTGAACTAAAAACTAAGGCCATTTTTTTAAATCCGTTAATTTTAAAATTTATTTTTTAATCATTAAACATAAGTTATAGGGAATTTTATATGAAGCTCAATTTACAACCAAATATAAATTTAAAAAACAAAATCCTTTTTCTTGGAACAAGCGGGCCTATTATTCTTGGATTAATTATAATTATTATAATAAATTTTATTGTTAATTCAAACACAGTGGAAATTAAAAAACTTTTAACAGAAAAAATGAAAAAAGAAATCAGCCTTGTATCCGAAGGAATTTACAATATGATTGAAACTCAGGATATTCTTTTAAAAGAAAAATTAATGGGTGATCTTAATGTGGCTTCAAATGAGCTTAAAAATTTGGGAGGAATAAAAACAGTAGACACTACCCATTCAATTGAAATCACAAACCAGTACACAAATGCAAAAACAAATGCAAAAATAAATCTTTTATATATTGGCGACAAACCCGTAAAATACACAAAAGACTTTAATAATGAAGCAATTGTTGTTGATAAAGTAAAAAAAATGGTCGGGGGTACAGCAACCATTTTTCAAAGAATAAACCAAAAAGGTGATATGCTTAGAGTTGTAACAAATGTAAAAGATCAAAACGGAAAAAGAGCAGTTGGCACCTATATTCCGGCAGTCAACCCAAACGGGGATAAAAATCCTGTAATATCTACAGTCCTTTCTGGAAAAACATTTACTGGAAGAGCCTTTGTTGTAGACAAATGGTATATAACAGCATACAAGCCCTTAAAAAATCATGAAAATAAAATAATTGGAATTTTATATGTAGGCATTCCCCAAGAATCCGTTGGAGAACTAAGAGAAGCCATCTTAAATACAAAAGTTGGAAACTCTGGTTATGCTTTTGTTCTTGGATGTGAAGGTACAGAGAAATATCATACAATAATTCATCCTGAATACGGGTTAGGAAAAAATTTATCTGAAATAAAAAATTCAGATGGAACACCAATTATCCCTCAAATGGTTGATTTAGCATTAAAATCAGGTAAAAAAACCACTTATTTACAATACTCTTGGAAAAATCCAGGAGAAAAAAAATCAAAAAACAAAATAGCAGCACTTACTTTTTATGAACCATGGGGGTGGGTAATTGCTTCTTCTACCTATGAAGAAGAGTTTTTAAACTTCCTTTCAAAAGTAAATATAATTTTTCAAAAAATAATAAAAACTTCATTAATTGTTATTCTTTCACTTGTTGTTATGCTTGGAATGTTGTCGTTTGTTATCTCAAAAAAAATATCCAAAGGAATAGTCTTTGTTTCAGACAACCTTAAAGATATAGCAATGGGAGAGGGTGATCTAACAAAAAGGCTTGAGGTCGATTCACGGGATGAAGTAGGAAAGCTTGCCTACTGGTTCAATGTTTTTGTAGAAAAAATTCAGCAGATGATAAAAGAGATTTCTGAAAATGCTGCTTCTCTTTCCAATTTTTCAAAAGAAATTTCTAGTTCTGCAGAAAATGTATCAGAAAATGCAAAATCGACTCTCCAAAAAACAGCTCAGGTTTCAGAGGCTGCAAATAATATGGATAATACAAATCAAATTTCTGCTAAAAGTATGGAAGAAACTTCTTCAAATTTAAATTCAGTTTCTACAGCAGCAGAAGAGATGAGCTCAACAATCAATGAAATAGCTCAAAATGCTGAAAAAGGAAGAGAAATAAGCCAGACAGCCTTACAAGAATCTCAAAATCTTACATCTGTTATTAATGTTCTTGACGAGCTTGTAAGTTCCATAGGATTTATAACAGAGACTATCAATGATATATCAGATCAGACAAATCTACTTGCACTTAATGCAACTATTGAAGCTGCAAGAGCTGGCGAAGCAGGAAAAGGTTTTGCAGTTGTTGCTTCCGAAATAAAGGAACTTGCAGCCCAAACATCTAAGGCAACAATTGAAATCAGAAACAAAATTGAAGAGGTTCAAAACTCAACTGGCGAAGCTGTTACAAATATAGGAATAATAGACAAAGTAATATCTGAGGTTGAAAGCATAGTATCTTCAATTTCAGCTGCTATTGAAGAACAGTCAGCTGCAACTGCAGAAATTTCAAAAAATATTCACAAGGCAGCATCAGGCGTTGACAACACAAGTTCACAAATAACAAAATCTGCAAATAACTCTCAAATAATTGCAAAAGAAATATCTTATGTTAATGAAGCAGTTGAAAAAATTACAAAAGCAGGGGAAAGTGTTGAAATGAGCTCAAAAGAACTTTCCACTCTTTCAGGAGAACTTAAAAATATGGTTGAAAAATTTAAAATATCATAATTTTAAAAATCTAATATAAAAACCGGTTTTAATTTTAACTTAAAACCGGTTTTTTATTACTACATCTAAAAACGCAAACTCCAAAAAAAATCAGACACGTTTAATCACGCTTGAAAAGATTATAGCCTACAATAATATTCAAAGCATTTTGCACCTGATTATCTCTTTCAAGAATTTCCATTTTCAGGTCATTGCTGTGAATTTGTTCTTTATTTTCTTCATCTTTGGCTTCAGGTTCTTCTTTGGTTTCTTCTGATTCAAGATGATTAATAAGATCACTTTCCTTTAAGACTTTAGTGTCTTTTTCATCTTTATTTTTGTCCGGTTTTACATACTCTGTTATAATATCTGGGATTATTCCTTCAGCCTGAATAGATCTTCCATTTGGAGTATAATATCTTGCGATTGTATATTTTAAAGCCGAACCGTTTTTAAGTGGCCTTACAGTCTGAACAGAACCCTTGCCAAATGAAGTTGTACCAAGAATAACAGCTCTTTTGTGATCCTGAAGTGCTCCAGCAACTATTTCAGAGGCAGAGGCACTTCCTCCGTTTACTAGAACTACCATTGGATAAATCCCTTCTGATCCGTCATTTCTTGCATTATAATCAGTTGTGTCCTCATTGTTTCTACCCTTAATAGAAACTATAACTCCCTGTTTAAGAAAAAAATCACTTACACTTACAGCCTGATCTAAAAGACCTCCTGGGTTTGAACGTAAATCAAGAATAAGCCCATTAAGTTCACCTTTTGATACAAGTGCACCATAGGCTTCTTTAAGCTCATCTGCTGTTTTTTCTTTAAAGCTTGTTATTAATATATAGCCACACTTATTATCAAGCATGGCATACTTAACACTTTTAACCGGTATAAGATCCCTTTTCAGGTCAAAAACAAGAGCTTCTTTTTCACCTTCTCTGAAAATAGTAATTTTAACTGGTTCTCCAACAGGACCTCTCATGAGCTTAACAGCTTCCCACAAGCTCATACTTTTAGTGGATTTGTCATCAACTCCAATAATTGTATCGCCCGTTTCAATACCTGCTTCATAGGCTGGAGTTCCCTCAATTGGAGAAATAACAGTAATCTTGTCATCTTCCTTGGTAATTACAATTCCAATCCCCCCAAACTCGCCTTTTGTATCGGCCTGGAGTTCTTCAAACGCCTCAGGCGGAAGATAGGCTGAGTGTGGGTCAAGCCCGTTTACCATTCCTTCAATTGCGTTCTCAATAAGAGTTTTAGGATCTACGTCTTCCACATAATTATTCTGAATAAGATTTAAAACATCTGAAAAAACCTCCAGTTCTTTATATGGAATTTCATCACTTTTTGCACCAAGAGTTTGATAAAGGCCTGAGCCAGCCAAAAAAACACCTGATATAAATATAAACACAAAAAAACTTTTCCAGGATTTTTTAATATAAGCCAATTTATTCTCCTTAATTTTATTTTTTTATCCAGCTCAGAGGATCAAGAGGATTCCCATGGTGCCTTATCTCAAAATGAAGAACAGGGCCGCTCATAGAACCTGTTTCACCAATAGTTGCAATAACCTCATCTTTTCTTATACTATCCCCTTTTTGCTTAAAATATTCCTGAACATGAGCATAAATACTATAAAAACTATTTCCATGATCAATTATCAGCATATTTCCATATCCTTTAAACCAGTCTGAAAAAACTACTGTTCCGGAAAATACTGCCCGAACAGGTTCTCCAATATCAGCTTTCAGCCCGATTCCGCTTTTATAGGCATACACCCCTCCATCTTCACTCCGTCCTTTTCCAAACCTTGATATTACCTCTCCCTTGACAGGATAATTCAAAAGTCCTTTATAAGAATCAAAAGTTCTTAATTCAGAGAACTTTTTTTCTTCAGCCTTTTTTTCTTCTATAAGTTTAAGTCTTTCATTTAGATTTGAGGCAGCTTCCTCAAGAGAAGAAATTATAGAAATCTTCACAGATTCCTTTTCTCTGATTTCCTTTAAAAGTGCCTTTTTCTTTTCCTTTTCACTTTCCTTTATTCTTAGATATTTTGCAATTTTTTCGGAGAGTTCGTTTAATTTATCCTGTTCGTTTTCAAGATTTTTTTTAAGATCGCTATATTCTTTACGGTAATATGAATACTTTCCTATAAGGGATAAATCCGAAGAAATTATTTTTTCCAAGGCTTTTTGCCTTTTTATAAAATCTACAACAGAATCTGCTGAAAACAAAAGATTCATTTGACCTACACGGGAAAGCTTGTACAAAGAAACTATTCTTTTATCAACAAAAGGCTGCAAGGACTCAATTTCTTTTTCAACTTCTTTTATTTTTCCTTTTTGTTCCCTGATTTTATCTGTAATGTCTATATAGTCTTTTTTTACTGCTGCAAGTTTATTTTCGGCATTATTTACTGCTTTGTCAATTTCATCAAGACCTGTAAGTATTGTTTTGGATTTTTCCCTGTATTCTTTAAGAATTTTTTTTTCTTTATTTATTTTTTTTTCAATAATTACCTTTTGCTTTTCAAAGGAAAAATTTTGAATATCCTCTTTCTTGTCGTAAATTATTTTTACATACACTGGCCTGTTTCTTACATACCCAATTTTGCCATTAAAATTAACTTTAAGCCATTTACCATCAGTTTTGCCAATAATTTCAAGCACATCTCCTTTTGAAAGAACACCTGTGACAGGTGCTCCAAATAAAGAACCTTCCCTCATGTTTAATTTTGAAGAACTAACAACAGCTTTTGCACAATAAGCCTCAGAGCTTAAAAAAACAAAAAACAAAGCCGCAAAAAAAAATGTTGTTAAGTGTTTCTTAAAAATTGCTTTAGCGAAATATAGCATCCAAGCCACCCGACAAGAGTAGAACAAAACAAAATTGATAAAAGAGTTTTAAAAGAAATAAATTTTATTTTTATTATAAAAGATGAAAAATCATGGCTTATATTAGAGGAAAAAATAAAAAAAAGTATAAAAAGTACTAACAGTCCTCCTGTTCCTCCAGTAAAACCATGTAAAATACCCTGGATATAAAACGGAGATCTAATAAACCTGTCATCTGCACCAACAAGTTTCATTATTTCGATCTCTTCTTTTCTAGAATAAAGAGCAAGTCTGACCGTATTGGCAACAATAAATACAGTCACCATAAAAAAAACAGCTCCCATGGAAATTGCAGCAAGTCTTGAAAAAGAAATAATTTTAACAAATTTTCCTATCCATTCCTTACCATATTCAACTTCACTTACAGACTGGAATTTTTCTATTTTTGAGGCAATATTTTCAAGAGATTTAATATCTTTTTTATCTTTTTTTAAAAATACCTCAAGAGAATCTGGAAGAGGATTAGTTTTAAGGTTTTCAAAAATAGCCTTTTGCCGTGTCATTTGATTTTTAAGTTCCTCAAGACCTTTTTCCCCTGACACAAACAAAACATCTTCAACTTCATCAAAATTTCTTATTTCAAGCCTGGTTCGATCCTTTTCTGAAGAAGCAATATTATCCTCAAGATAGACAATCACTTTTATCCCCGATTTCCAGGTTTCAAGAAGTTCACCTGCATTTGAAGCAAAAAGAACAAAAGTGCCTACAATTAAAATGGAAAGCATGATGGTAATAAAAGTTACAGCATGAAGAAATTTATTGTTTTTTATATCATTTAAAGATCTTTTAAAATTTGAAGAATTAATAATCATAGCAAATCTTCCACAAGTTGTCCTTTTTTAAGTCTTATTACCCTTCCCCTATTCTGCCTGATTAGTTCCTGACTGTGAGTTGCAATAATCAGGGTTGTTCCTTTTTCATTAAACTCTCTTAATAAATCCATAATAATTTTTGCAGATTCAGGATCAAGACTTCCTGTTGGCTCATCTGCAATTATAATGTCCGGCTCTCCTATAACAGCTCTTGCAACAGCCGCCCTTTGCTGCTCACCGCCTGAAAGGCTTGGAGGGTAAAGGTTCTTTTTATCCTCAATTCCAACGGTTCTTAAAACCTTTGAAACTTTTTTCTCAATAATTTTCTTTTTTTCACCTGAAGCCTCAAGAACTATAGCCACATTTTCAAAAACAGTCATGGACGGAATGAGCTTGAAATCCTGAAATATTATACCAAATTTTCTTCTGAGCTGATAAAGCCCTGACAGCTTTATCCTTGATAAATTAACTCCTCCAATTAAAAGCTGACCTGCTGTAGCTGTTTCTGCCATATAAAGAAGTTTTAAAAGAGTAGTCTTTCCAGCACCGCTTGGCCCCGTTATAAAAATCAGTTCTCCCTGATTTATATCAATGGAAATATCGGAAAGGGCTGGCATCTGCTCATATCTTTTATAAATATTGAACATTCTGACTATTGGCTGGGACTCTGAAATACTCAACTTAACCTCCGGGCTTATTAAAACTTCTTATAATAATCCTGTCTAAACTGAGTGCTGCATATTTTTTAAATTAAAAAAAATTATGATTAATTTCTATCTAAAAATACGAAACCTTTCAGGATTTAAAATTTTACAGACTCTGCTGCTTTAAATTGAATCAGACATATTGAATGCGTTTGTTTTATGCGACAAGTTAAAAAACCGCTTAATTCAAGTCCAATATAATTACCACGTTTTTTCCCGTTGTCATAGTCCTGTGTTTCTGATAGTCATTCCAAAGTGGGAAGGGCTCATGGTTTTTTTCACTCAGGCCTCTGCTGATTACCCGAAAACGCTTCTTCCTAAACCAGCAGAGGTCTGTAATTTATTTTAATAATTTAATCTGTTTATTATAAAAACTAGTTAATTAAATTTAAACTTTTTATATAAATTGTCTGAAAAAGCAGGGAAAATCAATGAAAAATCAACTTATTGAACTTTTAAAAAAATATTCGGTCAAATATTCAGAGACTGAAGACTTTACTCTTGCATCAGGTAAAAAAAGCAAATTTTATGTAAATTGTAAGCCCACAGTACTTCGTCCTGAAGGTCTTTATCTTATAGGAAATCTTGTTTTAAACGAAGTGCTAGATCTTAAAATTGATGCTGTTGGCGGCCTTACTTTTGGTGCAGACCCAGTTTCAGTTGCAGCCTCATTTGCCTCATACTATTCAAAAAAACCTTTCAAGGCCTTTTCCATAAGAAAAGAAAAAAAAGATCATGGAATAAGCAAATGGATAGAAGGAGACTTAAAAAAAGGTGAAAGAGTCGCAATTATTGATGATGTTGCTACAACAGGGGGCTCAACCATAAAAGCCATAGAACGGGCAAAATCAGAAGGGCTTGAAGTTATAGGTGCAATAATTCTTGTTGACAGAGAAGAAGGCGGAATTGAAAATATTTTAAACCATGTTCCACTAGCAAGAAGCATTATTAAGAAGTCTGATCTTGTTTAAAAACTATTGAAAACAACATTATTAAGCCACCTGAAAAAGAAGTGATTAAAGCTGATAAAAACAAAATTTGTCCGCCTGCAGAATCATAAAAATATCCACTCAAAAGATTACCGGCCATAAGCCCGAGACCATATGTAAGAGCATTGTTCAAAGCCTGGCCGGTTGTTTTTCTCCCTTCAGGCGTTAATTCATCAATATATAGAATCGATGCCATATGAAAAGTTGCATAGGAAAAACAATGCAAAATCTGAGATAAAAGAATTATTAAACTGCTTTGGAAATAAAAAAGAACAAACCATCTTAAACTTGCAGCAAACATTGAAAAAACAAGAACTTTCCCAGGGCTAATTTTTTTAAAAATAAAACCAGACTGATGCATCATTGTTATTTCGGCAAAAACTGCAATAGCCCATGAAATGCCTATAAATGTATTTTGAAGACCTAAATCTGAAAGATAAATTGAAAAAAAAGCATAATATGGGGCATGGCTTCCAAGCATTAAAACTGAGGCCAGAAGAAATAAAACAGTCTGAGGCTTTAAAATAAAGGAAAAATCAAAAGAATTTATTTGTTTTTTTTCCTTTTCAGTTTCAGGTATTTTAAAAGATAGAAAAAAATGAATTAAAGAACCTGAAAATATCATATAAACAACCGAAAAAATTCCAATTTTATCTGAAATATAGCCGGTAGAAAAAACAGAAATAACAAAACCAATGGAGCCCCAAAGTCTTATTTTACCATAATTATTCTTATCCTTTCCCAAAATTTCTACTGTAAAAGTTTCAAGAAAAGAAACAATTGGTGCATGAAAAAGTGAATAAAAAAACATTACAACCATCATAAAATAATAATCAGTTGTAAAAATAAACAGCCCCCAAAAAATAGAAGACATTAAATTGACAATTATAAATATTTTTTTTCTTATAGAAAATTTATCTGCAAAAAAACCCCATAACAAAGGAAATATTATTGTAGAAAAAGTTTTAAGAGATGATATTGCCCCTATCTCAAATCCTGAAAAACCAATTTTATGACAGTACAGATTGAAATATGGAAGAAAAACCCCTAATATTGAAAAATATATAAAATACTGGACAGATATATTTAATTTATTTTTGTTATTGATCATGCTTTAAAACTTCTTTTCAGGAATTAAATAAAAAATGAATTATCATTTAGAATCACTTATATCAAAAGAAAAATTCTGCCTTTCAGAAGAACAATGGATCAACGCACTTGAATTTGCAAAAAATAACGGATGGGATCCTGCTGGAACAATTCTTGATTTTGAAAACGAACTTGATATGTTATGGGATGACAGCCAAAGCAGGATGTATAATCTATGGATGGTTTTAACATGCCATAATTCATGCCACGAATGGGATGGAAGCTATACTGAAAAACAAAATCAAATAGTTTCAGACAATGACTCATACGAACTCATGCTCTCTTTGGAAATATCGAATGA
>JAVERC010000002.1:0-213506 GCA_034007295.1 Desulforegulaceae bacterium | reverse complement strand
TCCCGAACACGGAAGTTAAGCCTTACATCGCTGATGGTACTGCATGGTAGACTGTGTGGGAGAGTAGGACGCTGCCGGATAAAATATATAACCCCTGAAGATTCTTCTTCAGGGGTTTTTTATTTGGGTTTTAGATATAATTTTACTTAATTTTTTTGTTTGAACAGATGAAATTTATTGAGCGACTACTTAGTGATTGGCCTTAAAAAGAGAATTTTGTTTCAGTCAAGGAATATGAAAAATTTAACCTTTATGATAAATTGAGCATCTTTGGGTAAGAATGGCTTAGGTGTAGAATCTTTCATGGATTTCATTATCACAAAGGTATTTTTACAGTGCATTTAGTTGAGAATAAAAGCTCCCCAATGTTTTTTTAATAGGGAGCTTTTATTATAATAATATAAATATTAAATTATTTATTTCCGGTTCCACAGCCACAAGGCTCGTCATTCTTCCAGAGTCTTGAATGTTCAGCTGTTTCTGTTTTTTCACATACAGGAAGTTTTTTTATATTCTTAAGAACTTCTTTATTTTTTTTAAATAAAAGATTAATGCATGAAAAAAATCAGTCAAATATAATATTTTTACCTGCCTATTCCTGAATAATAAAAACCCATGTTTTTAAGTTCTTCAGGTTCATAAAGATTTCTGCCGTCAAAAATGCATGGAGTTTTAAGCATTTTTTTCAGGGCAATAAAATCAGGCTGCCTGAAAGGCTTCCATTCTGTAACAAGGACAAGTGCATCAGAATCTTTTGCAGCATCATACTGATGGTCGCAGAGTACAAGATGGTTTTCATCAAAATAATTTTTCGGGAATATATGTTTTGCTTCATCCATTGCAACAGGATCATAGGCTTTGATTTCTGCTCCTGCTCCAATAAGTGAATTTATTAGAACAATTGAAGAGGCTTCCCTCATATCGTCTGTTCCGGGCTTGAATGAAAGCCCCCAGATTCCAAAAGTCTTTCCTGAAAGATTTTTTCCAAACCTTTCTGTAATTTTTTCAAAAAGTCTTTTTTTCTGGAGATCATTTCTTTTTTCAACTGCTTCAAGAACAAGAGGCTCAAATCCGCTTTTTTTTGCCATGTTCACAAGAGCCTTAACATCCTTTGGAAAACATGAACCCCCGTATCCGCAGCCTGGATAAATAAAATGATAACCGATTCTCTGGTCTGAGCCTATTCCCTTTCTTACGTTTTCAACATCAGCTCCAAGGATTTCACAAAGATTTGCAATTTCATTCATAAAAGAAATTTTAGTGGCAAGAATCGAGTTTGCAGCATATTTGGTGAGTTCTGCATCTCTTATTCCAATTGTAATTATTTTATCCTTGCTTCTTGAAAAGGGAGCATAGAGTTTTTGCATAATATTTGCCGCTTTTTCAGATTCAGCTCCTATTATTACACGATCCGGTTTCATGAAATCATCAATTGCAGCACCTTCCTTTAAAAACTCGGGATTGCTTACAACATCGAATTCAATTTTGAGATTTCTTTTTTCAAGCTTTTTTTGAACGGCTTGTTTTACCTTGTCCGCGGTTCCAACAGGAACAGTTGATTTATCAACTATTACAGCATATTTATCAAGATTTTCGCCGATTTCTTCTGCAACTGCAAGAACATACTGAAGATCTGCTGAGCCGTCTTCTCCTGGAGGTGTTCCAACTGCTATAAAATAAATATCTGATTCTTTCATTGCATCTGAAAGAGAAGTTGTAAATTTTAAAAATCCCTGTTTTACAGAACTTTCCACAAGATCATCAAGACCTGGCTCATAAA
The DNA here is from genome assembly GCA_034007295.1 of Desulforegulaceae bacterium. Taxonomy (GTDB): domain Bacteria; phylum Desulfobacterota; class Desulfobacteria; order Desulfobacterales; family JACKCP01; genus JACKCP01. Next base: position 211,726 of record JAVERC010000002.1, on the reverse strand, counting down.
TTGGAAGAATTCCTTTGTTGAGATTTTCAATTTTTTTTGTGTCAACATCAACGCAGTTGACAAAATTACCCATCTGGGCAAAACATGTTCCTGTTACAAGTCCAACATAACCTGTTCCGATAACTGTAATGTGCATGGGTTAAATCCTTATACTTTATAATAATCCCTGTACCAGTTTATAAAATTTCTTACTCCGTCCTTTACATTTGTGTCTGGCTTAAATCCTGTGTCTTTAATAAGATCATCAACATCTGCCCATGTTGCTGGAACATCTCCTGGCTGTAGAGGAAGAAATTCTTTTTTTGCCTTGATCTTAAGTTCATCTTCTATTGCCTCAATAAATTCCATGAGACCTACTGTATTATTGTTTCCAATATTGTAAATTTTATATGGGACTTTTCCACATGAGGGATCAGGATTTTTTGGCGACCAGTTCGGGTCAGGTTTTGGAATCTTTTCCATTACCCTTGAAACACCTTCCACAATATCATCTATATAGGTAAAATCCCGTTTCATTTCTCCGTTATTGAAAACTTTAATGGGATTGTTTTCTAAAATAGCTTTTGTAAAAAGAAACAATGCCATGTCAGGTCTTCCCCAAGGTCCGTAAACAGTGAAAAATCTGAGTCCTGTTGTTGGCAGATCATAAAGATAGCTGTAAGTATGGGCCATAAGTTCGTTTGCTTTTTTTGAGGCTGCATAAAGACTGATTGGATGGTCAACATTGTCATGAACTGAAAAAGGCATGTTTTCATTAAGTCCATATACAGAACTGCTTGATGCATAAACAAGATGTTTTACTTTTGAATGGCGGCAGCCTTCAAGAATATTTCCAAAGCCAACAATGTTTGTGTCTACATATGATTGTGGATTTTCAATGCTGTATCTTACTCCTGCCTGGGCTGCAAGGTTTACCACATAATCAAAACTGTTTTGTTTAAACAGTTCTTTCATTTCATCTCTGTTTGAAATATCAAGAAGTTCAAACTTGAAATTTTTATTTTTTTCAAGAAGTTTCAATCTGTCTTTTTTAAGATTTATATCATAATAATCATTTAGATTGTCAACACCTGTAACTTCATAGTTTTTTTCAAGAAGTTTTTTTGCAAGGGTTGAGCCTATGAATCCGGCAGTGCCGGTTATCATTACTTTCATAATTTATCTCCGATAAATTTTTAGGGATATGAAAAATTACTTTAGTTATCAAAATTATTGTTTTCAAGCAAGTTTTCAATTTTTAATATGTCAGACTCAAGATCAACTTCTGGGGAGTCATAATCTGTAACAACAATTTCAATGTCGTATCCGTATTCAAGAGCTCTGAGCTGCTCTAGTTTTTCAATTTCCTCCAAATCTGATTTCGGGAGAGAAGTAAAGGTTTTTAAAAAAGATTTTTTATATACATAAATTCCAAGATGCTTGTAATAATAATCGGTTTCATCGTCCCTTGGAAACGGAATCGAAGCCCTAGAAAAGTAAAGAGCCTTGCCTGTCTTGGAAAAAACAACTTTTACATCTTTTGGATTATTTATTTCATTTTTATTTTTAATTTTATAGGCAAGTGTGGACATTAAAGGGGAGCCCTTTAAAAAAGGGGTTACTGCTTCATCAATTGAAACAGAATGAATAAGTGGCTGATCTCCCTGAACATTTATGATTAAATCGTCATCATTTAGGTTAAGAATTTCTGCTGCTTGGAAAACTCTGTCTGTTCCTGATTTGTGTTCCTTAGAAGTCATTACTACAGGAGCATTGATTGCTTTGCAAAAATTTGCAATTCTTTCATCATCAGTCGCTACATAGATTTCATCAATATTTTCACATTTTTTGCATCTTAGGTAAACATGTTCAAGTAGAGGTTTTCCTAAAATCTTTATCAGAGGTTTTCCCCCAAGCCTAGTAGAGCCATATCTTGAAGGGATAATTATGACTTTTTTCATGTAAAAGACTCCGTTTCATATTTTGAGAAATTGTTAGTCCAGTTTTTTATTGCAGTTCTTACAGCTCCACAATCATTTGAAGGCACAGTTTTAAATTTTGTTTTAAGATCAATTGGTGCATTTTCTACTATAAAAGAGCTTCCTGACCAGTATAATAAATCTTCATCATTATAATCGTTCCCAATAGAAAGAATATTTTCTCTTTTTACCCCTGTTTTTTGTGCAAGCCATGATGCAGCAATACTTTTAGAAACATTTTTTGGGAATATTTCCATCCATATTGATTTATTGTCAAGGGGAGATGTTGTTTTTATAATATTAAATGAACATAAACCCCTAATAATCTGACTTTGCATTTTTATGTCATGGTCTGGAGGAAGTATTGCAATTACCTGAGTAGATCTATTAATGTCAGAATTTGATGAAAAAGGAGAGCAGTAATTTTGGTACAGCTCAATTCTTGTATTAAAATCTTTATTTTTATCTGAAAATTTTTTGTAGAAAAAATCTCTTGTATATGGGATTTCACTGTGAATCATGTGGTCAATTTTTTTCTTTTCAAGAAAACTGCTTATATCAAGTATATGCTTTTTTTCAAGACCCGATGCTTTAATTATTTTTTTGTCAGGATAGGATAAAATTCCAGCTCCTGTAGAAAAAATAAGGTAATCAAGAAAATCGGGCTTTAGTTTAAGTCTTGCAAAAGCAAGGTCAAATGAGTAAATGGATCTGCCTGTTGCAACTGCCGTGATTACGCCTTTATTTTTAATCTTTACTATTTCTTTTATATCTTTTTTGCAAAGACTTGAATCCGTTTTTAGAAAAGTGCCATCAAAGTCTGTAATAAACATTTTTTTATTAAAATTCACATTTTATCCTTTTAAACACCCTATTGGATAAAGTCTGTACAAAACAGTTACTAGATCTTTTTGAAGTTCTATTACTTCATCAATCTTTTTGTATGCACCAGGTGCCTCGCTTAAATCAAATTTTCCTTTAAGACTGCCCTTTGAAATTTTTTGAAATGATCTGTGATAAATTCCTTTCATATCTTTTTCACAGGTTTCTATGTTAAGATTTCTGCAGGCCTCATTTCTTCCCATTGTTCTTCCTGCCCCATGAGAACATGACATAAAAGAATCTTCATTGCCAAGGCCTTTTACAATGTATGAAGGGGTTCCCATTGAGCCAGGGATTATTCCTTTTTGATTTATTTTTGCTGAAGTTGCACCTTTTCTGTGGATAAAAACATCTGTATTGAAGTGCCTTTCAAGTGACGCATAATTATGGTGGATATTTATTTCTTCGGTAAAAGTGCATTTATTTAAATCCGAAATAATAGATTTAAAACTGTCCATCATTTTTTTTCTGTTTTCAGCTGCAAAATCAAGTGCAAATTTCATATCTCTTAAATAAGCTTTTCCATCTGAAGAATCAGATTCAAGGCCGGCAAGTTCTGGAGTAGGGAGATTGATTTTATTTTTTGTGCAAAATTTTAAGGCTTTTAAATGATAATGTTCAGCAATTATTTTTCCAAGGTTCCTTGAACCTGAATGAAGCATGAGCCATACAAAATCTTTATCATCTTTTTGAAGTTCAATAAAATGGTTTCCTCCTCCGAGAGTCCCAAGGCTTTTTTGGGCACGCTCAAATATTTTATCTGAATACCATCCTGGTCTGCCTGAAGAAAAATTTTTGAAAAAGTCATCAAACCCTTTCCAAATCTGCTTTGATCCATGGGTTGAAAATCCTAAAGGGATTTTTTTCTCAAGATTTTTAAATATTTTTTCAATTATTTCAAAAGATAATTCATTGTTTAAAATGTCAGTTTTTACAGCTCCCATTCCGCAGCCTATGTCAACTCCAACAGCATTTGGGACAACAAAATTTTTAAAGGCAGCAACACATCCTATAGGCATTCCAAACCCCATATGACAGTCTGGCATTAGAGCCGTGTGATGAAAAGCAAATGGAAGGTTTGAAACATTTTCAGCCTGATTAAGGGCTTCCTTTTCAAGATTTTTGCACCATGAATAAATTGGGATTTTGTTTTTATCTGTTTTCCACTGCATTTATTATCCTTATTTATAAAGATTTATAAAATATTAGGCTGTAAATTCTTGCTAAACATGAAAAGTTGCAGACTTGTTAAAATAGGCCTTATTTAAATGATTTTCAAGGCATACGTTTTATTAATTAAAATATTTTGTTCAATAATTATAGCTTTGATTGAAAAATATTGAATTTGGAATTAATCATCTAGAAAGGAAGGTATTTTCACTGCTTTTTGACAGGATAAGAATTGTTTGGTATATTAAGGTTTTAAAATTAATTATTTATTGAATTACCTTTTAAATTCAGGAGCTTGAGATGTTTAGAACTCTATCTAAAATCGTTTTGATTTTATTAGTCTTTGCTTTGGCAGCTGGTTGCGATACTAATGTAAAGGATGAAAAAGTTGAAGGCTTAAATAAAATCAGGGAAAAAAATGAGATTAAAATAGCAATAGATGCAAGCGATTATCCGCCATTTGCAATTGAAACTCCTGGCGGATTTGTTGGGTTTGATATTGATATATGCTACGATATTGCAAAAAAAATGGGTGTGAATGTTAAATTTGAACGGGTCGAGTTCGATAAAATAATTCCATTAGTTGATAAAGGCGATTATGACCTTGGAGTTGCAACTTTTACAATCACAGCAAAACGAAATACAGACGTACTTTTTTCCCAACCTTATATAGTTACAGGCCAGGCTGTTATACTAGATAAAAAATATAAAGACTCTGTTTTTTCCTATAGAGATCTAAATTCAACCCAGTACAAAATAGCTTTTGCAAAAGGAAATACTTCAGAATTATCATTAAAAAAATTTATGCCGGAAAGCAGGTTCTATGAAGTTGAAACTGTAGATGATCTTGTTAAGGCCATTATAAATGATGAGGCTGATGCATTTATTGCGGATATGCCTTACTGCTCAACTTTGGCAGCAAAAGATAAAGGGAAACATCTTTATTTTATTGATCAACCAATTACATTTGAACCTATTGGTATTGTAATAAATAAAGATAATTTTCATCTTTTAAACTGGATCAACAATTATATTCGGCAGATTCAGTCAGATGGAACATATGATGAATTTTATGCCAAATGGTTTCAAAATAATGACTGGATTAAATATCTAAATAATTAGATGGAAATATGAAAAAATATTTTTCTTATCAATTTTTATTTTATTATGCCTTGAAAATGTTTATTGCGAAAATAAAGTCAAAATTCCTGATGGGCTTAAAGTGGGCATAAGTCGTACAAAAGTGAGATCTCTTGCTGGGCTGCCTGTCCAAATGAGGGGAGACATGTGGAAATATACGGATTTTGTTGTGCTTTTTGAATCTAATGCAGTAAAATGTGTTGTAAAAAGCGAGTGTTTTGGTAAATGGTCTGACTGCCGTTCTTTTAAGATGCGATCTCCTGAATGTGTTTTGGTTTCAGATTAGTCCCTTAAAAAATTAGTTTTCTGGCAATCAAATTTTTTGTATTAAAGACTAGATAAATAAGAGTTTATAGTTATTTTTTTTATAAAACTGTGTTTTATTTAAATTCCTGTTAGATTCTACAGTTCTTATTTTGACATATATATGCTGTTTTGTTAAATAAAATAAGTTGATCTGGGGGTTAGTCTTTTTTTTATTCATTGTATATGGGAGATTTTGAGATGTTCAAAAAAATAGCAAAATTTACTGTTCTGATTATTGTTTTTTTTGTGATGACAGGGTGTTTTGAAAAAAAATCTAAAGAGCAGTCTTTGGAGGGTTTTAAAAATATAAAGGAAAAAAATGTAATAAGAATTGCAATTGCAGGTAGAGATTACCCACCTTTTGTAATTGACACTTCAAGTGATTTTGTTGGTTTTGATATTGATTTAGCCTATGATATTGCAAAAAGAATGGGCGTTAAGGCAAAGCTTGTAAAAATGGAATTTGATGAAATTATTCCGGCAATCAAAAAAGGGGATGCAGATATTGGTATAGCAACATTGACAATTACCCCACAAAGAAACATGGATGTTTTGTTTTCCAATCCATACATAGTATCGGGACAAGCTCTTTTAGTAAAAAATTCATTAAAGAATTCTGTTTTTTCCTATAGAGATCTGAATTCTACTCAGTACAAAATAGCTTATGAGCAAGGCACAACATCTGAAGGTGCATTAAAAAAATATATGCCTGACAGTCGTTTTTTTCCTGTAGATTCTTCAGATAAGCTTTATGACAGCATAATTAAAGGGGATACTGATGCTGTAATTGCTGACCTATCGTTTTGTTCAATATTAATGGCTAAAAATAAAGCTCAGAATTTTTATTTTATTGATGAACCACTTACTTTTGAACCTTTTGGAATTGTAGTAAGTGATAAGAATTTACATCTTCTAAATTGGCTCAATAACTATATCCAGCAGATTCAGGCAGATGGTGCATATGATGAATTTTATAGAAAATGGTTTCAGGATACAAGCTGGATTAAATATCTTAAAAAATAGTCAGGTTGCTATGAAAAAAATAATTTTAGTTTTATTTTTTTATTTCTTTGTTTTAATTGGGTTTAGCTTGGCACAATCTTCAAAGGATTCTAAAATAAAGTTGCTTGAAGGAATAAAAGCAGGAGACAGCAGGAATATCGTACGATCTAAGCTTGGGCTTCCTTCTCAGATGAAAGGTGATATTTGGAAATATAAAGAATTTTTTGTAATTTTTGAATCAAACTCTCTTAAATGTATAGTGTCAAACAAGTGTTTCGGAAAATGGTCAGACTGTCATTCTTTTTTGTCTAGATCTCCTGAATGCGTTTTGATTTCTGAATAATAAAGAGACCTGTATTATTATTTATAATATAAAAGCTGAAGTCTTTTTTTATAAAGATTTCAGCTTTTTTTGTTTTACCTGAATTGAGCGAAAACTTATTAATAAAAAAAAGAAATGCTAAATTCAGGTTTTAGCAACTAATTAATTTTTAAAATTAGAATTTTTTTAGAAATTAAATACTAATAAGTTTTTGGGGAAATAGCTATACTGGTTTTACAGGAAGAGCATTTACAGTTAGAAGAGTTTCCCCTTTTTCGAATTTGACATTAAACGAAGTGATTCCTTTAAAATAATCTGGATATTCTTTCTGTTTTTGCCTTATAAGTTTCAAAAGAAAACTTTTTATTATATTGCAATAGTTTTCTGGGAGGTTTTTGGGTAATTTTGATTGAATTTTTTTTAGATAATTTTCATCGCTATCCTGGTACAATGATAAATTCCAGCCCTGTATAGCCAAAGATATTATATTTTTTTTTAGTATCTCATCTTCACCACAAGAGCTAATAAGTTCAGAAGAAAGCTCAATTAAAGCCTTTGAAATTTGAATATTTGAACATCCTTTAAACTTAACAACTTTGATTCTACTCATTTTTTAGTCCTGAGGGTTTGCTTGGTTGATATTAAGTAGTTGCTGAACATAAAAGCCTTCTTACCCTGTAGGCATCAGATTTAAAATTTAATCTTTAAAAGACCCCATGTATCCTGAAGTTTAAATTTTTAACTTCAAGTAAATGAAAAAATTCTATTTTTTGTCCAATCACTAAGCAGCCAAAAAAAGTTTTAGGAAAATTAGAATTTAGGTTTTTTGTCACATAATTCAATTACCTTGTCAACTAGTTTACTTATTCCTTCATATACCTGTGCAGGTCCAGTAGAAACCATATAAGCTGGTGTTGAGACAAGAAAATTTTTTTCATCAGTTATTATTGAGTCATATTTGCACTTTTTGTGAATTCCTCCATAATTTTCTATCATTTGTGCTATATTTATATCATCTCCAATAGTAAGTATTGGCTGAAATTCACCAAGGATTGCTGCAATTAGAAGAGGGGAGATACAAATAGAGCCAATTGGTTTATTCAGCGAGTGCAGACAGCTGATTAGTTCTAAAAGGTTTTGATTGATCTCTGGTTTTTTAGGATTTTCAAATATTTTTGATAAATTTTTAATTACCCCTGTGCCTCCAGGCAAAATTAGAGCATCCAGCCTTTGAGGGTCTGCTTCTTTTATATTTTTTATATTTCCTCTAGTAATTCTTGCTGATTCTATTTTTACATTTCTTGATTCAAGCATTTTTTTTTGGTTTGTATGATCTATTACAATTGACTGGTTTGTGTCTGGTGCAAAGTATGAAATATCTGCATTGATTTTGTCAAGGCAGAGCATAGTTATTATAGCTTCGTGAATTTCTGTGCCATCGTTTACACCACATCCAGATAAGATAATTCCTATTGATTTCATTTTGTCCCTTTAAAGTTTAGATAATTATAATATTCTAGTTTTAAATTTTTTATCAGGAAACAAAAAAATGATCAAAAAAAAAGAGTCACGATTAAAAATCAGTGACTCTTTTTTTTGGCGTCCCCAAGGGGATTTGAACCCCTGTCGCCGGCGTGAAAGGCCGGTGTCCTGGACCGAGCTAGACGATGGGGACGCATGGTGGGTCATGTTGGACTCGAACCAACGACTCTCTACTTAAAAGGCAGATACTCTACCGACTGAGTTAATGACCCTTATGTTGGTGGTGGGGGAAGGATTTGAACCTTCGAAGGCTGAGCCGTCAGATTTACAGTCTGATCCCTTTGACCACTCGGGAACCCCACCATGAAAACTATTTTAAAGAACTAAATTTATATTTGTGCTGCCTGGTGCCGAAGGCCGGAATCGAACCGGCACGGGACTTTCCCACAGCGCCCTCAACACTGCGTGTCTACCAATTCCACCACTTCGGCGGCTTAATTTGATGCCTCTTTTTCAGCAGTTTCATTTGATGTTTCTGAAACTGAATTGGTCTGTAAAGGTGCTTCCTGTTTAATTTTATCTACTACTGAACTTGAAGTAGACTTACCTGACATATAAGCTAATGAAATAGATGTCAACATAAAAACAATGGCAAGACCAGTTGTTATTTTAGTCAGAATATTGCCTGATCCAGTTGGGCCAAACAATGTCTGATTGCTTCCTCCCCCTAGAGCTGCACCAAGGCTTGATCCTTTTCCTGCCTGAAGCAGAACCATGATGATAATCATGATTGAGGCTATTATATGTATGGTAACAAGAAAAATTGTCATAATATTATACCATTAAGCTTTAATTATTCCAGTAAAATCTTCTGCCTTGAGACTTGCTCCGCCTACAAGGGCTCCGTCAACATTTTCAAGTGAAAGCAATTCGTTTGCATTCCCCGATTTAACGCTGCCACCATACAGTATTTTTATATTATCAGCAACATTTTTATTATAAATTTTTTCAATGAGCTTGCGGATATTAAAATGAGCTTCTTCAACTTGTTCAGGGGAGGCTGTTTCACCAGTACCAATTGCCCAGACAGGTTCGTATGCAATTACAAGCTCGTTACCCGTGCTTACGGAAATGGCTTTTAATCCGTTTTGCACCTGTTTGTCAAGAACATTTAGAGTTTTATTTGAATTTCTTTCAGATTTTGTTTCTCCAATACAAAATACTGGGATTAAACCTGCTGATATTGCAGAAGAAATCTTTTTATTTATAAAATCATCTGTTTCATTAAAAATTTGCCTTCTTTCTGAGTGTCCTAAAATCACATAAGAACAGCCGCAGGATTTGACCATCTGTGGTGAAATTTCACCTGTATAAGCTCCCTGAGCTTCAAAATAAATATTTTGGGCACCAAGTGATATATTTTTATTTTTTATTGATTCTGATACCAGATAAAGCGATGTAAAAGGCGGAGCAATCATTATGTCATTTTTTTCAAAATCCTTTTCATCAAGCATAGAGACAAGTTTTAACGCCTCTTTTACTGATTCTTCAGGTGTTTTGTGCATTTTCCAGTTTCCGGCTATCAAGCATTTTCTTTTGTTCATTTTTTTCTCCGTAATTTACTTTTTCTTGCCAATAAAGGCGGCTAGTTCAATCATTCTTGTTGAATAACCTGTTTCATTGTCATACCATGAAAGCACCTTTACCATATCATCTATTACATTTGTTGAAAGTGAGTCTACAATTGAAGATAGTCTGCTGCCGTTGAAGTCTATGGATACTAGAGGTTCTTCACAATACCCAAGTATTCCCTTCATTTTTGTTTCAGAGGCTTGTTTAAGTGCGTTATTAATGTCTTCTTTTGTAAATCCTTTTTTTTGAGTATTTATGACAAAGTCAATTATTGAAACATTAGGTGTTGGAACTCTCATTGAAAGGCCGCTTAGTTTTCCTTTCAGTTCCGGGATCACAATTCCTACAGCTTTTGCTGCACCTGTAGTTGTCGGAACCATTGAGACTCCAGCTGTTCTTGCACGTCTAAGGTCTTTGTGTGGTGCATCCAGAATATTTTGAGCTCCTGTATATGAGTGAACAGTTGTCATAAATCCCTGTTTTATGCCGAAATTGTCCTTTAAAACTTTTGCAACAGGTGCAAGACAATTGGTTGTGCATGATGCATTTGAAACAATCATATGTTTTTTTGGATCAAAAATTTCTTCATTAACCCCTAGAACAATTGTAATATCTGGATCATTTGAAGGTGCAGAAATAATTACCCTTTTTGCTCCGGCATCAATATGTTTTGATGCATCTTTTCTATCTTTGAATATACCTGTACATTCAGCTGCAACATCAATTTCAAATTTTTTCCATGGCAAAAGTAAAGGGTCTTTTTGGCTCGAATATGCTATTTGTTTGCCGTTGATTATTAAATGTTCTTTATCAGTTGATACATCTGCATTTAAAATACCGTGGACAGAATCGTATTTTATCAGGTGAGCCATTGTTTCAAGTGGTGCAGGGTCGTTGATCGCAACAATTTCAACATTTTTTTTTTCAATTGCTGCTCTAAGTATAGATCTGCCGATTCTACCAAAACCGTTAATTCCTATTCTGACAGTCATTTAATTCCCTCCGGATAAATCTTTTGTCATATTTAGGGCATCAAAGCCCTCTCCGTAATAATTTTTTCTCTTACCGGCTATTTTAAAACCGTTTTTTTTATAAAAAGATAAAGCTTTTAAGTTATCTTGATCAACTTCAAGAAAACACATGTTTGCCTTAGATTCTTTTATGATAAAATTTAAAAGCTGAGTGCCAATGCTTTTACGTTCATACCCTTTGAATGTGCAAATTTTTAAAATATGAAGTTCATCAATTATTGTTCTTGAAACTGAAAAGCCGCAAATGCGGCTTTTTGAAACTGCTATTTTAAAGTTCTTTTCAGGCAGTTCAAATTCATCTTCAAAATTTTTTACTGACCATGGTTTTTTAAATAATTTGAGTTCAGCCTGATATAAAATGCCAATATCTTTTTTAGAAGCATTTTGAATTTTAATTATTTCATCAGACACTTCTTGGATTACCTTTTAAAATTCCACTAGCAAGAGAGATACTTTTTTTTCCAAAAGTTTCTATACGTTGGGCAACTTCTGAAACTTCAAGTTTTTTTCTTAGTTCAGATGCCCTTATTAAAACAGGCAGATTGATCCCTGATAAAACTTCAGTTTTACCTTCCTCAAGAAATGAATAACTTAGGTTTGAAGGCGTTCCTCCAAACATATCTGTTAAAATGATTATGCCTTGTTCATTGTCAGCTTTTTTTATGGCTTTTTTTATTTTATCACGCAAGCCATCGGCGTTTTCATTAACATTAATGGAAACGTCAATGCAGTTTTCAATTTTTGTTCCAGTTATCATTTCGGCAGTTTCAATAAGTGCTTTGCCTAGATTACCGTGGGTTACAACTATAATTCCTATCATAATGCCTCTTTATTGCTGGCGAGTTATATCTCTGTGTAAAATTCCGGATTTGGCAGCATGCCTGCTTATATATTCAAATAAATATCTGGAAACAGCAACAGACCTGTGCTTTCCTCCAGTGCAGCCAACTCCGAGGGTTAAATAAGCCTTGCCTTCTCTTTTATATAACGGTATCAAATAGTCAAGGAGTTCAGTATATTTTTTTAAAAATTTCTTTGCTCTTTGGTTATTTAAAACAAATTTTTTGACTTCTTCATCTTCACCGGTTTGGTCTTTTAGTTCTGTAACAAAATATGGGTTTGGAAGGAATCTTACATCTATAAGAAGATCTATGTCCTTTGGTACCCCGTATTTGAAACCAAAGGATATAAAATCAATTCTCATTTCTTTAATTGTTGTATAACCAGATGCAATTGATGAAATTTCTGCTTTGAGCTCATGAACTGTGTGGTTTGAAGTATCAATTACAATATCTGATTCTGTTTCAAGAGTTGTTAGCAGTTTTTTTTCGCACCTGATTCCTTCTAAAAGATTTGTATTTTTTGAGAATGGATGATGACGCCTTGTCTGGCTGTATCTTTTTATAAGAGTTTCTTCAGATGCTTTTAGAAAAATTATTTTATGAAAATAGTCATTTTCTTTAAGAAATGAAAAAATTTCAGGATAATCCCTTATAAATCCTTTTTCCCTTAAATCCATTCCAAATGCAATTCCTGCAATTTCTTCAGGTTCTTTGCTTAAGGGCAGTTCTAAAAATTTAGGAAGAAGTGCTGCAGGCATATTGTCAACACAATAAAATCCACAGTCTTCAAAGGCATTAAGTGCTACTGATTTGCCTGATCCTGATTCGCCTGTGATTATAATTATTGGAGTATTCTTCATTTATTTATTTCGATTTTAGTCATCTGCATCGTTTTCATTTATAATTTGAATAATATCTTCATAAGACGAAGCATTTTTTATTTGATCTCTTAAATTATTATCTCTTAATAATTTAGAAATTTTTGCAAGAACTCTTAGGTGATCTCCTGTTGAATCTTCGGGGGTGACTATAACAAAAAAAATAAAAGCTGGTTTGTCATCCATTGATTCAAAATTTACACCGTTTTTACTTAGTCCAAACCCTATCATAAGACTGTCTAGGCCTTTGACTTTTCCATGGGGGATTGCGATTCCGCTCCCTATTCCTGTGCTGCCAAGTCTTTCCCTTTCAAGTAAAATTTTTACAAGTTCATCATTTTCAATTTTAGAATAAGCAGAAAGAGGTTTGCTAAGTTCTTCAAGAACTGCTTTTTTATCCCTGGACTCAAGATCCATTATGATAAATTCAGGCAGTATATAATTTTTTAGTTTCATAATAATTTAAGGTACTTTTAAAGTTAATAAAATAATTTTCACAGTTTTCAGGTCAGATTGACAACCAATTTAGCCTGAAACCATCATTTTTTTTGTTTTTTAAATAACCCGTTTTTTCAGATAAAATCCTCACTTTTATTAAAAAAATAAAATCATATATTTAAAGGGATTTTCTAACATCTATTGATTTTATTAGCAACCTAAACTGAGCATTTCATATTTTTCAAATTAAATTTTTCATATTAATTTAAATGGTTATATTTAAAAAAATATAAAAGACTTATGTTTTTTTGTCCGGATATTTTTAATACGGCAGTTTCAGCAGAGGTATTGCATTTAACTAGTAATTGGCCGAAAACGAGAATTTTTTGCTCAGTTCAAGGAAGATGAAAATTTAACCTTTAGGGTACATTATTAAGGTTTGAATCTGACGTCGAAATGGACAAAAAAGACCGTTTTGGTTCATCAACTGACTAAAAACTGATTCAATATCAAAAAAAATAGCCGTTTCCAAACTTTGAAAACGGCTTTAATATAGGGGGTTAGTTTATATTATTAAAGTTTATTCGAGATCGGTTAAAGGCTCATCAGGAAGAAGGTCTTCTCCTTTAATTCCATCTTTGTTGCCAGGTCTTTTTTCCTGCATTTTTTCTTTTGTACTTTTGATCTGCCTTTTTACTTTTTCAAGGACAAGATCTATGGAAGAATACATGTCTTCAGACTCTTCTTTTGCGTTTATATGAAGCTTATCGCTGCGGAGTCTTATTTCTGTGATATGTCTTATTTTTTCCACTGTAAATACAACTTCAGCTTCTGCAGGTGCGTCGAGTCTTTTTTCAATTTTTTCAAGTTTCTTTTCAACATAGTCTCTTAATGCGTCAGATGGTTCAATGTTCTTGAAAGACACAGAAGTGTTCATACATACACCTCCCTAGTATTGTTTACGTTTGCTTGAAGGGAGAATCCTTAAAGCCTCCCTGTACTTTGCCACTGTTCTTCTTGCAATATTGATTCCCTGTGATTTAAGAATTTTGGCAATCTTGTCATCACTTAAAGGCTTTTTTGAATCCTCTTCTTCAACTATTTTTTTTATTTTATCATGTACGCTGACAGATGCAATGGAATCCCCTCCTTTTTTTGATATAGAGCTGTTAAAAAAGAATTTGAGTTCAAATACTCCCTGGGGAGTATATACATATTTATTAGTTGTTACACGGCTTATAGTTGAAGCATGCATTTCAAGATCTTCAGCTATATCATTTAAAACCATTGGCTTTAAATATTCAATGCCTTTTTCAAAGAATTCCATTTGGTGTTTTAATATGGAGTCTGTCACTCTGTAAATTGTTCTTTGCCTTTGATAAATACTTTTTATAAGTCCTGAGGCTGACCTTATTCTTTCCTTTAAATAGCTTTTTGTGTCCCTGTCAATCTGTTCTGCTGAATTAGAAACTGCTTTTTCATAATAAGGGTTAATGTGAAGATTTGGAAAGCCGTCATCATTTAGTACAATTATAAATCCGTCTTTTTCCTTGTAAATATAAATATCAGGGGTAACATAATTTGAAGTTTCATCAAAAAAAGATCTTCCTGGTTTTGGTTCAAGGGACCTTATAATATCTGCATAATGCATAACAAGGTCAGTTGATATACCCATTTCTTTTGCAATATTTTTAATTTTATTATTTCCAAGATCGTTTAAGTGATTTTTTATGAGTTCTTCAAGAGTAGAATCTTTTATATTTAAAAGTTTAAGCTGATTTAACAGGCATTCTTCAAGGCTTCTTGAACATACTCCAGGCGGGTCAAGGGTCTGAAGCATTGTTTCAAGAATATATTCAGTGTCTTCAATATCAGCACCTGAAATTTTTGATATTTCTTCTATATCAATCTTTAAATATCCGTCTGAATCAAGATTCCCTATTACTGCAGTTGCTATTCTTTCTTCTTCTTCTGTAGGTGAAAGCATTTTAAACTGCCACAAAAGATGGTCTTCAAGGCTGTCTTTTTTTGATGTAAATGCTTCATAATTAGGACCTTCTTTTGTTTCAGGATCAAAATTCATTCTTCCTGGAGTATTGTATTCTTCAATGTAGTTTTCCCAGTCAGTTTCATTTGGGAATTTATCTTCCTTTAGCTCAATTGCTTTGTCATCTGAAACAGTTTCTTTTAAAGTTTCTTCATTTGAATTTGATTCATCCAGAATTTTTTCTTCAAGTGCAGGATTTTCAATAAGTTCCTGCTGAATAGTTTCAATAAGTTCTATTCTAGAAAGCTGAAGCAGCTTTATTGCCTGCTGAAGCTGGGGCGTCATTACCAGCTGCTGAGATAATTTTAGATCCTGTCTTAATTCAAAGGCCATAATTTATTTTTTCTTTATATGTTTTTAAAATAAAGTTAATCACTTGTTTTTACATTTTAAAGTTTTTTCCAAGATAAGTTTTTTTTACAATTTCATCATCTGCAACCTCTTCAGGTGTTCCGCTTTTTATGATCTGACCATTGTTTATAATATAGGCTGTATCGCAAACTCCTAAGGTTTCTCTTACATTATGGTCTGAAATAAGAACTCCAATATTTTTTTTTGAAAGGTATGAGATTATTTCCTGAAGATCTGAAACAGCAATGGGATCAACTCCTGCAAAAGGCTCATCTAAAAGAACAAAATCAGGATCTGTTGACAAAACCCTGCATATTTCAAGTCTTCTTCGTTCACCTCCTGAAAGGCTTTCAGCCTTTTGATTTTTTAGTTTTTTAATATTAAACTCATTTAAAAGAGAATCTATTTTGGAGTCAATTTCATTTTTTTTTAATTTATAGTGTTCAAGTATTATTTTAAGATTGTCACAAACAGAAAGTTTTTTGAAGATTGATGCTTCCTGGGGAAGATAGCCGATTCCTTTTTTGCCTCTTTTATATATTTGATATTTGGTAATATCAAGATGGTCTAAAAGCACATTGCCGCTGTCAGGGCTGATAAGACCTACAGCCATATTAAATGTTGTTGTTTTCCCTGCACCGTTTGGGCCAAGAAGTCCTGTTATTGAAGATGTAGTTATAGATATATTTACACCTGAAACTACTTTTCTTTTTCCATATGATTTTTCAAGATTTTTTAGATGCAAAGTTTTCATATTATTCATTTGTAAAGGTTGCTTCTACCTGGGAGCTTGAGCTTGTACCAAATTCCATTACACCTGTTTTTATAAAATAGGTTATTGTATCGCCTGTAATTTTGTTGCCAAGCTCGATTATTTCGGGCCTTCCTCCTGAAAGAACAAGAATTTCATCTTCTGAATGAAAAACAGCGTTTTCAGCCTTTGCCTTTTTATCGTCCATTTGAATCCTAACATCTCCTTTTGCCTCAATTGTGTCAAATGAATTTCTGTCTGGATTTTTATTGTCGGATTGTGAATTTTTATAGTGAACAATAAGCTCATTGCAGGTTATTGTTGTTTTACCTTTAATAACTGTAACATTTCCTGAAAATACACTGATATTTTTTTCCTGAATTAGTTTCATTGAATCAGCCTTGATATTTACTGGTTCTGATTTTTTTTCAGGCTGGCCTGCACAGACAGAAGAAAGCACAAATAAAATAATCAGTGTTTTTAAAACAATTTTTTTAAAACTCATTTAAAATACCTTTTACGTTTTTTTTTAAAGTTATGGTATTTGCTTCAATGTCTATTTCACCTTTTTCAGATGAAAAAGAGTTTAATGCTGAAATTATTTTTATGTTTCCATCAAGATATATCATTTTTTTATCATTTTTGAAAAAAAGTTTATCACATGAAATTTTATATTGGTCATTAAACCCGTTAATATTTTGGTAAAGTTCAAGATTTTTGTCTTTTGTGTTGAGTTTACCTTTGTCTGCAAAAATTTTAAAGCCAGGGAAATTGTTTTCTAAAAGTTCAATTTCAACTAAATCAAGATTTATGGTTTTTGAGGAAAAATCATCCATAATTCCGGATTTGGCATTAATTTTATATAAAAGTTTTCCTTTAGATGAAATATTGTGTGAAAGATTTGAAATTTTAATGGATTCCTGGCTGCATAGGGCTGTGTTTATGTATGGGTTTAAAAAAAATATTAAAAATAAAAAAACTGAAAAAAATTTTGAATTCAATTATGATTCTCCGTGCAGATAAAAGTGTTTATCACACTTTCATAAAGACATTTAGACTTTAAAATCAATTCACATACTTCTCTAACAGCACCTTTTCCTCCGTTTTTTTGAGTAATATATAAAGCCTTGTTTTTAACTTCTTCGCAGGAATCCGGTACTGTTACAGGAATTCCGCAAATATTCATAATAGAAATGTCAACAAGATCATCCCCCATAAAACAGATATTTTCTTTTTTAATATTCAGCTCATTTTCTATTATATTTATAACTTCATTTTTTTTCTTAATATTTTGGAATACAGGGCTGATTGAAAGCTCTTTACATCTTCTTGATACCATTTCAGACTGTCTTGCTGTTACAACAGCTGTTTTTATGCCTGCAATCTGTAAAAGCCTTATCCCAAGTCCGTCTTTTACTGAAAAACTTTTGAGTTCTTCTCCGTTTGAAGTATATGTTATTGTTCCATCAGTTAAAATACCGTCAACATCAAGTAAAAGAAGCTCAGTTTTTTTAAAAATAGGTAAAAGTCTATTCAATGGAAGCCTCTTGTATTTTTATAAGAGTTTTTATAAGGTTTTGAACTTTATCAAGATATAAGGAATTAGGGCCGTCACAAAGTGCCTTGTCAGGGTCTGGGTGAATTTCCATGAACACTCCGTCAGCTCCGGCTGCAACTGCTGATTTTGCAAGGACTGGAGCCATTTCCCTTTGTCCTGATGAAGCACTTCCAAGTCCCCCTGGAAGCTGAATACTGTGAGTAGCATCAAAAACAACAGGAACACCAAATTTTTTTATTATTGGAATACCTCTGAAATCTACAACAAGATTGTTGTAGCCAAAGGTTGTTCCTCTTTCTGTAATAATAATTTTATCGTTTCCAGTAGATTTGGCCTTGTCAATTATATTTTTCACATCCCAGGGTGCAAGAAACTGTCCTTTTTTTATGTTTACAGGAAGTTTTGTTTCACAAGCCTTTAAAATAAGGTCTGTCTGTCTGCACAAAAAGGCTGGTATCTGTATAATGTCAAGAACATCTTTTACAGCTTCTGCATCTTCAGGATGATGAATATCTGATGTTACTGGAAGTTTAAATTTGTTTTTTACCTCTTCGAGATATTTAAGGCCGTCGTATTTGCCAGGGCCTCTAAATGATGAGATTGATGTTCTGTTTGCTTTGTCATATGAGGCTTTAAATATTATTTCAATTTTTTGCTCATCTCTTATTTCACAAAGCTTTTCTGCAATCTGAAAAAGGATTTCTCTTTTTTCTATTACACAGGGGCCTGCAATTATAAATAGTTTTTTTTCTTTGAAAATATTTATCATAAAATTTGTCTCCAAGACTTGTTAATTTGACAAAGATAAAAATCAATTGCTTTTATGTCAATATATTTTGGCTGCTGGAATTGGCTGCCATGGTTGTAATATTTTTAAGATAATATACTTGATAACTCTTGACCATGCTGATATTCATAAAAAAATTTTTAAAATTTGGAATGGAGGTTATCGTGGTAAGAAGAAATATGGGAAAAAAAAGCAAAGGCAGTTTTAAAAAAATTTGGCTGATTTTGCTGTCTTTAATAATTATTGGACTATTTGTTTTTGGGCGTATTTATTTATTTGAAGGAAAAATACCGTCTGCTTCTCTTGATGAAATTTCAACTTCAATGGGAAACAATACCAAAATTTTTATACCTGTTGCAGACCAGGGCAGGGGGCTTAAGGAAGTTCATCTTTATCTCAATGCAGGTGAAAGAGAAATTCTTCTTGAGAAAAAAATTTTTAATTCAAAAGGGTTTTTTAAAGGAACAAATGAAAATTCTTATGAAATAAATATAGATTTTAACCCAAGGGAACTTGGTCTTGCAGACAGCATGGCAACTTTGAGGCTGCTTGTAAGAGATTCTTCATTCAGGTCATTTTTTAAGGGGAATAAACTTTACCTTCAAAAAGATGTAATAATTGATACTACCCCCCCAAATATTTCCCTTATATCAAGGCAGCATTATATAACGCCGGGAGGTGCCGGCCTTGTGTGCTACAAGGTTTCAGAGCTTGATTCAAAAGACGGAGTAATGGTTGGAGAGGAATTTTTCCCGGGTTATTCAGGCTTTATCAAAGACCCGCATTATAAAATAGCATTTTTTGCACTTGACCACATGAACGAAAATAACAAGCCTATTTACCTTGTTGCAGTTGACAAGGCCGGCAATGAAAAAAAAGCAGGTTTTCCTTATTATATCAGGAATGCTTCATTCAAGCAGGACAGGATTAATATAAGTGATAATTTTCTCGCATGGAAAATGCCTGAATTTAATGTTCCTGTAGATGATCCAGATGATCTTGTGAAAAAATTTCTTTATGTGAACAATGAATTTAGGCAGCAAAATTCTGATGAGCTTACAAAAGTTTCAGAAAATACAAAGCGTGAAAAATTATGGGACAAGGGCTTTATTCAGATGGGCGGTTCCGCAAAAAGAGCAGGTTTTGCAGATCACAGATTTTACTATTATAAAAATAAAAAAATTGATGATGCCTATCATATGGGAATTGACCTGGCTTCTGTTTCAAATGCACCGGTTCCTGCTGCAAATAATGGAATAGTTGCTGAAGTAAAATCAATCGGCATTTACGGTCTTACTGTTACCATAGATCATGGATTTGGACTTTTCAGCTGTTATTCCCATTTAAGCCAGGCAAATGTAAAAAAAGGGGATATGGTTGAAAAAGGCCAGGTGCTTGGAAGAACTGGAACAACTGGAATGGCAGTTGGAGATCATTTGCATTTTGGAATGTTTATAAATAAAAGATTTGTTGATCCAATAGAATGGCTTGATTCAAACTGGATTAAAAATAATATTACATCAAAACTTGACCTTGTTCTGACCTATCAATAGGTTTTTGAAAGACCAGGTTTTGGCTTTTCCACAAAATAAATTTGAGGTAATTTATGACAGAATTTAAAGTAAAAAAGACCTATAAGGAAATAAACGACAAGATAAAAGCTGGAGAAGCTGTTGTTGTAACCGCAGAGGAAATGATTGATATTGTAGAAAAAGAGGGAGAGGTTGAAGCTGCAAAAAAAATTGATGTGGTAACAACAGGTACATTTGCACCTATGTGTTCTTCAGGGCTTATGATCAATACAGGACAGTCAAATCCTTTAATCAAATTTTCAAAGGCAAGTTTTAATAAAGTTCCTGCCTATGGCGGACTTGCAGCAGTAGACTGCTATCTTGGTGCAACAGAGCCGTCTGAAGAAGATCCCTTAAATAAGGTATGGCCCGGAAGTTTCAGGTATGGAGGAGGCCATGTAATTGAAGATCTTGTTAATGGTAAAAAAGTCTCAATGTGCTGCTCAGCTTATGGTACTGACTGTTATCCAAACAAAAGTTTTACAAAGGAAGTAACTCTTGCGGAGCTTCCCTATGCTCTTTTGTGCAACCCGAGAAATGCCTATCAAAATTATAATTGTGCTGTAAACCTTTCCAAAAAAACAATTTATACATACATGGGAACTTTAAAGCCAAGAATGGGAAATGCAAATTACTGCTCAGCAGGGCAGCTCAGTCCTCTTTTAAATGATCCCTATCTTAGAACAATAGGTATTGGCACAAGGATTTTTCTTGGAGGAGGAACAGGTTATGTAACCTGGCAGGGAACCCAGAGTAAAATTGTGACATCAAGAAGGGAAAACGGGGTTCCAGACGTACCTTCAGCAACTCTTTTTGTTGTAGGCGACCTGAAGCAAATGTCTGGTAAATGGCTCAGGGGAGTAAGCATAAGAGGATACGGCTGTTCTCTTGCGGTTGGGCTGGGAATTCCAATACCTGTTTTAAACGAGGAAATGGCAAAATTTACTTCAGTAAGAGATGGTGATATCTATACTCAGATTGTTGATTATTCTGAAGATTATCCAAATGCTACAGGAAAGATTTTAAAAAAAGTCAGCTATGGAGATTTAAAAAGCGGAGAAATAGAAATTGACGGTAAAAAAATACCTTCTGTTCCACTTTCCAGTATGGTAAAAGCAAGGGAAATTTCAGAGATTTTAAAGAAAAACATAAGTGAAGGCAAATTTTTACTTGGAGAGCCCCAGTTTCCGGCAGGAGACAAACTTTATTAATTTCAGGACGCAAATAGATGAACGAAAATATTAAAGAAAAGAAAAAAAAAGGTGTATTGCGTGAAAATTTAGAAGCAATAATCTTTGCTCTTGTACTTGCCCTTATAATAAGGGCATTTGTTGTTCAGGCATACAAAATCCCTTCCGGTTCAATGCTTGATACTCTTCTTATTGGAGACCACATACTTGTAAATAAATTTATTTACGGTGTAAGAATGCCTTTTACAAACAAGACAATTATTCCTGTCTCAAAACCTGAAAGAGGAGATATTGTTGTTTTTAAGGCACCTGTTGATCCCCCAAAGGATTTTATAAAAAGGGTTATTGGTCTTCCAGGCGATAAAATAGAAATAAGAAATAAAAAACTTTATATAAATGATAAAAGATTTTCCAGTGAACCCTATGCAAAATATGAAGATCCTAAAATTTATAAAGGCTTTTTAAATCCAAGGGATAATTTTGGGCCAATAACAGTTCCGGATAATTCTTATTTCATGATGGGCGACAACAGGGATAATTCTACAGACAGCAGATTTCTTGGATGTATAGAATATGAAAGACTCAAAGGAGAAGCTTTTATTCTTTATTGGTCATGGGAAAATAACGGGTTTGGAGTGAGATGGAAAAGAATTGGAAAAATTCTTAAGTAGTAATTTATTTAATATTTGGATTTTTTGTTTCAGTTATTATTAAAATACTGATTGGGCGAAAGCGATAATTTTGTTTCAGAAGATGAAAATTTTAAGCTTTATATTAAATTTAGTATTTTGAGGATTAAATTTTGAATCTTAATTTAGAATGGACAAATAAGGCAGTTTTCGTTCAGCAGCTAAAATAAGTAAAACTTTAAAACAATAAGGTATTTGGCAAATTTTTTTGAAAAATTGTCAAATTTAACCTGTAAAGGCTTTAACCACTTTTGAGAGCAGCAATTAATGGAATTTAAAAAAAAAAATATTCTTGATATTAATTCATTATCAGCCAGTGAAATTGAATTTATTCTTGATACAGCAGATTCAATGAAGGAAATAAACGAAAGGCCTGTAAAAAAAGTACCTGCATTAAGAGGGAAAACAATAGTTCTTTTTTTTCAGGAACCAAGTACAAGAACAAAACTTTCATTTGAACTTGCGGCAAAAAGATTAAGTGCTGATTCTGTTTCACTTGCTGCATCGTCAAGCTCCATGAAAAAGGGAGAAACCCTTTTAGATACTGCAAGAACAATTGAAGCAATGAAACCAGACATTTTAGTCATGAGGCATTCAATGTCCGGTGCCCCACATTTTCTTTCAAAATTTTTAAAATGCTCCATTTTAAATGCAGGAGACGGAAGACACGCACATCCAAGCCAGGCACTTCTTGATATGATGACAATAAGGGAGAAAAAAAAGACTCTTACAGGATTAAATATTGCAATTATCGGCGATATTTCCAATTCAAGGGTTGCAAGATCAAATATGAGAGGACTTGTAAAACTTGGAAATAACGTAAAAGTTTTTGGCCCTCCCTCAATGATTCCCTTTAAAATTGAGGAAGAATTCAAGGTAAGTGTGAGCAGATCAATGGAAGAAGCACTTTCAGATGCTGATGCAGTGATAATGCTCAGGATTCAAAAGGAAAGACAGGGTGCAAATCTTTTTTCAACTGACAGGGAATATTCCAGGTTTTTTGGGCTTAACAGGGAAAATCTGAAAAATGCAAAAAAAGATGTACTTGTCATGCACCCAGGTCCTGTAAACCGTGGTGTTGAAATAACTCCAGAACTTGCAGACAGTGAAATTTCAGTAATAAATGAGCAGGTTTCAAACGGAGTTGCCCTTAGAATGGCCTTATTTTATCTTGTATCCGGAGGTTCAAAAAATGAGAATTCTGATTAAAAACGGTACCTGCCTTGTTTTTGGTAAAGGTGAACAAAAAACTAATATTTATATTGAAGATAAAATAATAAAAGAAATTTCCAGTGAAGAAAAAGATGCTGATAAAGTTATTGATGCCAGTGGAATGTATGTTTTTCCAGGCTTAATTGATGTTCATGTTCATTTAAGAGAGCCTGGCCAGGAATATAAGGAGACAATAGAAAGCGGTGCAAAGGCAGCTGCAAAGGGCGGTTTTACAGATATCTGCTGCATGCCAAACACCAATCCTGTTAATGATTCCCCTTCAATAACAGCTTTTATAAAAGACAAGGCTTTAAAGGCCGGTTTTTCCAATGTGCATCCAATTGCATCACTTACAAAAGGACTCAAGGGAGAAGAAATCTGTGACTATGGAGAACTTAAACAGGCTGGTGCAATTGCACTTTCAGATGATGGAAGACCTGTAACTGATTCAGGCGTAATGCGAAGGGCTGTTGAATATGCAAAGGCATTTGAGCTTCCTGTTATATGCCACAGTGAAGAACTTTCACTTTCAGGCAAAGGAGTTATGAATGAAGGAATAGTGTCAACAAGACTTGGACTTACAGGAATTCCTGACTCAGCTGAAAGTCTTGGAGTAAAACGTGATATTGAAGTAGGTTCTCTTGTAGATTATTCAGTTCATATTGCCCATGTAAGTGCCAAAAAAACTATTGAAATAATAAGAAATGCAAAAAAAAGTGGAACAAAGGTAACAGCAGAAACTGCACCCCATTATTTTACCCTTACAGAAGATGCCATAGACTTGTTTGATACATATGCAAAAATGAATCCTCCCTTAAGGACTGAATCTGACAGACTTGCAATTATTGAAGCCTTGAAAGACAATACAATTGATATAATTGCAACAGATCATGCACCTCACTCTGATGAAGAAAAAATTGTTCCTTTTGAAGAGGCAGCCTTTGGAATAACAGGACTTGAAACATCACTTGCTTTAAGTCTTAATCTTGTTTTTTCAGGTATTCTTTCAATGGAAGAACTTGCAGAAAAAATGAGTATAAATCCAGGAAAAGTTATTGGTATTAATAATTCACTTTTTGAAGGAAACCAAGCAAATATTACAATAGTAAATCCTGATTTTGAGTGGATTGTAACCCGAGAAGGCTTTGTTTCAAAAAGTAAAAATTCACCTTTTATTGGGAAAAAATTAAAGGGAATTTGCGAGTATACAATTAAAAATGGAGATATTATCTGGAGAAGACAAAATTGATTGATTCATTTGATGAAAGAAAAAAAATTCTTATTGCAGATGATGATGAGGGAATAAGAGAATTTCTTGAAATAATTCTTTCAAGACAGGATTATATTACATTTACGGCTGACAGCGGCCAAGCTGCAATTAATGCAGTTGATGACGCACTGTTTGATCTGATTTTATGTGATATAAGACTTGGTGATATAAGCGGAATAGAGGTTTTAAAACACGCAAGGAAAAAATATCCTGATATTACAGTTATAATGATGTCTGCATATGCAACAACTGAAAATGCAGTTGAGGCAATGAATAACGGAGCCTATGACTATCTTCCAAAGCCCTTTGATAATGATGATCTTTTAAATGCACTTTCAAGAGCACTTGAAATGAAATCAGTTGAAAGGGACAGGGAAGATATTGAAAAAAGCCTGAAGCAGAATATTTATTTTAACAGGATTGTGGGTTCAAGCCTTAAAATGGTAGATATTTATAAAAAAATTGAAAAGGTTGCCCCGACAAAAACCAATATAATGATAACCGGAGAATCAGGAACAGGTAAAGAGCTTATTGCAAGGGCTGTTCATGAGCACAGCGAAAGAAAAGATTTCCCTTTTGTTGTAATAAATTGTGGTGGAATCCCTGAAAATTTAATGGAAAGTGAGTTTTTTGGGTATGTGAAAGGTGCTTTTACAGGAGCAGAAAAAGACAAAAAAGGTCTTTTTGCAGCTGCAAATAAGGGAACTCTTTTTCTTGATGAAATAGGAGAGCTCCCAATTACTCTTCAGGTAAAGCTTTTAAGAGCAGTACAGGAAAAAAAAATTAAGCCGGTTGGAGGGCATATTGAATTTAACATAGATGTTAGAATTATTTGTGCAACTAACAGAAATCTTGAAAAAGAGGTTATTGAAGGAAGATTCAGGGAAGATCTTTTTTACCGTTTAAATGTTATTGAGCTTAGAATTCCTCCTTTAAGGGAAAGGAAAGAGGATGTAAAAACCCTTGCCCAACATTTTATGGACAAGTATTCAAAGGAAACAGGTAAAAAAATATCAAAACTTTCTTCCTACGCACTTGACCTTTTGCAGAAATACGATTTTCCAGGAAATGTAAGGGAGCTTGAAAATATAATTGAGCGAAGCGTTGCACTATCATCAACAAATATTATTCTTCCAGAAAGCCTTTCCCTTTCATTTCACAAAAGAGGGTTGTCAAAAGCGGAAGACTCTTTTTATGGTGAAAAAAAATTATTGTCTTCTGATTTTTGTTTTGACCTTAATTCAGTTGAAGCAGGAGTAAATTTAGATGAAATTCTTGCTGAAACTGAAAAAAGTTATCTTTTAAAGGCCCTTGAAATTACAAAAGGCAATAAGAAAAAAGCTTCCAGGCTTCTAAATGTAAGTTTCAGATCTTTTAGATACAGGCTTTCAAAACTTGATATGGAATAAATTTATTTATTCTTTGTTTTAAAAAAAAGAATAATAAATATAATTAAACCAATGCAAGACATTCCAGAAACTGCTGTTCTAAAACCGAAAAACTGTCCGCCGTAATTTGTTCCTGTCATATAAAGACCTGAAAATAATGTACTTCCTATAGCTGATCCAATTGGCATAAGAAGGGTGTTAAAGGCTGAAAACATTCCTTCTTCACCTTTTGGGGCAGATTTTAAAATTATTGATGAACTTGCAACAAGAAATGAAGACATTCCAAGTCCAAAAAAAGCCATCAAAGGTATAAGAAGAAAAAAGGAAGGCTCGTTTTTGAGCATAAAAGAAGAAAGTAGTGCACAAATAACCAGAAAAAAGCCAAAATTCATTACTTTCCATTCAACTGCCCTGTCAGAAAGTTTTCCTGCAACAGGAGTTGCTGCAAACATGACAGCCGAAAGAATCATGAGAACCGCTCCAACTTTGTCTGTCTCAAGGTTCCAGACCTTTACCATGAAAAAAGGAAAAATAATTACCCAGCCCTGCATTATCATGAGAATAAAAAGTTTCAGGAAAAATGCATTTTTGAATATTTTTTCTTTAAATACTGAAAACCTTACAAGAGGGCAGGGATATTTTTTTTCATGCCTATAAAAAACAAAACCGCTTAAAATAAAACCAGACATCAGTGCAAAGGTATAAAAATTTTTTATATCAAGTGCAGACAGCTTGAAAAGAAAACCAAGGAAAAAAACAAGCAAAGCCATGCTTAAAAATGTGCCTTTAAGATCAAAACCTTTTTGCATATTTTTATCTGAATTGATTTTTTTGAAGCCTTTAAAACCAATGAGAACGCAGCTCAAAATTCCAATTGGAACCTGAGCTGCAAAAATCCAGTGCCAGGAAAAATGCATGAGCATAATTCCGCCAAGTGGAGGCCCGCATGCGTTTCCAATGCCAACAGCCATCATCATTAGCCCAAGTGTTGATCCGATTTTTTCATGGGGATAATTTCGTAAAATTACTGCTCCCGATGCAGCAGCTGCCATTGCACCTCCAAGCCCTTGCAGAATCCTTGAAAGAATCAGCCAGTGAAACTCAAAAGAAATAGCACACAAAAAAGAACTGAATGTAAAAATAAGAATTCCTGTAAAAAATAATCCTTCAGCTTCAAAAATATCTGAACATCTTCCGAAAAAAAGCTGGGTTGCAGCCATTATTCCCACATAAACAGTAATAATTACTGCTGCAGCATCAATTGAAACCTGAAATGATTTTGAAAGAACAGGAAGCATTACATTTACAACTGACATATCTATACCAGCAAGAAAAAGTCCGGCTATAAGTGATGCAGTAATTTTTTTTAGGTTTTTAGGATGAGTTTTATTCATTAAGGCTCATATATTTTATAGTTAGTTGCTCAACAAAAACTGCCTTTTGCTTCAGGCAACGGAATAAAAATTAGTCATTTCATAAATCAATTCTTCCATTGCAGTTGAAAGACCTTCCATTACATCTTTTTCCCTTATGGTAATTCTTATATGATTTGGAAACCTGAAAGAAGTCATTGTCCTGACCATATACCCTTTTTTTATGAGTTTTCTATATGCAAGCTGATCATTAAATGGAAGTCCTGCAATCACATAGTTTCCTTCTCCGTTTATTACTTCAAGTCCAAGTGATTTAAGTCTTGGAATAATTACAGCTTTACCGGTTTTTACAAGGTCATTGGTTTTTTTTATGTGGTCTGTGTCTCCAAAGGCTGCAATTGCAGCTGCCTGTGCAGCAGAATTTATTGAGTAGACTATTCTTGTCCTGCATACATCATAAACTGCTTCACGGCTTCCTATAAGATATCCTATTCTAAGCCCTGCAAGACCATACATTTTTGAAAAAGTTCTGAAAACAAGAAGGTTCTTGTATTTATCAACAAGTTTTGCTCCGTTTGGGAAGTCATCTTTTTCAACAAACTCGCAGTAAGCTTCGTCTAAAACTACAATTGCTTTTCCATCAACGCTTTCAAGAAATTTTTCAAGTGTTTTTTTATCAACATAGGTTCCTGTGGGGTTATTTGGATTACAGATAAAAAATATTTTTGTACGCTCATCCATAAATGCAAGCATTGCATCAAGGTCAAAACCATTTTCTTTCATTGGAGTAAGTCTTGCTTCAATTCCTGAAAATTCTGCAACCCATTCATATACAGCAAAGGTTTTATCTCCGGTAATTATGTTGTCTCCCTGGCTGCAATAGGTTTTTATGACAAACTGAATTATTTCGTTTGCTCCATTTCCAAGAATTATCTGGTCTGGATGAAGGTTTAAGTTTTTTGCAATGAATTCCTTTAAATCATATGCATCTCCGCTTGGATAAATTGCCATTTCCTTTGGTTTTAAGCTGTTTAATGCCTTTATAGCACCCTTTGGCGGGCCAAGGGGATTTTCATTGTTGTTTAATCTGTGAAGCTTTGAAACTTTATAGTATTTTTTTAAAATATGGTCTGGTTTTGAGGGAATATATGGCTCAAATTCCTTAACAAAATCAGGAACAAGCATGGAAGGGTATTCTTTCAATTTTCATCTCCTGTAAAAGAAATTGTTTTGCTCATGACTAGAAGGTCTCCCTTTGCACCGCAGGGAAGAAAAATTGAAGGTTTAAAACCTTTTTTTATTAAAACCGGAGAAGCAAGAGCCTGAAATTTGTCACAGAGATCAAGGTCAACTGTAAAGTTTTCAATTCCAAGGTCCTTGAAATAATCCATATGTATATCGATATTTTCTTCAAAGTCACTGCCGGATAAAAGTATTTTAACTGCTGAAGTTTTGGTCTGCCTTGAAATTTTTGAAGCAAGAACACTTGATTTTATTTCGGGAACACTATCAGTTTCAATAATATGAATATCACGGGGCAGATCCTGCTTTTCAATTGAGTTTAAGACATAATCCTTAATGGATGGATGGATAAATGTTTTTCCTCCTTCATCATCTGAAAGCGGGAAATACCAGGCGGTTTTTTGCAGATTTTTATTCTGGATTTTTCCTGTGGGAATGAAATATTTTTCAGGAAAATATGAATTGTCATAAAAAGTACAGAAAACTCCCTTGTAATTTTTCCTTGCAACTTTTTCAAGCAAATGGCAGGCAAGGTCTTTTGCTGTTTCATTTTTTTTATTTAAACTGAATACAAAGGGACCAAAAAACTCAAGCATTTGTGGTCTTGTTGGAATGGCAAATGCACCTCCTGTAACCTTGTTGTTTTCATTTACTGAAATAACTGCTGAAAGTTCTCCAAAGCTTAAAAGATCATTAAGTCTTTGGGGATGAAAAAAATCAGGGTAAAAATCAAATGTTTTGTAAACCTTGTTTAAAAGAGATCCAAACTCCATTATCAGTTCTCTGGAAGGTTTTACAAGCCTGTAAAAATTGATTTCTCCCGGAGATTCAATGTCTTTAATTTTTGCTTCATATTTTTTGTTAACCGAAAAATTTATAAGAATTTTTTCAAATTGAAGTTCTTCCATGGAAAAGTCATCAACATATCTTGAAGCAATGGCAAGGCCAAGATTATTTATTTTTTGACTTTCAAGGTCAGGCTTATATGCAAGATTAAATGCCTTTAAGTCAAGGCTAAGTGGAGAAATTTTAATTGAAAGAACAGTTCTGTCAGCTTTGTTTTCAATTGAAATTTCAGCAGGATTTAAATTTTTGTTATCTTTATATAATGCTGAAATAATTTCTTCACATGAAAGCCTTAGTTTGAGTGCTGTTTTTTTGTCGCATCCCAAAGCAACAGAGTTTTTTTCAACAAAATTTACAGAGTCTGAAAGTATTGTATCTGAGGGGAAAAAGATTTTTTTATAAATTTTTTCCATTTTTTATCCTTTGAGAATCATTATAATCTGAAATTGAAAAGTTGAGGATTTTTTTGGCCATATCAGAATAAATTTTAATTTCATTGAAGTGGTCTGGAGTTTTCTGCATAAGTATTGCGTCATCACCAAACCAGACCGGCATTATTCCACCAAAGTAAAATCCGTGTTTTTTCAGTTCCATACACAAATCATTTACCCCGTGCCTTGAAAGTGAAATAAAAACCTGAATAACCTCAAAGTCTCCATTTATAACTGATTTTTCAATAAAGGTTTTAAAGTCTGTGCCTGTTTTTGATATATTCACTCTTTTGACTTTTGGTCCGGGATATTCTTCAATTTCTGAAATCGTTTTGGTTTCTTCAGGTTTATTTATATCTTTTTTCAGATTTCTTTTAAGATTAATGGAAGAGTAAATCTCTGATAATATATTTTCATAAATCTCAGGCAGATAAACTGGAACAAAGTCTTTGTTATCCTTTATAGAGCAGGAGTAAACACAGGCAATTCTTTCACTGATTCTGTTCTCTTTTCCCATACTGTCAGAAGGCGGTACAAGAGCTACTTCAACTGCTGTAACTTTAAATCCAGAAGAGTCTGACATTTTTTGAGTTATTGTATGATTGCATACTGCCTCACCGTATACTGCCTCAATGGAATTTTCACGTTTGAAATAATCATGCATTGCTGATGCAAGTTCTGAAATAAGTTTTGCACCCCTGTATGAAAATTCGGTCATTATCATTCCGGCTTCCTTAAGCTTTTCATATGGAGCACTGCTTTTATACATGGCAATGCAGCCTACTACTTCATTTTTTTCATTAATCCCAATGAGGCTGTGTATATTGCCTTTTTCATGAAGGGTTATTAATTGTTCCTGGTCATACCAGTATTTTGCAGGGTATGAATCATTGTAAACAGAATAGGTCAGCTCAGCTATTCCTTTTGCATATTCAGGAGAAAATGGAATGATTTTTGTTTTGAGGTCTGGTGTGTATTTCTTGTTTTTTAAGACTGTATAGTCCATGGGAATTCCTATTTTATAGTGATAAGAAAAATGAAAGATATTTTTTTTAATTATTTGCGGAACGAAAACAGCCTTTTTTGTCCATTCTAAAGTCAAATTAAAAATTTAATCCTCAAAATATTAACTGTTTCCAAAAGGTTAAATTTTTTACTTGAATTGAAACAAAATTTTCGTTTTCGGCTAATCATTAATTTATTTTTTATAATATTTAAAGACTTAAAGGAAATATAAAATAGGGTGCAGGCATATAATTGTGGATTATTTTTTGGCTGTCAGGTAGATTTTTTTGGAACTTATCGGGTAGATTGTGTTTAAAAACAAAGATAATTTCTCCGTTTTTAAGATTTTAATTTTATACCTAAATTCTGCTTTCTGCCTTGTAAATTTGTCCAAATGTATACTTGCAGAATTTAGGTTATTTAGTTGCTGAACGAAAACGGCCTTTTTTGTCCATTTCGGCGTCAGATTCAAAATTTAATCCTCAAAATACTAAATGTATTCCTGCGGTTAAATTTTTCATCTTCCTTGAACTGAACAAAAAATTCTCGTTTTCGGCCAATCACTAAATAGCAATTGTCCTAAAACTCATTTTTTTTAAGTTGAGGCTCATGATTTAACCTTAATGATACTAAATTATTTAAAAAAATTAAAACGCTCAATCTAGGTTAAACAGGCTTAATTTGCTACTGAATAAAAACGTCCTGTTTTGTCCATTCTAAAGTCAACTTAAAAAGTTAAACCTCAAAATACTAAATGCATCCTAATAGTTAAATTTTTCATTTTCCTTAAACTGAACAAAAAATTCTCGTTTCAGGCCAATCACTAGTTAATCTAATCGAGTATATATTTCTCAGGATTTACAGGTCTGCCATTAAGGTATATGACGTAATGAAGATGAGGGCCCGTGCTTCTTCCTGTATTGCCCATTTTCGCAATCTGCTGCCCTCTTTTAACTTTTTGTCCTGCTTTAACAAGTGCTTCACTTAAATGGCCGTACTTTGTAATTATTCCATGGCCGTGGTCTAAAAGCACAGCATTGCCAAGAAAACCTCTTTTGCCCACAAAAGAAACTATCCCGTCTGCAGGTGCAAAAATTGGCGTCCCGTGTTTATTTGCTATATCATAACCCTCATGAAATTCTTTTTTCCCTGTAAAAGGTGATTCCCTATACCCAAAGGGGGATGTTATCCATCCCTTTGCAGGTCTTATTGCTGGTGTAGAAGCAAGCATACTTCTTTTAGCTTCAAGGGAGCCTAAAAGTTCTTCCATACTTTCTATCTTTACCGAAGAAATATCTTTAAGAAGATCAGAATTTTCACTAATATCTCTTACAAGTGAACTATGAGAATTATCTAAGCTGATCCTTGAATCCAAAGGTTCAGGCATAATTCCACCTATGCCAAAAATACCGTTGTCATCGCTGTTTTTATCATTTTTTTTGCCTAAATCTGCAATTATCCTGATTTTTTCCTCTAACTGATCTAGCTTTACAAGCTTTTCTCTAATCAAATTTATTTCTTCTGCAAAATAGTGTAGTCTGTTTCTCTGAGATTCTATAAGCTCGTTTTTTCTTTCAATGTCCTTTTGTGCATTTAACAATTTTAAGTCTGACTTTTTAACAGAAATATAATCATAAGACAAAAACAATGTCCCTGAAATAAAAATCAATATGCCAATTATACAGGAGATTGCAAACGTCCCCGAAAATGTTAGGGTTCTTATTTTTCCGCCATTTATAATATTTACTATATATTTGCCAGCCATAATCAGTCTTTAGTTAAGGTTTTTCATATGCATTTTAAAAAATTAGCATATCTTTTGATCAAAAGTCAATTTAAACAGAGGTTTTTTCTACTCGTGCAATCATAGAATTCAAAGTATTCTTCATTAGCATCGCAATTGTCATTGGCCCTACTCCGCCAGGAACTGGAGTAATCCATCCTGCAATTTTTTTTATCTCATCAAAATCAACATCGCCCTTTAATACAGGAATTTTCCTTCCTGATTTTTCACTTATCTTTTCTCCAACCCTGTTTACCCCTACATCAATTACACAAGCACCTTTTTTAACCCATTCAGGCTTTACAAGACCAGGTACTCCGGCAGCTACAATAAGAATATCGGCTCTCAAGCAATGGGACTTTAAATCTCTTGTTGCTGTATGAACAATTGTTACAGTACAATTTGCTCCTTCATTCTTTTGAAGCATCATATTTGCTATTGGCTTCCCTACTATATTTGAACGTCCTACAACAACAACTTCTGCTCCATTTGTATCTATACCTGACCTTTTTATCATTTCTATAATTCCTGCCGGAGTACAAGGAGCAAAAACAACATTTTTACCTATTATGAGTTTACCTACATTTACAGGATGAAAACCGTCTACGTCCTTATCTGGATCAATGGCATTTATAATTTTGTCCTCATTAATATGTTTTGGCAATGGCAGCTGAACAAGTATTCCATCTACTGTTTCATCATTGTTATATTTTTCTATTAAATTGATAAGTTCAGTTTCTGAAACATCTTCACTTAAATTTTCCTGAATTTCCTTAAATCCAACCCTTTCAGCTGTTTTTATTTTTAATGAAACATATGAAACAGATGCAGGATTATTGCCTATGAGAATTGTAACAAGCCCTGGGGGACGATTATATTTATTTTTTAGTTCAATAGTTTTTTCTGTAATTTCATTTAAAATATCTTCACGCAATTTTGTACCACTTATGATTTTTGCTTCCATAATTTATATCCTTAAATTTAATTTTATACAGGCTGTGGGGGGATCATCAGCCCCTTTGTCTCATCAAGACCAAACATAAGATTCATATTCTGAACCGCCTGACCTGAAGCTCCTTTTACAAGGTTATCTATTGCTGATACAACAATTAAACGACCTGAACAAGCATCATATTTCATTCCTATATCACAAAAATTTGTACCTGAAACGTGCTTAATATCAGGGAACTGGCCTTCAGGTAAAATTCTTACAAATTTACAATTTTTGTAAAAATCAGATAAAATTTTCCTGAGTTCAACTTCAGAAGTACTTACACATGTTTTAAGATAAATAGTTGCAAGCATTCCTCTTACAGCAGGAATAAGATGAGGTGTAAAACACACTTTTGAATTTTTATTTGAAATTTCATCAATTTTTTCTTCTATCTCAGGCCTGTGCCTGTGAGACATTACCTTATATGCCTTAAAACCCTCGTCAACCGAACAAAAATGAGTTCCTTCAGAAAGGCCTCTTCCAGCTCCGCTGACTCCTGACTTGGCATCAATTATTATATCTTCACAATGGATTTTTTCAGATTTAATAAAAGGGATAATACCAAGAAGGCTGCATGTAGGATAACAGCCTGGATTCCCTACAAGAAAAGCATTTTTTATCTGCTCATAATTTACTTCACAAAGACCGTATACAGCTTTTTCAAGATATGAAGGTGCTTTATGTTCACAATAAAAATCTTCGTAAAAATTTCTTGACTTAAATCTAAAATCCGCTGAAAGATCAACAACTTTAATATTTTTGTCCACAAGAGAGGGAATTATTTCCATTGGAATTTTGTGGGGCAAAGCTGTAAATACAACATCGCATCTTTCCAAAGCTATATTTAGATCAAATTGCTCAATTTTAATATCAGCAATGGTTCTTAGAGACGGATAAATATCTGAAAAAATTTGGCCGGCATACTGCCTTGATGTGATATAAGTCAGCTCTGCTTCAGGATGAAAACTTAAAATTCTTACAAGCTCAGCACCTGTATAACCTGTGCCTCCAATAATTCCTGCCCTTATCATTAATATCTCCAGAATTTATAAATTAATATTTAAATATTTTTCTTAAGACATTCCCCTATAACAAAAAAAAAAGATTGAAAACAGATTTTATTTTTCCCCAATCTAGGTTTTAAAAATACAAAACTTTCGATTCCCAATCGATTTTTTTAGCGATAAATTTAAAATTGCTTTTTTGCAAAGGCTAACAATCCCTGATATTATAAGCATTAATCAATCAAATTGAACTTTTTTTGATTTTAAATAACAATATATTAATATAATTGAATATTATTTAATTCCTTATTTAAAATTATTATTATAAATAACTGTTTATTATTTTTAAAGACTTTTTTGTGCAATGCAAAAAAACATCTTGACATACTATTTTTTTTAATTAAAATTTAGTCATGGCTTAAATTTAGATTCTCAAAAAAATAATCATACCAAAATTCTATTTAAAGGAGGCTTTAAAAATGAAAACAATGGAACCAACAAAAATGATGCAGCAAATGATAGATTTTCAAAAAACTGCTTTTGAAAACAGCTATAATGCAATGATCATGATGCAGTCTCAAACTGAAAAAATGGCTGAAACATTTTTGTCAAAAAATTCAATTCTCCCTGAAGAAGGACAGAAAATGATAAATGAATGGATTTTGGCATTTAAAAAAGGACGCGAAGATTTTAAAAAATCCGTTGATGAAAATTTTGCTAAAATGGAAGAATATTTCAACTCTGCTGTAAAAGTTGCTAAAGGTTCTGCAAAAAGCGATTCTAAGTAGCATTTTGCCGAAAATAAGTACTTTTCCCAAGTTTAAGTAACAAATTTAAACTTTTAAATAGTTAATCATTTTGATGAATTAATTTAAAAAAATACAAAACTAAATGGGCAAAAGGACAATTTTCGACGAGCTATTAAGTAATTTAATTTGCTTTATCTTTATGAGTCCGCATTATAATCCGGACTCATATTGTTTTTCAAAACATTTAAGAATTGCAGGGGAAACTCATGAATCAGACAGAAATGCTTAAAAACATACTAAAATGGTATACCAACTCTTTTGATAATACTGTAAATGTAATTAATCTGTATCAGGAGCAGGCTGAAAATCTAACCAAGGCTTTTATTACTAATTCTAATCTCCCTGAAGATTCAAAAAAAGTTATTGAAGAATGGTTTGAATTTATGCGCCAAAGCCAGTCAGACTTCAAAGAATCTATGGAAACTGGTTTAAAACAATTAGAGACCTATCTTGTTTCTCTTATTCCAGGAGATTAAATTTATTAATGAGGTTTACCAATGAGTCAAAAAAATAATTTCAGTGATTTTTTTTCGGGTTTTAATTTTATGATGCCTGAAAGTTCTTCTTTATTTCCTTCTTCAGATTTCAATGAAGTCTTTAACTCTGGGATGAAATTTTTTGAAGAAGCTTCTCAAATATCAAAAGATTTTATGATGAAAGGGTTTGACACTTCAAACTTTTTTTCTTTATTTGAAAATTCTGCAGAAATAATTAATTCATCTTATTCTGGCTATCTTGAAATGTTTGGTTTTATAACTAAAGAAGCTTATGATCAGCTTGTAGAAAAATATAATACAATCCAAGATGAAATTGACAAGCAAAAAAAACAGATTTCACAAAAGGATTCAAAAATTAAAGATCAGGAAAAGAAATTAAAATCTGTTGAAAAAGACATGAAAGATTTTGAAAAGAAAATTAAAGATCTTGAAAACGAACTTGCAGCTGAAAAAATTAATAAAACCGCTCTAAAAACGACTGAACCAACTCAAAAAGATGTACCAAAATAAATTTTGATCAAATGGAGATGCTTATTAAAAGAGTAATCTCCATTTTTTTGAACAAAACTCTTTTTAAAAAATAAGTTTCTTTAGATTTTTAATTCAAAAAATCCTTACTAGATTGAATTTAATAATAGTTCCATTCAAAAAAACCGCTGAAAAAATTATAAATATAACTATTTTTAAAATCAAATAGCAGCTAAAATAAAACTATTTCTTAGTTTTTGCTGAACGAAAACCGATTTTTTTGTCCATTTCGGTATAAGATTCAAAATTTATCTTCAAAATATTCAATATATACTAAAACTTAAATTTTTCACTTGAATTGAACGACAAATCTTGTTTTCGGTCAGCCACTAATTAATCTAGCCTAGCATACAGCACTTTTTATATTTTTTACCACTACCACAGGGGCAAGGATCATTTCTGCCTATTTTTTGATTCTCTCTGACATATGTTTCGGGCGTAACAGGTTCACCATCAAAAAAATACCA
The DNA here is from genome assembly GCA_034007295.1 of Desulforegulaceae bacterium. Classification (GTDB taxonomy): domain Bacteria; phylum Desulfobacterota; class Desulfobacteria; order Desulfobacterales; family JACKCP01; genus JACKCP01. The sequence goes on along the minus strand of JAVERC010000002.1, from coordinate 174,850 downwards.
ACGCCCTTCATTTTTTTTAAAAAAAGCCATTTCATGATGTGTGATGTTTTGGAGTTTCTGCCTGTACTTTACCTTAAACTCTATAAACCCTTCCTCATCTTCTTTTTGCCCTTGTTTAATAGCAATTATTTCAAAACTCAGCCATGTAGATTCATCAGCCCATTTTTTTGTTGCTTTTGCATCATGCTGGGATTTTTGTTCTGGATGAATGGTGTCATAAATATAATCAAGTTCACCTAAGGTATATGCACTATACCTAGATCTTAATAATGCTTCGCAGGTTTCAGGGCAATTATTCCCTTTTATATAAGGTTCACAGCACTGCGAATAATCAAGACCACTGTTGCATGGACATTTTGCCATTTTATTTTACTCTCCTGATAATTTAGTTTCAAAATAAAAGCTCTCTATTTTTTGACTTTTTAAAATCAAATTCAAAATTTAATCTTTAGAATACTAAACATCCTAAAGATTTAATTTTTCACTTGAGCTTAAAAAATCACAGCTTTTATAAGTCACTAATGCTACAAATCAAAAGGGGTAAGACTTTCATATCCCTTTTCAGTTACTACTATTGTCTGCTCAAACTGTGCTGAAAGCGAACGATCTCTTGTAATTGCAGTCCAACCGTCGGATAAAATTTCAACATCCTTTTTCCCAAGATTTAGCATAGGTTCAATAGTAAATGTCATATTTTCAACCAATGGGACTCCAAATCCCCTTCTCCCAAAATGAAGAACCTGAGGAGGCTCATGAAATTCTATACCTACCCCATGCCCGACAAATTCTCTGACCACCGAGCAGCCGTTTGCTTCAGCATAGGACTGAATAGCATAGCCAATATCACCAATAGTAGCTCCAGGTGCAACAACTTCCAGCCCCCGTTTTAAAGCCTCTTTGCAATTCATAACAATTTTTTTTGCATCTTCGGATGGTGTCCCTGCAAAATAAGTATAATTTGCATCTGCAAAAAAACCGTTTACAATTGTTGTTATATCAACATTGACTATATCACCGTCTTTTATTACTCTTGCCCCAGGAATCCCATGGCAAATTACTTCATTAATTGAAACACATACGCTCTTTGGAAAGCCCCTATAATTCAAAGGTGCAGGAATCCCACCATTTTTAAGCGTAAATTCATGAACAAGAGTATTAATATCTTCTGTAGTTATTCCAGGCTTAATAATTTTTTCAACTTCTTTATGAGTCTCCATTACAATAACACCAGCTTTTCTTATCCCTTCAATTTCTTGAGGGGTTTTTATTCTGATGCCATATTTCTTCATGTAATAGGACTTTATGTCTGTTTTGGGATTTATTATTTTCATACAGCACTTTTTATACTTTAAACCGCTTCCACATGGGCAAGGATCGTTCCTGCCTATTTTTTTTTTCTCATCTTTTCTTGACAAAACCAATATCTTTCTTTTTTTTTAATTATCTGTTATTTTCTTAATTCTTGAAAATATCCCCATATAATTTTCAAGTCAATCAAATATAACAAAATAATATGGAGGCAACATGGAGCTTAAAGGCAAAAAAAGTGTAATTTTTGTAGAAGAACAGTTCAATGATCAGGAATTCTGGTATCCATATTACAGACTACTTGAAGCAGGTTCAGATGTTGTAGTCTGCGGAAGCGGAAGAACATCAGTATTTACAGGAAAAGGTGGAACACAAACAAAAACGGATACTGATGCCTCATCACTTAATGCTAAAGATTATGACATCCTTATTATCCCAGGAGGATTTGCACCAGATTTCATGAGAAGAAATGCCGATATGGTTAATTTTGTATATGAAATGAATATAAAAAACAAAATTATTGCCTCAATTTGCCATGGAGGATGGATGCTTGTTTCAGCAAAAATTTTAAAAGGAAGAAAAGCAACATCTTTTTTTGCAATTAAAGATGACATGATAAATGCAGGTGCTGAATGGATTGATGATGAGGTTGTAGAAGACAACAACTTAATAACAAGCAGAACACCTGATGACCTCCCTGCTTTTATGAGAAAAATAATAGAAAAATTTAAATAAACTATTATGGCCTCTCAAAATTATCCTGAACACAGATTAATTTTCCGACCGCCCCTAAGCTACATAGATATGGGTAAAGTTGTATACAATGCTAGATATCTCGACATTTATAATTATGCAAGAGATGAATATATGAGAAGCATTGGCTATTCATACATAAGACTTAATCAGGAAGATAATAAGAATCTAGCTGTAGTTGAAGCCAATATCAAATACAGGAAACCTCTCTATTATGATGAGGAAACAGTTATTGTTTCAAAAGTAGAAAAAATTGGTTTTAGAAGCATTCTATTTGATCAAAAAATTTATAAAGACACCATGAATCTGTTATGTAATGAATCAAAATTTATCATGGTATGTATTGACAGCACATTCAAAACATCATCAATACCACAAGCTTTAAAACAGGCATTTACAAATGGACCGATTAACTTTTAGTCAACCTATTATTGGTGTAATGGGAGGCGGAAAAGCCTCTCATTTACATATTGATATGGCATATGAACTAGGCTCATACATTGCAAAAAATAATTATATTCTTCTAAACGGAGGAAAAAACAAAGGAATAATGGAAGCTTCTTCTAAAGGTGCTTTTGAATCTAAAGGACTTACTATTGGAATAATTCCTGATAGCAATTCAGAAAATCTTTCACAGTATATAAAGATTCCTATTATAACAGGGATAGGTGATGCCAGGAATCAAATAAACATACTTTCAAGCACTATTGTAACAGCATTTCAGGGTGGACCAGGCACTGTGTCTGAAATAGCCTTTGCATTAAAATTTAAAAAAAAAATTATTTTAATAGATTTTTATCCTGGAGAATTTATTGATGCTTTTATCAATAAAACAGTTTTTTTGGTAAATAATCCAAAAGAAGCCATTGAAAAAATAAATGACCTTTTAAAAAAATAAAATCAAATCAGCTTATTTACAAATTCAAGGTCAGCTGGCGTTGTTATTTTAATATTTTCTCTTCTTCCTTCTAAAATTTTAACCTGGAATCCAAAATTTTCTAACAAAGCTGAATCATCTGTAGCAGCAAGCCCATCTTCAAGAGCCCATTCATGAACTTTTTTCAGGACAGACACCCTAAAGCCCTGGGGAGTCTGTGCTAAAAAAATATTATTTCTTGGAATTGTTTCATTTATAATTTTAGACGAATCAGTTTTTTTTATGGTCTCAACAACAGGCAAGCCCAAAATTACTCCATCATAAAAGTCTAATTCATTTATAATAGAAACAATTTCATCTTTTTTTACAAAGGGCCTTACTGCGTCATGAATTAAAACTTTAAAACTTTCTGGATCAATTGCAACAAGCCCGTTTCTGACAGAGTCCTGTCTTTCTATTCCGCCTGTTACTAATTTGCATTTTTTTTTAAAATTAATATTTTTAATTTTCTCACCACAAAAGTCTTTTAAGCTTTCAGGAATAACTATTAAAATTTCATTTATTTCATCAACAGAATCAAAAACTAAAGCACTATAAAATAATATGGGAAGACCATTAATTTCAAGAAACTGCTTTGGAATATTGGATTTCATGCGAAGGCCTTTGCCGCCTGCAACAATAATAGCACTTGTAAAACTCATGGTTATTCCCTCAAATATTCAAGCTCTTTTGGAAGAGGAATACCTTTCCCCATAGAGTCTTCTCCGTAGTTGACCCCTGCAAGTATTTCAAGATCACTCAACGCTCTGATATCACCTATAAAAGTAACTTTTTTTATATTTTCCTTTTGAATTTTACCACCAGCCCACTGAATATCCAAAACACTGCTGGCATCAAATTTTGAATCACCAACATGTAATTCTACTTCCCCACCATAATGCTGAACAACCTTGGCAACCATGAGACTTGGACGGCTATGAAATCCTAATTTTTGAGGAATGCCTACAGTTATTTCTCCTCTTTCCATATTTGCATTTAATAATGTTTCGGCTATACCTTTTCCAGCAGAAAAAAAATAATTAGAATAAAACAATGCATAATTTATTGTTCTGTCTAAAAGAAATTTTTTATCCACTATTACAGAAATCTGCTCCATAACTTTTTTATATGTATCTTTATATCCTCTGTCCTGAAGATGGCGTTCATAAAAATGAAGAAGTCTTTCCATTATTTGGAGAAGATGAAGGCAAACAGAAATATGTGCTCTAAGTCTTATTATATCTCCGGTATCCCCTTTGTATCCACCGTGTGCAACATATGAATCATATGAAGATTGAAGATTATGAACTAGAATATTATATCTGCTGATTTCTGCTTCACTTACTTTTTCTGGTATAAGTCTTAAAATATCTTCAATTGTATATGGAGCATAAAACCCAAACAGCTGATCAAATTTATCTGCAACTGAAAGATATTCAGATGTTATTTTTGCAATATATTTACAATGAATTTCTGGTCTTTCATGCTCATCGATATCAGCTGGAAGCATTTCAGAAGTGACAACACCTGGGAAATCAGAAGGATCAAAATATTCAGTTGGAACAGGAATGTTTAATAGTCCTGCTTCATCTAAAACTATTGGAGCAATTCTTTTCAAAATAGTATTAAAATAATCTAGTGTATAAGAAGCCTGAGCTGGAAAAGCATCAATATCTCTAAGTCTATAATAGCCTAATCTATTAATTATATGCTGCTGAACATAAGCTGCAAGACTTATATGCCTAATTGTAGCTGTTAATTCTCTATAGTAAAACCACTGTCTGTTGCTTTTTGCACCATGAAAATCAAGAAGGTCTTCAAGCAGCTGAGAAGTAGCAATTAGCTTTGAATAAAGTCTTTTGGTAAAAAAAATATCAGGTTCTTTATACTTACTAATATAAAGACAGCATTTAAGAAAATCTTCAGAATAAATTCTTACCTTTTCTTCAAATGTTATTTTACAATAATTCTGATCCAAAATCTTTTCCTAATTCATCATTATTAATGAAGCTTAAGTCTGCAATAAGCCGAATTCTGTTCTTTATTAAAAATAAAGTGATGATCATTCATCTTGGACATCTGTTACCAGATACCTCCAGCGACCTACCCGAAAGCATCAGGCGAGCAGCCCTCAATCGCTTCCCTATTTGGTCTTGCACCGGATGGGGTTTACCTAGCTTCCCTGGTCACCCAGGGAACTGGTGCGCTCTTACCGCACCGTTTCACCCTTACCGCAAAGCGGCGGTTTGCTTTCTGTTGCACTTTCCCCACGTCACCGTGACTCCACGTTATGGAGCATCCTGCTCTAAGGTGTTCGGACTTTCCTCCATAGGATTACCTACAGCGATCATCTTGCAGACTTAAGCCGATTTTATATAACCAGAATATCTAAAAAATATCAAGGATCATATTGGTCTGTCTTCTTCCAAATAAACTATTCTATGACATCTTGGACAATAAATAAGCTCATTTGCTTTTTTAATTTCAATCAAAATTTGGGGGGGAATTCTCAAAAAACACCCGTTACAAACTTGATTAACTACTGGTACTATTGCAACTCCGCCAGATTTTTTAAGAGTATCATAGTAAATTTCCTTTATTTTTGGATCAAGATTCTTTGAAATCTCATTTTTTTTAGCTGTGAGCTCTTCTTTTTCTTTTGTTTCGTTTTCTGCTTTCTTTAAAACTTCTTGTTTTTGAGAATCAGTCAATGATTTTAGCTGGACAAGAGAGGCTTCTTTTTCTTTGATAGACAAATCAAAAGCTTCAATTTCTTCCAACAGATTAAGAAGTGATTCCTGAATTTCATCATTAAGTTTTTTTGTTTCATCTACTTCACGCTGAAGAGCTCTATAATCCTTTGGACTTGCGAGTTTCTTCAAGTGTTGTTCATATTTTTCAATTCTCTGATTATTTGATTCAAAATCAGAATCATACATATTGTAGATTTTCTTTTTTTCCAGACGCAATTCTTTTAATTCATGAAGTTTTTTTTCTTCATTTAAAAAATTTTGTTCCAATACAATGATTTCATCATCAACTTCTTCTAAAACCTTTTCAAGCTCAATTATTTTTTTGTCATAGGCTTGAAGCCTAATCATAAGTTCTCGCTGTTCAAGGACTTTGTTATTCATAAATCAACCCTTATGATATTAAAAATTTAAAAAAACATCCTTATTGCAAAAAATTTCAATTTCTACAAATAATCCTTTATCCTTACATAAGGCATCAAGTCTTTCCTTCAAAAGTTCACATACTATTTTCTCGGTTCCGTAATGTCCTGCATCAATAAGACAGATTCCAAGCTCAGATGCCTTTTGAGCTTCATGATACTTAACATCGCCTGTAACAAAAATTTTTGCTCCAAGTGAAAAAGCCTTTTCCATAAGAGATACACCGCTTCCAGTGCAAATCCCAATTACATCAGATGAAATATCTTGATTTCCACAAATTCTTAAATTAACGATCTCAAGCTTTTTTTTAATTTGGGCTGCAAAATCAAGGCAAAAAATTTCCTTTTCTAAATAAGAAATTCTTCCAAGCCCATGCTCTGTTTCCTTGGTTGAAAAAGGCAAAATTGCAAAATCAGATGAAAGACCCATTTTTTTTAAAAAAAAATCATTAAGACCATTAGCTACACTATCTAAATTTGTATGGGCAGAATAAATAGCTAGGTCATTTGAAACCGCTTTTTTTATTAATTTGCCAAAAACTTTAGAAAAATCAATTGTCTTAATATTTGAAAAAAAAAGAGGATGGTGGGTTATTAAAAGATTTGAACCTGCTGAAACACAATGTTCAACAACACTTAAATCAGGATCTAGTGAAATTGTTATTTTTTTTATTTCCTCAAAAGGATCCCCAAGCTGTAAACCACAATTATCCCAAGGTTCAGCAAGATAAGAAGGTGCGATTTCTTCCATAATTGCAATAATATCATAAAGGCTTGCCATTATCCTACCCCTAAAAATAAAAAAAGCGTGGCAGAAATCTGCCACGCTTTATGATTCAGAGATTGTTTGATATTTGTTTTATTAGTTCAGTATCTGAATTTATCAAACCTTTTAAATACTCCCCTATTTTCAAATTTTGGTGGGCCCACCTGGGTTCGAACCAGGGACCTATCGGTTATGAGCCGATGGCTCTTCCAGCTGAGCTATGGGCCCCAAATGAAAACTCTTGTTAAATAGCTTTTGAAGGCTTTAATGTCAAGAAAATTATTCTACATTTTCAATAAAACTTTTAAGTTTTTTACTTCTTGTAGGATGTCTTAATTTTCTCAATGCCTTAGCTTCTATCTGCCTTATTCTTTCTCTTGTAACTGAAAAATCTTTTCCTACTTCCTCAAGAGTATGATCTGCCTTTTCACCAATTCCAAATCTCATCCTTAAAACTTTTTCTTCCCTTGGAGTAAGGGTTGCAAGAACTTTTCTTGTCTGATCTGATAAATTCATATTTATTGCAGCATCTGAAGGAAGAACAAACTTCTTGTCTTCTATAAAATCGCCTAAATGACTGTCTTCCTCCTCTCCAATTGGAGTTTCAAGAGAAATCGGTTCCCTTGCAATTTTTAAGACCTTCCTGACCTTATCAACAGGGATTTCCATTTTTTCAGCTATTTCATCAGGTGTCGGTTCTCTTCCAAGTTCCTGAACAAGATATCTTGAGGTTCTTATAAGCTTGTTTATGGTTTCTATCATGTGAACAGGAATTCGTATAGTTCTTGCCTGGTCTGCAATAGCTCTTGTTATAGCCTGCCTAATCCACCATGTTGCATAGGTACTGAATTTATAGCCTCTTCTGTATTCAAATTTGTCAACAGCCTTCATAAGACCAATGTTACCTTCCTGGATAAGATCCAAAAATTGCAGGCCCCTGTTTGTATATTTTTTGGCAATGCTTACAACAAGCCTTAAATTTGCCCTGACAAGCTCACTTTTTGCATTTCTTGCAACGCTTCTTCCAGAATCTACCTCGGCAAGAACTTTTTTTAGCTGCCTTGAACTTGCCTTGTTTTTAAATTCCCTTAAATTAATTCCCTCCTGGAGCAAAACACAGTCTTTATAAAGCATTATAAGTTCATTTTCTGTAAATCTGCTCCGATTTTTAGCCCATTTTAAAAATTGTTCTTCGCCTTTTTCAATAATTTCCCTAAAATCAGTTATATTAGCTCCAAATACTCCGGCACAATCACTTAAAACCTGATTCATTATTTCATACCAGGAAATCTGATGCCTTATGCTGTTTTCTATTTTATCTAGTATTGAACTTTCAAGACGCCAGTCTTTAACTAACTCATAAATTTTATCGTTTCTTCTTGATATATTCCTACGAATCTTCTTTTTTTCATCTCTATCAAACCCTTGACCAAAAAGAGATTCCTTTAATTTTTCATTTTCATCATAAATGACTAGAACTTCATCAATAACAGATATAAATGAAGATATGTTCTCATTTTCTTCTCCTTCAACATCGCCCTCATCTATATCTCTTAGTATATTCTTTGCTCTTAATTCCCCACTTTTTACTCTTTTTGCATATGACAAAAGCATATCAATGCCTATGGTTGTTGCAAGCATAGCTTTTAAAACTTCACATTCACCATTTTCAATTTTCTTGGCAATTTCTATTTCACCTTCTCGACTCAGAAGAGTAACAAGGCCCATTTCCTTTAAATACATTTTCACAGGATCTGTAACTGCACCAAAATCGCTATCGCTATCTTCCGGGTCAAAATTGGCCCGAGCAATTTTAATGGCTTTAGCTGATTTCTTTATCTCATCGTCTTCATCATCCTCAGAGAGTTCGCTGCCTTCAAAAGAAAGCGATTCTATATCAGCCTCTTTTGCATTGTCGTCATCATCTTCATCATCATCTTTTTTTTCAATTATATCAATGTTCATCTCGGTGAATGTCTGGAGTACAGACTCCATCTGCTCGGGAGTAACAAGATCTTCAGGAAGGATTTCATATATTTCATCATAGGTTAAAAAACCTTTTTCCCTTCCCCTGCTAATAAGCTCCATAAGCTCATGCTTTTTATCTTTTTTAGATAACTTTGATTCATTATTTTTCTGGGTCATTTATGTCCTCCTGCTCACCGTTTACCATAAGCCCGGTTTAAATTGAAAAAAACTCTTTTTTTAAATCAAAAGCTATATATTTGTCAACAAAATCCAATTTTTATTATGAAAGAACATGCAAACCAGCTTTTTTTTTTTTGTACGTATTTTCAAACTGAGTCATCAACATTTTTGCTGACTTCAAATTCCAAGTACCCTGGTCCATTCTTATTTTTGCGAACATGGGCTCAATATCAGGCTCTAGAGTTAAAACGAAATTCAAATGTTCTTCAGATTCAAGTATTTTAATTACAGATTTTCTTACAGATTCATTTTCAATCTTATCGGCAATTTTATTTTTAATAAAAATTTCTTTTAAATCATAAACATCAATTAAGGCTGCCAAAAGAGATATTTCCATTTTTAAATATTCAGATCGAATTTTTAAATTTGCTGACAAAGGTTTTTTATCTTCTATACTCCGTTTTGAACCAAATTTCTCAAAAAGAGCTCTTTCTTCTATATTTAAAATTTGAGAAATTCTTTTTATATAAAGAGCCTTTGTTACTGCATCCTGGATATTTTGCATCAAAGTCTCAAGAGCTAAAACAACTTTTACTTTCCCTTCAATTGTATTACCATACAATTGAAGATAATATTTTGTTATAAAATCAATTGCTTCTTGAGATTTTAAGGCTTCTTCCTTAAATTTATCGGCACCAAAGGAATTTATATAGTCATCTGGATCCATTTTATCTGGAAGAATAAGCACTGAAACATCGGCCTGTTCATTTGCAAAAATTTCAATGCTTCTGGCAGCAGCCTTTATACCTGCGTCATCCCCGTCATAGACAAGTACAATTTTTTCAGCAAACCCTTTAACAATTCTTACATGCATTTGGGTAAGTGATGTTCCAAGTGTGGCAGCACAATTTTTTATTCCTGATTTATAAAGAGCCAAAACATCAAGATACCCTTCAACAATATAAATCAGATTTTCTTTTCTGCAATGTTCCCTAGCCTGATAAAGTCCATATAAGGAACTGCTTTTGTTATAAACATCTGTTTCTGGAGAATTAAGATATTTTGGCGTTCCATCTCCTATTATTCTGCCTCCAAATCCAATAATTTTTCCCCTGATATCAAATATAGGAAAAATCAATCTTTCTCTGAATCTGTCATAAAAGCCGATGCCTGAATTTTTTTTTATAATTAAACCTGCTTTTTCTTGAATATCTTCTGGAACTTTTTCTTTTTTTAAAAAAGAAGCAAGATTATCCCAGCCTTCAGGTGCCATACCTAGCATAAAAATTTCAATTACATCTTTAGGTATCTTTCTTTTTTTTAAATAATCAAGGCCGATATTCCCAGTATGAGAATTATTTAAAATATAATTATAATATGCTGCAGTTTTTTTATTTAATTTAAAAATTTCTTCTTTTAAACTTATGGACTTTAATTCTTTATCACTCGATATATTTTTAGGGATATTAATATTATATTGTTCTGCTATTGATCTTGCGGCTTCAGGGAAAGAAAGATTTTCATACTTCATAAGAAATGAAATAATATTTCCTCCTTCTCCGCAGCCAAAACAGTAAAAAATATTTTTTTCAGGGGAGACTGAAAATGAAGGTGTTTTCTCCGAATGAAAAGGACAAAGCCCAACAAAATTTCTGCCAGCCTTTTTCAAATTTACATACTGGGAAATAAAATCAACAATATTAATTGAATTTAAAATTTCGGAAATAACTGTTTCAGGAACAAACAAGACTAAAAACCCCACTTCTTCGGGCGGTTTAAAGATTAAAAGCAGTATTTACAACTGCTTTACCTAAAATAAATAAATTTTCATTAACCTTTTTATTAAATTACAAAGTCATTTAAAAGTCAATTTTTAAAATTTTTTTTTAACAAACATAAAAAAATGTTTGAGATTAGCCCAAACTTTAAAAAAATAAAACAAGCCAAATCAAGAATTTTAAACTTTCTATTTAGTGATTGGCCCATAACAAAAATTTTTTTGTCCATTTCAAAGAGAATAAAAATTTAACATCTAGGATATATTGATCATTTTGAAAATTAAATATGACTCTAGAATAGACAAAAAACCGTTTTAGTTCAGATACAAATTTACAAAACCCCCTTGGTTGAAGGAATAAAATCAGATTCTATTTTGCAGGCCTTGGCAAGGCTTCTTCCAAAACCTTTAAAAATTGCTTCTACAATGTGGTGCTCGTTTTCACCATAGAGCACATTTATATGCAGAGTAATTCCGGCATGTACAGCAAAAGCCCTGAAAAATTCCTTGGCAAGATAGGGTGAAAACGGCCCTTTTGCCCTGATTATTTCTGGAACATTAAAAACAAGATATGGTCTGTTTGAAATATCAAGAGCAATATTTGCAAGGGTTTCATCCATTGGAAGAAAAAAATTGCCATACCTTGCTATTCCTTTTTTGTCTCCAAGGGCTGTTTTAAAGGCTTCACCAAGGGCAATCCCGATATCTTCCACTGTATGGTGATAATCAATTTCAATATCGCCCTTTGCCGCTACCATAAGGTCAAATCCTCCGTGAACAGCAAAAAGGTTAAGCATATGGTCAAAAAAAGGAATTCCAGTAGAAATTTCTGAACTTACCTTTTTATCCAGTTCAAGAAGTATATAAATATCAGTTTCATTGGTTTTTCTTTTTATTTCAGCTTTTCTTGACATTGATAAAATCCTGTATTTCCATATGTTGAACAAACACTGATGCAGCATGCTTTCTTAACTAAAACTTGGAAAAAACCCGGCAGCCTTCCCATTTAACCTGAACAGCTGTCAGATAATGCCCTGTTTTTCATAATAAATTTTAAGACCGCCCAAAACCCCCTTAAAAAGTTTGGCACCAGCAAGTATTACAAATGTATCCTCGGGAAGAAGACACTGAACAGCAAAGGCAGGCCCAATTACAGAAGCAGGCTCAGCCGCACCTTTGTTTTGCGACAATTCCTTCAGATAATAATTAAGCTTATCTTTTATTACCTCAAAATAGTCAATATCAACATTTGAATATTTTCTGGTTGCTTCTGTAACACTTTTTGAAAACTCAAGAATGTACTCCCAGTAAATTTTTGAAATTTCATTCTTTTTTTCCTGAGATTCAATAAGATAATTAATTGAAACTCCTGCAGTGATAATTTTTAAAATCTGAAGCTCATACAAAAGAGCTGCTTCTTCGGCATTTGAGTTTTCAATGGTTTCTTTTGCAATATTTTTTAGATCATCCCTTGAAACTGAATAGGTAAAAAGAGTATTTGCAATCTGATTTTCAATTGAAATATTTGTTTTTTCTGTCATTTTTTACACCATTTATTTTATTTGAATTTAAATGTGACTATCATATTTTTTCTTTTAAAAACAGAGACAATTTAATTTACTAAGCCCTCTAAAATGATTATAATTTTTCAAGAGGTGAAAAAAATGAATGTCAACAATTCAATAACTCAAAGATTTAATCCCTATGTAAATATTGAAAAATACAATAAGGACACCTCTGCTTCACCTTCAAAAAATTCAGAAGAAACATCAAGCTCAGATAGTTCAAAGGACAGCACCCAGGACAAAAAAATAAAAACATCAAAAGATGATTTTACTCCCTATGAACAAAAAATAATTGAAGAGCTTAAATCAAGGGATCAGGAAGTAAGAGACCATGAAATGGCCCATGTTGCAGCAGGAGGCCCATACATAAAACGGGGTGCCAACTATGAATACCAGAAAGGCCCTGACGGAATTTTATATGCTGTTGGAGGAGATGTACTCATAGACACATCTCCTGTGGCAGGAAATCCTGAAGCAACAATAAGAAAAATGGATGTTGTAAGAAGTGCGGCCCTTGCTCCTGCAAACCCTTCTGGATCGGACAGGGCAATTGCTTCAAGGGCGACATCAACCAGAATAAAGGCCAGTGAGGAACTTATTAAAATGCAGCTTGAAAAATCCGGCCTTGAAAAAAGCGATAAAAAATCTCCATATATGGTTTCAGATGCCTACTCAAAATCCACTGAACAGTCAGATCAGCCCGGAAATTTAATAAATCTGTCCGCATAATTTATAAATCGAGGCGTTTGGTAATTTCTTCTGCCCTTTTACTCAAATCACCGCATTGAGACTCAAGCCTTCCAAGTTCTTCAAGACAAACTTTTTTAGATTCCTGATTATTTTCCATTATCTCAAGAATATCTGAAAAATCATTTACATAGGAATCAAGAGATTCAATAAGGCTTTTCAAGTAAACATCCATGACCTGCTCAGAAAACTTTAATACATATTGAAACTTAAGATTTTCTCTGTAGTTTAAAAAATGATTTTTCAGGGTTGATTCAGTTTCTTTTTTTATTTTTGAAAGGCCTTTTTCAATAATTTTAAGTGCATCATCATTTAAGGAATTTTTAGGCTTGAAAATCCTGTTAATCAAATTTTTGACAAAAACCATTGAAGAGCCTGCCATTGCACTGCTTCTTAATACGACATTATAATTGAGTGCATCAAGGGCAGAAGGGATTTCAAATGCCTGCTCAAGACTGAAGTTATCCGGAGAGGGAATATTTGTACCAAATTTTACAGGATCTTTTCCTATTGTTTTCTGAAAATTGTTTCTTGTTTCAAAAACCATATATTCAGAAGATTTTGAAAGCTCATAATAATATGAAACAATTTCTTTTTCCTTTTCTTTTATAAAAGATATTACCAATGGATTAATTTCTCTTGTAACAAAATTATCAAGACTTTGCCTGAAATCCTGATACAGGGAAAAATAATTTACCTTAACAGAGCTGTCTCCTGTTTTTACAATATATTTGTTGAGGTCTCCCTTGTATGCCTTTATAAAATCATATGCCATACCTGTTATTTCAGAGCTGGATGAAAAAAAGGAATCAATCTCGTTTTTTAAGTTTTTATCAAATTTGGACTTTGATCCTTCCATGGTATTTTTTATAATATTTTTAACTTCCCTGAATTTTTTGGTCTGATCAATAAGCTCTTTTTCAGCAGTTTTATCACCTGAATCAAGAATTTTTATTTTTATTTCAAGACGCTCGCTCAACTCATTTATTTTGTCTCTAATTTTTCCAAGAATACTTGAGTAAAAGAAAAACTGCTTTTTTAAAATAAGTTCATTTTTAAAATAATTGTTAAAGTCTTTAAATCCGTTTTTTAAAAAATTTGAACTTTCCTTATCAAGCCTCCATTGCTCAAGCCTCAAAATATCTTTTTTTGAAAGGCTATCTTCATTTTCAGTAAAAAGTTCATAAAGGGCAGATATTGTAAAATACTTTGCATCCGGCTTTAAAAGACAGATTTCCTCTGCAGTTTTTTTCTCAACCCTTTTAAGATCTTCAAGATTTTCATGTTCTGATAAATCAGCATTCAAAACAAAAACAGACTGGCCTGTAAGTCCCATTTTTTTAAGCATATTCAAAAAAATTATATCAGCCTGCCTTAAGCCTGTCCGTGTGCTTACAAGATAAATTATAAAATTGGTTTTTAACAGATAATCCTGAATACGGGCTATATGAAGAGGATTTGTGGAGTCGCTTCCCTGACAGTCTGCTATTTCTGTTTTTTCGTCAATAGCATTTCCAGGAATTTCAACATAAATATCTTTTACATAAACTGCTAAAGGCTCCTGACTTGCAAAATCCTTATATTCATCAAAATTATCACCGAAAAACTCAAACTCTCCTTTTTCAAGGATATTTTCAAGACGCTGGTATCCCTTAAGATATGACTGGAGGTATACGCTTTTTGCTTCTCTTGAGTCTTTTGTAAAAAGATCTTCATTTTTCAGTGCAACAAGTACCCGATCAAGCCTTTGCCTTGAGTTTATATCCCTTATATCAAAATCATCAAAATTACCGTTATCTTCAAACTCAGGAAGAAGAACCACTGAATTTTTTATGTCATTATTTATTTCATCAATGGTCTTAAAGGAAACAACTGCTTTTTTTTCTTTTCCTGCCATTACACGGGTTACAACAGAAGTTATTACCCCTGCTCCCCTTTTTAAAAAATCAGATTTTAAAAAGGAATTAATAAATGTACTTTTTCCAGACTTTATTGCTCCCACAACTGCAATTTTTAAAACCTGATCATCAATATTTTTATTTATTGAACCAAAAAATTTTTTTATTTTTTCAAGCTCTTCAAGTCCTGATTTATCCTCAGACTTAAGATAACTTGAGTAAATAGTTCCAAGTTCATTTGAAAGATCAACAAGTTCGTTTGTTATATCAAAAGCATTGTTTGCCATAAAAATTCTCCACAAAAAAATTAAAGCATTCTAAAATATTTATTTTAAATCATAACTCTGATAACCTGAAAACAAAAAACAATCAAAAGAGAAAATTAATCATGGAAACAAATCTTATCAACCCCATAAAAAATCAGCCATACTTCAAACTCTTTGAATCAGGTCCAAAAATAAATATTAAAGACTTTAAACTGCAGACAAAAATGGGCAAAAAAATCCCTGGTTTTTTAAAACCCCTTTTTTTCAGACAGTTTATTTTTGCAGGAATAATAACAGATAACCATATTGCCGGTGCTGCCATTGCAGATCTTGGATATGCTTCAAAAGGATTTGCGTATATACATGATCTTGAAACAAACACCCTTCATGAAAAAGGCTCTCTTGTTTTTCCTTTTTTCAAAAAGATTATTAACCCCGATACAGAAAATTCTGATGCCTGGTTTAAAGCAAAGGATCTTGAAATTAAATTTTTTTCAAACAGCCTTTATGTAAACTCAAAAAATATTAAATTTGAGATAGAATTTTTAAATGAAAAATATCCATCTCCTTTAAGAATATGCTCAAAAACTTCATATAACAGATGGTTTTTCACAAAAAAACAAACTCCTTTAAAATGCACAGGCAAAATATGTTTAAATAACAATGAAACAGAATTTTCTTCAGAAACATCAAGGGCCATCACAGACCGAAGCCTTGGTTATCCAGGAAGGGAAATATGGTGGAACTGGGCTTCAACGGCATGCATACTTGATTTTAAGGAATTTGGAATGAATCTTTCATGGGGAGTAAATCAGACAGGCGAAACAGAAAACTTCATCTGGCATGATGATAAATTTATAAAAATAAATCAGGTGAATTTTGAAAAAGAAGATAATGAAATATGGTCTGTCAAGTCAAATGACAATATTATTGACCTAAAGTTCATCCCCAAAAAAACAAAAACTGAAAAAACAAATTTTTTATTTACCGCCTCAAATTTTATCCAGCATACAGGCATATTCAGAGGAAAAATAAAACTTGATGAAAAAAATTATAAGGATGTTGAATTTTTGGGATGGCTTGAAGACCATTATGTAAAATGGTAATTTATATGTGCACCAAATTTTTTCAAACTGAATTGAGCGCTTAATATTTTTAATGAATTTAGCCCATTATATTAAAAAACATTAAAATCGCTTAATTCAGGTTCAAATTTTTTGATGAACGAAAACAGCCTTTTACAGTTCAAATGAAAAATTTAAAAGCTGTAAATATCGTATTCAGAGTCAATAAGTTCTGCAAGCGCAGATGATTCTGCAAGATTAAAGAGCTTGTCAACCTTGGAGTTCAAAACATTTTTATCGTTTGAAACCATGGAAAAACCAATTTCTGCAATCTGGTATTTATCAAGGCTTCCAGCTTCACACACTGAAGCATTAAATTCATTTTGAATTTTTGATATTATTGGCTTTACATGGGAACGTTTCTGCTTGAGTGAAAAACATTCATGTATTTTGTATTTTAAAATCCCGGAAGCTATATACATTAATAATATACCTGTTTTTTTAAGAGCTTCTTTTCCTGATTTTTTGAAAGAGGCTTTTTTCTGAAAAGAACATAGGTTCCCCCGCCTCCGCCATCTGTACTTTTTGCACTGGCACAGGCAAAAATTCTTCTTCTCCAGTAATTGGAACTCAAAATCTCCTGTACAAGATTTTTCAATACCGGTTCATTTTTTGAAGAAAGACCACGTCCATGAACAATTAAAACTGCGTTTTTATTTTCCCTAAAACTTTTTTCAAGAAAATTTCTAACAATCTCATCTGCATCAATTCTTGAAAATCCGTGCAGATCAATATATGCCTGAACCGAAAATTTACCTTTATGGAGCTTTTTTGCTGTTTCCTCACAAACTCCTGCCCCAATCAGTTCACAATATTCTGGAGTTTTTGATACTTCAAAACCTTCTCCAGAATCAAGAAGTTTTTCTAGCTTTTTTAAAACTTCCTTTTTTTCACAATAATAATCAATTTTATTGTACCTCTTTATTTTATTTAAACAGCCTCCAATCTTTTTTTTACCTTTTAAAGGAATAACATCTGACATTTCTTTCAAAAAAAGGTCATCATCTTTTTTGGCCAAACAATATGATTTCTTATTTTCCCTTGTCTGCCAAGGGACAGTTTTTTTCTTATTTTTCACAAGTCCTGTCAATACATGCCTGTAGTCCTCAAATGGACTGTTTGAAAAACCATTACTGAATCCAGACATAAAAACTCCTTAAAAATAAGTCATAGGAAAATTTAATGTAACAGATAAGAAACATAAAAACAAAAACATTTACTTGACTTTTATTATCCCATAACTTAGTTGATTAGTCTGTGTGAATATTGAAATAATTAGCTGTAATTATAACTTAAATAAAGTAAAAATACTTTAAATCTATTTAAAATAATTAAAAACGTGCCCGTAGTCCAGAGGATAAGACGCCGGCCTCCGAAGCCGGAAATCGTGGGTTCGATTCCCGCCGGGCACACCAGTTAAATTCCTTAAAAACTCACCTAAATCCTTTTAAATAAAGCATTCACACTCTTATTGTTTTTGCATAATAACCCAAATTATCTTTTTTTCTGATAAATTCAAAAACAAAATCATAGTCAAAATCAAGTTCCAAATCTGAATGTGTTACATAAATAAGTGATTTATGAGGCATTTTACAAATTGTTCTTACAATATTTAAAACAATTTTTCTGTGAAAAGAATCAAGGCCGTGACAGGGTTCGTCCATTATAATAAGATCCGGATCTTTTATAAGTGCTCTTAAAATAAGAACAAGTCTTTGCTGACCATATGAAAGGGAAAGAAATCTTTTATAAAAAAGATTTTCAATATTAAATTTTTTAAAAATATATCTTGCAGTCTCAATCTGGATTTTTTCCGGTTTTTTGTAAAGACCGACAGAATCATAATAACCTGAAATCAAAACCTTGTAAGCTTCAACTTTTTTATCATATTTTAAATGAAGTGATGGAGAAACATACCCTGTATTTTTTTTAAATTCAAAAAGAGTTGTCCCAAGTCCTATTTTTTTGCCAAAGACTTTTACATCATTTGAATAAACCTGAAGATTATCTCCTGTTATAAGAGATAAAAGTGTTGATTTACCACAGCCGTTTTCACCTTTTACAACCCATTTTTCTCCAGTTGAAATCTGAAGATTAATATTTTCAAGTACCTTTTTTTCGCCGTAATAAACACTGCAATTTGAAAGCTTGGCAATGACATCTTTTTTAAACTCAGGCTTATATTTCTCAAATTCAGTCAAATCAGGAATTTTTTCATCTGAAATTTTTAAAAGGTCAGGGCTTTCAACTTCAAAAACTTTGTTATCATAAACAGCAAGATATTTGAAATTACAGTTTAAAATTTCATCAACCCTGTGTGTTACAAGGATAACAGCTATATCTGAGCAGCACAAATTTGAAATAAAATTTTTCAAAAGATCAACCGAGTTTGAATCAAGACCGTCAAATGGTTCATCAAGTATTAGAAGTTCAGGGTCATTTTCCAGAGCTTTTAAAATTTGGAATTTTCTTAATTCCCCGCTTGAAAGATTATCAATTTTTTTACCTTTGAATGAATTCAAATCAAATATTTTTAAAAGAGACTTATTTTCATTAAGAATAGTAAAAACATCTGGCTTTATTTCTTTTCCAGAATAATATTCTGCTTCTTCAAGAATTTCCTGTTTACGCAGTATTTTTCTTAGATTTTCAAAGGAAATATATGAAATATTTTTACTTAAAGGAAGCTTGTGATAGCGGGAAATATTTCCTTTACAAATTGAAACCTCGCCTGTCAATGCTTTCATTAGAGAGGTTTTGCCGCTTCCGTTTTTTCCTGTTACAAGGATATTTTCCCCCCGTGAAATTGAAAACGAAGTATTGGGCAAAACAAAATTGCCTGGATAATAAATGGTAATGTTTTTTATTTCAAGAAGAAGTCCTTTAGTCATAATAATTAAAAATAAAGCGGATAAATTTCCACTCTTCTGTTAAGGCTCTTATAATATTCACTGGTATTTGGAAGAATAGGCATTTTTTCCCCTAAACCAATTGATTCAAGTCTCAAAGACGAAATATTTTTTTTCTGAAGATAGGCTTTTACAGATTCAGCTCTTTTTTTACTCAAAGTGAGATTGTATTTTTCATCACCAGTACTGTCTGTAAAACCTCTTAAACTAAATCTTGCTCCAGCAAGCTCAGGTGAGCTAAGAACACCTGATATGATATCTAAAAAAGAAGTTGCTTTAGAATTAATTGAACTTGAATCAAAATCAAAATTAACCCTTAAAACAATTGAAGTTCCAAATTCATTGTTGCTGTTTTTTAAATTCAGCATGGCATTTTTTAAATTTTGTTCAAAGCTTTGTTCATCAAAATTATCAGAACTGAACAATACCTTTTTTTTGTATCCTGATTCTTTTTTATCTTTACTTTCAGTTTCTGACTCATCTTTTTTTATGCTGTCTTCTTTTTTTACCAAAGCTCTTTTTCTGAACTCAATCTTATCAATCATTGATATGTCTATGTACTCTGGAACCCAGGTATTGTTGTACTCATCAAATCTTAAAACAGATATTTTTTTAGAGGGAGTATTGTTTCCGCTGTATTTGTAAAATCTTGCATTGGAAGTATTTTCCTGTGTTTTATCCAAAAACTTTATTGTCAAACCATAATTATCAGAAATCCCAGGTACTCTGTCCACAAAATCGATTTCAGAAACTTTGGTTAAAAGATCATCTTTTAAAATAAAATGAACAAGATTGTCTTTATCTGATGTGTATTCCATTTGAGATATATTCAAATCAGTAACCCTTACATTTGGATTATAGACATCAGTTTTTTCATCATTGTCTAGAGGCAGGGTAAAATCTTTTGATAAAATCCTTGAGTTATCCTTTAAATGAATAACAAGATTTGCTGAATATGAACTAATAACTGACAAAAAGAAAAATACAATAGAAAAAAAAATAAGGTTTTTTTTCATCATGCCTCCATATTTTAAGACTGCCTTTTAAGCATGAAACAACAGTTATGATTATTTATAATTTTCAATAAATCCATTTCAACTTAAATTCGGCAGCCTTTAAAAAAACTTAACTAAAGATAAGTTTTTATGTACTTGTCAACAAGAGTTTCTGCTGCTCCTGTGTATGTTTGTGGAGTAAGTTTCTTGAGCCTTTCCTTTTCATTTTGAGGAAGATTTTCAAGACAATCAATAAATGTATCAAGCTCATGCCTTGTTATTCTGTGTCCTCTTGTAAGCTTTTTCATTTTTTCATATGGATCTTTTTCGCCAAAAGCTCTCATTACAGTCTGGACAGGCTCTGCTAAAAGTTCAAGATTTTCTTCAAGATCTTTTTTCAATGCTTCCTTGTTCAGTTCAACCTTTGAAAGACCTTTTAAAATTGAATTTCCTCCAATAAAAAAATAACCAAAAACAGCACCAATATTTCTTAATACTGTTGAATCGGATAAATCCCTTTGAAATCTTGAAATAAGAAGCTTAGAACCAATATGTTCTGCCATTGCAGAACAGAGCCCAAAGTTTCCTTCGCTGTTTTCAAAATCTATTGGGTTAACCTTGTGCGGCATTGTTGAAGAACCTACCTCGCCTTCCTTGATTTTCTGCTTAAAATACCCAATTGAAATATATCCCCACATATCCCGTGCCATATCAATTGAAATGGAACAAAGTCTTGAAATTGAGTGAAGATTTTTTGCAATATAAGAGTATGGATTAATCTGGGTTGTATAAAAAAGAGGCTCAGCTTCAAGATATTTTTTTATAAAATTTTCAGAGGCTTTGGCCCAGTCAATATCTGGAAAAGCAGAAATATGAGCATTGAAATTACCTGTTGCACCGTTCATTTTGCCTTGAATGGGAAGGTTTTTCAGTGTTTCAAGCTCTTCTCTTATTCTCCATGCAAAATTTATCAGTTCTTTACCCATGGTTGTTGGAGTTGCAGGCTGTCCATGGGTTCTTGACATCATTGGTTCTGATTTGAATTTGATTCCTAAATTTTCTACAAGATCAAGAATTTGATTAAAAAGTTCAAGTGCTTTTTGCCTGCCTCTTTTTATCATAAGACAATAAGAAGTATTATTTATATCTTCTGATGTGCATGCAAAATGAATCCATTCTTTTAAACCTGAAAGATTTTTTGAGCCTTCATCAAATTTTTCCTTTAAAAAATATTCGCAGGCTTTAACATCATGGTTTGTAACTTTTTCAATATCTTTTATTTTTTGTGCATCAGAAGCACTGAAGTTTTCAATTATTTTATTAAGATATGTCTTGTCTTGATCCGAAAGATTCCCAAATTCCAGTTCTTCCATTAAAAAAATAAACCACTTGATTTCAATTTCTATTCTGTGCTTTATAAGGCCAAATTCAGAAAAAATTTCAGATAAAACTGAAGTGTGTCTTTTATATCTTCCGTCAAGAACTGAAAGAGACAGTACCTGATTCATTTTTTACTCCCTTTTTTTAAATTCAAAATTCAATCTATAATATAATCTTCTAAATCATCCTCATTTATATCTTTACCTGAAACAGCTTTTCCAAACGCTGAAATTCCAAGTTTATGAACAAGATTTTTATCACCTGAAATAAGATAATGCCAGTATGGCAGCTTTTTTTCCAGAAAAAGAATCCTGTATGAACAATTTGTGGGAAGATAATTAATATAATTTTCAAGATAATCAATATTTAATTTTATGCAGTCTTTTTTTAATTCTAATCTTTTTTTGTAAACACTGCATTTTAAAGAATCAAGATCAAGATAAGTACAGGACACACAGGTAAAATAAAGTTCTTGTGTTTCACTGTCTATAAGTTTCTCCATACAGCAAAGCCCGCAGCATGAACAAATAAGCTCCCATTCTTCTTCATTAAAATCACGCATATCCTTAATTTTAAAAAAATCTTTTTCCATATTTATTAACACAGCTGTTTTAATTATTCAGTAGTGATTGGCCGAAAACGAGAATTTTTTGTTCAGTTCAAGGAAGATGAAAAATTTAACCTTTAGGATACATTTAGTATTTTGAGGATTAAATTTTGATTCTGACGCAGAAATGGACAAAAAAGGCCGTTTTCGTTCAGCAACTAAGTACAAAAAAAAAGCATCTTCAACCTTTAAAGTTGAAGATGCTTTAAGTTTTCAAAAATATAAAAAAATTAAATTTTTCTCACATTGTCAGCTGCAGGTCCTTTTGGTCCTTCTTTGATTTCAAAAGTAACCTTGTCACCTTCGTTCAGTGATTTGAAACCATCTGAATTGATTGCTGAAAAATGAACAAAAATATCTGTACCGTTTTCCTGCTCAATAAAACCAAAGCCCTTTTTGTCACTGAACCACTTAACTACTCCGTTTGCCATCTAAACTAACCCTTTCTTAAATTTAATAATATAAAAGTTCCCCTTATCAATTTTTTTTAAATATAATTTGTAAGATTGATAAAGAAACAAGACCGCCCTAAAAGCGATTTTAAAAATATTAATTTTTTTTTCTTTACAGGTCAAGATTAAATATTTCTTTGGTTTTCAATGTTTATTGTTATAAATAAATTTCTTTAAAATTTTAACCCCATGGGAAACCTATGATTACAGTTTGTGCTGCTATTATTTTCAATGAAAAAAAAGACAAGATACTTATTGGAAGAAGAAAATCAGGCGATTTTAAGGGATTTTTTGAATTTCCAGGAGGAAAACTTGAAGAAAATGAAACACCTGAAAACTGCATTTTAAGAGAACTTGAGGAAGAACTTTGTGTAAAATCTGAAATTATTTCATTTTTTCATGAAGTAATTCATAAATATAAATCAGGGACAATAAAAATAATTTTTTTTGAAGTAAAGCTGATTGATCTTGAAATATGCAGTAATGACCATGATCTTCTTTTGTGGGAAAAACCTTCAGAATTTAAAAAATACAAATTCCCTGAAGCAGACCTTAAAATTATTGAATTGTTGAACTCAAAGCTAAATTAAAATCAAATATGGATAAAACAAAAAAGGCAGCCTTTTAAATTCTGGCTGCCTTGAATGCATAAGTTTTATTCTTATTTAAATGGCACAGCTTCCGCCTGAACCGCAGCTGCTGCATCCGCCTGGTCCAAAATCAATACTTGAATCAACTTTAAACCCTGTTGCAAGGTAATCTATTTTTACAGGTGAAGCCTGTTTCATAAATTCTTTTTCTGCTATGAATTTAAAACCGTCAATTTCAAATACATCGTCTGTGTTTTTCTGCTCATCCAGAGCAAGTGCAATTGATGGGCCTGCTCAGCCGCCGCTTGCAACAAAAACTCTTATTGGCATAATATCTTTGTCTGCAAAAAAGTTTTTTATTTCCTGTATTGCACTTTTAGTTACTTCAATCATTTTTTTGCCTCCGTTAAAAAATTTTGTGCATTTTTAGCACAACTTATTCAAGAACTCAATAGATTATCCCAATAAATCTAAAAAGTTGTATCAGAAAAGAGAATAGGTTCTAAAAAAAGTTACAATTTAATTTTGTTTTTTTGTTTCAAAAACCATTTCCCCGTTCTTTAAACTAACCTCTACTTTACTTCCCTCAAAAATTTCTCCTTTTAATATAGAAAGTGAAAGCCTGTTTTCTATTAAATTCTGCAATGCTCTTTTTAAAGGCCTTGCTCCAAAATCAGGCGAATATCCTGCCTCAGCAATATAATTGAGTGCGTCATCATTTATATTTATACAAATATTTTTGGACTCAAGCCTTTTCTTTAAATTTTTAAGCTGAATTTTTACAATTTCCTTTATCTGTTCCTTATTAAGATTATGAAAAACAATTGCTTCATCAATTCTGTTTAAAAATTCAGGTTTAAATGATCCCCTTAAAATTTCTCCAACTTTTTCAGTCATTTCATTATAGTCTTTTCCTGCATATTCAAGAACAAGGTGACTTCCAATATTTGAAGTCATAATTATTATTGTGTTTTTAAAATCAACTGTTTTTCCATGTCCGTCTGTAAGTCTTCCATCATCAAGAATCTGGAGCAGAATATTAAATACATCGGGATGTGCTTTTTCAATTTCATCAAAAAGAATAACACAGTACGGCCTTCTTCTTACAGCTTCTGTTAAATAACCTCCTTCTTCATAACCAACATATCCAGGAGGTGCACCAATAAGTCTTGAAACAGCATGTTTTTCCATATATTCAGACATATCAATTCTTATTACGGCATTTTCGCTGTCAAACAAAAATTCTGCAAGAGCCTTGGCAAGTTCTGTTTTACCAACTCCTGTGGGACCAAGGAAAATAAATGATCCAATTGGTTTATCAGGATCTGATATTCCAGACCTTGATCTTCTAACAGCATCTGAAACAGCTCTTACAGCCTGATTTTGACCTACAACTCTTTTTGTGATGCGGTCTTCCATAAAAACAAGCTTTTCCATTTCACTTTCAAGCATTTTGCTCACAGGGATTCCAGTCCATCTTGAAATAACCTGGGCTATATCTTCTGAATCAACTTCTTCCCTTAAAATTGAATTCTTTGATTCTGCTGATTCCTTCTCAGCTTTTTCAAGCTCTCTGTTAAGTTCATTCATTCTTCCATATCTTATTTCAGCAACCTTTTCATACTGTCCTTCCCTTTCAAGCTTTCCAGCATCAATTCCAAGCTTTTCAAGCTCTTCCCTTATATTTCTAACCTTCTTGATTTTGTCTTTTTCAGTCTGCCACTTACCTTTTTTCTCAAGAAGTTCCTCTTTCAGTGAAGAAAGTTCAGACTCAATTTTTCCAAGACGTTTTTTTGACCCCTCGTCCTTTTCCTTTTTAAGAGCTTCCCTTTCAATTTCAAGCTGGGTAGTTTTTCTCTGAATTTCATCAATTTCAGCAGGCATTGAATCTATTTCAATTCTTATTTTTGATGCTGCCTCATCAATCAAATCTATTGCCTTATCAGGAAGAAACCTGTCTGCAATATATCTGTTTGAAAGGGTTGCAGCAGATACTATTGCTGAATCTTTTATCCTTACTCCGTGGTGAACCTCATATTTTTCCTTTAGTCCCCTTAAAATTGAAATTGTGTCTTCAACATCCGGTTCTTTTATAATCAAAGGCTGAAATCTTCTTTCTAAAGCTGAATCCTTTTCAATATATTTTTTATATTCATTAAGGGTTGTTGCACCAATGCATCTTAATTCTCCCCTGGCAAGGGAGGGTTTAAGCATGTTTGAAGCATCCATTGACCCTTCTGCAGAACCAGCTCCAACAAGGGTATGGAGTTCATCTATAAATAAAATTATTTCACCGTTTGATTTTTCAATTTCCTTTAATAATGCCTTTAACCTGTCTTCAAACTCACCTCTGTATTTTGCTCCTGCCACAAGAGCTCCAAGGTCTAGTGCAACAATTTTTTTATCTTTCAGGGTTTCTGCAACATCACCTTCAATAATTCTTCTTGCAAGTCCTTCAGCAATTGCAGTTTTACCAACGCCTGGCTCTCCAATAAGAACAGGATTGTTTTTTGTTCTTCTTGATAAAATCTGAACAACGCGCCTTATTTCTTCATCCCGGCCTATAACAGGATCAAGTTTCCCTTTTTTAGCAAGTTCTGTAAGGTCTTTGCTGTATTTTTCCAAAACCTGATATTTATCCTCTGGATTTTGATCTGTAATCACGTCATTTCCTCTGATCTCCATTAAAACTTTTAAAACAATTTCTTTTGTTATATTGTTTGATTTGAAAAGTTTTTTAATTTTCTCATCTGCATTTTCAATCAGGGATAAAAGAATATGCTCTACACTTACATATTGATCCTTCATATTATCAGCCAAGGTAAAAGCAGCATCAAGCACCTTTTGAGCATTGCCTGAGATATAAACCTGGCTGGTTCCTCCTGATACAGAAGGAATTGAATTTAAAATTGAATCTATACCTGTTTTAAAATTTTCCCTTATAATCCCTGCTTTTCCAAAAATTATTGATACTATTCCATCTTTATCTTCAAACATTGAATGCAAAAAATGAATATTTTCTATTGCCTGATGGCCTTTCCTTATGGCTAGACTTTGTGAGTCTGCAATTATTTCCTGTGACTTAACTGTAAATTTATCAAATCTCATATTTTTTGTTCTCCTTATGATAAATATTAATTTATCTAATCAGCCTTGACAGATTAAATAAATTCTTTAATTTGAAATTTAAGCATTTGATAATTTATGTCAAATACTGCCAGTAAAAAAGGCGTGATTTTTGCATACAAAAAATTAAGGAGATATTTTGATAAACTCATTCATGGATGAAGTTGTTAATCTTGGAGCTCTAGCAGTTTTACCAAAAAATTTAAAAGATAAATGGCTTGACCCGATTTGTGAAGCAGGGGCTGAATTTTTAAAATCAGCTTTTAATGAAAAAAAAGAAAATCCTGAAACTTTTTTAAACCATGAAAAAGGAATGCTGCTTTTAGCAGCCGCATCTGAACTTATACACTCAAGATACGACTATCCAGCCGGATTCCATATTGCAACACTTCCACAAGATATTTTGTTTGAATATATTTCATGCTATTCATTAGCTGTTATTCTTGAAAAAGGAAAAAGAGAATCTTTGTTTGAAATCCCTGATATTAATGAAGACAATATTTTGGACAAAGAATTTATAGCCAAAATAGAAGAAAAAAATTCTGCTGTAACAAACTATCTTTACAGCAGAATTTAAAAACATCTTTCAATCTAAATAGTTGCTGAACGAAAACGGTCTTTAAAAAAATTCGTTTTCGGCCAGCCAGCAATATTAATTTATTTGTTTCTTTTATAAAGAATATAAATATTTTACTTTCTAAGACTGTGTGCCTCAATTTTTTTTCTAAGCCTTAAATAAGGAGCATATTCCTTATCGCACTGGCCTATATGATTACAATAAACTTCTGCAATATGATCAATCATTTCCGTATCAGTTACTAAAGGATCCTCAGAAAGCTTTCTTCTTAATTTTATAAGACATCTTAAATAACTTTTATGCTCTTTTCTATGAATATCTACTTCAGGATATCTATATTTAGCCAGAAGTTTTTCCTCCCTTGAAAAATGCATTCTAAATCCATCAATAATAGAATTCAACTCTTCAATATTAAAAGTCCCGGGTCTTTTAGAAATTTTTGTTAAAACTTCATTTAACTTTTCTGCCAAAAATTTTCTTGGTTCATCAATATCTTTTATAAAAATATCAAACTCTTTTTTCCATTTGATTTCTTTCATTAATTCTCACCTTTAAAAAAATAATTTTTTTAATAATTATTATAGCAATGATTTTTTATTTTAAAAGACACAAAGATCAGTTATTTAATTTTTTTTTAATCTTATGTATACAAAAAATTAACAAATAAAAAATCTTTTTAAAATTCTCAAACTTAATAATACTAAAAAAGTTTAAATAATAATAAAAAAAAGATAAATTTTTATTTATAAAATTCAGGTCTAATCTTGTTTAATAAAAATACTTTCTTGCCTTGTAAAAATAATCAAAGCCGGAAATAAGAGTTAAAACAAGTGCAATCCAGATTAAAATATTTCCAATGTATGCCATATCAATTCCAATGAAATTATAGTGATAAATCAGAGGAATTAAAGCTGCTATCTGAAAACCTGTTTTCCATTTTGCAACAACAGATGCTGAAACATCGTCATTATGTTCTGTCATAAGATTTCTAAGACCTGTAACAGCAAGTTCACGCCCAATTATTATGCATACCATCCAGTCAGGAACCCATCCCTTTGAAACAAGCATTATAAAGGCAGAACTTATCAGAATTTTATCAGCAAGGGGATCCATCATTTTACCAAAATTTGAAACAAGTCCCATTTTTCTTGCAAGGAATCCGTCAAGATAATCAGTGATTGATGCAAGAATAAATACAACAGCCGCAAAAAAACAATTCCAGAAACTGTCTCCAAGCATGAGCAAAATAAGAACCGGAACAGCAATCACCCTGTAGAGGGTAAAAGCATTGGGATGCATAAGTTTTTTCTTTAAATCTTCTTTAATCCTGAACTTCATTTTCTTTAATCCTTCAAATATTTTTTTATCCCCTGGCTTAAAACTTTTTTTTCTTCAGATAATTTTTTAACACTTTTCTTAAATACAGGATGCACAAAATTTTCGTTGATATCCATTAATGGAAAAAGAACAAAAGCCCTTTCATGCATTCTTTCATGGGGTATCTTAAGATCTGGCAGATCAATTATTTCATCTGAATAAAATATTATGTCAATATCTATAGTTCTTGGGCCAAACCTTATTTTTTTTTCAACCTGGCCCATCTTTTTTTCAATATTTTTTGTTATTTCAAAAATTTTATAAGGACTTAGGTCTGATTTTAAAAAAACACAGCAGTTTATAAAATCTGACTGTTTCTTATAATCAACAGGTTCTGTTTCATAAAAATCAGAAACTTTAAGTCTGCCAAATTCATTTTCAAGAAAAAAAAGAGCTTTTTTTAAATTATCAGTTCTTTTTTTAATATTAGAGCCAAGACTTAAATAAACATCAGCCATTACCTAATCTCAAATTCTTTTAAGGCAGACTTGCTTTTTTTGTCATTTTTTACAGCTGTAAGCCTCAGCTTATAACGGCCCTGCCCAAAATCTGAAAAAACATGATAATCACGCTCGCCTTCGATTTCTGCAATCTTTACAAAAGAATCAGGGCATGACTCACATTCTGTTTTAGAAAGTTCCAAAACAAAATAATCTGCATTTCCTTTATAATCAAAAAAAAGAGTATGGTTTTGATCCTTTGAAACAATTTCCAAATTTTCAGGCATTGGAACTGTTTCCTTTTCTGGAACAAAAGGCATTGCCTTTCTTCCGCAGCCTGAAAAAAAAAGGCAGACAAAAACAAAACTAATAATTAAATTTCTTTTGTTCTTCATCAAGAAGCTCTGCAATATTTTTTAGTTCGTTTTTAATATTTTCCCTTGATGTGCCGCCAAGAGATTTTCTTTTATCTACAACAGCTTCTATATCAAGATATGAGTAAATATCATCATCAAAAACATCTGATATTGTCCTTAAATCATCAAGGCTTAGATTTTCAAGTTCGCATCCCTTATCAAGGCCAAGAGCAACAGCTTTTCCGGTAATTTCATGGGCAACCCTGAAAGCCACATTTTTTTCTACAAGATAATCTGCCATATCTGTTGCATTTAAAAACCCTGACTTTGTTGCTTCAAGCATTTTGTCTTTGTTTATCTTAATTTCAGGAAGCATTCTGTTGTAAATATCAATGCATGACAAAAGAGTTTTTGCACCGTCAAACAAAGGGGGCTTGTCTTCCTGCATATCTCTGTTATATGCCATTGGAAGGGATTTCATCAAAGTTAAAATTGCAACAAGACTTCCGTAAACACGTCCTGTTTTACCCCTTACAAGTTCTGGAATATCAGGATTTTTCTTTTGGGGCATAATAGAACTTCCTGTTGTAAAACCGTCTGAAATGGTTACAAAGGAAAATTCAGATGTTGACCATAAAATAAGTTCTTCTGAAATTCTGCTTAAATGCATCATGCATATTGATGCACATGACAAAAACTCTATTACAAAATCCCTGTCTGAAACTGCATCCATGCTGTTTTTTGTATAGGTTGAAAAACTTAAAAGCTCAGTTGTTCTTTTTCTGTCTATTTTATGGGGAGTTCCTGCAAGGGCTGCAGACCCTAAGGGATTTTCATCAAATCTTTTTAAGCAGTCAAAAAACCTTGAGGCATCCCTTGTAAACATTTCATAGTATGCA
This sequence comes from Desulforegulaceae bacterium, assembly GCA_034007295.1. GTDB lineage: Bacteria > Desulfobacterota > Desulfobacteria > Desulfobacterales > JACKCP01 > JACKCP01. Next base: position 144,702 of record JAVERC010000002.1, on the reverse strand, counting down.
AGCATATGATGGGCAAAAGAAACAGGCTGGGCTCTTTGCATATGGGTATAGCCAGGTAAAATTGTGTCAATATTTAAAACTGCTTTTTCATAAAAGTTTTTTCTTAAATAAAAAAGACCTTCCACAACTTCATTTATTACAGTTTTAAGGTAAAGCCTTATATCGAGTCCTACCTGATCATTTCTGCTTCTTGCAGTATGGAGCTTTCTTGCGGCATCGCCGATTTCTTCAGTAAGATAAGACTCAATGTGCATATGAATATCTTCAAGTGAATCATCATGTAAAAAATCACCTGATTCTATTCTTTTTTCTATTTTTAAAAGACCCTGCTCAATTTTTTTTGCATCTTCCTTTGATATGATACCGCACTCAGAAAGCATTTTTGAGTGGGCAATACTTCCCTTTATGTCTTCCTTATAAAGGGCTGAATCAAAGTCTATGGAAGAAGAAAACTTTTCCACAGCCTTGTCAGTTGTTACAGAAAAACGCCCTCCCCAGAGTTTGGAACTCATGAACTCCTCCGCATCATTTCCTGAATTCTTAAACGAAGCGCATTAAGGCGTATAAATCCTTCTGCGTCTTTTTGATTATAGGCTCTGTTGTCTTCTTCAAAGGTTGCAATATCAGGGTTGTAAAGTGAATTTTTAGATTTTCTTCCAAGAATATAGGAATTTCCCTTGTAAAGCTTCATCTTAACTGTACCTGATACTACCTGCTGAGTATGGTCTATCATGGTCTGAAGCATTTTCATTTCAGGTGAAAACCAGAATCCGTTGTAGATAAGCTCGGCATATTTTGGAATAAGGGAATCTCTTATGTGTGCAACTTCACGGTCAAGTGTAATTGATTCAATTGCCATATGTGCATTTCTCAAAATTGTACCGCCTGGAGTTTCATATACTCCCCTTGACTTCATTCCAACAAATCTGTTTTCAACAAGATCTATTCTTCCTATGCCGTTTTGTCCTGCAATCTGGTTTAATTTTGCAAAAAGAACTCCTGGAGACAGATATTTACCGTTTACTGCAACAGGGTCGCCGTTTTCAAACTCGATTTCAATTATTTCAGGCTTGTCTGGAGCTTTTTCTGGAGGAATACTCATTGTATACATATCTTCAGTTGCAGATTCCCATGGATCTTCCAAGACTCCGCCTTCATAACTTATGTGTAAAATATTTCTGTCTGTTGAGTAAGGCTTTTCAATTGTTGTAGGAACCTCTATTCCATGTTTTTTTGCAAAAGCCATGAGAGCAGTTCTGGAATTTAAGTCCCAGTCTCTCCATGGGGCTATGCACTTGATGTTTGGTTCAAGAGCAAGATAGGAAAGTTCAAATCTTACCTGATCGTTTCCTTTTCCTGTTGCACCGTGACTTACTGCATCAGCACCTTCTTTTCTTGCAATTTCAACCTGTTTTTTTGCAATAAGAGGTCTTGCAATGGAAGTTCCTAAAAGATAATTTCCCTCATAAATTGCATTTGCACGAAAAGCCGGAAAAATATAATCTTTAACAAATTCTTCCCTAAGATCTTCTATATAAACCTTTGAAGCTCCTGTTTTAAGTGCTTTTGGCTCTACAAAATCAAGTTCTTCCTCCTGGCCCAAATCTGCTGTATAGGCTATTACTTCGCATTCATATGTTTCAATGAGCCACTTCAATATTACTGAAGTGTCAAGTCCTCCGGAATATGCAAGAACAACTTTTTTTATATCTGACATGATTACCTCTGTTATTTAATATTGTTAGTAATAAAAATATCCAAAAGAGCCTTGTGCATGTGAAGCTTGTTTTCTGCTTCATCAAAAATTATTGAATGACTTCCCTCCATGACTTCATCGCTTATTTCCTCTCCCCTGTGTGCTGGAAGGCAGTGCATCACAGAGCAGTCTTTTGCAGCATGGCTTAAAAGAGAGGAATCAACAAAAAAGTTTTTGAAAACCTTTTCCCTTTCCTTTTGTTCAGCTTCCTGTCCCATGCTTGCCCATACATCTGTATAAATAATGTCTGCATCTTTTACAGCTTCTTTTGGATCTCTGAATATTTTTATATTTTTATTTGCTTCAAGGGCCTTTTCAAGAACTTCTTTATCAGGGTCATAGTTTTGTGGAATTGCAAGACTTAATTCAAATCCTAAAACCTTTGCAGCGTTTATCCATGAATTTGCAACATTGTTGCCGTCTCCAACCCAGGTATATTTTAAATTTGAAAGATTATTTATTCCGCCTTTATGCTCTGCAACAGTCATTAAGTCACTTAAAATCTGGCATGGATGATACAGGTCTGTAAGTGCATTTATAACAGGAATTTTGCTGTATTTTGCAAAATCTTCCACAAGTTCCTGAGCATAGGTTCTTATTACAAGAATATCGCAGTATCTTTCAAGAACCCTTGCAGTATCTTTTACAGGCTCACTTCTGCTCATCTGGGTAGCACCTGAGCTTAAAAACATTGGATGTCCGCCAAGCTGTGCAAATGCAACTTCAAAGGAAACCCTTGTTCTTGTGGAGGCCTTGTCAAAAATAAGGGCCATTGTTTTTGAAATAAAAGGACGGTCAATTATCCCGTTTTTAAATCTTTTTTTTAATTCCAATGCTCTTTCAATAAAATAAACAAGCTCTTCTTTTTTTAATTCTCCTAAATGAAGCAGATCCTTTTTCAATTTAACCTCTATTTTTTTTAAAATTCGCCAAAAACAATGTCTGCAGTTTTTGCAAACATGTCCATAGTTTCAGTATCTATTGTCAAAGGCGGTGCAAGCCTTATTATGTGTCCCTGAATTATGTTTATCAAAAAACCTTTTTCATAAAAGCTTTTTACAAGACTTGAAACATCAAAATTTTCATCAAGTTCAATACCCATTAAAAGACCAAGTCCTCTGACATCTTTGATAATTTTATGTTTTTCCTTTAATTTCATCATTAAATCAAGTAAATATCTTCCTTTTTCCAAAGCTTTTTCACAAAGATTATCCCTTTTTATAATTTCAAGGACTTTGTCTGCTGCTGCACATGAGACAGGGTTGCCTCCAAAAGTTGTTCCATGGGATCCAGGCCCAAAAGCCTGCATTACATGATTTGAGGCAAGCATGCACCCTATTGGCATTCCATTTCCAAGAGCCTTGGCAAGAGTCATAATATCTGGAACAACATCATAGTTTTCATAGCAGAAAAGTTTTCCTGTTCTTCCAATGCCTGTCTGGATTTCATCAAAAATAAGAAGAATATGGTTTTTGTCACAAAGTTCTCTTAAATCCTTTAAAAACTTTTTATCGGCAGGTCTTACTCCGCCTTCTCCCTGAACCGGCTCAAGCATGATTGCACAGGTATTTTCGCTTACAAGTTTTTTTACAGACTCAATATCATTAAAAACTGCATAATCAAAACCTTCTGGAATTGGAGCAAAACCTTTTTTAATTTTATCCTGTCCAGTTGCAGCTATTGTTGCAAGGGTTCTTCCGTGAAATGAATTTAAAAAAGTAATGATTTTATTTTTATGAATTCCGTAATTGTCGCACCCGTATTTTCTTGCAAGCTTTATTGCAGCCTCATTTGCCTCAGCTCCGGAATTTGCAAAAAAAACCCTGTCTGCAAAACTTGAGTCTACAAGTTTTTTCGCAAGGTTTGTCTGTGGAAGGGTATAATAAAGATTTGAAACATGAAAAAGCTTTTCAGCCTGATTTTTTACTGCTTCTACAACTTCTGGATGACAGTGTCCAAGACTGCATACTGCAATCCCTGAAAAAAAATCATAAAATGAGCGTCCATTTTCATCATAGATTTTAAGTCCTTCACCCCGCTCTATCATGAAAGGATAGCGTGCATATGTTTCTGCAATATTTGAATTTGAAACTTCAATCAATTCTGACATGAAAACACCTCTGTTCCTACACCCTGGTTAGTAAAAAGCTCCAGTAAAATTGCATGGCTTTTTGTTCCGTTTATTATCTGGGTTTTTCCAACACCTGATTCAACAGCTTTTAATGCACACTCAATTTTTGGAATCATTCCCCCTACAATTTCTTCTGAATCTATCATTTCTTTTGCTTTAATTGAGTCTATTGATGAAATAAGATTTTTATTTTTATCTAAAACACCATCAACGTCTGTCATTAAAATAAGTCGTCCGGCATTAAGAGATGATGCAATTTCAGAGGCAACAATATCAGCATTAATATTGTATGTTTCACCGTTTTTACCAACTCCAACAGGTGCAATAACAGGAATAAATCCTTTTTCAGAAAGGGTTTTTATAATTTCAGGTCTTATTTCAACAACACGTCCTACCATTCCTGGATCTAAAATTTCAGGGGGTTTGTTTTCATCAGATTTTTGAAGAATCTGCATTTTTTCAGCAACAATAAGACCGCCGTCTTTTCCGGTAAGGCCGACGCATTTTCCGCCTTCTCCGGAAATAAGTGCAACAATAGACTTATTAACTTTTCCGCCTAAAACCATTTCAACAACATCCATGGTTTCTTCATCTGTAAATCTCATCCCCTGAACAAACTTTGTTTCAATACCCATTCTTTTAAGGACATTGTTAATCTGAGGGCCGCCTCCGTGTACAACTACAGGATTAATACCAATAAACTTTAAAAGCGTAATATCCTTTGCAAAATCATGTTTAAGCTTTTCATCTACCATGGCATGACCGCCGTACTTTATAACTATTGTCATGCCTGCAAATTTTCTGATGTATGGAAGAGCTTCAATAAGTATATCAGCTACTTTTCCAGGGCTTTGTGAATCAAAAATAGTGTCTGTCATTTCTAATTTTCTCTTTTTATAAAATGTATCTGCTCAAATCCTGATTATTTTTAATGTCAGAAAGTTTATCCTTAACAAAAGCACCATCAATTTCAATATTTTTCTCATCAATATCTGGAGCTTTATATAAAATTTCTTCAAGAAGCTTTTCCATTATTGTATGAAGCCTTCTTGCTCCAATATTTTCTGTTCCTGCATTAACCTCTTCTGCAATTTTTGAAATTTCTTTTACAGCTTCATCAGTGAACGAAAGATTTATTCCTTCTGTTCTTAAAAGTGCAATATATTGTAAAGTAAGTGCGTTTTGAGGTTCAGTTAAAATTCTGTAAAAATCGTCTGCACCAAGGGAATCGAGCTCAACTCTTATTGGAAATCTTCCCTGAAGTTCTGGAATAAGATCTGATGGTTTTGATATATGAAAAGCTCCAGCTGCAATAAAAAGAATATGGTCTGTTTTTACGCTTCCGTATTTTGTTACAACTGTGCTTCCCTCAACAATTGGAAGAAGATCACGCTGAACACCTTCCCTTGAAACATCAGGGCCTTTACCGCCTGTTCTTGCAGTAACCTTGTCTATTTCATCAAGAAAAATTATTCCTGACTGCTCTGTAAGCTCAATTGCTTTTTTTGAAACTGCATCCATATCTATTAAAGAAGCTGCTTCTTCATCTTCAATTATTTTAAGGGCATCTTTAACCTTCATTTTTCTTTTTTTGGTATTTTTTGGAAAAATATTTCCCATCATGTCCTTAAAATTAAATCCAAGCTCTTCCATTCCCATATTTGAAAAAACTTCAACCATTGGAGTTGAGCGTTCATTTACCTCAACTTCAACTTCCCTTTCATCAAGTTTTCCGTTTTCAAGCATTTTTCTTAATTTTTCTCTTGTTTTTTCACTGGTTTCAGCTGTTTCAACAACATCCAGGGAGTTTTGGCCTTCACTTTGTCCTGAACCAGGGAGCAAAAGATCTAAAACCTTTTCCTCAGAAATTTTTCCAGCCTTTTCCCTTACTCTTTCTTCCTCTTCAACCTTAACCATTGTAATTGCTGTATTTAAAAGATCTCGAACCATTGACTCAACATCTCTTCCAACATAACCTACTTCAGTAAATTTTGAGGCTTCAACCTTTACAAATGGAGAGCCTGCAAGTTTTGCAAGCCTTCTTGCAATTTCTGTTTTTCCAACACCTGTTGAGCCTATTAAAATTATGTTTTTTGGAGAAATCTCATCCCTTAAATCTTCTTCAACATTTCGCCTTCTCCACCGGTTTCTAAGTGCTATGGCAACTGATTTTTTGGCATTTTTCTGACCTATTATATATTTGTCCAGTTCCTGTTCAATCATTGCTGGTGTAAGGTTAAGCATAATAAATTTCCCTTTATTTTTTCTCTATTTTTTCAATTGTAAAATTTGAATTTGTATAAATACATGTTTCAGCTGCAATTTTCATTGCACTTAAAACAATATCTTCAATATCCATTTTTGTATTTCTGAAAAGTGCAAGAGCTGCAGACTGAGCTGAAATGCTTCCTGAACCTATTGAAATTACGCCTTCATCAGGCTCAATCACATCTCCTGTTCCAGAAATAAGATATGTGCTTGTATCATCTGCAGCAATCATCATTGCTTCAAGCTGCCTTAAATATTTATCAGTTCTCCACTCCCTTGCAAGCTCAACAGATGCTCTTGTAAGATTTCCGCTGTATTGCTCAAGTTTTGATTCAAGCCTTTCTGTAAGAGTAAATGCATCTGCTGTTGCTCCTGCAAAACCTACAATAATTTTATCATTGTAAATTCTTCTTACTTTCCTTGCTGTCTTTTTTATTGCAGAACTTCCTAATGTGACCTGACCGTCTCCTGCAACAACAACCTTATTGTCTTTTCTGATGCTTAAAATTGTGGTTCCCTTGAATTTATCCATATTAAAAACTCCTGATTTCCCTAATTCCTTGGGTGTGATTTGTCATATACTTCCATTAATCTGTCCATGGTAACATGAGTATATTTTTGTGTGGTTGAAAGACTTTTATGGTTTAAAAATTCCTGAATAAACCTTAAGTCAGCTCCGTTATCAAGCATGTGTGTTGCAAAACTATGCCTTATTTTATGTGGAGATGTTTTAAAATGAAGTCCGGCTTTCAATATAAGGCTGTCAAGAATTCTTGCAATGGATCTTGCTGAAATTCTTGTTTTAAACCTGTTTAAAAAAAGAGCTCCTTCAAGCTTTTTATGTATTTCCATTTCAGCAAGCTCAATATAATCCCTGACATATTTTAAGGCCTTTGAAGAGCAAGGCACTATTCTTTCCTTTCTTCCTTTTCCAAAAACCTTGATAAAACCGGAATCAAAAACATCTTCAACATTTAACAAAACAAGTTCTGAAACCCTTATTCCTGTTGAATACATGAGTTCAAAAACAGCCTTGTTTCTTGCATCCAGCCAGGTTTTAACTGTTATTGAATCAAGAAAATGAAACATATCGTCAATTCCAATAAATGAAGGAATTGCTTGTGCAAGCTTTGGAAGACTTATACCTGTACATGGATTTTTCTTAACTTTTTCTGTTTTAACAAGATAATTGTAAAATGATGTTATGGAAGCAATTTTCCTTCTAATTGAAGAAGATTTTAATTTTTTTGAATGAAGAAAATAAAGATAATTTCTTATCTGCTCCTTTTTTACATCTTCAGGTTTAAGCTTAGTGAAATTTTTTTTGATAAACAGATAAAAATCTTCAATATCTTTATTATAGGCTGTAATTGTATGCTCACTAGCATTTTTTTCAGTTTTAATAAAAGATACAAAATCTAAAATAATTTTTCCCCATGTCTGATTTTCCATATTTATCAGCCAAAAAGATTTGAAATTTCATACCATGAACTTACTTCAATAAAATTATTTGGAAGTCTGTTCCATGGCTGTACAAAAACAACAGGCTCAAATCCGTTTTCCTTTAAATGAAAACAGGTTTCAATCCTGTCTTCTACAAGATATTTTTTTTTAAAATCATGTAAGGCTTCTGTTTTTGAATTAAAATCACCTGTTGCAACAACGCTAAATTTTGATTCATCTATATCCAGATAATTTTTAACCCAGAGTTCAACTGGTTTTTCATTTGGCCTTGCAGTAATTATCAAAAGCTTTTCGCCTGATTTAACATATTCTGTCAATACATCAACTGCACCCTCAATTGGCCTTAAACAACTGTAACAGTCTTCACTGATTATTTTAAAACCTATGTCCATTAAAATTTGATCTGAAACATCAAGACATTTTCTTAAGTCATAGTCAGTAATATCTGAAATAGAAATATCATTTCTATTATATTGTTTTTTCATGAGAGACACAAAAAGTCCCATTGTGTCTGCCATTACTCCATCAAAATCAAAGGCAATTTCTTTTCTGTCAATTTTAATTTCCAATTCTTTTTCCCATCACTTATAATACTTAATAAAATAAAAAGAAGTTATTCACACAAACCATGCGTGTCAATTAAATAAATCTAATTTAATATTGACTGAAATTCAAATAAACAGTTAATAAATACTAAAAAACATTAATCCTTAAAAATATATGGTTAATCATAAAATCAACGGAGAAATCATGCTTATTCCAGTAATTCTAGCCGGAGGTTCAGGAACAAGACTTTGGCCGCTTTCAAGAAGACTTTACCCAAAACAGCTCATTGAACTGACTTCAGACAAAACAATGCTTCAGGAAACAATTTTAAGGCTTGAAAATATAGAAAACCTTTCAGATCCAATAATAATCTGCAATGAAGAGCACAGATTCATGGTTGCAGAACAGCTGAGGCAGATAAACATAAAAAACCCTTCAATAATTTTAGAACCTGTAGCTAAAAACACAGCTCCTGCAATAGCTGCTGCTGCAATAAAATCACTTGAACTTGACAGCGATCCTACTTTAATTGTTCTTCCAGCTGACCATTACATAGGTGATATGAAAAATTTCAAAAAAAGCATTAAAACAGGTTATGAAGCTGCTGAAAATGACCTTGTAATTACATTTGGAATTGTTCCCTCATCTCCTGAAACAGGTTACGGATATATAAAAAAAGGAAATCAGGTTTCAGAAAAGGTTTCAATGGTAGAAAAATTTGTTGAAAAACCAGACCTTGAAACAGCAAAAAAATACCTTGAATCAGGCAAATATTTCTGGAACAGCGGGATGTTTATTTTCAAGGCAAAAACAATAATACAAGAGTTTGAAAAAAATTCTCCTGAAATTTTAAAATGCTCAAAAAAAGCAGTTGAAAAAAGCAGTGTTGATCTTGATTTTATGAGGCTTGACAGGGAAAGCTTCAGCCTTTCTCCTGAAGATTCAATAGATTATGCAATAATGGAAAAAACCAAGCGTGCTGCTGTTATTCCCATTTCATGCAAATGGAATGACCTTGGATCTTTTGAGGCTTTATGGCAGACAAAGGAAAAAGATGAAAACAACAATGTAACTTATGGAGATGTTTATCTTTCAGATGTAAAAAATTCTTTACTCCATTCTACCTCCAGAATTGTTGCAGCTGTTGGAATAGAAAATCATGTTGTAATAGAAACATCAGATGCTGTTCTTGTTGCCTCAAGGGACAAGGTTCAAGATGTTAAAAAAATTGTTGAACAGCTTAAAAAAGACAACAGGAATGAGCCAGATATTCATAAAAAAGTATACAGGCCATGGGGAAATTACGAAACAATTGATATTTCAGAAAGATTTCAGGTCAAAAGACTTACAGTAAAGCCCGGTGAAAAACTTTCAGCTCAAAAACACCACCACAGAGCAGAACACTGGGTTGTTGTAAGGGGAACTGCTGTTGTTACAAGGGGAGAAGATGAGATTCTTTTAAAGGAAGACGAATCAATATATATTCCCCTTGGAACTCTTCACAGACTTTACAATCCCGGAAAAATACCCCTTGAAATAGTTGAAGTTCAATCCGGAAGCTATCTTGGAGAAGACGATATTGTAAGGTTTGATGATATTTACGGAAGATCTCCACAACAATAAACTATTCTTTCTAAAAATTTTCAGGGGCTTTTTTTGTCCCTGAAAATATATTAATTTAAGTGTAAAATACTCAATTCAGGCCAAAATCAACTCTTATATATATTAATCCGTTTTACCCTCTCATTTGCAAATGATTCAACTTCTATAATATGATCTTCCTTTTTAATATAATCTATAATTTCAATTTCATCTTTGTCTGTTCCCTTTAATTCCAGGTTTATTATTTTTATTAAATCGCTTCTAATCATTCCATTAGCAACAAAAATCGGATCTGATCCCGGATTAGATATATATAAATCTGCGTTTGAAAATTTATCAGAAAATTCATCTTTATCTATAATTACAGCAAAATAAATAATTTTATCTTTTTCTGTCTCAATAATCAGCCCATTTTCATAATATTCAAAATAATTTTTTTTATATGCTTTTTTATTGTTTGGTCTTCCAAATTTAATTATCTCATTTTTATTGCTCCCAATCTTCAAATTATTAAGAGTAAAATCAGACAAATCTAAATACAATTTCTGTTTTGATTTTTTTCCCCATGAATTTAAAGGATCTTTTAAAAAAAGATTAAAAATATTCATTTCACTCCTTTATTAAATTTTATTTTAAGGTTTTGCATTTTAAAAACTGAAAAAAATCTATATCTTATATTTGGCAAATTTAAAATTTCACCTTTATTTATGTTTAAAATTATCCTTGCATAGAACAAAATACAGACGTAATATTTATATATTATTCTAACAATTTAATTACTCACATCTTTTTTTAATTTTTTCTATCTCCATACCTGAATCAGCATAATGGGATGCTGATCTCAGCAAAAAACTTAATTAGTGACTGGACGAAGACTAGTTTTTTTGTTTCAGCACAATTGAAAATTAAATTTTTAGTCAAGTGTAGAAATAGCCAAAAAGACGTTTTCGTTCATTTACTAATAATTATTAATGCACAGGAGGTGCAAAATGAATAATAAAAAATATCTTGTTGCTGTAGACGGCTCAACATCTTCAATTCATGCCGTTGACTATGCATCAAAAATTCTTCCGTCAAAAACATCTGAAATAGTAATTTTTCTTGTTGGCACAGATATCCCTGAATCATTTTGGGATATTGATGAGATACCGGATGAAACTCTTAAAAAAGAAACTTTGAAAGATTGGATTACAAAGCATAATAAAATTTTTACTAATACGCTTTCAAAGGTAAAAAAACAATTCATTGATAAAGGTTTCCCTGAAGAAAAAGTTCACATTAAAACACAGCCAAGGCAAATTGGAATAACAAGAGATATAATTGCTGAAGCTTCTAAAGGCTATGAGGCTGTATTTGCAGGAAGAAAAGGACTTACCAATCTAAAAAATATTCCAATTGGCTCTGTTGCTGGCAAATTAATTTCAAAACTTAACTCAACAACACTTATACTTGTTGGCGAAAACCCTGAAACTGAAAATATTTTAATTGGCTTTGATGCATCTGACGGTGCAAAAGAATGCATTAAAACAGCAGGCCAGCTTTTTGTTGATTCCTCAAAAAAAATACATATCAGACATGTTTCAAGATCTGTAAATCTTATCAGTGGAGATTATAATCTCACTTTTACAACACTTGATTCTGATTCAATGCCAATTGAACATGAAAGAGAAAAAATGAGAACTTCAAAGATTAACCCTGAGCTTGAAAAAGCTGTTGAAAAGCTTGAACATCTTGGATTTGATAAAAAAAACTCAGACACAGGAACAATTGACTCATATATAAGCCGTTCACTTGGCCTTTATGAAACAGCTGAAAAAAACAACTGGGGAACAATTATGGTTGGAAGAAAAGGCATTTCAAAAGTCCAGGATTTTATAATTGGAAGAGTTGGAGAAAAACTGATTCACATGGCTTTTAACAAAGCAGTTTGGATAGTAAGTTCTTAGTTTTTAAAATGATATGCTCTAGGCAAACTAGAGCATACAAAAAAAACCAACTTATCTTCGCAAAGATCAACAATCTTAATAAATTTTGGCCAAAAACCTGCTATCACTATCCATGAAAAATAAAAAAACACAGCTCAAATAAATCAGCATATCTAAAAAAATTTAAAAAATTCATTTCTAATATTATTTCAAAAGCTTATTTTGCCTTGATCCTTTTTTCACAATAATTTTCCATGAAGTTGTTAGGTTTATTCGTAAAAAGCATGTATAACCTGACTAAGCAATGCCTTATTAATCTAGGTTCAATTTACAACTAGTCAGGACATAATAACTACATCAATATTTAATTAACACACATAATATGAAAGATAATTAATGATATTTGAAAACTATCACATCAGCGATATTTTGAAAAAAAACCTTGCTGAGCAGGGGCTGAAACGTCCTACAGACATTCAATTCAAGGCGATCCCTTCCATTTTAAAGGGAGAGGATGTAATGGCCATTGCACAGACTGGAACAGGAAAAACACTTGCCTTTGCTATTCCTGTAATCCACATGATAATTCAGGCAAAAACAACTCGAAGACAAAAGGGAATATATGCCATTGTCATGGTACCGACAAGAGAGCTTGCTGCTCAGATTCATGGAGTTTTTTCATCTCTTTGCAAAAATACCAAGGTAATTACACTTGGAGTTTACGGAGGAGTAGAGCAGGAAAGCCAAATAAACAAGCTACAAACTGGAGTAGACATTCTTATTGCCACCCCTGGCCGGATGTTTGATCTAATATCCCAAAAGGCCATTGATGCAAGCAATGTCCGGATTCTGGTTTTAGACGAAGCAGACCAGATGCTTGACCGAGGCTTTATTTACGACATTCAATCAATAAAACGGCATTTGAAACAGCGTCACCAGACTCTGTTTTTTTCCGCCACCATCAATAAAGAAATAAAAAAACTTGCCTTTTCACAGGTAAAATCCAGTGCCATAAGAATACAGATTTCACCAAATGACCCTGTGTCCAAAAATATCTCACATTATGTGATTGATGTGGAAATGGATGATAAGCGTTTTTTTCTGAGAAGTTTTATCCGTGACCACAAGGATTCAAAAATTATAGTTTTTGTGAGAACAACAATAAGGGCAGACCGTGTTGCAAAATCATTGGAACGTGCACAAATAAGCTCTTTGACTATACATGGAAAAAAAGATCAAGACCATAGGCTTGCCGTAATGAATGCATTTAAGAGTGGAGCTCAAAATATCCTTATAGCAACAGATGTTTCCGCAAGAGGTATTGACATACCAAATGTGGATTATGTGATCAATTACGATTTGCCTGATCAAAAGGAAGTTTATGTTCATCGGGTTGGCCGAACTGGAAGAGGTCGTTCAAAAGGTTCTGCAATATCATTTTGCAGTTCAGGTGAAATAAATCTACTCAAAGAAATAGAAAACTTTATCACTAAGCCTATAGAAAAAATAAAAATCAGCAAAAGCGATTATTCTTTCACAGTCGAAGTATCTGACAGTCATCAGGATATCCATGATATGATAAATGCAAATGAGGATTGGATAAAAAACCGAGGCAAAAAAAGATCCAATAGAAAAATCAAACCTAAATCTAGTTAAATCTGTCTTGGAACCAAAGATTTGTTATTTGGCGGATATTTAAATCCGCCATTACACTTTATGAAAAATAATCAACAGCATTAATAAAAATTTTAAGCCCATCAGGAATACCGGAATCAAAAAGATCCTGATTATTCTTTTTCATTTTCTGTTTCATGACAGTCCACTGGGGATGATGAGTCCAGTGAACAAAAGCCTCGGGATGGGGCATAAGTCCAAAAACCCTTCCTGTAGAGTCGCAAAGCCCTGCTATGTCGTTTAAGGAACCGTTTGGATTTTCTGGAAATTTATTTTCAGCTTTTTTACCTTCTTTAGATGAATATCTTAAAACAGCCTGATTGTTTTCTTCTATTTTTTTAAGAGTTTCATCGTCTGTGTAGAGTTTTCCCTGACCATGCCTGATTGGAAGCTCAAATGTTTCAAGGCCTTTTGTGAAAACACAGTTTGACCCTTTTTCAGCATTTAAATAAATCCAGTCATCAATAAAGTTTCCATGGTCATTGTTTATAAGGGCAACTTTTCTTTCCATGGATTTTGTGTCAAATCCAGGTAAAAGACCAATGTTTACAAGGGTCTGAAAACCGTTGCATATACCTATTATAAGATTGTCCTGTTCGACAAATTTCTGAAGATCTTCTCCAAAATGGGTTTTCATTCTGATTGCCTGCAAAACCCCTGCTCCATGCTCGTCACCCCAGCTGAAGCCTCCGCCAAATGCAAGAATTTTGTAGTCTTTTACCAAAACATTTTTATTTACAAGATCGTTAATATGAACCTTATCTGCCTCAGCCCCTGCAAGTGTTAAAGCATGTGCTGTTTCATTGTCGCAGTTAAGCCCGAATCCTGTAAGTACAAGGGCTTTGACTTTCATCATACAAGTTCTCCAAATCTTTTTTCAAAGGCTGATTCAAGATCATCAACACTTAGATTGATTATCTTATCAGAGCCTGAATTTACAATAAAGTTTTTGTCTTCCCTTACAAAACCAATATGACAGCAGCTTGAACTGCCCATTAAATTTTCAAATTCTTCAATATTTTCATTGGATACACTTACTAAAATTCTGCCTGAAGATTCAGAGAAAAGAATTTTGAAATCTTCAAGACTCTTGTCATTTAAAACCTTGTCAAGGTAAATTTCAGCTCCAAAACCTCCTGCTATGGAAGAAAATGCAAGTGCTGTAAAAAGACCGCCTTTTCCAAGGGATTTACCTGAATTAACAAGATCCTTTTGATTTGCATTAAAATATTTTTTATAAATCTCAAGGTTTGTTTTCTGATCAACTTTGGGGATATTTACGCCCTTTTCATTTAAAAGGCTGTAAAATTCTGAACCGCCAAGCTCGTCAAGGGTTTTTCCAAGAAGATAAATTCTGTCGCCTGAAAATTTAAATCCTGATGTTACAGCTTTTTTACAGTCATCCATTATTCCTGTTGCTGAAAACTGCAAAGATTCAGGTGCAGAAACCTTTCTTGTTTCTCCGTAAGGCCCTTTTAAATGTCCGTCAACATACATGCTGTCCTTTCCTGAAAGAAGAGGAACCTTGTATTCAAGACAGATATCTTTCAGTGCAAGACAAGATCTTACAAGCTTTGCAGCCTTTAGTTTTCCGTCGGGATTTGTTTTTTCATCATATGTTATTGCAGGCCAGCAGAAATTATCCACACCGCCTATTTTTTCAGGGTCTGCTCCTGTTACAACAAGCCTTCTGAATGCTTCGTCAACAACAAGCCTTGTCATGTTGTCAGTATCAATATCTGAAAATCCGGGATTTATTGTCTGGGTGAATAAAAGTCCTTTTTCACTTTCAAGATTAGGTCTTATTACTGATGCATCTGACGGAACATTTCTGTTTACTCCTGTAAGAGGCTTGATTACACTTGTTCCCTGAACTTCATGGTCATATTGTCTTGTTATCCATTTTTTGGAAGACATATTGGGAGAAGAAATAAGTTTAAGACAAAGACTGTTATAATCCTTTGGAGAAGTAATAACAGGCTCAATCATTCCCCTTGATTTGGGAGATGACCACTCTGCTTCAAAAATCCACTGTGGAAAACCTTTTTCAGGAAGATCAATATCTACATATGCAATTGTATCTTCATTCCATTTTACATGAAGCATTCCCGAATCTGTATATTCTCCGATTACAGTTGATTCAACCTCATGCTTTGCTGAGAGTGAAAGGAATTTATCAATGTTTTCCTTTGTAACAGCAGCAGTCATTCTTTCCTGTGACTCTGAAATCCATATTTCCCATGGGTCAAGACCTTCGTATTTAAGCGGAACCTTTTCAAGATTTACAACACACCCTCCGCTTAATCTTGCAGATTCTCCGATTGAAGAAGAAAGACCTCCGCCTCCGTTGTCTGTAATAAATGTCATAAGACCGAGATCCCTTGCTTCAAGAAGAAAATCGTGCATTTTCTTTTGTGTATATGGATCTCCAATCTGAACATGACCTGCAGGAGTATTTTCAGAAAAAGTTTCTGAAGAGGCTGTTACACCGTGAATTCCGTCTTTTCCAACCCTTCCGCCGCACATTACTATTAATTCACCAGGAGATGTTTCTTTTTCATGGCACGGTTTATTATTTACTTCTTTTGGCATAAGTCCGAGAGCTGTAACATATACAAGACATTTTCCAATATATCTGTTGTCAAAATATACCTGACCAAAAGTTGTTGGAACACCGCTTTTGTTTCCCCCGTCTTTTACACCTTCAATAATTCCGTCAAGAAGTCTTCTCGGGTGAAGTTTCGGTTTTAATTCTCCGCTGTAATCTCTTAAACCTGTGCAAAATCCATAACTACCCATAATAAGTTTTGACCCAAGTCCTGTTCCAAGGGGGTCTCTGTAAACACCTACAATTCCTGTAAGAGAACCGCCGTAGGCTTCCATGTTTGAAGGGGAGTTATGGGTTTCTCCGGTAATTGTATAATTGTATGTATCATCAAAAACAGCAGAGCCTGCATTGTCCCACAAAACGGAAACAACCCAGTCAAGTTCGTTTTTAAGCTTGATTGTAGGCTCTTTGATACAGGTTTTGAAAAGATTGTCTATTACAAATTCTTCACCTGTATCTTTATCTTTGTAATAAAACTTTCCCTGAAAAGTATTGTGATTGCAATGATCACTTCTTGCCTGTGCAATAAATTCAAGTTCAAGGTCTGTTGGATTTGAAAGATTGAATTCTTTTCTTTTTAAAATTACTTTTTCATCGAAAAAATACTCTCTTATTACAGGAACATCATTTGGATTTAAGGCCAAATTTCTTTCATTGCTTATTTTGTTAAGTTCTTCATCACTTGAAAACTTAATTTCCAAAACTTCAGGCTCATGATTTAAAATTACCTTTGGGATTAAATCTTTTGGGAAACCATTTTTTGAAACAAAATCCTTTGAATAAATATTCCAGGACTGGACTGTATCGTTTGCAAGAAGTTCAGAGGCAAGAAGATCCATTTTTTCCATTGAAAGGTCTTTGCCTTTAATGCAGTATCTTTTTCCTGTATAAACGCCACTGTCCTTTGGAAACTGTTTTGACAAAATATCTGAAATTGCTTCAACTGCAGTATTTCCAGCTGTATCACAGACTCCGGGTCTAAATCCAACTCTTATGCAAAAATCAAAATCCTCGTCTATATTTGAAAAGGAATAAATTTCAGTAACAGGATTTGAAAAAATCTCTTTTGACACAAACTCAAACTCTGTTTCTGATATGGGAAGATCAAAAAGTAAAACATTAATTGTTCTTACCTTTTCAAGCTCTATATTAAAATAGTCCTTTGCCTTTTTTCTTAAATTTTCTCCTTCCGGATCTTTTAGAGAACTTTTAAGAGCTGTTTCCAGCCTGTAGATCATGTGCCCTGCTCCTGTTATATTAATTTGAAAATAACCTTAAAATATCATTGTAAAATGCAAAAACCATAAGCGAAAGAAGAAGGAAAAGGCCTATCTGCTGGGCAACTTCCCTTACTTTTATGCTGACCGGTTTTCCTGTCACCATCTCTATTAAAAAAAACATAAGATGTCCACCATCAAGAACAGGTACAGGCAAAAGATTTAAGAGGCCCAGGTTTATGCTTATAAGACAGATGAAAACAAGAAAACTTGTAAGACCCTGCTTTGCCTGATCCCCTGCCATTTGTGCAATCATAATTGGCCCGCCAAGATTGTCTTTTGAAATTGTACCGTCTACCATTTTTACTATGCCGACAAAAGTAAGCTCAATAACCTTCCATGTCTGGCTAAGGCTTTCAGACATTGCTGTAATAGGACCTGCTTTTTTCTGTTTTGTAATATCTTTTGCTGCAATCCCTATTAGTTTTCTCTCATAGGATTTGCCAAGATGGTCTTTAAGTTCCTTAATTTCAGGCTTAATCGTCTTTTTAATTAATTCAGTGTTTCTTTCAAAAACAAGCTCAATTTCAGATTTAGACATAGATATTGCATCTGAGACATCATACCAGGTTGTAATTTTTTGGGAATTAATCTCAACAATTTTGTCACCAACCTCAATTCCAGCCTTAAGAGCAGGCGAATCAGGTGCAACACTTCCAATTACCGGAGGAAGATATGGTTTTATTCCAAGGGAATATTTTTTTATTTTTTCTCCAAATATGGACTCTGAATCAAGAAGTGCCGGTTTTAAAACTACTTCCTTTAAATCATTTCCTCTTTTGATCTTAAAAAGCAGTTCGCTTCCTTTTGATTTTTCTATTGTTTTTTCAAGCTCAGACCATGAAGTAATTTTATTATCATTTATTGATAAAATTTCATCTCCAACAGCAAGCCTTTCATAGGATGGAGTGCCTGGTTCAGTCTGACCTATTACAGGGGGATAAAAATAGGTTCCATAAAAAAGAAACAAAGCAAAATATAAAAATATGGCAAGAAAAAAATTAAAAAAAGGACCTGCTGCAACAATTATAAATCTTTTCCATACTTCCTTGTGTGTAAATGAGTATTTTTTTTCATCTTCAGTTAATGGAGCATCTGGTTCTTCGCCTATCATTTTAACATATCCGCCAAGGGGGATTGCAGAAAGCATGTAATCTGTCTCGCCTCTTTTCCACCCGAAAACTTTTGGCCCAAATCCAATTGAAAATTTTTCTACGCCAACTCCGCATGCTCTTGCAGCTATGAAATGGCCAAATTCATGAACAAAAATTAAAATGCCAAGGACTATTACAAATGAAATAATTGTAACCATATATAATTCTCCGATTTACCAAATTTTTATTTTTTTGATAAAGTTAGTGATTGTTTGCTATATATTCAAGTGCTTTTGATCTTGCCTGCTTATCTGCATAAAAAACATCTTCAATGGATGAAAATGAAAAAACATTATGATTTTTCATTACATTTTCTACAATATCATAAATCTGATCAAATCTTATTTTTCCCTTTAAAAAGGCATAAACAGCTTCTTCATTTGCTGCATTCATTGTACATGGCATCGATTTTTTTATTGATGCTGCTTCAAATGCAAACTCAAGAGACCTGAATTTATTAAAATCAGGTTTTTCAAAATTTAAATCAAGCATTGTAAAATCCGGAAACCCAAAATTTGTTTCAAACCTTTCAGGCCAGGAAAGAGAATATAAAATAGCCTCTCGCATGTCAGGCTTTCCAAGCTGTGCAATTATGCTCCCGTCAACATAACCAACCATTGAATGGACAATGGACTGGGGGTGTACAACAACTTCTATCTTTTCAGGAGGTAGATCAAAAAGAACGCAGGCTTCTATAATTTCAAGTCCCTTGTTCATTAATGTAGCAGAATCTATTGAAATTTTGGCTCCCATGGACCAGGTTGGATGATTCAGAGCCTGCTCCGGTGTAATATTTTTAAATTCTGAGATCTCTTTTTTTCTGAAAGGACCTCCTGATGCTGTAAGAAATATTTTTGAGACTTCTTTTTTTTGGTTTCCCTCTAGACATTGAAAAATTGCACTATGCTCGCTGTCAATAGGAAGAATTTTTAAATTTCTTTTTTTTGCTTCATTTATAACAATATCTCCGGCAGCAACAAGTGACTCCTTATTTGCAAGTGCAATTTCCTTATTTGCATAAATGGCTTCAATTGTCGGCCTTAATCCTGCAGTTCCAACTATGGCTGAAACTACAACATCAACATCTTTTAAAGAAACTGCTTCCTTATAACCCTCGTCTCCGAAAACAATTTTTGTGCTGGTATTGTTGCCTAATCTCGATTTAAGCTCATATGCATCTTTTTTTTCAAAAACTGAAGCTATTATAGGCCTGAACTCAATTATCTGCTCAACTAAAGCATCTATACTAGATTTACATGAAAGGGATGTTATTTTAAATTTTTCAGGAAATCTTCTTACAATATCTAGAGTATTAAGGCCTATTGAACCGGTTGAACCAAGAACTGCAATTTTTTTCATTACAAACCCTTAAAAAGTATAAAGAATATAAAACACCGGCACAGCAAATAAAAGTCCGTCAATCCTGTCAAGAATCCCACCGTGCCCAGGTAAAATATTACCCGAATCCTTAACATTGAATACTCTTTTTGTCATTGACTCAAAAAGATCTCCAAGGGGAACAAGAGCTCCAGCAGCAATACCGCATAACAAGGCATTAAAAAATAAAAGTTCTTCAAAAAAAATAATTTTACACAAAATTGCAGCAAAAACAGAAAGTACAAATCCTCCTGCAAAACCTTCTATTGTTTTTTTGGGGCTTACATTTTCCATAAGCTTATTTTTTCCAAATTTTCTTCCTGCATAAAAAGCACCTGTATCAGATGCAAAAACAGTAATCAAAAGAAAAAATAGCCCTTTTGGGCCTGTTTCTATCATAATTCTTGAAGCAAATGATAAAAAAATCGATGAATATATAAAACCTGTTAAAATATAGATGCTTCCCTTAAAATGGGATTCTGTACCGTCAAAACCTTTTAAAAGAGCAAAAAGAATTGCTCCTGCCGAAAGCATTGCTGCAAGAATATGGGATGAGGGTGAGTAAAAAGAAAAAAAATAAAGCACCGGAATGAAAAGGAATGGAATATTTTTGGCTCTTTCCAGTGAATAATGTTTTATATTGGTTATTTTCTGCCACTCATAAAATCCAATGCCTGAAACAGCAATAAGAAGAAAAGAAAATAAAAAAGCCCCTCCTTTTAAAATAAGCACTATCAGGAGAGGCAGGGCAACGAGAGCTGTAATCCAACGGTTTTTATGTGAAGTTTCCACAGTTTATCCTTTTTTTTTAAACTTTTCCAAATCTTCTGTCTCTTGTCTGAAATTTTCTTATTATATCAAGAAATTCTTCCCTTGTGAAATCTGGCCAAAGTGTCTTAGTAAAAAAAAGTTCGGCATAGGAAAGCTGCCACATCATAAAGTTGCTCAGCCTCATTTCACCGCTGGTTCTTATAAGAATATCTGGATCTGGAAAACCCTTAGTATATAAATTTGCTGAAATTGTTTCTTCACTTATATCATCAGAACTTATAAGATTATTTTCAACATCAGCTGCAATTTTTCTTACAGCATGCAAAATTTCGTTTCTTCCACCATAACTTAAGCACAGATTAAGACACATAGTTGAGTTATATCTTGTTTCATCCATGAGAGCATTAAGTTTTTTCAACACCTTTTCCGGCAATTTTTCAAGGTCGCCAAAGGCATTGAGTCTTATATCATTTTCTAAAAAATTACTTCTTTCATTTTTAATAAACTTCTCAAGAAGACTCATAAGAGCAGATACTTCAGTTTTTGGCCTGTTCCAGTTTTCTGTAGAAAAAGCATAAAGGGACAGATATTTAAGCCCGATTTCTCTTGAAAGCTCAACTATCCCCCTTATTGCATCTGCACCTTTTTCATGACCTTTAACCCTGTTCATAAGCCTTTTTTTGGCCCATCTGCCGTTACCGTCCATAATTACGGCAATATGAACAGGGAAATTTTTATCTGAAAGTGAATATTTTTTTAGAAAATTTTCTCTTTTAGAATTCAAGAATTTCTTTTTCCTTAACTTTATTCAGCTCTTCAATTTCCTTAATATGTGAATCAGTAAGCTTTTGAACTTCGTCCTGACCTTTAAACATCTGATCTTCAGAAATATCACCGTCTTTTTTTAAGGACTTCAGATCTTCGTTTGAATCTCTTCTAATATTTCTTATTCCAACTTTATAGTCTTCGCAGATTTTACTTACCTGCTTTACAATATCCTTTCTTCTTTCTTCTGTAAGAGGAGGAATCGAAAGCCTGATAACTTTGCCGTCATTTGATGGAGTAATACCGATATTAGCCTTTAAAATAGCCTTTTCTATATCATTAATGGCAGTAGAGTCCCAAGGCTGAATAACAACCAGTCTGCTTTCAGGAACAGTTACTGAAGCAAGCTGATTTAGCGGTGTCTTTGCTCCGTAATATTCGACTGATACTGAATCTACAAGACTTGCTGAAGCTCTTCCTGTTCTTACCTTAAGAAGTTCATGCCTAAGAGCTTCAAGAGCTTTTTTCATTTTATCTTTTGTTTCTTTTAGAACTTCGTTAACCATAATCTTACCCTTTACTGTTATTTCTTATGATGGTGCCGACCTGAGTTCCTAAAATAATACTGTCGATTGCACCTTTTTGTCTCAGATTAAAAACACACAGAGGAAGTTCATGATCCATGGCAAGTGAAATGGCAGTCATATCCATAACTCTAAGCTGTTTTTCAAGTACTTCCATATATGTAAGATTTTTATATAGAACAGCATCTGGATTTTTTTCTGGGTCTTTATCGTAAACCCCGTCAACTTTTGTTGCTTTTAAAAGAATCTCGGCATGTATTTCGTGAGCTCTCAACACTGCTGCCGTATCTGTTGTGAAATAAGGGCTTCCTGTTCCAGCACCGAAAATTACTATTCTTTTCTTTTCAAGATGCCTTACAGCTCGCCTCAATATATAAGGTTCTGCAACTTCATCCATGGAAATAGCACTCTGAACCCTTGTTGGAACGCCTCTTTTTTCAAGGGCATTTTGCAATGCAAGACTGTTCATTACAGTCGCAAGCATTCCTATATGGTCAGCTGGTGCCCTGTCCATTCCATAAGTTCCTGCTGCAACACCTCTGAATATGTTTCCTCCGCCTACAACTACTGCAACTTCAACATTTTTGTTGTAAAGTTCTTCAAGCTCGGAAGCTACATATTTAAGGGTGTCAGGGCATAAACCATAGCCCTTGTCACCCATAAGTGCCTCACCGCTTAATTTGAGAAGAACTCTTCCAAATTTGGGCTCAGACAATTATCAACCTCCAATCTGGAATCTGGAGAATCTTTTAACAACTATATTTTCGCCTACTTTAGCAACAAGCTCATTAATTACATCCTGTACTGAAAGCTTTGGATCTTTAACATATGGCTGGGTAAGAAGGCATGAGTCTTTGTAAAATTTTTCCATTTTTCCATCTACAATTTTTGAGATCATGTTTTCAGGTTTACCCATTTCTCTTACCTGATCTTCATATACTTTTCTTTCCCTGTCGCATGCATCTTTTGGAAGATCGTCCGGAACTATTGCACCAGGAGCTGTAGCAGCAATGTGCATTGCAAGATTTTTACAAAATTCAACAAAGTCGTCATTTTTTGCAACAAAGTCAGTTTCACAATTCACTTCAACAATAACACCAATTTTGCCGCCCATGTGAATGTAAGCTTCAATTCTTCCTTCAGAAGCATCTCTTCCAGCTTTTTTCTGAGCTGTTGCAAGTCCTTTTTTTCTTAGAAAATCTATTGATTTTTCAATATCACCACCACACTCTTTAAGTGCCTGCTTGCAGTCCATTATACCTGCACCGCTTTTATCACGAAGCTCTTTAACCATCTGAGCACTAATGTCTGCCATTTCAAACTCTCCTTGAATTATATTTAATCTTTATAAAAATATACAATTATAAAACTGAACTAGGATTTAGACCAAATCAATCACAGTTCAGTTTTTTAAAATTTTTAAATTTAATTATTCTTCAACAGAAGTTTTCTTTTTAACAACTTCAACTACAGGGCCACCTTCTCCATCAGAAATAACTTTTCTTTCTCCAGGTTTAAGATCAGCAGTTTTTTCAGGCTTTTCATCCGAAGCTTTATCAGATTCAGACTGAGCTCTTTCTTCATATCTTCTTCTGCCTTCTATACATGCATCTGCAATTCGAGAAGTAATCAGTGAAATAGAACGGATTGCATCGTCGTTTCCTGGGATTACAAAATCAATATCATCTGGATCGCAATTTGTATCAACAAGAGCAATAACTGGTATATGGAGTTTTTTTGCTTCCTTAATTGCAATTGCTTCATTTTTTGGATCAACTATAAAAAGAGCACCAGGAAGAGACTTCATATTCTGGATACCGCCTATGTTTGCATCAAGCTTTACTCTTTCCTTATGAAGCTGAATTTTTTCTTTATTTGGGAAAAGCTCAATTCTTCCGTCATTTTCAATTTCATGAAGATACTTAAGCCTTTCAACACTGTTTCTTATTGTCTTGAAATTTGTAAGCATTCCGCCAAGCCATCTGTTTTGAACATAAAACATTTCACAACGGTTTGCTTCTTCGTAAATCACATCCCTTGCCTGTCTTTTTGTTCCTACAAACAAAACAGTTTCTCCAGCTTCACAAACTTCTTCAATAAAGTCGTATGCTTTTTTGAACATATCTAATGTCTGCTGAAGATCAACTATATATATTCCGTTTCTTGCACCAAATATATAAGGTTTCATTTTAGGATTCCAGCGTCTGGTCTGATGTCCAAAATGGACACCTGCTTCAAGAAGGTCTTTCATTGATACGTAAGCCATATTTTTTCTCCTTAGTTTGGTTATTCATCCGCATCTTTCGCCTTTTATCCCAACCTTTAAGGCACCGGGGATAAAAATCAAAATGCGTGCTTTATGTAAAACAGCTTTTAATAACAAATATTGTATTCAATTTCAAGAGACTAAGTTACCGTAAAACAAAAACTTTCTTTTTTTATTTATTCCAGACTAAACTCAAAATCTATATCCAGAATATTTTTTTAAATAAAAAATCATTATTTTACTTAGCAATTAGCTGAAAACAAAATTTTTTGTTCAGTTCAAGGAAGATGAAAAATTTAACCTTTAGGATACATTGAGCATTTTGAGAATTAAATTTTGAATCTAACTTAAAAATGGACAAAAAAGGCCGTTTTCGTTCAGCAACTACTTAATAAAATTTTTTAATAACTGCCACTCTGTCCCTGTTTCCATAATCTTTAATCATATCTATAAACGATAAATTTTTATTTTTACTTGTCAGATTTTCTATTTCTTCTTTTTGGTCAAATCCTGCTTCAAATATTAAAAATCCGTTATTTTTTAAAAACTTATCAGCTTTTTTTATTATTTCATGAATGCAGAAAAGCCCATCCTCTCCACCGTCAAGAGCTAAAACAGGCTCATATTTTTTGATTTCTATCTGAAGAAGATCAATATCTGAAGTTTTAATATAGGGAGGATTTGAAACAATCAGATCAAAAAAATTATTTTCCTTTATTCCTGAAAACCAGCTTGAATTAATAAAAGAAATGTTTGATAAAACATTATTTTTTTCTGCATTAAATTCTGCTGTTCTTAATGCATCCATGGAAATATCTACTGAAGCAAAAAAAGCTTTTTTAAAATAATTTGCAAGACAAACGGATATTATACCGCTTCCAGTCCCCAACTCAAGTATTTTGAGTTTATCTTCTTTTCTGTCAGAAAACAGCTCAATCACAACTTCAATAAGTTTTTCTGTATCAGGACGAGGGATCAAAACATTTGAATTTACATAAAAATCCAAATCAAAAAAAGATTTTTCATTAGTAATATAAGAAACCGGCTCAAAATCGACTCTTCTTTTAATAAATGATTTAAAAATTTCAAGTTCATTTTTCAAAAGAGGCTTGTCAAAATTTGTATAAAGACTGATTCTTGAGCACTTTAAAACACTGCATAACAAAAGTTCTGCCCCAAGCCTTGGAGATTCTATGTTTTTCGATTTAAAGTAAGATTCAGTCCAGCTTAAAATTTTTGAAATTGTCCAGTTATCCGATGAACTATCATTATTATTGCTGCTCATCCTGCAAAGCCTTTGCATTATAATGAGCAAGAAGTGCATCTGTGAGCGGATCAACATCCCCTTCCATTACCTGATCTAGTTTATAAAGGGTTAGATTTATTCTGTGGTCTGTAACTCTTCCCTGGGGATAGTTATATGTACGTATTCTTCCGCTTCTGTCACCTGTACCTACCTGTTCTTTCCTGTCCTGGGATCTTTTTTGGTTCTGCTCTGTTATCATTGCATCAAGAATTCTTGCCTTTAAAACTTTCATTGCCTTGTCTTTATTCTTGTGCTGAGATTTCTGATCCTGGCAGGTTGCAACAACACCTGTAGGAAGATGGGTTATTCTTACAGCAGAATCTGTTGTATTAACAGACTGACCGCCAGGTCCTGTTGCTCTGAAATAATCTATCCTCAAATCTGTGGGATCAATATGAACATCAACATCTTCAGCTTCAGGTAAAATTGCAACTGTAACAGCAGATGTATGAATTCTTCCCTGGGTTTCAGTTGTAGGGACTCTTTGAACTCTGTGAGTTCCGCTTTCATATTTGAATATCCTGAAGGCGTCTTTTCCTTTTATGTGAGCAATTACTTCCTTAAAACCTCCGGCACCGGAATAACTGGCATCCATTATTTCAATTTTCATATTTTTAGATTCTGCATACTTTGAGTACATCTTAAAAAGATCAGCTGCAAAAAGCCCTGCCTCATCCCCGCCAGTTCCTGCCCTTATTTCAAGAATAATATCCTTTGAGTCATTTGGATCCTTTGGAATTAAAAGCATTTTAAGTTCTTTTGAAATTTTTGCTTTTTCTTCCTCAAGATCTGGCAGTTCTTCATACGCAAGATCTCTTATTTCTGGATCTTTATCCTTTGTAAGTTCTTTATGCTCAGCTATTTCAGCATTGATATCCTTATATTCCCTGTATTTATCTACAAGAAGAATAAGCTCACCATGCTCTTTCATGTATTTCTGATAGTTTTCTCTGTCCTTAATTACATCTGGGTCACTTAGCAGCTGCTCAAGCTGCTCAAATCTATCAAGAACGCCTTCAAGTTTTTCGTACATAATTTACACATCCGTAAAAAAGAAAAAAAGCGTTCTTTAAAAATAAAAAGAGAACGCTTTTTCATAAGTTTGACAAAAAAATTTATTTTTTTGTAAGCTT
Organism: Desulforegulaceae bacterium; assembly: GCA_034007295.1. GTDB lineage: Bacteria > Desulfobacterota > Desulfobacteria > Desulfobacterales > JACKCP01 > JACKCP01. Next base: position 118,095 of record JAVERC010000002.1, on the reverse strand, counting down.
GTCCTTGTAATCGCCGAATTTTTTTCTGAATCTATCAACACGGCCTTCAGTATCAACAAGTTTCTGCTTTCCTGTAAAAAAAGGATGACATTTTGAACAAATTTCCACATTCATATCTTTTTTTGCAGACCCTACTTCCAAAACATTGCCACAGGCACATGTTATTTTTGTTTTTCCATATTCAGGATGAATTCCCTGCTTCATTTTCTTTCTCCTGTATAACATTATTTTATTTTTCAATTAAAAATTGAACAAAAAAACTACAATTCCCATTAAATCATTAGTTGTTCATTGATTCAAGGAAATCTTCATTATTTGAAGTTCCGCCCATTTTATCAATCAAAAATTCCATACTGTCAACACTATTTAAGTTGGCCAGCAATTTTCTTAATATCCATACCCTGTTAAGAATACTTTGGTCAAGTAGAAGGTCCTCTTTTCTTGTTCCCGACTTCTTAATGTCGATTGATGGGAACACCCTTCTGTCAGCAAGTTTTCTGTCAAGAACAATTTCCATATTGCCGGTTCCCTTGAATTCTTCAAAAATAACCTCGTCCATTCTGCTGCCAGTATCAATAAGTGCTGTTGCTATAATTGTGAGACTACCGCCTTCTTCTACATTTCTTGCAGCACCGAAAAATCTTTTTGGCCTGTGAAGAGCATTGGAGTCAACACCGCCTGACAAAACTTTTCCGCTTGGTGGTATCACAGAGTTGTATGCTCTAGCAAGTCTTGTGATGGAATCAAGAAGAATAACAACATCTTTTTTATGTTCAACAAGTCTTTTTGCTTTTTCAATAACCATTTCAGCAACCTGAACGTGACGTTCAGCAGGTTCATCAAAGGTAGAGCTTATTACTTCAGCATTAACATTCCTTGCCATATCAGTTACTTCCTCAGGTCTTTCATCTATAAGAAGAACCATGGGAATCACATGACTGTGATGTGCGATTATACTGTTTGCAATATTTTGTAAAAGAACTGTTTTTCCAGCTCTTGGAGGCGATACAATAAGACCTCTCTGACCAAATCCTATTGGGGCTAAAAGGTCCATAATTCTCATTGAATAATTGTCTGGTGCTGATTCAAGCTGAATTTTCAGATCTGGATAAAGAGGAGTCAGGTTGTCAAAAAGGGTTTTTTCTCTGGCGATATTTGGATCTTCGTAATTAATTGCTTCTACTTTTAAAAGTGCAAAATATCTTTCAGTGTCCTTTGGCTGTCTTATCTGCCCTGAGACTGTATCTCCGGTTCTAAGATTGAATTTTCGAATCTGAGAAGGAGAAACATAAATATCATCCGGCCCTGGAAGATAATTATAGTCAGGAGCTCTTAAAAAACCAAAGCCATCTGGAAGAACTTCAAGCGTACCTTCTCCGTATATTGCTCCGTTTTTGTCAATATGATGCTGGAGAAGTGCAAAAATAAGCTCCTGCTTCAGCATTCCTGCAGGACAGTCTATTCCATAGCTTTTAGCTAAAGAAGCAAGATCCGGGACTGACATCCTTTTAAGAGATGTTAAATTTACCGAGTCTAAAGTTTTCAAAGACTGTTTTTTTTGCCCGCTGGTTCTAGTAGATTTCATTTAACCACCTAATAAGATTAATAAAGTAATTTTTAAATAAATTATTACGGATTGATTCCAACAAAACTAATTGATTTATGCCATTATATTTATGATGAATTTATTTTCAGGAAGAACCTTATTTTGTTTTTACAAACATGACGGCAGGTTATTTGCCTAAGCTAAATTATTTACCAAGCAAAGTCAAGGGTTTAATTCAATTGTTTCAGAATTTCCAACACTTGTTTTTCAAGCCCATCAATACCGTTTTCATTATAAATTACAAAATCAGAATTATGAGCTTTTTTGTCAAGAGAGATCTGAGAATCAACTAGACCTTTTGCACTTTCATATGACTGACCATCCCGTTCTATAACTCTTTTTATCTGTAAATCCTTTGAACAGTAAACAGTCACTATATAGTCAAAATAATCTTCCATTCCAGCTTCAAAAAGCAAGGGTGCTTCAACGCAAAAAATTTTTTCTCCAGCCTTAAGATAGTTTTCTTCTTCAAGTGCAAGGAGCCTAAATACCTCAGGATGAATTACTTCTTCTAAAACCTTTTTGTCCCCTGGATTTTTTATAAGTCTGTCTCTTAAAAAAGCCCTGTCAAGATCACCTGAATCATTAACTGCAGATTTTCCAAAATATTCAACTATTTTATTAAATGCAGGCCGCCCCGGTTCCACTGCAATTCTAGAAAGGTGATCTAGATCTGAAAATGCTGTATTCTGCCTTTTAAAAATTTTAGCAACAGTAGATTTTCCGCTGCCAGGCCCGCCTGTCAATCCTATGCGAACCAAATTTTCCTCCCTGATGCAGCATATAAATTTATCAAAAGTTTTAATACTATAATCTCAATTCATTGCAAGATTTTTTTTTAAAAATTTTAATTTATTTATCATATTAAAAAACCATCAATTAGAAATTAAGCCATTTACAATAAATAAAAAAACTAATATATGTGACAAGTTTAATCTTGCTTGACAAAAAAAACTTATCTTATTAGTTAATTTTTTTAAATAAGTGCTAAAAATTTGATTTTTAAACTTAGACTTAAAAACTTTTTGATTTAAAAAAACTGCCTGAAAAAGGCTGAATTTAATATTTAACTTAATTAAGTATAAAACATTATTATTTTTTTAAAAAAAGGAGAAATTATGAACATCCTTATTTTTGCACCAAACGGCGGTGGAAAAGGAACTCAGGCATCACTTATTAAAGGCAAATACAATGTTTCCCACATTGAATCAGGCGGTATTTTCCGTGAAAACATCAAAGGCGGAACCGAGCTTGGTAAAAAAGCCAAAGCATTTATAGACAAAGGCGATCTTGTTCCTGATGAAATTACCATCCCAATGATCCTTGATACACTTAAAAAACCTGAAAATGCAGGCGGATGGCTTCTAGACGGCTTCCCAAGAAACAAAGTACAGGCAGAAAAACTTGATGAAGCACTTAAGGCTGCCGGCATGAAGCTTGACTATGTTGTAGAAATCAAGCTTGACAGAGAAATTGCCAAGGGAAGAATCATGGGCAGAAGACTTTGTGAAAATGACAACGGACACCCAAACAATGTTAATATAGATGCTATCAAACCTGACGGCGACAAGTGCAGAGTTTGTGGCGGTGCACTTTCAACTCGTGCAGACGACCAGGATGAAGCAGCAATAAACAAGCGTCATGATATTTACTATGATGAAACAAACGGTACTCTTGCATCAGCATACTACTTCAAGGCTCTTGCTGATAAAGGTGAAACAAAATATATAGTTCTTGAAGGCGATGCACCTATAAATACAGTTAAAGAAGCTCTTATGAAAGCTCTTGACTAATTTAAAATCAAACCGCAGATTATCTGCGGTTTTTTATTGCAAAATATTAATCCTTGTAGTACACCTATAAAGTTTAAAAAAATCTATGCAAAGGGGTGATTTACTTGAAGGATATCGAAGTTAAAGTTCATGATGAAGATCTGGAAAAAGCTCTTAAAGTACTTAAGAAAAAAATCCAGAATGACGGACTTTTCAAGCGTCTTCGTCTTAAAAAATATTATGAAAAGCCAAACGAGCTTAAAAGACGTAAAATGCGTGAAGCAAGACGCCGTCAGCGCATTGCGGATTCAAAACGCAGAAGTTTTAGAAAATAGATTTAAAATATCCTTTGTTTAAGTTTTAAAAGCCCGGTCTTATGGCCGGGTTTTTTATTTCTAAATTGATTACAAATCCTATTTATAAGCCTTAAACTAAAACTGCTGTTTTTTGGCAGTCACTATTTATTAGTTTAAAACTGATTACGATAATTCTATGGACATAAATTCAAAATTAAACTTTCTTTTTTCAAAAACAGCTTCAGGGATTAAACCTGGGCTTGAAATTACCAAAAATCTTCTTCAAAATCTTGGTAACCCACAGGATAAATTTATAAGCATTCATATTGCTGGAACAAATGCTAAAGGTTCAACTGCTTCTTATATTGAACAAATATTAAGTTATCATGGTTTCAAAACAGGTCTTTACACCTCCCCTCATCTTTATGATTTCAGGGAAAGAATAAAAATATCAGGGGAAATGATAGATAATGATTCTCTATTAAGACTATTTGAAATAATAGAAAAAAATGATACAGGAAATAGAAAAGCAACTTTTTTTGAATTTACAACAGCACTTGCATTTAAATATTTTGAAGAAAACAAAATTGATGCAGCAGTTATTGAAACAGGAATGGGTGGGCGTTTTGATTCAACCAATGTAATTAACCCCCATTTATCTGTAATAACAAATGTAACCATGGATCACAGTGATTTTCTAGGTGATAAAATTGAACTTATTGCAAAAGAAAAAGCCGGAATTATTAAAGATAACATTCCTGTTGTGACCGGAGAAACAGCCGCCAATATAATTGAAATTCTTAAAAAAGAATCCGATTTTAAAAAATCTGATTTATTTATTATCAATTCAGATTTTAAAATAACAAAGCAAGAAAATATTTTTTTTCTTGACTGCAATGAAAAAATTGAACTTTCACCAAACCTTAAAGGATATCACCAGATAATTAATTCTGGTGTTGCAGCATTTGCATGCCTTAAACTCAATGAATTTTATCCAGAAATATTTGATTTAAAAAAAAGCCTCATAGAAGCTGCCATAAAAAAAACATCATGGAGAGGAAGACTGGAAAAATTTTTAAACTCTCCCAAATTAATTGTTGACTGTGCTCATAACCCTGATTCCTGCAGGGTCTTAAGAGAATACCTTGAAGGGGAAAATCAAAAAATAATTTTTGTATTTGGATCTTTAAATGACAAAGATTATTTAAAAAATTTAAAAATTCTTGAGCCTTTGTCAAAAACCTTTATTTTTACAAAACCAGACTCGCCAAGGGCACTTGATCCAATTGAGCTTAAAAATTTAACAAAAATTAATTCAATAATTGAAAAAGACCCTGTAAAGGCATGTTTAAAAGCAATTGAAATAGCATCAAAAAACGATATCATTTGTGTTGCAGGCTCTATTTATCTTTCAGGAAAAATTATTCAAGCATTTGATAAAAATGAAATTTTACAATAAAAACTAAAATTTTATTTTTTTTGCACACTCATAAATTCCAATTGCTGCAGCTGAAGATGCATTAAGAGATGTAACAGGGCCTGTTTGCTCAATTTTAAACACAAAATCAAGATTTTTTCTAACAAGAGGCCTTATACCTTTTCCTTCGCTGCCAACAACAAGTGCAAATGGCGGTGTTATTGAAGAATTTTCAATTGTATCACTGCCATCCCCGTCAAGCCCGCCTATCCAGAAACCGTTTGTTTTAAGATCTTTTATTGTATTTACAATATTTGTCTGGACAATCAGTGGGATATATTCAAGTGCACCTGCTGAAATTTTTGATGCAAAAGGTGTTGGACGAACAGACCTGTCCTTTGGAATAATAAGAACATCTGCTCCAAGACAAAGTGCAGAACGTGCTATTGAGCCAAGATTTAATGGGTCTTCAAGGCTGTCAAGAATTACTGCAAACTTATTTTGAAATATTTTTGAATTTAAAAATTCATCAAAATCAAGGAATGGAAGCAAACCTACATCTGCTGCAATCCCCTGGTGATTTTTGGCTTTGGTAAGTGCTGATATTTTATCCTTATCAGCTGATATAACCTGGATATTTCTTTTATCGGCCTCAAAATAAATTTCATCTGAAAAACTGTTTTTCTCAGATATATAAATTTTATTTATTTTCCTTTTTTCTGCTTTTATTGCAGCAAGTACACTATGTCGACCAAATATAAATTCATTTTCTGCCATTGGTTTTTCTTTCAGGGAATATAATCTTTAATTAGGTTTTTTAATTCTTTTGATGCTTTTTCAAAGTCATCATTTACAACAATATGATCAAAAAACTTTGAAGCATTCATTTCATTTTCTGCAGCTTCAAGCCTTTGCTTTATAATTTCTTCGCTGTCAGTGCCTCTGTTTATAAGTCTTTTTTTAAGTTCCTCAAAAGAAGGAGGATTAATAAATATAAGAACTGCGTTATCAAATTTTTCCCTTATCTGCTTTGCACCCTGAACATCTATTTCAAGAATAATATTTTTCCCTTCATTTATGGACTTTTGCAGATAATCCTTTGATGTGCCGTAATAATTTCCGTGAACAAAGGCATACTCAATAAATCTTTCTTCATTAATCCAATTTTCAAATCTATTTTTATCAATAAAAAAATAATCTTTTCCATCTGTTTCATTTTTTCTAGCTTCTCTTGTTGTATATGAAACAGAAAATGAAAGTTCTTTCATTTCATCAAGCAGATAATTACAAAGCGTTGATTTACCTGCACCAGAAGGTGCTGAAATCACAAAAATTTTTCCTGTCATTAATCCACCTCTTCTACTTCTTCATCATCCAAACTTGCAGGTTCTTCTTTATGTTCAGTTAGTGCAGCATATCTATGGGAAATTGTTTCAGCCTGAATTGCAGATAAAACAACATGATTACTGTCCAAAATAATAATGGATCTAGTTCTTCTCCCATGTGTAGCATCAACAAGCCGTCTGTCATCTCTTGCATCGTCTTTAAGCCTTTTCATTGGTGCAGAGTTAGGAGATAAAATTGCCACAACACGCTCAGCTACAACTGTACTTCCAAAACCAATGTTTAAAAGAAGCTGATTTGATTTTAATTTCAGGGATAAATTTTTCCCTATGGACGAATTAGTCATTATAACAAGCCCTTAAAGTTCGATTGATTATTTATAAAAAAGAATAAAAATTTATTTAGACCTCCTTACATATCAATCTGTTTTTTAAAAATTTTATGAAAAAATGCAAAAAAAAGAGAACACGAATAAATAACTTATTTTAAATTATTAATTCAGGGTTTAATTTTAATTTTCAACCCTTTTTAAAACAAATCTAGAATTTATTCAACATTTTGCACCTGCTCCCTTAATTTTTCTAGTTCAGATTTAATTTCAACACAATTTTTTGAAATAAGGACATTCCCCTGCTTCACACCTAGGGTGTTTATTTCACGATGAAGCTCCTGAAGTAAAAAATTGAGATTTCTGCCTGGAGGATTATTTGAATCCATATATTTTTTAAATTGAACAAGATGACTTTTAATTCTTAAAATTTCTTCAGAAACATCTGTTTTATCGGCAAGAAAAGCTGCTTCTTGTGCAAGCCTTGCCTGATCTATTTCCATATCTGATGAACAAACAAGTTCTTTTATTTTTAAATTAAGCTTATCAAAATATTCCTTTGCGGCATTTTCAGATTCAGATTCAATTTCTTTCATCAATACTTCTATAAAGGTAAGCCTTTCACAAAAATCATTGTAAATAACCTCACCTTCTACCTTCCTCATTTTTACAAGGTCAGAAAGCATTTCATCCATTACTTCATTTAAAAGCCCAAGGTATTTTGAATTATCCTTTTTGTCATTTTTTTTTATCACACCTTCAGATTTTAAAATCTGTTCTATTTTAATTTCTTCTGAAAGCCCAAGCTCATTTTTAAGTTTTTCATACATATTATAATATGCCTTTGCTTTGGCGTAATCCAAATAAAACAAAGCATCATTTTCACTCAAATCTTCAATGTGAAACTTAATTTCTACTCTGCCCCTTGATATAACAGCTGAAATCCTTTTTTTGATTATTTCTTCTAAGTCTGTAAAATCAGAAGAAATTTTTAATGATATATCAAGGAATCTGCTGTTATAGGTTCTTGCTTCAACAAATATTTTAATATTCTCATTTATTTTCTCAGATCTTGCATATGAGGTCATACTTGAAATCATAAAAACTCGCTTTCATTAATTATTAAACGAATTAAAAAACAACAGATATTTTCTTGCTATCATAAAAAATAAACAAATGTTCTTTTGCCTGTAATCTGGATATGTCCATTCAAAAAAAACAGGTTCATTATTTTTAAATGTGAACTCAACTTCAGCAAATACTTTATCCCCGATATAAATTCTATGGGAAAAGTTTTTGAATGTTGACAATACATACTTGTCAGGGGTTAAAATCCCAGGATCTAAATTCAGTGTTCTTTTGTTTCCTTCAAGATATTTATTCTCAATTTGATAAACCTTATGCTTGATATCTGAAAGGCTGCCCTGGTTTACAGGGTTTTTAAAACAAATAAACCTTTTTTCAAGATTTTTACCCATTTCATCTTCATAATAGACGGAATGGGTAAATTTTGACCAGGGACTAATAAGAAAACAGCCCCCGAATTCTTTTTCAAGCTCTTTTAATGCAAAAGTAAAAAGCTTTTTATTGCCTGTCATAAGGGCTGTTATTACAAGTCCTTTTTTCGGAAAAAAAGGTTTACTCATTAATATTATTTTTCATCAAGAGGCAGTGCTTCTTCAGGAAGCATTACAGGGATACCTTCCTTTACAGGAAATTTAAGCCTGCATTTTTCACAGATAAGAAAATTTTTATCTTCTGATTCATAAACATCACCCTTGCATACAGGACATGCAAGTATATCAAGCAATTCTTTATCCAAAGCCATTTTAATTTCCTTTCAGATTAATATATTCCGCCGTTAACGCCGATTACCTGCCCTGTTACATATGATGCTTCTTCAGAGCATAAAAATCCTGCAACAGATGCAACTTCTGCCACAGTTCCAAATCTTTGCATAGGTATTGTTTCAATTATTTTTTCCCTGTCAAGGGCTTCTGTCATTTCAGTTTCAATAAATCCTGGACTTACTGCATTTACAGTAATGTTTCTTACACCTATTTCTTTTGAAAGGGATTTCAAAGCTCCTATAAGACCTGCCTTTGAAGCTGAATAATTTATCTGCCCTGGAACTCCAGCCTGACCAGAAGTAGATGAAATGCCTACTATTCTTCCCCATTTATTTTTGAGCATCAGCTTGACTGAAGGTTTTGCAAGGTTAAAAAAAGCTGTAAGATTTACATCAATTACTCTGTCCCAGTCTTCATCCTTCATTCTTACGGCAAGTCCGTCTTTTCTTATTCCTGCGTTATGAATTAATACGTCAAGTCTTTTTTCTGTTTCAGTTATTTTGGAAAACTCTTCTTTGCATGCTTTTCTGTCAGTAACATCAAAACATGCAAGACGTCCCTGGCCGCCAAAATTTTCAATTTCTTCAAGAACTTTTTTTGCTTCATTTTCAGAGGATGAAAAATTTATTATTACTTTAAAACCCATTTTTGCAAGTTTTAATGCAATAGATTTTCCTATTCCCCTTGAAGCTCCTGTCACAAGTGCGATTCTTTTTTCATTTTCCATCTAATGACTCCCTAAAGTGATGATGTAACTTCATTTACACAATCATACAAAACTTCAAGCTCTTCTTTTTCAATGCAGTAAGGAGGAAGAAAATACAATACATTGCCAAGGGGTCTTAAAAGGAATCCTTTTTTTAAAAATTCTTTTTTTAAAAATTTGCCTACCTTGTCAAGGTATCCTCCATTAGAGGTTTTTACATCAAAAGCCATTATTGTTCCACAAACCCTTATTTTTTCAATATTTTTATTATCTTTAAACTTTTTTATCTGTTCTTTATGCCAGTCTTCAATTTTTTCAAATTTTCTATTTTTAAGCAAAAGCTCCAAGGATGCAACGCCTGCTGCACATCCAATTGGATTTGCAGTATATGAATGGCCGTGAAAAAAAGTTTTTAAAGGATCATCTGAATAAAATGATTCATAAATTTCATCTGTACAAAATGTTCCTGCAAGCGGCATAAAACCGCCTGTAATACCTTTTGAAACACAAATAATATCAGGGTTTGTATTTGCCTTTAAACAGGCAAACAAATTACCTGTTCTTCCAAAACCTGTCATTACTTCATCATAAATAACAGGGATTTTATGTGATTTCATTATGGCTTCAATTTTCTGCAAAAAAACCGGCCTTGCCATGTTCATTCCGCCGGCACCCTGAATGAGCGGCTCAATTATTAAGCCTGCAATAGCACTGCCCTGGCTTTCCAAAATTTCATTAAGCTTTTTAACTACTTTATTTTCTTTTTCTTCAGCTTTATCATCGCCTTCAAAAGTAGAAGGATATTCAAGATAAATTGTATCAAACATAAGCTCTTTAAACTGATCTGTAAAAATGGATCTCCCTCCAACCGACATTGCTCCAAGAGTGTCCCCGTGATAGGCATTTTCAAATGAAATAAATTTTTTTCTGTTTTTGTCGCCTATGTTTTTCCAATACTGAAAAACCATTTTAAGACCTACTTCAACTGCTGTTGACCCATTATCTGAATAAAACATTCTTGTAATTTTTGGAGGCAAAACATTTACAAGCCTTTTTGATAAAATTTCAGCATTTGAATGGGTAAAACCTGCACAAATAACCTGCTCAAGAATTTTTGCCTGCTTTGCAATTGAATCAGCAACAACCTGATTTCCATGGCCGTGAATTGTAACCCACCAGCTTGAGATTGCATCTAAAATTTTTCTTCCGTCTTTAGTAAAAAGATATGCACCTTCTCCTTTTACTATTTCTATAATTTCATCAACTTCCTTCATTTGTGTAAACGGAAGCCAGAAATTTGAATCATTGTTTTTCATGCTCACTCCAGACTTATTGTATAGACAAAAAACTCTAATTTATTTCAAACCTGAACTTATCTTCAAACAATTTTTGAAAATCAATTTTTTTAGAAAAATCAAAATAACCAAAGGATAAAACAGGAATTTCTGTAATTTCCTCAATTATTTTTTCATTATCATAATTTAGTTCACCGTTTAAAATTATACATGAGATGTCAATGCCTTTATTTTTTAAATGTTCTATGGTCAAAAGACTGTGATTTATTGTTCCAAGGCCTGATCTTGCAGCAACAACACTAGAAAGGTTTAAATCTTTTATAAGATCAGACATAAAATAATCTTTTTTTATAGGTACCATCACCCCTCCGGCACCTTCACATACAAGTTTTTCATCCTTAATTTCATTAAATTTTTTTAAAATATTTTCTATTTCAATATTTTTGTTTTCCTTGACTGAAGCTGCATATGGAGAAAGAGGATTTTTTAGCTTATATGCTTCATCAATAAATTTTTCTTTTTCAAAGCCGGTAATATTTTTTACAAAATCTTTATCACTGTCATCTCCAGTCTGGATTATCTTCCAGTATGAAGCATTCATTTTTTTTGCAAGAACACATGACACAAATGTTTTTCCAATTTCTGTGTCAGTTCCCGTAACAAAAATTTTTTTTGGAAGAATTATTTTTTTCATTATTTTATGCCTTTTACAAAATAAACTTCATAGGTAATTTCAATATTATTGTGAGTCTTATTATCCCAGTACCTTATAAGATTCATAAGTTCTTTTTTAGAATATGATTTTTTGCCAGTTTTATGACCTGCTCCAATTTTTTGCAATGACTTAAAAAAATCAAGAGATGATTTGTATTTAAGTTTTATTTCTTTTTTAAAAATTTCATATGAGCTGAAATTTTTGATTGAATTTTCAATTAGTTCAGGATCAGGCATTAAATTTCCGGTAAATGGCAGGTCTAATTCACAGGCAATTTTTTTCCATTCAAAAAAAGAACCTGGTCCCTGAAATGCGAGGTATAAGAATCCGCCTCTTTTAAGAGAAAAGAAATAATTTTTCAAAGCATTTTGATAATCTTCAAACCATTGAAGTGTAAAAGATGAAACTATTAAGTCAAAAAAATTATCTTTTTTATAATCTTCTCCATTAACTGCAAAAAAATACCTTTTGCTTTTATTTACAAATTTTTTTTGGCATTCCAAAACCATTTCTGGAGAAATATCAGAAAAATAAATATTTGAATTATTAAAAAGATCATGGATATAATGGCTTAAAAGACCTGTTCCACAACCAAATTCAATAATGTTTTCAATATTTTTTTCATAAATTTTATCTTTTATAAGTTCATTTTTTAAAACCAAAGCTCCTTTTGTCTGGGCAATTGCGTAATCATCATAAGTAGATGTATTTTTAGAAAAACTTTTTCTTATTAAATCCTTCATTTTTCTTTAATACCCAAAAAATCAATTATTTGTTCTATAATTTTATCTTGATAAATAAATGGAAGTGCATGATCTCCGTTTTCAAACTCAATCATTTTGGCACCTGAAAAATAATTTTTCAAATAAACTCCCCTTGAAAAAGGTACAACCATATCTTTTTTCCCATGAACAATTAAAATATTTTTTATTTTCCTTATAGATTCAAGGTCTGGAGCTTCGCTGTTTATTCTTTCAAGGTCTTTAAAAAGAAGTGAAACATCAGGATTCAAATCAAAATCACCCCTTAAATCATGGCCATTGTAAAAATCTGTTAAAAGTTTTTCAGGCTCAAGATAAAGCTTTTTCTGCATAAATTTCATAAGAAGCCTTGACCTTCTTGCCTCCCTTGCTTCCTCTGGATGAAATTTTGTAAAACCGCTTATTATTACAATAAAATCAGCCTGTTCCAAAACTGATTTTTCAAATAGAAAAAGACCAAAAGAATGGGATACAAGAATTTTTTTGGATTTTGTTTTAAAATTTTTTATTCTTTTTTGAGACCCAAAATAACCACGGTCTGGAAGAGTAACTTTATAATCTTTTTCAAGCCTTTCTTTCCATCTTCTCCAGCATGATGAAGAAAGTCCCCATCCATGCTGAAGAATAAATTCAGGCTGATCTTTTTTTATATTCATCAAACACACTTAGAGTATAGTCTATATCGTTTTTACTGTGAGAGGCAGATAAACTAAGCCTTATTCTTGACATATTTTCAGGCACAGTCGGGGGTCTTATGGGAATTGAAAGAATTTTTCTTTCCTTTAAAAACATGGAAAGCTCAATTGCCTTTTTTTCACTTCCTGTTAAAACCGGAATAATCTGGGTAATTCCATCAATAACTTCAAACCCGAGATTTTTAAGGCCGTCTCTTAAAAGAGCAGCATTGTTTAAAAGCCTGGATCTTTTATCATCTAAATCATGAACAAGATCAAGAAAAGCTGAAATTGCTCCAATATTAAATGGAGTAAGAGAAGTTGAAAAAATAAGAGATTCACAAAAATTAACAAAATAGTCATACATTGTTTCAGAACATGATACATATGCTCCAAAAGACCCTCCGCCTTTTCCAAAGGTACCTATTACAATATCTGCTCTTTTTGCAAGACCCATGTGATTTTCACCAAAAACTCCAGTTGCATGGGCTTCGTCTGCAACAAAAATACATCCGTATTCTTCACTTAGATCCGCTATTTTTTCAAGATCTGGAATATCTCCATCCATGCTGAAAACCGATTCTGTTACAATAATTTTTGAAGAATAGTTTTTGTCTTTTGTTTCTTTAAGAAGCTCTTCCAAATGATTTAAGTTATTGTGCTTAAATCTTTTAATTTCAGCTCCGCTTAAAATTGCACCTCTTACAAGACTGTTATGATTTAGATAATCTGAAAAAATTATGCTTTTTCTTGATGCAAGTGAAGATACAACTCCAATATTTGCCTGATACCCGGAGTTTAAAATAATGGCTTTATCCATTTTTTTTAAATTTGAAATTTTTTCTTCAACTCCAAAAAAAATTTCCGGACTTCCTGTAACAAGTCTTGATGCACCTGTTCCGCATCCATATTTTCTTGCGTATTCACAACCTCTTTCAATAAGAATTGGATTTAATGAGAGTCCAAGGTAATCATTTGAACTTAAATTCAAATAAATATTGCCGTTTTTTTCTATTCTTCCATTATTTAAAGGCAGATATGAATCAAGTGCTCTTTTCTGGTTTTTATTTATCCTTGATTTAACTTTTCTTATATAAAAATCAAATTTTTCCATTACAATGCATTTTCTCTTGGCTTAAATCTTGTTTTCTTTTCTTTTTCGGCAAATACATTCAATTCAATGGGCTTTACAAGAATTCTTTCCTCACCTGCAAATTCCTTTAATTCTTCAATAAGAAACTTTGTTATGTTGACATTTAAAATATCTGGAAGCTCCATTAAAACCTGTGCTCCAGACTGTGTAAAAACTTCAATAAAAACCTTTTTTGTTCCAGGATATTTTCTTAAAATGTCCTGGAGTTTTAATATATCTTCAGGTGTATGAAAAACTGACTCAAGTGTAATATAAATACAACCGCTTAACATTTCTTCTGCAATATCAGCAGGATAAATTTCCTTTGCAATAAGGCTCAATCCCTTTTCATTTTTCTGCACTTGTCCTGCTATCATAAGCACGCTGTCTTCAAAAAAATAGTCTGAAACTTTTGCATAAAGATCTGAAAAAACAACAACTTCAAGAAAATCCTTAAAGTCTTCAATTGTAAGAAAAGCCATTTTATCATTTTTTTTTGTATAAATTACCTTGGTCTTGTTTACAATTCCACCAACTATTGCAATATCACCGTCATTTAATTCATCAAGAGTTGATGAATTTGCATTGGAATATGTTTTAATCACATCCCTGTATGAGTTTAAGGGATGGCCTGAAATATAAAATCCAAGGGCTTCCTTTTCCTGCATAAGAAGATCTTTTGTATCCCATTCTTCAATATCTGGAATGGATGGTTTTTCAAACATTGCTGAAAAAGTTTCATCCGAATCAAAAAAACCCATTTGAGGATTTGCCTTGTCTTTTTTTGCTCTCTGTGCATATTCAGAAGCTTCTTCAATAACAGAAACAAGCTGGGCTCGTTTCATTCCTGTACAGTCAAATGCTCCGCATTTTATTAGAGCTTCCAAAACCCTTTTGTTAACCTTTCTTAAATCGCATCTTTCACAAAAATCAAAAATATCTGTAAATTCTCCGTTAGTATTTCTTTCTTCCACAATCTGGTCAATTACCGCTTCCCCAACATTTTTTGTTGCTGCAAGTCCAAACCTGATTTTATTGTCCTCAACTTTAAAATATGTGTCAGATTTATTAATGTTTGGCTTTAAAATTTCAATTTTCTGGAGTTTACATTCATCAATAAATTTCACAACTCCATCTATTGAATTTATTTCACTGTTTAAAAGTGCAGCCATGAATGCAACAGGAAAATGAGTTTTTAAATATGCAGTCTGGTATGAAATAAGAGCATAGGCAGCACTATGTGATTTATTAAATCCATAGCCTGCAAACTTTTCCATAAGATCAAAAATATATTCTGCTTTATCCTGATCTATATTGTTATCCTTTGCTCCATCTAAAAATTTTGCTCTGTGCTCGTCCATCATGGACTTTATTTTCTTACCCATTGCTTTTCTCAAGCCGTCAGCATCTGCCATTGAATAATTTGCAAGAACACTTGCAATTTTCATTACCTGTTCCTGGTATAAAATTACTCCATAAGTTTCCTTTAATATTGGCTCAAGCTCTGGAATAGTATATACAATTGGTTCTTCACCGTGCTTCCTTTTCACAAAATCATTTACCATTCCGCTTTCAAGGGGACCTGGTCTGTATAGGGCAACAAGAGCTGTTATATCATTGAAGCAGCCTGGTCTTAAGCGTTTTAAAAGGTCTTTCATACCTGAGCTTTCGAGCTGGAAAACCCCTGTTGTATCTCCCTTTTGAAGAAGATTAAAGGTGGCTTCATCTCCAAGATCAAGATTTTCAAGATCAGGGGGAACAAGTCCTTGTTTTTCTATTAATCTAAGTGCATCTGCAATAACTGTAAGGTTTCTAAGACCTAAAAAGTCAAATTTTACAAGACCTATTTTTTCAACATATTTCATGTCAAACTGGGTCATTGTTTCATCATGTTTGCCTGAATATAAAGGAAGATAGTCTGACAAAGGCTTGTCTCCGATAACAACCCCTGCTGCATGTGTTGATGCATGTCTTGTAAGGCCTTCAAGGACTTTTGAAACTTGAATAAGTTCCATAAGGTCATCTCTTCCCTGAACAGTATTCATAATTTCAGGTTCCTGCTCAATTGACTCATCAAGACTTATTCCAATTTTGTCAGGAATAAGCTTTGCTATATAGTCTACTTCTTTTAGAGGAATCCCAAGAGCTCTTCCAACATCTCTTATTACACCTCTTGATTTCATTGTTCCATACGTAATGATCTGGGAAACTTTGTCTTTTCCATACTTTTGGACAACGTATTTAAAAACTTTTTCACGGCCGTTAATACAAAAATCAACGTCAATATCTGGCATGCTTATTCTTGCAGGATTTAAAAATCTTTCAAAAATAAGATTATGTTCAATTGGATCAAGGTCTGTTATCCGCATTGAATATGCAACCATACTTCCGGCAGCAGAACCCCTTCCTGGTCCAACTGGTATATTATTGTTTTTACTGTATCTTATAAAGTCTGCAACAATTATAAAATAGGCAGCAAACCCCATTTTCTTTATTGTATCAATTTCGTATTGAAGTCTTTTTCGATACTCTTCTTCATTTGCGTCAGGATTTCTTTTTTTTACCTCTTTAATTCTTTTTTCAAATCCTTCCAAAGCCTCACGCTCAAACATTTCAGCTTCAGACTCACCTTTTTCCAGTTCAATTGCAGGGAAGTGATAGGTATTGAAATCAAACTCAACCTTGCATCTGTGTGCAATTTCATAAGTGTTTTCAATTGCACCTTCGTATTCACCAAGATCACGCTGCATTTCTTCCGGGGTTTTTACATAAAGGGAATTTGTTTCAAATTTAAACCTTGTTGGGTCATCAATGGTTTTTCCTGTCTGAATGCAAAGAAGAATTTCATGGGCTCTTGCATCTTCTTTATTTAGATAATGACAGTCATTTGTTGCAACCATTGGAATTGATAATTCTTTTGAAATTTTTGCAATTTCTTTATTTACAATTTCCTGCTCCCTTAAACCATTTTTCTGAATCTCAAGAAAAAAATTATTGCTGCCAAAAAGCTGATTATAATAAAGAGCTTTTTTTTTTGCTCCCTCAATATCATTTTTCAAAATCAGCTGAGGGATTTCACCCTTGATACATGCTGACAGTGCTATTAGGCCTTTTGAATATTTTTCCAAAACCTCATCATCAATTCTTGGCTTATAGTAAAATCCTTCAAGCTTTGCTATTGATGCTAGTTTACATAAATTCTGATAACCTTCGTTATTTTCAGCTAAAAGAACAAGATGGGAAGAATCTTTATCCTGGGGTGTTTTGTCTTTTAAAGATTTTTTTGCAACATAGCATTCACAGCCAAGTACAGGATGGATACCCTCTTTTTTTGCAAGATCATAAAATTCAACAACTCCAAACATTACTCCATGATCAGTTATAGCAACAGAATCCATATTGTTGTCTTTTAGTTTTTTAAAAAGCTGCTTGAATCTTATGGCACCGTCTAAAAGACTATACTGAGAATGAAGATGAAGGTGCGTAAACTTTAAATCAGACATTTTTACCCCTTTGGATTTTTAAACCTAATTTGAATAATTTTGAAGTCTGCCACATTTAGCGGCAATTTAATAAGATTTTTATTATGTGTGATGCAGCCACATGCATAAGACACAAAAAAAATATACAGCCTAAATTTAGGCTGAACAAAAAATTCAGTATATACAAAATAAAAATCCGGACAAATATTTTTAACCTTTATCCGGATTTTATAATCTTTTAATCCCATCTAGACTTCAGACAAGATAAATTTATATCAATTCTTATTCTACCCTGTAATTTGGTGCTTCCTGGGTGATTATAACATCGTGAACATGACTTTCTCTTAATCCGGCAGGACTTATTCTTACAAATCTTGCCTTTTCTCTTACCTCTTCAATTGTTCTTGCTCCAATATAACCCATTCCTGCTTTTACACCACCTACAAGCTGCAAAATATTTTCTGCAATAGTACCTTTGTATGGAACTCTTCCTACAATACCTTCTGGAACAAGGCCTTCATCGGATTGCTTGTCTCCAAGATAATATCTATCTTTACTTCCAGATTTCATGGCTTCAATTGAACCCATACCCCTGTATGCCTTGTATGTTCTACCTTGATATAAAATTGTATCTCCAGGGCTTTCTTCTGTACCAGCTAAAAGGCCTCCAAGCATAACACAGTGGGCTCCTGCTCCTATTGCCTTTATGATATCACCTGAATATTTAATACCTCCGTCAGCAATAAGCGGAACTCCTGTTTTATTTGATACTGACTTACAATTCATTATGGCTGTAAGCTGAGGAACACCTACCCCTGCAACAATTCTTGTTGTACAGATTGAACCAGGACCTATACCAATTTTTATGGCATCAACGCCTGCTTCTACAAGAGCTTCCGCACCTTTTGCAGTTGCAACATTGCCTGCAATAACCTGCTGAGAAGGAAAAGCTTCTTTTATTTTTCTTACTGAATCAAGAACATTTTTTGAATGTCCATGGGAAGTATCAATACATAAAACATCAGCACCAGCATGAACTAAAGCCTCTACTCTTTCCATCATGTCGCCGCCAACACCAACAGCTGCTCCAACTCTTAACCGTCCCATATCATCTTTGCAGGCATGGGGATATTTTTTAATTTTCTCAATATCCTTAATTGTTATCATTCCTGTAAGAATACCATTTGAGTCTACAACAAGCAATTTTTCAATTCTGTGCTCATGCAGCCTTGCCTTTGATTCTTCCAAGGTAATTCCTTCTCTTACAGTAACAAGCTTATCCTTTGTCATAACTTCGCTTACAGGTTTTGAAAAATTCTTTTCAAATCTCAAATCCCTGTTTGTAACAATTCCAACAAGCTTTTTCCCATCGACAACAGGAACACCAGAAATTCTGTATATGGACATAAGTTTTAAAACATCTGAAACAGGTTTGTCAGGTGAAATTGTAACAGGATCAACAATCATTCCGCTTTCTGATTTTTTTACCTTGTCAACCTCAACTGCCTGCTGCTCATAAGTTATATTTCTATGAATTATGCCGATTCCACCGGCTCTTGCCATGCTGATGGCTGTATCCGACTCTGTTACTGTATCCATGGCAGCACTTATTATTGGAACATTGAGCTTGATTTCCCGTGTTAGCTGTGTTCTTGTATCACAGTCCGATGGCAGTACATCAGAGTAGTTCGGGACAAGCAAAACATCATCAAATGAATAAGCTGCTTCCGGCGGGATATTTGTCATAATTGGCCTCCAAAGGTTCGTTTATTATAAACGTTTGAATATAAAGAAAAAATTATTTACTTTACTTATTAAAGTTGGACTATTAACTAACAAAACTGAAAATATTTGGCAATCTAAAAAAATGAATTTATTATCTCATGTGTAATCTAAAATTTTAAATTATTTTTTAATAAGGTTTTATTAAGGACAATACAAAAATGATTCTTGAAATTAATACCCAAAACCCGCAAAAAAGACTTATAAACCAAATATGTGACTGCCTCAAAAACGGCGGTATAATTATTTATCCTACAGACACATATTACGGTATTGGATGCGATATTAAAAACAAAAAAGCAATTGAAAGAGTTAACCTTATAAAAAAAAGAACAAAAAAAACACCTTTCAGCTTTATCTGCTCTGATCTGACCCATATCAGCGAATATGCAAAAGTTTCAAACATTTCATACAGAATACTTAAAAGGCTTCTTCCAGGTCCCTACACATTTATTCTTGAAGGTTCAAAAGAAGTTCCAAAAATGATGCTTACAAACAGAAAAACTGCAGGAATAAGAGTTCCAGACAATCAAATCTGCACAGAAATCGTTAAAACGCTTAAAAACCCTGTCATTTCAACTACAGCCTCTGACCAAAATGAAAAACCATTTGAGTTTTTTCCACAAATGGCAGACCACTATGAAAATCTTGTAGATATTATTATTGATGGAGGAGACGTTCCAAACGGCCCCTCCAGCGTTATTTCACTTATCAGTGATCAGCCTGAAATACTAAGAAGAGGAATAGGAATTGTTGATGAGTTTGAATAATCCACTTTTTTCTATTTCAGGGTCATCAAATTTGTATTTTTAAAGACAACCTCACTTAATTTTGAAACAGACTCACTTAATACTTCTCTTAAAAAGGAAAATTTTTCCTTTGGAGGGTAAACAAGATTATAGTCATTCTTTTTAATTCCTGCTTCCAATGCAGTATAGTCAAGAGCTGTTTCAAAATTTCCTGTCATATCTGCAAGACCGTATAAAACAGCGTCAGATCCAGATATTATTCTGCCGTCAGCATATTCCATGACTTTTTCTTTATCCATTTTTCTTCCAGATGCAACATCTTCTACAAACTGAGAATGAATTTTATCCACAAAATCCTGTAAAAATTTTTTTTCGTCATCTGTAATTGGTCTTGTGGGTGAACCTGTATCTTTAAATTTTCCGCTTTTTATTACAACAGGTGAAACACCTATTTTATCCATTACTTCTTCAATATTTGTATATTCCATTATTACACCGATGCTTCCTGTAATTGTGCCCGGGTTTGTCACGATTTTATCGGCTGCAGATGCAATATAATATCCACCAGATGCTGCAACACTTCCAAGGGATGCTACAACCTTTTTTTTCTGTTTAAGCCTTTTTACTGATTCATAAATCTCCTGTGAAGGTGCAACGCCGCCTCCTGGAGAATTGATTCTTAAGACTACAGCCTCAATATCTTTTCTTTCCCTGAAATTTTTCAAATTTTCTATTACAGATTCTGACTCAAAGATTATTCCGTTTATGTCAATAACTCCAATATTGTATTTCCCTGTTTTTTTTTCACTGATCTTGGATACGCCTGAAACAAGGGAAATGATGACTGATGATGAGCATAGTATTAGTGTAAAAACTAAAATAAAAAAAAGATACGGGTGCCTTCTTGAAAACATGTTTAAATATCTCCTTGCCTGATAATCGAAAAATGTTTTGATTGTTCTTAAATCAGATTCAAAATTTAAACCTTAAAAACAATAAAACTCTTAAAGACTAAACTTTGAATTTGAATCTCAAAGTTTTTTTATTAATAAACCTTTACCGATCCAATCATTAAAAAAAACGGATACCTCAAAACAAGGTATCCGTATATTTTTTCAAATCAAAAAAGAACCTTTTTATTGTTTACTTCTAGCTTCTTCTTTTTCCTTGATTTTCTCTTCTATGTTTTCCTTGAGCATTTCACCAAAAGCAGAAGTTGGAGGAACATCTTCAATTTTCTTCATGTAATCTTTAAGTATGGCCTCGTCATCATCCATTCCAAGACGCTTTACAGAAAGACCGATTCTTCTTTCTTCTGTATTTACGTTCATAACCTTTGCTTCAAGGTCTGAACCAATCTGATATTCCTTGGAAAGATCTTTTTTCTCATTTTCAACTTCTGAAATGTGAACAAGACCTTCAACACCTTCTTCAAGTTCAACAAAAATACCAAAATCTGTAATATTTGTTATTTTACCGCTGATCTTTGAACCTACTTTATAGGTTTCTGGTGCACTTTCCCATGGATCAGGCTGAGTCTGCTTGATTCCAAGAGAGAATCTTTCATTTTCCTTGTCAATATCAAGAACAACTGCCTGAACAGTATCACCTTTTTTATATACTTCACCTGGATGCTTGATTCTCTTTGTCCATGAAATATCGGAAATATGAACAAGACCGTCAATATCATCTTCAATTCCAATAAAAAGACCAAAATCTGTAATATTTTTGATTTTGCCTTCAATGATTGTTCCAACAGGATACTTGTCGCTTATAAGATCCCATGGATTTGGCTCTACCTGCTTCATTCCAAGAGAAATTCTGCGGCTTTCAGGTTTAAGGTCAAGAACAACTGCCTCAACTTCTTCACCAACAGAAACCATTTTGGAAGGATGCTTAACTTTTTTAGTCCATGACATTTCTGAAACATGGATAAGACCTTCAATACCTTCTTCAAGCTCAACAAAGGCACCGTAATCTGTAAGACTTACAACTCTTCCCTTAACTTTGCTTCCTACAGGATACTGCTGTGCAGCAGTTTCCCATGGATCAGGAGTAAGCTGCTTCATACCAAGAGAAACTCTTTCCTTCTCAAGATCGTATGAAAGGATTTTAACTTCAATTTCATCGCCAAGAGCAAAAAGCTCAGAAGGATGCTTGACTCTTCCCCAGGAAATATCTGTAATATGTAAAAGACCATCAACACCGCCAAGATCGATAAATACACCGTATTCAGTAATATTCTTGACTGTACCGGTCATTACTCTTCCGATTTCCAGTTCTTCAAGAGTAGCAGATCTCTGTTCCTGTCTCATGGATTCAAGAATCACTCTTCTTGAAAGAACGATATTGCTTCTGCGTTTGTTGAATTTAAGAACCTTGAACTTGAATTTCTTGCCTACCATTACGTCCATGTTCTTGATCGGACGAAGATCAGCCTGTGAACCAGGAAGGAATGCCTGTACTCCGATATCAACAGAGAAACCGCCTTTAACTCTGTTAATGATGATACCTTCAACAATTCCGTCCTTTTCATGGATTTCTGCAATTTCATCCCAGACTTTCTGCTTCTCGGCTTTTTCCTTGGAAAGGACAACTTCTTCTTCATCCTCATCCCAGAACTCGATCATTACTTCAATCTTGTCGCCTTTTTTGACTGTGATCTCGCCGTTTTCGTCCTTGAATTCTTCAGCAGGTACTGCACCCTCAGATTTGTATCCGATATCAACGATTACAGAATCCTTGCCGATAGAGATAACCCTTCCGGTTACCACTTCACCTTCCTGAAATCTGCTGAAGCTGTCTTCATAGAGATCAAGAAGCTGTTCCATTGTTTCTACACCTTCAAATTTGTCCTGAACATCTAAATTTTCGTTTGCCATTATTATCAATTCTCCCTGGATATATTTTATGCTCTCTTCTGGCAAAGAAAGCATAATCAAATCTATTTAACAAAACAAAGTGAATACTTCAAGAAAAAACAAATACTTTTATGTTTTCAATAAATTGTCATCAAACAAGCAAAATTCATTGGAAATTTATTAATTTAAAAATATGAAACGCTAATTCAGGTAAAATTTATTTTTAATTACACAATATGAAAAATTGAGCCTTTAAATTACCTAAAGAGGTTTTTGAAAATTAAATTTTGGATATGACGCAGAAAATGACAAAAAAGACCGTTTTTATTCAGCCGCTATTTATGTAAACTATTTGATTTTCTGCTTTATTATTTCAATCATTTTATCCTTAACACAAATTGCATCCATTAATGTTGAATCAATTAAAATTGCATCCATGGCAGGTTTTAGAGGGGAATGAATCCTTGTCATATCCTGAATATCTCTTTTTTCAAGATTTTGATAAACTTTTTCAAATACTGGATTTTCCCGTTTTTCAATTAACTGATTGAATCTTCTTTTTACTCTTGTTTCAAGTGCCGCATCTAGATAAAATTTGATCTGAGCCATAGGAAAAACCTTTGTTCCCATATCCCTTCCTTCAAAAACACAGTCAAACTCTTCTCCAACATTCCTTTGAATATCAAGAAGATAATCCCGTACTTTACCATATGAAGAAATTATAGAAGCTCCCATTGATATGTCTTCTGTACGTATTTCATTTGAAACATCTTCATTGTTCAAAAAAATTTTTTCACCAGAAGGTCTTATTTTGGGATTTAAGTTTTCTACAACTATTTTTTCATTTTGAAAATCAATCCCTTTTTTTTTCATGTATAAGGCAAGAGCTCTGTATATTGCACCAGTGTCAACATACACAAACCCAAGCTCATTTGAAATAAGCCTGCTTACTGTTGTTTTACCAGCAGCAGCAGGGCCGTCTATTGTTATTGTATTTTTTTTCAATCTTTATCTAAAACCTCTTTAAGATATTTGATAAAAAGATCATTTTCATTTTCAAGACCAATTGTAATCCTTAAAAACTGCGGATATCCATATGAACTCATTGACCTTGCAATGATCCCTTTTCTTAAAAGCTTTTCATAAACATCATCTGCCTGCCTTTTAACATCAGCAAGAATAAAATTTGCATCACTTTTAAATGGAGTAACTCCAAGTTTTTCAAGTTCTTCAAAAAGTTTTTTTCTTTCTTTAAAAATAAGAGTTCTTGTTTTTTCAAGGAAAGATTCATCATCCAGTGCACTAAGAGCTGCTTTCTGGGCAATAAGGCTTGTATTAAACGGCTGCCTTATTCTATTAAGTATTTCTGAAATAAAAGGATTCATAACTCCGTATCCGATCCTTAAACCAGCAAGGCCGTAAGCCTTTGAAAAAGTTCTCATGGAAACAAGGTTTTCATACTTTTCCATCAGCTCCCATGAGCAGTAACAGGACTCAGAAAACTCCATATATGCTTCATCTGAGGCTACAATTACGTTTGAAGGAATCTTTTTTAAAAATTCTTCAAGTTTTTCTTTTTCAATAAAACTTCCTGTAGGATTATTTGGATTTGTTATAAAAATAATTGATGTATCAAAATTGCAAAGCTCTGCCATTTTATCAAGATCAAGGCAGAGATTTTTTAAGGGCACCTTTACAGGAGTTCCTCCTTCTGACCTTGTAGAAATTTCATACATTAAAAATCCAGGATCCGGCATAATGACATTTTTTTTCTCATTTACAAATGCCTTGCATAAAAGTGCGATTATGTCATCAGAGCCGTTTCCAA
The DNA here is from genome assembly GCA_034007295.1 of Desulforegulaceae bacterium. Taxonomy (GTDB): domain Bacteria; phylum Desulfobacterota; class Desulfobacteria; order Desulfobacterales; family JACKCP01; genus JACKCP01. The sequence goes on along the minus strand of JAVERC010000002.1, from coordinate 93,497 downwards.
GAACAATGCTTTTTACTGGTAAATTAAATTTTAAAGAAATTTTGTTTATAAGCTCATATCCTGAGCTGTCAGGGTATCTATGAAGACTGGTGCAGAAGTTTTTAACAGCCTCCATTGCCTTTGGAGACGGTCCCAAAGGGTTTTCATTTGATGCAAGCTTTACAGCATTTTTTATACCGTACTCCCTTTCAAGCTCTTCAATTGGTTTTCCTGCCTTATAGGGTTTGATTTTTTTTATATACTCAGGTGGGTCAATATTCATAAGTACTCCGTTTAATAATTTAATCAGGATAAAAAGAGTATTTAATCAAATACATTATACGAGTCAATTTTTTTTAACAAATACATCTCCTGTGTCTGTATGAAAAATAACAGTACGTCCTCTTGTTCCACCTGTATCTTCTGCTATAACCGGGATATTGACCTTTTCCAGAAATTTTTTGGCACTTAAAATATTTTGACGGCCAGGATTTAGTGATATATCAAGTGATGCAAAAATTTTCCCACCCCCAAAAACTTTTGCAATTAAGTCTTCTGGCTTTGATCCGTTTGAAATCATTTTTTCATAAAGAAATTCCATTGCAACATTGCCATATTTGGGAGTTGCAAGCCCCCTGCCTGTCCACGTTGGGAAAATAAAATGATTCATTCCGCCTGCCTTATATTTAAAATCCCATAGACACACACTTACACAGGAGCCAAGTATTGTTTTGATCTCAGAGGCTTCCTTGGAAAAAACTATTCCTCCGGTTTTTAAATAAATTCTTATTCTATCAGTCAAAGTATTATAAATCCTTCGCCGGATTCAATATCATCAGCTTCCCCCTGACTTTTATCATCCAAAGGAAGTTCTATTTCAAAAAGAGTACCACTGCCTTGTCCTGAAGAAAAATCTGTTTTTCCGCCATGGCTTTCAATTATTGCACCACACACACACAAACCAAGCCCTACACCGCTATATTTTCTCGAAAGACCTGAATCAAGAGGTGAAAATCTTTCAAAAATTCTATGATGATTTTTTTCTTCAATTTCATACCCGTCATTATAAAAAGAAACCACTGCACTATTTTTTCGCTTTAATACAATAATTTTTATATTTTTTTCAGAGAACTTTAATGCATTATCCAAAAAATTTTTGAAAACAAGTTTTAATTTTTCCCTGTCTGCATATATTTTAATTTCATGATCCATTTGTGTTTCAACTATTTTTTGTCTTGATTTTATCTCATCTTCAAAAGATCTTTTCACTTCATAAATCAGCTCACAAAGATCAAAGCCTGATAAAAACAAATTATTATCGCCTCCTTCATAGGATGAGGCTATTAAGACATTATCAAGCTGCAAAGCAAATTTGACAGCTTCAAGCCTAATTGTGTCCATTATCTTTTTTATATCTTCTACAGAATCAAAATCTTTTTGCACAACAAGTTTTGAAAGGCCAGAAATTGCAGAAACAGGGTTTTTAAGTTCATTTCTAATAATAGACAAAAACTTTGTCTTTAAATGCTCAGAATCAAATAATTTTTTCCTCAGTTCATCAAGCTCAAAACTTAATTGTAAAATTTGATTATTTTTTTCAGTAAATCTGTTTTTTATTTCATCAATCAAAAAATCATCGGTTAAAATATTTTTCATCAGTTCATCTGCCTTTACCAAAAAGAATATGCTTAACAGCTTTTAAAAGGTAATCTTTGTCAAAGGGCTTTACAATCCAGCCTGTTGCACCTGCATCCCGTCCCTTTGAAAATAAACTTTCATCTGCTTCTGTGCTTATAATTATTATGGGTTTAAACCTTGAATTTTCAAATTCTCTTATTTTTTTTACAAGACTTATGCCGTCAATTTTAGGCATATATACATCAACAAGAAAAAGATCATAATCTTTTGTTTTCAAATATTTTAAAGCATCTTCTCCATCACAGGCAGTATCAATTTCAAATTCATCTGAAAGACTAAGAGAAGCAAAAAGCCTCATCGAAGGAGAATCATCAGCAAACAAAATTTTTTTCATGGATGAGTTCATGGTTTAAATCCAATTTTTTATTATTCAAAAAAAATTTCTAATATAGTTGCTGAACTAAAAACGGTCTTTTTTCCCCATTTCGACGTCAGATTCAAAATTTAATTCTCAAAATACTCCATGTATCCTAAAGGTTAAATTTTTCATCTTCATTGGAATGAACAAAAAATCCCCATTTTCGGCCAATTACTAAATACTGTTCTTACATATTTTTAAGCAAGCCCGAGCTCCTGCCTTGAAAAAAGCACATCAGGAGAAAGAATAAGAACGACCTGATCTTTATAATGAAAAGATCCAAAAAGATATTTTTCAGGGATAAGAGAACCAGATTCAGGATAGGGCATTATTTTTAAATTTGAAATAGTTTCAACTTCACATACTTTATCAACTCTAAATGCTGCTTCATATGAGGGCTCATCTTTATTTACAGATACAACAATAAAAACAGTTTCTTTGGTATCTTCCTGATAGGGCATATTAAAAATCAGCCTTAAGTCAACAGCTGGGAAAAGATTCCCCCTCAAATTCATAATACCCAAAAAAAAATCAGGCATTTTAGGCAACTTTGTTATTCTTTTTGACTGGACAATTTCAAGGGTCTTTTCTGACAAAACAGCAAATTTTTCATCCATAAGCTGAAATATCAAATACTCTTTAGATTGTGTTTTACCCATAAAAAAAGCCTTCTAAAATTTAATAAAATCATCGTCTAAAAAATCATTCCCTTTGTAAACCGTTTTGACATGATTACTTGTATTTTTGTCAAAATGAGCATCGTTTGTACTTTCAATATCTTTTTCAAAAGGATTTTGATACTCAGCTTCTTTACTTTCAAAACAATTTGGACATAGCTTGCCTTCATTGTTTATAATAAAAAAATCTACAACCTCACCTAATTTTACTGAGTATTCTGAAAGTTCTTTTGCATAGAAAGCCATTTCTTCAGATACTTCTGCATTTTTTTGAATAATTTGATCTAAATGTGTAATTGCTTCAGCAGTATGGTTTACAGCATCACTTTGCTCTGCTGTTGTAATTGAAATTTCCTCAACAAGCTCAGCTGTTCTTTTAATTTTATTTAGTGCATCCATTGTAACACTATTTGTTCTATCAGCTCTTTCAACACTGTCATTTGCAACTTCAGCAATCTCAAGAGCCGCCTTGTGGCTTTTTTCAGCAAGATTTTTAACTTCTTTTGCAACAACAGCAAATCCCTTTCCGTATTCTCCTGCCCTTGCCGCCTCAATTGCTGCATTGAGTGCAAGAAGATTTGTCTGCCTAGCTATATCTTCAACTACTTCAATTTTTTCAGCAATATTTTTCATATCTATAACAGTCTGTTCTACAAATTTTCCGCTGTCTTCAGAAGCTTCAACCATATCATTTGCTATTTTTACTGTTTCTTCTGCATTGACCGCATTTTGCTTTAGAGTAGCAGACATTTGTTCCATAGATGAACTGCTTTCTTCTGCTGCAGCTGCCTGCTGAGCTGCTCCAGTAGATATTTCATCGGCTATTGAATAAAGACTTGTACTGCCTGTTTTAACCTGACATGAAATCATTCTTGCCTTTAGAATTATTTCATGGAGTTTCTCATACATAATTTTAAGAGCTTGCTTAACAGGGTCATTTTCATCTTCATTAAGAAATTCATATCTTAAATCACCATTTGAGATTCTTTCTGCAGTTCCTGAAATATATTTAAAATTTTCACAAATAGAATTTAAAGCGTTTGCTAGAAGTCCTAATTCATCCATGCTGGTAAACTCAATTTTTTTGTCAAATTTACCCATAGAAAACTCATTTGATGCAGATATTAATATCTCCATTTTTTTTCTTAATATTCCAACAAAAAAAATAATTGTAAATAAAGCAATGCAAAGAAAAACCATTCCAGCTGAAATTGTTTTAAATTTTAAAGAATTTACAGTTTCAACCATTTTATCTGACAAAATAACTTCTTCCTTAATATATTTTTTTAATAAAGACTGAGCTTTTAAAATAGATTCCAAATCTGAAAGAACTCTTAAATTAAAAAAATTAAAAAAATCAATCTTATTATCAAAATATCTTCCATCAACAGAATTTAAACTGACTCTTTCAAGATCATTAATAAGTATATTATACTTGTCATCAAGCTCTTTTACTGCGAGTTTTTGAAAAGGTATTAGTTCAAGGATTGATCTTTTGAGCTCTTCTGAAAAAACTTCTCTAAGTCTTATTTCATTTGTATCAAAAGGAGATTCTGTAAAATCAGCCTGATCATTGAGATATTCAGACTGATCTTTTATAAGTTCAACAAGAAAAACTTCATTATTATCAAGCCGTGTAATCAAATTTGTCACATAAATATTTTTTTTATCAACTAAAACAATTTGATTTAAATTCCAAATACACCAGCTGATAAAACCAATAAACAAAACAGAAAAAACAAAAAAAACTATATAAGTTTTAGATAAAATCTTAACATTTTTCCAGCCTAACATATCATAAATCTCCAAATTTGACGGGTTAACCAAGTTAAGCTAAGCTGCAGATCAAAAATACCTAGTTGCTGAACAAAAACGGCCTTTTTTGCCCATTTCTGCGTCAGATTCAAAATTTAATCCTCAAAATATTTAAATTTTACAAAGGTTTAATTGTCATATATAACTTAAACAAAATCTTTGTTTTGCCCAATCAATAGTTTTAGCACCTAACAATTCAAGCCTGCCCAATCTTAAGAGAATTTTCGACAATTGCACCTGAAACCAATTCAATATCTTTATTTCCAGTAAAAATACTTAAAAGCCTTACTACATCAATCACATAGGCAAGACTTCCATCATAAAGCACAGCAGCACCTGTAATCCCATCATCTCTTCCATACCAGTTTCTGATTGATTTTATAACAGCCTGCTGAGCCCTTAAAAGCCGTTCAACCACAAAACCAGCCTTTCTGCTTCCATGGTTAACCAAAATCACCTGCCATAAATTTTCATCTGTATTTTCTTGAAGATCATAAATATCTGAAATTTTAAAATATGGAATAAATTCATCCCTAAGTTTTAAAAGATTTCTTTTTCTTTTCCCTTCTATTCTAAATCTAGAAAAATCAAAGCATTCTTCAATATGGGATAAAGGAACAGCAAAACACATATTCCCTGTTTCAAACATTAATACATCTACTATTGCAAGGGTTAAAGGAAGAAGTATAGTAATTGTGGTACCGCAGCCTTTTAAAGAATCAACTCTTATTTCACCATTGACTTCTTCTATTTTCTTTTTTACTGCATCCATGCCTATTCCTCTTCCTGAAATACCGCTGACTTTTTCAGCAGTTGAAAATCCAGGAATAAAAATAAAATCAAGTATATTTTTTTTGGAAATATTTTGTGTCTTTTCAGCAAAACCCCTTTTTACTGCTTCATTTAATATAAAATCTTCGTCTAGTCCTTTTCCGTCATCTGATATTGAAATTTCAACTTTTGATTCTTTTGTTCTTGCTGAAATCACTATTCTTCCTGTTTCTGACTTGCCCTTTTTTATTCTGTCTTCAGGGCTTTCTATTCCATGGTCTATACTGTTTCTTATCAGATGAACAAAGGGATCCCAGATTTTTTCTATTATGCTTTTATCAAGTTCAGTATCTTCACCATAAGTATAAAGTTCCACTTTTTTATTCAATGATGCTGACAAATCCCTTACAAGTCTTCTGAAATGACTGAATTTTGTTCCAATTGGAGTCATTCTCAAGTCAAGAACTGAAGATCTTAACTCATGGACACATTCATCCATTGATTCGGCAAGCACCTTAAGCGGGTCATTTGGACGTAAAAGCATTTCCCTGTAAAGTCTTGACTGATTCATTACAAGTTCGCCTACAAGATTTACCATGTCATCTAGTTTTTTGGTGGAGATAACTATGCTGCTGTCTTTTTTGCCTATGTATTTTTTGAGTTTATCAGAAATATCTTCTGTTTTTTCAGGCAGCTCAGGAAGGATTTCTTCAATTATTATTTCGCTGTCATCTTCAACAAAAAGAAAAATATCTTTTATTTCTTTTACAGAAAGCTTTGTTTTAATTTTTATGTCAAATGAAAGATAGCACTTTTCAGGATTAATTTCAAAAAGGTCAGGAACATTTGCTGTATCGCATTCAATTGCACACTCACCTGATTCAATCAATTCTTCAATATTTGTGTAAGGATCAAGTCCTATTTCAAAAATTTTTTCCATTGGCCTGAAAAAAATTCTATATTCATTGAGTTTATTTTTTTCTCCAGACTTATTATTGCTGTTTGCTAAGTCAGATAAAAATAAAATTTTTTCTTTTAAATTTTGAGATTTTTGGCCTTCAATATCTTTATTTTCAAAAAGTACTTTAAACTCATCTGCACATTCAAGAAATAAGTCCGTTATACGATTATCAGACTTTAAATGCCCTTCCCTGATTAAAGTAATTATATTTTCAAGCAAATGACCAAGCTCAGCAGCATTTTCAAATCCAAACATTCCGCTGCTTCCCTTTATTGTATGAACTGCTCTGAATAAAGACTCAGCAATACTTTTATTTTCAGGTTCAGATTCTAGATCAAGAGCAAGGGACTCCATTTCCGAAACAAGAAATCTTGATTCTTCAAAAAAAGTATCTTTTATACCTTCACCACTATTCACTTCCCTGGCCTTTTCCTTATTTTTTCTATAACTTTGACCAGATCTTCGGGCTTAAAAGGCTTATCAAGCCAGCCTGTTGCTCCGGCACTTCTTGCTTTTTTTATATTTTCAGGACTATCTGGATTAGTCAAAACTATTACAGGCATAAATTTACAATAAAGATTTTTCCTAACTTTTTCTACAAGCTCAATCCCACTCATTCCAGGCATATTTATATCTGTAATCAGACAAACAATATCTGAATTTTCACCTATTATTTCAAGTGCTTCCTCTGCATTTTGTGCTTTTTCCACATTATATCCTTTTTTTTCCAGAGAAAATTTCATAAGCATGAGAGTACTTGGGGAGTCATCTACAATAAGTATCTTATCAGGCATGATCCTTTACTCTTTCATACAAAAAAGTTTTGAGATTATTTCCAGGAAACGATGCAAATTCAAAAATTTTTGAATTTTTTTTCATTATAATTTCAATGTCATTTTTGATACAAGTCTTAACAAGGGATATAACAAGCTGAATACCTGCTGTATCAGCCCTTATGAGTTCGTCTGATTTTATCTTTACCCGAGAAATATTATTTATATATTTTAAAATTTCTTTTTTTGCCTGACTGACATCATAGATTGTAAATTCACCTGTTAAACACAAAACAAGTTCATTATCTTTAAAATCTGTTTTAAACCCCATAGAAATCCTTTTTATGGCTTAAAAAAAACCATATCCTGATTTTTTATCCTTTGGAGAATTATATAACTTTACTGCATTAGCTACTTCAGTTAATAACTCTTCCTCATCCCAAGGCTTAGAAATAAAAAGATTCACTGTAGATTTATTTATTGCAGCTTCAGTTATGGCAATATCTGTAAAAGCTGACAAAATAATTCTTATACTTGAAGGAAACAAAACGCTAATTTTTTCAAGAAGCTCTACTCCGCTCATTTCAGGCATTCTATAATCTGAAACAACTACAGCAGGATTATTTTCACTTGAAGCCTTAAAAACATCAAAAGGGTCCTGAAAAATAAAAATATCAAGATCTGAATTTCTAAACAGCCTTTTAATTGAATTTAAAACATTTTTTTCATCGTCTACAAAAAAAACTGTCTTATTCATTTTCATTGTCAATCCATTTTAATTAGTTGCTGAACTAAAACTATTTTTTTTGTATGCCTTAAACTGAAACAAAATTCTTAGTTTTCGCTCAATCACTACTCAACCCTCTATACAAAAATCCTGGAGCTATGGTATTTACATAAAATTTATTTTAATCCTAAATTAAGCCATTATCAAGTTTGGTAAACTAATTGCGACCTGAATTGAGCATTTTATCTTATTTAAATCAATAAATTTTCAATTAATTTAGCTTATTATAGTGATTGGCCGAAAACTAAAATTTTTTGTTCAGTTCAAGCAAGATAAAAAATTTAACCGCAGAAGAACATTGAGTATTTTGAGGATTAAATTTTGAATCTGACGCAGAAATAGACAAAAAAGACCGCTTTCGATCAACAACTATTATATTTAAAAATATGAACCCTGCACGCATGCCAATTGTTGCATCTTATGCACTAATCTGTATCACACACAGCAAAAATAAATTCTGATAAAATGGCCGCTTGGTAATCGCTGAATTCATGTTAAAATATTTGAGTTTTAACATCTATTAAACCAAATAAAAAATTATAATTTTCACAAAAGAACTGATTACATTCTTTCATCTTTTATTTCATATACAATATTTTTTTCTTTAAAATATTTTATTACTTTTCTAAGACAATATTCAGAAAAATAATTTTCTTTTTCTGAATTTTTCAGTGGAGCTAAACGAATAAGTATTTTTTTTACAGAGTGGTTTTGTGAAATTTTATTTAAAACAAATTCAATTTCATCCCACTGGTCAATTGCATCATAATATGGACCATATAAAGTCATTTTCACTTTTCTGCCATTAATTACAATAGAAGCAGAATAATTTAATTCTGGTTTATTTGTACATGAAAAAAAATTAAGAAAAATTAAGAAATAAAATAAAAGCCTAATTTTTTTATTAGAATTTACCGGAGTTTTTAAAAAAAAAGGATAGAACTTCATATTTTGTTTAATCACAAATTTGAAAGAATCTAACTTTATAAAAAAACTGTTCTTAAAATTTTAAAAAACAGTTTTTCGGCCACATAGCAACAAGTATTTTAAAGTTTAAATTTTCCATCTATAATCGAACAAGAAATATTCTCCGGAAAATAAAAAAAGCTAATCAACAACAAAATCATCAACTATTTTGAAAAGATCTGAAATTGAAAAAGGGATCTGCAAAAAAGCGTCTGCACCTTCATTTACTGCAAGATTTTTGTCATTTTCAATATCTGATGAAAAAACAAAAACAGATTTCTTATTTTTTTCCTTTACATAACCTGCAATTTTACCTGCACTTACACCTTCGTCCTTAAATCTTGAAATTACAAGATCAGGGACAACTCCAGACCTTTGCATATAATTTATTGCATCATCATCATTAAAAAACGACATTATATCTCTGTTAACACAAAACATCATTACATCTTTGATAAGAGAGTTGACCATATGATTGTTCTCAACAACCATTATTTTCACATTTTCCATAAAAAATTATCTCCATCAGGCTACATTGAAAAAACTCATTTCCAGTACATCTTCATCATAGTCAAGCTTAAGAGTGCTTTCTATTTCATTGATTGTATCCTCAACTGCCTTAACCCTGAAATATCCTGCCGGATTACCCTGTGCAAAACTTTTAGCCATAAGTGCAAGAAGCTTTACACGCTGATAAAAATAGCTGTCAGGCTTAATTCCATTTATATACATTGCTTTTTCTCTGACATTTAGATATTGGCCACCCCAGTCTGCAGTTTCAAAAAAAACATGTTCAGCATTTTTTAAAACTGCTTCACGCCTGAAACCTTCCATGGGATAACCTTTAATAAAAGCTCTGCACATAACCATAAGGAGCTTCAGCCTTTCAACAAAAAAATCTTCTCTTCTCATTCTTTCATTTTGAGACAAGTTCAAATTTAAATCCGACATAAAAGATTCCTAAGGTTAAATATTATTTTAGAGATATCTGGAGTGACTGAAAGAAAAATAATTTTTTTGAATTAATATACAAACTATACTAATATTCAGCAAGAAAAATTTATGCTAAGTTTTTTAAAAAAATTTACAAAACTATTTTCTTAGTGGAGAAAAAATGAAAATTAATGATCTCATTGAAGAACTTAAAAAAAATCCAGAAATATCAAATGCAGGCATGATTCTTACGCACACAGGAATTGTAAGAAACTCATCAAGGGACGGGAAAAAAATTAAAACTCTTGATATTGAACCTGACTTTTCTCTTATTGAAAATATTGTAAATTCAAACAAAAAACTGCCTGGTATTATTGATATTAAGTTTTATATGCATGAAAAAGCAACCCTTAACATTGGAGATGAGATAATGCACATTGCTATTGCTGGTGACATAAGAGAAAATACAATTTATGCCATGTCAAAGACACTTAATGAAATAAAAGAAAAAGCAGTTAAAAAAAAGCAAAATCTCAATGAATAATTCAAGATTAAACCAAAGTCAGAAGTTTTTCATTTTAAATTTATTTATAGTATTTATAGTGATTGCCCCAATAGTATTTTGAGGATTAAATTTTGATTCTGACTTAAGAATGGACAAAAAAGGCCGTTTTCGTTCAGCAACTAAATAGATAAAAATAAGACAATTATTACAAATCATTTTTAAATAAAGGCAGGAAAAAAATTGAAGGGATTCACTCATCTTGATTCTAAGGGAAGAGTTCATATGGTAAATATATCAGATAAAATTCCCACAAAAAGAACAGCAATTGCTAAATCAGAAATTCACACAAAAAAAGAAACAATAAATCTTATTGAGTCAAATAATACAGCAAAAGGCAATGTAATTGAGACAGCAAAACTTACTGGAATTGCAGGTGCAAAAAAAACATCTGATCTTATTTTCCTTTGCCACCCCATAAAAATTACAGGCATTGAATTTGATTTTGTTATAAACGAAACATTTATAGAAATTTTTTGCAAAATCAGTGCAGATGATAAAACCGGAGCTGAAATGGAGGCATTGACAGGAGCCTCACTTGCCGCACTTGCAATTTATGATATGTGCAAGGCTTATGATAAAGAAATGATAATAAAAAATACTATGCTTTTGGAAAAAACAGGCGGTAAAAGTGGCGATTTTAGAAGAAAAAATACCTGATTTATTTAATTTAAAATATAATAAGCTTAATCATTGAAAATTTATTGATTTTAAAATATGACCCCCTCAATTTAGGTAGTGATTGGCCGAAAATGAGAATTTTTTGTTCAGTTCAAGGAAGATGAAAAATTTAACCTTTAGGATACATTTAGTATTTTGAGGATTAAATTTTGAATCTGACTTAATAATGGACAAAAAAGGCCATTTTCGTTCAGCAACTAGGTAATAATTTTTTTAAATTAAGGTTTATGGCTCAGGTTAAAGGCATGTAAAATGAAAGATATAAATAAATTTTTTAAAAAAACGAATTTAATTTTAAGCATATTATTCTTTATTTTTGGAATCTACTCACTTATAAAAGCCTATTCCATAACAAATCCGTTTTTTTTTATAATAATTTTTTTTTCAGCAAGTTTTATAATTCTTTTAAGTCTTGCAATATTTATTGCATCAATATTTTTAATAAAAAAACAAAAAACAGGTCTTAAATGATAAAGACCTGTTTTTATTACCACCATATGGTAGTTAAATACCTGTTTTCATTATTATAATTCATAAAAATATTCCATGTTTTTTCTCCACTATACCCTCCGAGAACATCTTTAAGACTAAACTCTCCATTTTCATCTGTTTTTGTCCAATAAACTTCTCCAGACTCAGAATTTTGAATCATTATTTTGCTTTGACTAATCAAAGAAATTTCCTTTTGATCGAGACATTCTTTTTTTGCACCAGTTGGCCTATATCCAATCAATTCATCTTTTTCACTGCTTTCAGAAATCACATATGATAAAACCCAATCAGCTAAACCAAGCCCCCAAATAGGTACTTCAATTACAATAAAAACAATCCCTCTGTGCTGTTTTTTTGTAATTTTATGAACAGGAGCTTTTTCAAGGCAGTATGGAATACCAATAACCTTAAAAGACTTTTCTTTTGCCTTTAGTTCATAATCATAACCTACTTTTTCATCAACAATTGTATCCTTGCCAACAACTTCCTTTTCAACCTCCGGCCACATTGCCGTTGTAAATGAAGCACAACCTGAAAAAACAAATATTATTAAAAACAGCAGTTTAATCTTCATGAATCAGTCCTTTTTAGTCTAATGGAATAATTGGAATCATGCCCTTTTCCTTCATTATATCCTGGCCTTTTTTTGATAAGGCAACATCAATAAGTCCTTTTGCAGATTCTGAAGGCATTCCTTTTGTGACAAAGGTAAATACTTGAAAATATTTGTATTTGGAATTCATGGGTGAAACTTTATCTATATCAAAGATTTTTATTTTATCTGATTTTACAGCAGCTCCATGGGATATAAATGAAACAGCACCTTTCATAGACTCAACACCTGAAATCACTGAAATTGAGCAATATGTCATAAAATCAAATTTTATTGGCTTAATGCCCATAAAAAGTCTTTCAAAATTTTTATATGCACCTGTTGTCTCACATGGAATAATTTTTACCATAGGCAAAACATCTCCTTTTATCTGGCTCCAGTTTGAAATTTCCCCTGAAAAAATTTTTTTTACCTCTTCAGATGAAACAGACTCTAACTTTACAGATTTATCTGCTATTACAACAATTGGATCCTTGCAAAAAGGGATTGCGACATATCCTTTTTCAGCCATTTCAAAAGAAACTGGCAAAGTAACTGCTGCTATTTCTGAAAAACCGTTTTCCAGGCGATGTAAAGCTGTATCAGAAGAAACAATTTTTAAGTCAAAAACTATGCCTCTTTTTTCCTTTAATATTTCTATTACATCTTTACCAAGAGCTTCTGCTATCTGAGCTGAGCAACTGAATTTTAATTTATTCTGGGCATAAAGATTTGTACAAAAGGCTGAACAAAAAATAAAAACTGTCAAAAAATAAATCAGATTGATAACTTTTCTTTGCATTTAATTTCTCCTTATTTAAGCCAAAGGTAAAATATTTTTTTTATTTCTAACAAGCATGAACAAAAACGGCCTTTTTTGTCCATTCTTAAGTCAGGTTCAAAATTTAATCCTCAAAATACTGAATGTATCCTAAGGGTTAAATTTTTCTTCTTCCTTGAACTGAACAAAAAATTCTCGTTTTCGGCCAATAACTATTTTAGTAAAATCAAAACATATATGAATAAAGGATTTTTATGGAAACACTATAGTATTTGAACCAAAAAAAATAAAGGCTAATATTTTACTTTTAAAAAATTAAAAAAAAATTTAGTTTATTAAGTAATTTTAGAAAAAAATTTTTCAAAAACAACTAATTTTAAATGGATTTTATTTTCTCATGATATGGCAAATAATAATAAAATTTTTTAATAAAGTCAGTTCATTAAATGCATGCAAAGGAATCCTGATTTTTATTATTATACTTATCTCAGGTACTTTAGGATACTCATTCTTTGAATCCGAAACAATGGGAAACAGTTTATGGTGGTCAATTGTCACAATGACTACGGTTGGATATGGTGATCTTTTTCCCAAAACTATCCAGGGAAGAATACTTGCCGTTTTTATAATGACTACAGGAATAGGTATTCTTGGTGCAATTACTGCAAGTTTTGCAGGCTTTATTCTAGAAAAAAAACTTATGGAGATTAAAGGAATGAAAAAGCTTAAACTTAACAAACACTTTTTAATAATAGGATGGAATTACAGAGGGGCTGATATTATTGAAGAACTTAAAGCAGATAAAAAATGCTGGGAAAAAGATATAGTTATAATTGCAGATCTTTTGGAATCTCCGGTACCCCAAAAAAATGGAATTTTTTTTGTCAAAGGAGAACCAGATTCAGCTTCCTTTGAAAAAGCCTGTGTTCAAAACGCTCAATCAGCAATTATTTTAACAAATGAATTAAACGATCCTTTTTCCAGGGATGCAAAATCTATTTTAGCATGTCTTACATTAAAAAAATACAATGCAAAAGTTTACACATCTGTTGAAATTTTTGATTCAAAAAATATTGAACAATGCGAGATTGCAGGTGCTGATGAAATAATTGTATCAGGAGGACTTGCAACAAATCTTCTTGTTCAGTCGGTTCTAGATCACGGGGTTACAAAATGTATTCATGAATTGCTTAGCTATAGAAAGGGACAGGAAATTTATAAAGTCAACCTTTTAAAACAATTTGAAAATAAAACTTTTTCAGAAATTCTAAATGAATGCAATTCAAATTATAATATTATAGTAATTGGAATTGAAACAAATATTTCCAAATCAATAATTACCAACTCGCCTTCTCAAACAATACTTAAAAAAGGCGACAAACTAATAGTAATCTCAGAAGACAGGCCTGAATGGTAATTTATTCTTTTTTGCCAGAAGTGTTAAAAAAATCCATAAACGGCTTAAAAGGGCTCATTTCATTTATTGTCTTTTGTGCCATGCCTGAAATATCCATACTAATATCAAGCATTTTGCCAAACTGCTCATCAAACATTGATTTCTGATAAAGATAATTATTTATTACCTGCTGAAGATATTTTTCAAAAAAATCACTTAAAACATTATCACCATAGCAGATAATCAAATGAAGAAGAGGTTCAGGTAAAAGTGCATTTTTCTTTTTTGCCTCTTCTAAAACAATCTGAGTAAGGATAAAAGCTGTTACATCTTCATCTGTATTAACGTCTACAACTTTAACCATTTTACCTGTTTTTATAAGTTCCCTTAATTCCTGCAGGGTCACATACTTACTTTGAACAGTGTCGTAAAGCCTTCTATTTGCATATTTTTTTATCAAAACAGTTTCCATAAAGAGTCCTTTTTTTGCATTGCAAAAATTTTTAATACATGATAAACACTAATTAACTTGACATAATAACAAAATATATTAAATTTTAATTGTGCAGCACACAAAAAAATAAATTTAATAAACAAACCAAATAAAAAACTTAAGAGGAGCTATATAACATGAATAAAAATTTTTTAAAAGAATGCCTTAAATTTAACCAAAATAATTTAAACCATGCTTATATTACATTTGAAAAATATCAGGAGCATGGTGAAAAATTTACAGAAAATATGTTTAACCTTCCGTTTGCAAAAGAATTTGGCGGACAGGGAATGGAAATGATGAATCAGTGGAAAAATATTTACAAAGAAGGACAGGTAAATATGAAAAAGATGATTGATGACGGCTTTAAAAATATTGAAAGAATAATCGAATAATTATATAAAAAAATGCGGCTTTAGCTGAAGTTTTAGAAGATCCCCCGTCTTCACCAGCCATTTCAGTTAGGCCGCAAATTTAAACCTTATATTTTCCAAATTCATCATCTGAAAGATTTTTTAGATACTCAGCCCATTTTCTGCCTTCATCTGTTTTATCAACTGGGTCTGCGTTTTCAAAATCATCTGAGTGTTCAACTGTAAAACTTTCTCCTGCAAGTTTAATGACTTTTTCCTCCATGTAAATTGGAGCTTTAAACCTTAATGCTAACGCAACTCCATCACTGGGCCTTGAATCTGTCTCAAATGAAAACTTAGGATCTTTTCTGCTTTTATACGATATATTAGAATAATAAACTCCATTTTTAAAATCATAAATAGTAATTTTTTCAATATACATTCCAACATCACTAATAAAATTATGAAAAAGATCATGAGTCATAGGCCGCTCAGGAGTATCTTCTTTTAATGCCATTACAATTGAAGCAGCCTCAAAAAGGCCAATCAATATAGGTACAGCATCACCGCCATTTATTTGACGCAGAAGCAGAACTGGTGATTGTGACTCAGAATCAATTCCCATTCCTGCAACTTCCATTTCACATATCATAAATACCTGATCCAAAATTATGTTATTAAATATTTAAATTAAAAATAATTCATTTCTCTGAAAATACAATCAGAGATTTTAAAATTTAAAATTTGTCACTGAACAAAAAATTTTTTTTAAGCATTTCGCATTGAATGCAAACATCAATCCTCAAAACACTTTATAATCCAAAAAATTAAATTTATAATTTAGTCGAAATAAACAAAAAATCCTTGTTTCAGGCCAATTATAATTTAATTTTTTAAAAGCTCACCTTTAAGAGAATGACCAAGGGTTTTAGTTATTGTAACATCAACAATTTCACCCTTTAATTTTTTATTTCCAATAAAACATTCTGCTGGTTCCTCAACATGAACTATTCTATTACCAAAGGTTCTTCCGCTTAAAATAAAATTTTTTTCCTCACCATATTCCTGTCTTTCAACAAGAATTTTGACATTTTTATTCATAAAGGCTGAATTTTTATGCTTTGTGATGTCATTTTGAATATCAAGGAGGTTATTAAGCCTTTCCTTTTTTATATTATCATCCACTTTATTTTCAAACAATGCGGCCTTAGTTCCAGGCCTGTCTGAATATGCAAATGCAAAAACATTGTCATATTGAACTTCTTTTAAAAGATTTAAAGTTTCATTAAATTCTTTTTCTGTTTCACCAGGAAAACCAACAATAATATCTGTGCTTAGTTCAATTTCAGGACATGCTTTTCTCAAAGCCTGAATTCTTTGAAAATAATGCTCAACCGAATATTTTCTGTTCATATCAGATAAAATTTTATCCGATCCAGACTGAACTGGAATATGAAAATGTCTGCAAAGCTTGTCTATATTTTTAAAACAATCAACAAGCTTGTCAGATAAATCTTTAGGATGAGAAGTAGCAAATCTTATTCTTTCAATTCCATCAATTTCACTAACCATATATAAAAGATCAGGAAAATCAGGCATAGAAGCTTTTTTGCCATAACTGTTAACATTTTGTCCTAGAAGCGTTATTTCCTTCATACCCTTTAAAGAACGTCTTTTAATTTCTTCAAGTATTTCAGTATGATCCCTGCTCTGTTCCCTTCCTCTCACAAAAGGGACTATACAATATGTGCAAAAATTATTACAGCCTCTCATTATTGATACAAAACCTGAAGGTGTTATTTCATCTGGAAGATCTGGATTTGAGCCTGTTTCAATTATGACTCCGCCTTCTGATGTATCTGAAATTTTTTCACCGTTTTCTGCTCTTCTGACAATTTCAGGAAGCCTGTGTATAGCTGAAGTCCCAAATACAAAATCAACATAAGGAGCTCTTTTTAATATTTTTTCGCCTTCCTGCTGAGCTACACAGCCACCAACCCCGATAAGAACATCAAAATTATTTTTTTTCTGTTTTTTTATTCTCCCAAGAAAGCTGAAACCTTTATCAAACGCCTTTTGTCTGATTGAACAAGTATTTAGAATTACCAGATCAGCCTTTTCAGGATCATCAACGCTGCTATAACCAAGTGGATGCAAAAGACGAATAATCTGCTCTGAATCGTAAACATTCATCTGACATCCTAAAGTAAAAACATATACTGACTTCATAAAACCCCAAATCAAACTATTTCAAAATTAATTATATCTGTTAAAGAATCAAGAATTTCAACCACATCATCTTTAAATCCTGGCGGAGTCATAACAACTACCTTTCCAAGAGATGCATCAACTGTACTTGTAAGTCCTGCACCTTCATATGCCTCAAATATAAATTTTAAAAGAGCAATATCTTTTTTTTCCATTTTAAGCTCTATTAACTCACATCTGTTCATCTAAACCCGCTTCTTGCAATTTTTGTAAATTTAAAATAAAAACTTGAATACAAAAAACTTAAAAGTTTGATGCACTCAATTTTGTTAATATATATTCTTTTACCAAAAAAGCCAACTTAGAAAAAATATAATGACTTTAATTCAACAACCCATATGGAAAACATCCAAGCCTTCAAAAGAAATAGTTGAAGAAATAAAAAAAATTACAGGATTAAGCAGTTTAACCTCAAAAATACTTGCAAACAGAAATATTGCCTCACTAAAGGAAATAAAAACATTTCTATATCCTGATCTCAAAAATATCACTGCTCCATGGGAAATTAAAGACATTGAAAAAGCTGCAAAAAGAATATTAAAAGCTCTTTTAAATAATGAAAATATTCTTATTTATGGTGATTATGATGCAGACGGAGTTACATCTACAATTATTTTATATAAATTTTTAAGACCTTATGTAAAAAATCTTTTTTATTTTATTCCACACAGAGAAAAAGACGGATACGGATTTAAAATAAATTATGTTGATTCCTTTAAAAAACATAATATAAGTCTGATAATTACTGTAGACTGCGGTTCATCCGACTCTAAAACAATAGATTATGCAAAAAAACTTAATATCGACACTATTATAACTGACCACCACAAAATACCAGACATACCAAAAAATGCATATGCAGTTGTAAATCCATGGAGAAAAGACTGTACATCCGGTCTTAGGCATCTTGCAGGTGCTGGAGTCGCATTTTACCTTTTGATTCAGCTTAGAAAAACCATGAGGGAAAATAATTTTTTTAAATCCGGTAAAGAGCCGTCTCTAAATCCTTTTTTATGGCTTTGTGCAATAGGAACAATTGCTGATGTTGTACCCCTTGTAAAAGAAAATAGAATTTTTGTAAAAGCCGGTCTTGATTACATAAAAAAATCAGAAGATAAACTTATAAATTTAATTTTTAAAACCTGGAACCTTGATAAAAATAATATTTCATCCCAGGATATTGCTTTTTATGTAGCACCAAGAATTAATTCTGCTGGAAGACTTTCTCATGCAAAAATATGCGTAGAACTTTTTCTTTCTTCAAATTCAGACGAAATAACAAGCATATGCAATATGCTCACTGCATTTAACGAAGAAAGAAAAACAAAAGAAAATGAAATTGTTGAAAATATAGAAAAAAAAATTAATCAAAGCCATTTAAGGAATAAAATTCTTATTTTTTCTTCTGAAGAATGGAGTCCAGGGGTTTTAGGAACTGCTGCTGCAAAAATTACAAGAAAATTTAACAGGCCCTGTATTCTTCTCAGCAAAAACGATTCCCTCATAAAAGGATCTGCAAGAAGTATTCAAAATGTTTCAATTTATGATATTATCAGGGAGCAAAGCCAATATCTTCTTGGCTTTGGCGGCCATACACAGGCAGCAGGACTTTCTCTTGATCCTAAAAATTTTAATTCTTTTTTAGAATCAATTTTTGAATATTCAAACTCAAAAATTCTTCCGGAAGCACTTGTTCCAGTATATGAAGCTGAAGATGTGATTTTATTTGATGAGCTTTCAGCTTTGTTTTCTGATGAAATAAAATTTCTAGAACCTTTTGGACAAGCAAATCCTTACCCTGTTTTCATTGCAAAAAATATTGTTGTTGAATCTATAACCAAAATAAAAGAAATTCATTCCAGGCTTGAGCTTCTTCAGCCTGAATGCGTAAATCAAAATAGAATGACCGGCTTTATATTTAATTCTACTCAAAATCCGCCTTTACATTTGAGACAAGCACTTGTAAAAGCAGTAGCAGACAGGTTTTATAATAATAAATTCAATCTTTTCATAGAAGCCTGGGAATAATTAAAATAATTAAATATTAAATTTTACTTGCTTTTAGTTTTTTATATAATGTATGTAAAATCGAAATATTTTCCCGACCACTAAAACAGAAAGGGAATATAATGGCGAAAAATTTCAGACCAAGCTCACGTGAATCCCAGATTCTTTCAAAAATTGAATCTTCAAGAGAACGTGAAAAACAACAGATGATCTATCATCTCAAAGATAAATCAGATAATTTAAGCAATGCCATATCAATGAAACTCATTGAAAAAGACTTAATTGAAACAAACAACAAAAATGGTCTTCAAAAACAGATTCATGCCTGCCTTGAAGATATTTTAAAAGCAGACGACTTTGATATAGACTACAAAATTGCACCTATAAGAGGAATAGTCTCAAATCCAAATTTTGTATCATTGTATATAACAGCTTTTATAATTGAAGATCTTATAAATCACAGGGATATTATTGATATTTATGGTGATGATGCAGATATTTATAATTGCGTTAATAAAGAAGTAAAAAAACATCTTTTATAATTTTTATAAAAAATAAAAATTATCTGAAATGATTATTAAAAATACCTTCTAATTTTTTTAAAGAAGGTATTTTAAAATTTATTTAATTTTTTATGCACCACAGCTTCCGCAGCAGCCTGAACAGCCGCCCTGAACCTTAAGTGAAGATTTAATTGTAAAACCAGTTTCCAAATAATCAATCTCAACTGGAAAAACATCTTCAAGTAATTTTTTTTCTATTAAAAATTCAATGCCATTAATTTTAAAAATCTCATCATTATCTTTTTTTTCGTCAATTGCCATTAAAAGTTCTGGCCCTGCACACCCTCCAGGATGAAGAAAAACCCTTAAAGGTTTGATTTCCTTATCTGCAAAATATGCTGCAATTTCTGTCTGTGCTTTATCAGTTACCTTAAACATTAGTTTCTCCCAATTAAATTTTATTAAAATTACAAAAAATGTTCACTTTATTTTTCTTAAAAAATTTTAGTTTTAAACAAACATTTCTTGACTGCAACTTAAAATTTAACAGCGTTTTTAAATGTGTCAAATTTATTTTTTAAATTGTTTGATACAAATTAATAATTTATCTTAATATCAAATTTATTTTGGATAGATTTATAAAAGGAATTAATTACTACTGACCTGCTCAAAAAAAATTTTCATTTTGTGCAGCTCACTAATTAGTTGCTGAACGAAAACGGCCTTTTTTGTCCATTTCGGCGTCAGATTAAAAATTTAATCCTCAAAATACTCAATGTATTCCTGCGGTTAAATTTTTCATCTTCCTTGAACTGAACAAAAAATTCTCGTTTTCGGCCAATCACTAATTACAATTTTCTAGCTCATCAAGCATATTTTTCATATCCTCAAAAAGAGGTGCTCTAAATTCCAACTTTTCTTTTGTTATGGGATGAAAAAAAGAAATAAATGCTGAATGGAGCATTTGGCGGTCAGCATATTTTTTGACAATTATTCTGCTTTTATCGCTCAAATGTTTCATTGGATGCTTAAACCCGTAAATATTGTCACCAACAACAGGAAATCCTTCTGAAGAAAAATGTACTCTTATTTGATGGGTACGCCCTGTTTTAATTTCTGCTTCAACAAGAGAAATATCCCCAAAACTTTTTTTCAACTCAAAATAAGTGACAGCATACTTGCCTTTTTTTGAATTGACAGACATCTTTTTTCTTTCAGTCAAATGCCGGCCGACAGGTTTTTCAATTATTCCTTTAACCGGAGGAATACCATGAACAAATGCAAGATATTTTTTTTCAACTATCCTGTCCTTAAAATCCTGCCCAAGTTTTTCAAGAGCCTTTGGAGTTTTTGCAACTATTATTGCACCGCTTGTATCTTTATCAAGCCTGTGAACAATTCCAGGCCGCAGGGAATCTTTTGGAAAATCAACATTTTCAAAATGATATAAAAGACCGTTTACAAGAGTATTGTTAAAATGCCCCGGAGAAGGATGGACAACCATTTTTGGAGGCTTGTTAATAACTGCAATAAACTCGTCTTCAAAAATTATATCAAATTTGATTTTTTCAGGTTCAGCTGAAATGGGCCGGATTTCTGGTATCCGGCCGCAAACTTTGTCTTTTGATTTTATTTTGTAGGAAGGCTTTGAATAATCATTATTAACACAAACATTTTTTTCGGTTACAAGATTTGATGCAAAATTTCTGGAACAGTCAAGATAAAAGCTCAAAAATACATCAAGTCTTTTTTGTGAATCTTCTTTAGAAACTGTCAGCTCAAACTGTCGACCTGCAATAGTCGTTAAATTTTCAATCTTGTGCATATGAGAAGTAAACCTGTTTGAGCAAAACCTTAAATAATCTTATTTATCACTGCTTTTTTCACTTGAAAAAAGTTTTTCAATCTCTGACATCATTGTTTTTTCATCTGCATTTCTTGCAAGACAAAGTTCTTTTAATAAAAGACTTTGTGCTGTATCAAGAAGCTTTCTTTCACCAAAGGAAAGATCCTTGGTAATTCTTAAAAGGAAAAGATCTCTGAAAACTTCAGCCACATCATAAATAGAACCAGTTTTCAGCTTATCCATATATTCTCTGTATCTTCTATTCCAGGTCTGACTGTCTCCTGGCATAGAATCTGTATTTTGCATGACTTCATATATTTTTGGAATATCATCTTCAGCAATAACTTCTCTTAGGCCAACAGACTTGACATTGGCTGTAGGAATCATTATTACCATACCGTTTTCAAGAATTTTCAAAATATAAAAATCCTGCTTTGTTCCTCCAATTTCCTTAGACTCAATTGACTCAATTCGTCCAACTCCATGAGCAGGGTAAACAGCAAGATCCCCTACGGAAAAACTTTTTGATGAAACCTGAACCATCTCTTTTTCTTCCATTTTGCCACCATTTAATTTTGGTTTAAAATTAATTTACGAAAGAGTATTTATATCACACACAAGAAACGATATCAAGGAACTAAAAAAATAAGTTTCTGTTTTTAATATATATTTAAAATAAACGGTTTCCAGCCCAGACAATAAAAGTGCCTAACAGCATAAAGCATAATCCAATATTTCTAACCTTTTTTTCTTCCATGGAAAGAAGAATCACAACAAACTTTTTCAATGCCGATGGAAACAATGAATATAAAAGACCTTCAACCACTAAAACCATTCCAATTAAACTTATAAAGTATTCCATTTAAATTCCTGTTTTTAAATCCTGAATCAATATTTGATAAATACTGCCAAGAAATTTAAGTTACAACCTAATATTTTAAAAAAAGATATAAGGCTTTTGTATTGACAGTGCTTTTTTAAAATAATATTTGAAATTAGAAAAACTTTTTTTTCCGTAAAGATTACAAAACAATCAGTTTTATTTTAAATTTAACCAGACAAAATAAATAATTTAAGGATTAAAAATGGAATTTGAACCTGTAATAGGTCTTGAAGTTCATGTACAGCTTAAAACCAATACAAAAATATTTTGCAGCTGCCCTGCAAAATTTGGAAACAGTCCAAATGAGTCTACCTGCCCTGTCTGCCTTGGAATGCCTGGTGTCTTGCCGGTGCTTAACAAAAAAGCAGTTGAATTTGCAATAATGGCCTCTCTTGCAACTAATTGCCAGGTACAACAAAAATCTGTATTTGCAAGAAAAAATTATTTTTATCCAGACCTTCCAAAAGGCTACCAAATATCTCAATTTGAGCTTCCGCTTGCACTTTCAGGATATCTTGAAATCGACTCAGACATAACCGGAGATAAAAAAAAAATTGGCATAACAAGAATACATATGGAAGAAGATGCCGGTAAATTAATCCACGATTCTTCAATGCCTGTAAGTTATGTTGACTTAAACAGAGCTGGAACTCCTCTTATTGAAATAGTAAGCGAACCCGATTTACGATCAGCAAAGGAAGCAGGAAATTATTTAAGACAGCTTCACGCTATTGTAAAATACCTTCAGATAACTGACGGCAATATGGAAGAAGGCAGTTTTAGATGTGATGCCAATGTTTCTGTCCGCCCAAAGGGAAGTGACAAGCTTGGAACAAGAACTGAAATCAAAAATTTAAACTCATTCAAGCATGTTGAAAACGGAATAGAGCATGAAATAGCAAGACAAATTGCCCTGATTGAAGACGGACAATCAGTTGTTCAGGAAACAAGGCTTTGGAACCCTGATAAATTCAAGACATTTTCAATGAGAGGCAAAGAAGAAGCCCATGATTACAGATATTTCCCTGATCCTGACCTTGTTCCTGTTGAAATAAGCGAAGAATGGAAAAATGAATTACAAAAAATTCTTCCTGAACTACCGCAGCAAAAGAAAAAAAGGTTTATTAAAGATTTGAATCTTTCAGATCAACAGGCTGAAACACTTACATCATCAAGGGAATTATCAGAGTTTTTTGAATCATGCGTAAATATTGTAAAAGACTCCAAACTCACTGCTAACTGGCTTTTAGGTACTTTTTTGTCTTATCTTAAAGAAAACAATATTGAAGCAGATAAATCTGAAATTTCATATGAATTTGTTGCAGAAATTCTAAATGCACTCAAAGACGGCAAAATCAATGATAAAATTGCAAAAGAAATTTTTTTGGAATCATTAAATACAAAAAAATCTCCAGGACAGATAATAAAAGACAAAGGTCTTGAGCAGGTATCTGATGAGGGTGAGCTTGAGGCTGTTGTTGAAAAGGTTCTTAATGCAAACCCTGATGAAGTAGAAAAATACAAAGCAGGAAACAAAAAACTCATAAGCTTTTTTATGGGACAAGTCATGAAGGAAACAAAGGGCAAGGCAAATCCAAAGCTTGTCAATCCAATGATTGCAAAAAAGCTTAGCTGAAAAATTTAAAATTTAAAGGCAATTTTTTAATTCTGTTGATTTTTACTAAAATTTACAGCATCAGGTTTTTTGTAAAGCACCTGATGCTGTTTTTTAAATCATAAATTTTAATTACCAGCTTAAAAACTTTTTTTACTCATTTAAAATCAAAACACAAATTTAACCCTTTATTTATTCAAAAATGTTTTAAAAAAATTCTATAAATTTTTCTGACGGGAAACAGCTTCATAGGCTTCCTGGATTTCCCTGAACTTTTCATTGGCAAATTCAACAAATTCATCTGGAAGGCCTTTTGCTATAATTTTATCTGGATGATACTCGCTTACAAGCTTTCTATACTGCTTTTTTATATAAGCTGGATCATCTGATGGAGAGCAGTTCAGCACGGCATAATAATGATTTGAGTTAACCTTGGCATATTTGGATTTTATTGAATTAAATTTTGCATCTGAAAATCCAAACAATGCTGATGTATTTTTTATAAGTATTTCTTCATCTAAAATAATGGAACCGTCGCTTGAAGCAACTCTAAACAAAACATCAATCATTAGCTCTAATATCTGCTCCTGATCTTTGAATGCTTCATAAAATTGCCTTGAAAAAGATTCAAAGGATTCAGAAGAATGTCTTGCAGCCCTAAAAATATTAATTGCAGCAGCTTTACTTGAAGAATCCAGCTTTAAATCATTATTCATAAAATCTTCAACAGCCTGTATTTCAGAATCTGAAATCTGTCCATCAGCTTTTGCAATTTTTGCAAGCATGGAAAAGGCTGCCACAAAAAAAATCATTTCCTTTTGCTGTTTTGCTTCAAAATTATTTGAAGCATAAGACGGCCTGCCGCCAAATCCCTCAAGATATTTATCTTCTGATTTATCAAATTTATGTCCTATTGCAGCACCTAAAATTGCACCTAAAGGTCCTCCAAGACCAAGGCCTATTGTTCCGCCAATCAACTTTCCTACCCAGCCCATTTTGCTCCTGACAAATTAAATTTTAATATTTTTAAAACACAATAATAATAACAAAAAATAAGGTTTTAAATTTTATAAAACAAATAATACCTCAATTCAATCCTTAACTTTTATCCTGACCAAAATTGAAATTATCTATATTTTTAAGGTTTCTATCCATTTTTTACTTTAAATCTACAAAAATCAGTCTTGAATTTTTCTTACAAATATCAGTTTAAAATGCAAATAATTTAAGTTTAGAAAAATTAAGCATTAAAGAAATTATAATCTTTAATGCTTAATTCATAAATTTACAAATTTTCCACCATGTAGGGATTAATTATCAGGACAGGAACATTTGACCTTTGAAAAACACTTTTTGCAACACTTCCGAAAATAAATCTTTCAAGGCCTTTTCTTCCATGGGTGCCCACAATTACAAGATCAATTTGATTTTTAGATATATAAGTCATGATCTCATCAACTGTATCTCCCAATACCACTTTATGCAAAGGATCAAGGCCTTTAAAAAATTCCTTTACAAACTCCTTCATCCTTACTTCAGCAGCTTTAAATACTTCAGTTTCCATTGCCTGAAGCGAAGGATGAGGCACATAAATGCTTTTCAAGCTTTCAAACATTCGGCAGACAAAAAGAAGGTGAATCTGTGCATCAAATTTTTCTGCCATCATTTTTACATAGGGAACCATTTTGCCTGAAATCTCTGAAAGGTCTGTCGGAAAAAGTATTTGTTTAAAATCTTTCATGGCCGACTCCTTATTTTGTAGTTTATATTTGAATTTTACAAAATTAGAAATTTTTGGGCAAGCATATATAAAATAATGTTTTTATTTGATCATTTTTAAACTGAAAAATCTTCCAATAAAAGACTAATAAATTTTTCTTTTTGAAAAAGACGAGCCTATTACATTGAATGTATTTTCAACTATAAATAGTGCATTTGCATCTTCTGTAAAAACTATTTCTTCAAGTCTTTTAAGCTGAACATTGTTTATTACGGTCATAAGAACATTTTTAGGCTGTCTCATATATGCACCATAACCATTTATAAAAGTTGAACTTACTCCAAGATTTTTGATGATCTGGTCTGCAATATAATCTGAAAAATCAGATATAATAAATACAACTTTTCTCTGGTTAAAGGCTGATAAAACATATTCAAGGGAAGCAGATGTCAAAAATACCAAAATCAGTGATGCAATTATAATATCTGGCTTAAAATAGAAAAAACTTATACCAAAAATAATTAAATTAAAAAACATATAGGATTTTCCAAGACCGACATTGAATTTCTGATAAAGAATAATTGCAATTATATCTATACCGCCGTTTGAACCAAGACTTTTAAGTACTATTCCAGCTCCTATTCCGCAAATCAGTCCGGAAGTAAGTGCAGCGTAAAACTGATTAACTATTCCTGCGTCATGGGAAATAAGTTCATAGGCTATGGTTAATGCTATGGTTGCATAAAAAGTATAAAACATAAACCTTTTGCTTATATATAAAAAACCTATAATAACAAGCGGAATACTTAAAATAATAAACCAGATGCCTGGTGTTAAAGAATTGAAAAAATAAAATATAAGGGTTCCAAAACCAAACAGTCCTCCAGGAACAAAACCGTGGGGAACAGCAATAGCCTTTAATCCATAGGCATAAATTACTGACCCTGCAGTTATTAAAATCAAATTCCACCAGACTGAATATGAATAATCACGAAAACTCACCATTACCTCCAAAATAAAAAAGAGCGAAAATCATATAAATTCCGCTCAGTTAAACAAACTTTTTTTAATAACAATTAAAAAAATTTCCGTCAACATTATTATTGGCCGGCTTGATCATGGTTTTCAATCAGCTCCCTGTGAAGTACTAAAATTGCTTTGTTAAAATCATTTTCCTCAATAATAAACTGCATATCTACCTGTCTCATGCTCTGCTGCACAGCAAGTATATTTATTCCTTCTTCATACAGTGATTTTGCTGCTGCTGCCAAAAATCCTGGTACAGACATATTGCTTCCTATTGCAGAAACCATTGCAACCTTTCTTACTGAAACCTCTGCTGAAGGATATTTTTTTTCAATTGAGTCTATAAGTTTATTAATTTTTTCAAGTGAAGCAGTAACATAATGGGTAATTGTGTTTGCATTAAGATTTTTTGCAACATATCTGATTCTGAAATTTTTGAAAAATTCTGTAACAATAAAATCCCTGTCAAACTGACCTACAGTATCCTGATCAAATACTTCAACTCCATATAAATTTGATCTTCCTGCTATTATCTCAACCCTTGGTTCAACACTCTTATATTCACTGCTTATTATTGTTCCTGGATGGTCTGGCTCAAAAGTATTTTTAACTCTTAAAGGAATCCCAAGTTGTCTTAAACCTTTTGCAGCTCTTGGATGAATTGCTTCCATTCCAAGATCTGAAAGCTGGTCTGCAACATCATAGTTAGTCTGGCCTATGGTTCTTACCTTATCCTGGCCTACAACCTTTGGATCTCCGCTGCTCAAATGAAATTCTTTATGGATTATACCTTCTAAAGCATTGGTAATACAGGCAACCTTTGAAAATGTTATTTCGCTGTAACCTCTGTCATAGGTATCCATTATTCCTTCTCTGCACCTTGTGTAACCTGTTACTACAGGCAGTTCTGATGCAAAATCAATGTCATTGAAATAATGATTGATTTTTTCATCAAATGACATGTTATCATCTTCCATCCATCCTGTCAGATCAACAAACCTTGAATTTATGCCAAGGTTATTTAAAATTAAAAAAGTATTATGTGCACTGTGAGCTTCTCCAAGAGCACTCAGCATTTCCCTTATTGCACTCAAATGCTCTTCAAGCTGGAAATGTCCAAATGAGCAAAGCCTTGTAAGGTCGATTAAACAGCTTCTTACTCCCTCTATTCTTTCCTTGACAAACCTGTCTGCAAGCTGAAGATCAAGCCCTAGGTGTTCAAGCGATGCATTTATTTCACACATTCTTACACCGACTTTAGTTATTGCATCTCCCCAGGCCCATGAATCATCTCCATTTGAAAAAAGACCGTAAACTCCTGGTTCACTTGTTTTTTTATGTTCCAAAAGCATATCAGTTATTCCAGCATATGCTGACACAACATAAACTCTGCCATAAATTCTATCTTTATTTTTAAGTATTATATTATTTAAAACTTTTTCAAAATCAGACATGGAAGTGCCGCCGATTTTTTCCACAGTATGTAAAGACATATTAACTCCCTGAAATATTTATTAATTTACATATTAGTCCTTGCAAAAATATTTAATGCAAAAGCATCAGGCTATTTTTGAAAGAAAATAAAAATAATTAGTTGCTGAACAAAAACGGCCTTTTTTGTCCATTCTTAAGTCAGATTCAAAATTTAATCCTCAAAATACTAAATGTATCCTAAAGGTTAAATTTTTTTTCTTCCTTGAATGAAACAAAATTCTCGTTTTCGGCCAATCGCTAATTAGATTAAAAATTCAATTTATTAAAAGAATAGAAACCATTTTTTTAAAATTTATAAAAAATTTAATATCTGGTTTGTAAAAATATTTTTCTGAAAAGATGTGGTGTATAAAAAAATAAAACATAATCAAAGTCAAAATTTATAATAACTACTTAGTTGCTGAACAAAAAATTCCAGCTCTCGGACAATCACTACTTAAGCAGTCGAATACAGACTTTTAAATCTCCCCTATTAAGTTAGTAAAAATTTGTTTATTAATATCAAAGTTAAAAATATTGTCAAGTAACCTGATTTAATTATAAAAAGCTGATTTTAACTATTTTAATATTCTTATTCTATGAGTAATTCTAAGATTTTCCCATAATTTTTTTATTATTATTTCAGCAATTTCAAACTCTTCAAGATTTTGTTTTCCGGAAATTTTTATACAATCATTTAAAAGCAGATTATTTTTTGGCCAATAATATTTTGATAAAATTGTAATTCCCATTACAAGCAAAACATCAGAGAGTTCAGCTTCAGGCATATTTGAAATAATGACCCTGTCCTTTAAAGGAATTGTTTTTAAAAGGTCATTAACAACGGCATCTACTGAATAAGAACACGAAGAATAATCAGGAGCCTTGACATGAATAGGTGCTGCAAGAGCTTCAGGATTTGTTTTCATGAGAAGTATATAAATAAGACACTCAAATATATTTCCTATTAACTGAGATTTGTCAGGATTTACAGTATAATCAGTCTTAAACATTAAAGAAGTTATACCATTTTCAAAAACCCAGTTACCAAGCTTGTCAGATATTGAATGAATACTTGAAACACTAATATCCATAAAATAAAAATGAATATTTTTTTGAATACAAAAATTTTTCAATTCAATTAAACAGCCGCTTTCTAGAAAGGCAGATTCTGATATGCAAACAACCCCGTCACTTAGTTCAGCATTTTTAAAATCAGCATCCTTTTCAGATGAAGCAATTTCAAGACCAAATTTTTTGGGGCTTGATAGTGAATTTTTTATGGTACAGCCTTTAGTCTCAATTTCGTATATTTGTGCTATTTCCAAAATTTTTTTTTCACCACAAGATATTCCGCTGCAAATTATTGTTTTAAGCATAAAAAAACCTTTGGTTTACGGCTGTAAATACTTTTCTTGTTTTTTGCATAATTAATATGTATTTATCAGCATAAATTTTTTTAATAAAATAATTTCTGAACCTTATAAAAAAATAAGATTTCAGCACAGATAATTTTTAAATTAAAATTAAATTTCAAGAGGTAAAAATATGATATTTGGGAAAAAAAGTAAAAAGAAAATAAATTCTAATGAAACCTGGATTGAAGAAAACTTAAAAAAAGAAATTAAAGATTCAAAAGAAAAAGAATCCACAGAAAAAAAAGGTTTTTTTTCATCCCTTAAAAAAGGGCTTTCAAAAACCCGGGAAATTCTTACTTCAGATATTGAAGACTTGTTTACCGGAAACAGGCTAAACCTTTCACACCTTGAAGAGCTGGAAGAAAAGCTTATTTCATCAGATCTTGGTGTTAAAACTTCCATGGAGCTTATATCCCTTATTGAACAAAACGAATCAAAAATAAAATCCCCGGAAGAACTAAAAAATTTTATAAAAAACCAACTTTTATCATTTATGAAAAAACCTGAGGAAAAAAATTATGAAAAACCCCATGTAATTCTTGTTACTGGTGTAAATGGAGTTGGTAAAACAACAACAATAGGAAAACTTGCCTACAAATTCTCCCAAGAAGGCAAATCTGTTTTAATTGGAGCTGCTGACACATTCAGGGCTGCTGCTATTGAACAGCTGGAAAAATGGGCAAAAAGATCTGAAAGTGATTTTGTAAGACACAAAGAAAAAACTGACCCTGCAGCAGTGGCCTTTGACAGTGTTGATGCAGGAATTGCAAGAAAAAAAGATATTATTATAATTGATACTGCTGGAAGGCTTCACAACAAAGACAACCTTATGAAGGAACTTGTAAAAATAAGATCAACAATAAATAAACGCCTTGAAGGAGCTCCACATGAAGTACTTCTTGTTGTTGATGCTTCAACAGGTCAAAATGCACTTAACCAGGCAAAAATTTTTAATGAAGCTGTAAATATTTCTGGAATTATTATTACTAAAATGGATGGAACAGCAAAAGGTGGAATTGCTGCAGCTATTCAAAAAGAATTTAATATTCCAGTTGAATATATTGGAGTTGGTGAAAAAATTGAGGATCTCCAGAAATTTGATCCACAGTCATTTTTAGATGCGATTTTAGCCTGATAAAAAATAAAGCTCCAGGTATAATCCGGAGCTTTTTATTTTTATAATTTCAAAATTTTTAGTTATTGATTTAAAATCTTTAATTTTATTTCCGTTCAAAAAATATTAAAAATTTAACCTTTGAATACATTTAGTATTTTATGGACAAAAAAGGCCGTTTTGGTTCATCAGCTATTTAGTGGTTGGCCGAAAACTAAATTTTTTTGTTCAGCAGCTACTTATGAGCTCCACCAGGAAACCTTCTTTTTATAATAGAAACAACTTCTTCTGCACTTGATTCAATTGGCTTATTACTGACATTTATCATTGTAAACCTGTTTTGCCTGTAGAGCTTTCTTACAGCCTCAACCTCTTTAAAAACACCAGATGCTGAAGAATAATCTATACCTGTATTATCCATACCTACCCTTCCCCTTCTGATTCTTCTGTGGGACATAAGCTGCTCTGTATCAATAAAAAGTGCAATTACTCTTCTTTTGTCAACTAATAAAAGTTCTTCAATAAGAGGCAGATCAATAACAACTGGAACATTTGCTACCTTCCATCCCTGAAAGGCAAGATACATGCTTAGGGGAGTTTTCCCTGATCTTGAAACTCCTACAAGAATAATTTCAGCCTGCTCAAGATCATGGGGATTTACTCCGTCATCATGGGATACTGCAAATTCAATTGCATTTATCCTGTTCATATCAACCTGGTTAAAACGCCTGAACCTTCCTGGCTCACAAATTGGTTTTTCATTAAATTTTTCTGATAAAATATCAAGAAGAGGCCCCATTGCATCAATAGCTGAAATATTATGTTTTGCGGCAAAACTTTCAAGATGAGCTCTTATATCGTCTGAAACAAGGGTGTGAAGAATAATTCCGCCGACTTCCAAAGCTTCTAGAACAGCCTTTTCAACCTGCTCTTTTCTTTTGACATGGGCAATTTTTTTTAACTGGCATCTGTAATCAGGGAACTGAACAAGTGCTGATTTTAAAAGCTGTTCACCGTTTATACCTTCTCCGCATGATATCACAAAAACCGGCGGCCCCTGTTTTTGAGTTAGATTTTTTTTCATGATTATTCCTTATTAAAAAGATATCTGAGCATAATTGTATTTTTATCTATTTTTTTACATTCCTCTAAAAAAAGCCTGCAATTAATTTTGGTATTGAACACAGAAATTCCTTTACCAAACATTAAAGGTGAAATTGTAAATACTGCCTCATCAATTGCATCCTTTTCAAAAAAAACTGTATTTGTTGAAGCTCCTCCGCATAAAACAGCTTCTTTAAAGCCCTGATTTTCAAGTTCTTCAAGAAGAAGTAAAGGATCTCCTGAAAAAAATCTCAAATTTTTTTCCACCTGATTTATATCATTTTTACCCATAACAATATTTAGACGGTTTTTTAGGGGTGATTTTAATGTATTATAAGTATTTTTCCCCATTATTACCACCCCTGCTTTTTTTGATATTTCTAAAAAAAGCTTTTTATCAGCAGCAGAAGACCAGTCAGTGTACTCATTGGAAAATCTTGCAGTAAAACCATCAGCAGTCAAAGCCATAACAAGGATAACCTTAATTTGCCTCTGCCCTGTACTTTTCCTCATAAACTTTCATCACCTCTGAAATAGGATATTTATTCAAAAGGGAAGCTGCAATTTCCTTTGCTTCAAGCCTGTCATTTACATCATCTTCTATTATTCCCTCAAGCATAAGCCGAATAAGCGATACTTTAGCATCCTTATATCTTATTGCTTCATCAAAGGCTTCAATCATGTCCTCATCTGGTTCTAATTCAGAAATATTTAAAAGTTTTGCATTTTCAAGAACATTCATTTTTTCCGGATCAGGAATATTTTTAAACTTGTTTACAAGATAAACCGGAAATTTAGATAAAATTTCATCCATTTCTAAAAACCCCTTTCTTTTTTGGTACAAAAATTGCTTTTATCACCTTAAATATTAATTTAAAAATATTTCAAAAAAGAGAATAATATGAAACATTCAAAAATTTTCCAATCAATTATAATGATAGTTTTAATAATGTCATCCCATGGATGCGACAATAATGAAACAACAAACACAAATAATGACAAAATTTTGACATCTTCCAAAGAAATTGGCAGTAAAGGCGGTATTGTAGACCTTGAATTTTCAGACAGCAAAGCCCTGGCAATTTTTCCTGAAAACGCTCTAAATTCAAATGAAACCATAGTCTTGAAAAAACAGGATTATCTGCCAGCTGATCTTGAACCTGAAATAAGCCAGGCCGGAGACTGCATTAAATTTTCTCCTGAAGGTCTTATATTTAATAAAAAAATAACACTTGGTATTCCATACTTTCCCAGATTTTCAGATTCATCACAAAAAATAGGCATAAAATATTACGACCCTATCCTTGGCAAATGGACAGAAGTCAATCCAAAAAATATAGATCCAGATAAAAAAATCATTTATTTTGAAACAAACCATTTTTCAAACTATATATCATATGTAGAAAACGAATTGCCCTATTATCCCCAGACTGAACTTGTAAAAGGTGAATACTTCACAGGAAAACCTTATTATTATACAAAGGCTGATGGAACAAAAGCACTAAGAATCAAAGGCTGCATAAACAGACAAGGCACTATGTGTGGAGACCCATGGCATTTGAGCATGTTTTTATACAGAGGCAATCAACTTATAAAAATAGTTGACAGATTTTTTACTTTGAATCATTTAAGTGGTTATCAGGCCGAACTTTCAGAAGATGGATCCTTTGTAATATTTGACAGCTTCAAAATGTTTGAAAAAGTTATGGCTTCGGGAGATGCAAGACTTTGGGACTGGCAGTGTGAATTTGTTAAAGAGCACACAAACTTACTAGATTACGAGATATACTCAGATGATGACCCACAATTTATCCAGGATCAGGCAGGAGAAAAAATTTATGCACAAATAACTGCTCTTGATCAAAGAAATATTAAAATAGAGTGGGATATAAATATTGTTCCACAGCTCAAGCCTGGTAAAATTCTCTCAATAAGATTTGAAGCAAGGTACAATCCTGATGAATAAAACCAATAAGAAAAAAAAATACATTAAATATATTATTATTACAGCTCTTTTAATTTTTATCACAGCTTCTGGCCTTATTTATCACCAATATTATCAGAGAAAATTCAAATTCAAAGGACTTGGAGATATTTATCAGACAAGAAACCGGCAATACAGGCTTTTTACTGAAAGAAAAATCACAGAAAACAACAAGGGAAATCCTTCAAAAGAAGAAATAAAAAATTTACCTTCATTTAAAACTAGATTTTCTACTTCACTTTCCGACGGAAGCTATCTTTCCATTTCATTTGATTTCAGATTCAGCGATTCAGACGGAATAAAAGAAATGAGAAGAAAATGGGAAAGAATTTCATTTGCAGCATCAATAGCTGTATCACCATATTCTGGAAAAGAAATAAGCACAGGCAGCAAAGATGAAATCCTTGTTATAATAGAAAATCAGATCAGAAAACGTATATTTTCCAACATAGAATACATTTATATTGACGAGTTTACCCTCAGGAACTAAAACCTAGTTTAAACAATTTTTCCTTGACGCTTTCCCTTATTAGACGTAATTCAATTTTTTTATACTAAACAAATCAGAGTAAATATATGTCAAAGAAAAAAAAACTTAGAATCTGTATCATAAGCTACAGAAGTAATCCTCATTCAGGCGGCCAGGGTGTCTATGTAAGAAATATTGCAAGGGAAATGGCTGAAATGGGTCACCACGTTGATGTTTTGGCAGGACCTCCAGACCCTCTTTTAGAAGGAAAAGTTAATCTTATTCCAGTAAAAACCCTTGATCTTTATGATCCTGAAAATCTTTTCAGAGTACCGACTGCAAAGGAGCTTAAAAGTCCTGTAAATCTTATGGAATGGCTTGGAGTAAGCACAATGGGGTATCCAGAACCATTTACTTTTGGATTCAGAGCCTATGACTATTTAAAGAACAAATTTGACAAATACGATATAATCCACGACAATCAATCGCTTTCATACGGCATCTGGGCAATAAACAGAAAAATTCCAGTAATTGCTACAATTCATCATCCTATGACTGTTGACAGAAAACTTGCCATTGCAAGCGTAAGAGCTCCCTGGAAAAAACTAAAACATTACAGATGGTATTCATTTATTGGAATGCAGAAAAGGGTTTCACGAAAACTTCCTAAAATTATAACAGTTTCAGAATTTTCCAAAAACGATATTTCCCGTGAATATAAAATAGACAAAGATAAATTTATTGTTGTTCCAAACGGAATAAATCTTGATCTTTTCCACCCAATGGAAGAAATAAACAGGGAACCAAACACTCTGATATGTACAAACAGTGCAGATACTCCGCTTAAAGGTCTTTATTATCTTCTCCAGGCAGTTTATGAAATTTCTAAAAAAAGAGAAATTAAACTTACTGTAATTGGTAAACCAAAAGAAAACGGCGGAATTGAAAAGCTTATAAAAAAACTTGGCATTTCTAATCTCGTAAATTTTACAGGAAGGCTTTCACACCACGATTTTGTAAAAGAATATGCAAAATCAACTATTGCTGTTGTACCTTCTGTATATGAAGGATTTGGTATTCCTGTAGGAGAAGCAATGGCAACAAAAACACCAGTAATTACAACTTCAGGCGGAGCACTTCCCGAAGTTGCAGGTGATGCATCAATTATTGTTCCCCCAAAAGATCCAAAGGCAATTGAAAATGCTGTTAATTATCTTCTCGATAATCCCCAGAAAAGAAAAGAACTCGGAGAAGCAGGATTCAACAGGGTTCACTCAAAATTTACATGGAGACAGGCTGCCGAAAAAACCATTAAAGCCTATGAGGAGGTAATTTATGATAACCGTTGATTTCAAATATCTGCCAATGAAAAAAGGAGCAAAAGTCCTAGATATAGGAAGCGGCCCCGGCAGACACACTGCTGCTGTTTATTCCCGTGAAAATGTAATGTCTGTTGGAGCAGACCTTAATTATAACGATCTTCTTCTTGCAAAGGACCGCCTGGAATATCACGATAAACTTGGCTTTTCAGGCGGAGGAACATGGAATCTTGTAACATCTGACATAACAAAGCTTCCATTTGCAGACGAATCCTTTGACATAGTAATATGTTCAGAAGTAATGGAGCATATTCCAGATGACAACAAGGCTGCCTCTGAAATACTTAGGGTTCTTAAAAAAAACGGTACACTTGCTGTAAGTGTTCCAAGAACATGGCCCGAAAAAATCTGCTGGATGCTTTCAGATGATTATTTTAATGCAAATCAGGGACATGTTAGAATTTACAGGAAAAGTCAGATTAAAAATATTTTTAAAGACAAAAACTGCAGGTTTTTAAGATATCATTTTGCACACAGCCTTCACTCTCCCTACTGGTGGCTAAAATGTCTGGTTGGTCCAAGCCGTGAAGACAGCAGAGCAGTAAATATCTACAAAAAATTTCTTGAGTGGGATATTATAAAAAAGCCATTTATTACAAAATTTCTTGATAAAATTTTAAATCCGGTCTGTGGAAAAAGCATAGTTTTGTATTTTCAAAAAAAATAGGAAAAAAATGGACAGAGAAACAATAAAATCAATAGTTTTAAATTATCTTGACTTATTTAACAAATCTGACTTTGAATCCATGACTGAAATTTTAGACCCTGATATTTCCTTTGAAAATCTGACAGAAAAAAATTCCATTGTAAAAACAAAAGGAATTAAAGAATTTTTGGAAATATGCAGATCATCAGCCCAAATTTTTGAATCCAAACAAAAAACAATGATTACAATTGCAGTTGAAAACAATACTGCAACAGCAGAAATCTTTTTTGACGGAATACTTGCACAAGATATTTCAAAAGATATTCTAAAAGGCGATAAAATCAGAATTGAAGGATATACAGAATTTGAAATTTCTGAAAACGGGCTTATATCTTCAATAAAAGATTTCAGCAGATAAATTTTCATGAAAGGCTCATTTTTTCAAAATATCCCTGAAAAAATAAAAAAAGAGTTGTTTGAAACAATAATTGAAACTAAAAATATCAAAATTGAAAAAATTGTTTCAAAGGGTCAATCCTCGCCAAAAAATTTCTGGTATGACGAAAAAATGAGTGAATTTGTTTTAGTGCTACAGGGAAGTGCACTTCTTCAGTTTGAAAAAAATTCAAAAACAATTTATCTCAAAAAAGGGGATTATTTGAATATTGAGCCCCATTCAAGACACAGAGTCCTTGCAACTGAGAAAAATATAGAGACTTTGTGGCTTGCTGTTTATTATTAATAAAAACCTAACTTTTTGGATACATAGAGTATTTTGAAGATTAAATTTTGAATCTCACACCGAAATGGACAAAAAAGGCCGTTTCCGTTCAACAAGTTATATGGCCTTTAAAAGAATTATACCCATCCTTATCAGACATTTAAACTAAAATACATTTACTCTCTTCAAAGTAAAAACGAAAAATAATTATATTTCAATCCCTTAAAAAATGCTATATTATATAAACATTCAATTTTTAAACTATTCAGCTAAGAACTGTTAAAAACCAGTTTGCTTAAAGAACGGATACTGTATTTTCAAGCTGGTTTCAGGAGATAAATTTTTTAGATCCTGCATAACGAGGCTCAGAAAAAGCAGCAAGCGTTCCAAATCAGCTGAATAGATGCCAAAATTTTAACTTTTTTAATTACTTATAAGTAGTGATTGGCCGAAAATGAGAATTTTTTGTTCAGTTCAAGGAAGATGAAAAATTTAACCTTTAGGATACATTTAGTATTTTGAGGATTAAATTTTGAATCTGACGCAGAAATGGACAAAAAAGGCCGTTTTCGTTCACCAACTAAGTATAAAAAAGTTTATTTTAACTTGTGATTTTGAAAAAAGGGAGAGGGAAAAATTATGGGAAAACGAAATCAGCTAAATTTTTTGAAAATTTTACTTTTAGCACTTTTTCTAGCATTAACATTTGCCTGCAGCAGCAGTGATTCTGATGATAAAGATACAAATGACGACGTGCAAATACCTGCAGGAGAACGAAACATCACAGTTGCAGATATCTCTGCGTCAAATCCTGTTGAGATAAACTTAAGCTCAAGTACAATTGCAGATTCAGGAGGGACAATAACAAGCCCGGACATTCCAAATTTTAAAATTGAAATTCCTGAAGGTGCTGTTAATGAATCAATTGAATTTTCGGTAGAAATGGCTGATATTACCGGCCAGACAGGACTTCCTGAAAATCTTGATCTAGGCAGTAAAATGTATATCATTGAAACATCTGGTTCAGCTGTCTGGAATGAATACAAACTATTTAACAAACCTGTAAAAGTAACTTTGCCTGTCTCTGATGCAACCAGCATAGACAGCTGGCTCTTTTATTCATACAACTCAGATGGAACCCTTGAGGGGCTTGGGTTTGATTCAATAGATAAAACCAATAAAACAATAACTTTTGAAGTACGAACTTTTGGCTCAACACTTTCTGGCGGAAAAGTTCCTGCATCGTATAAAACAGTTCAAAACTCTGGCAATACAATTAAAAGCGTTTATGTTGCAATTGGAACTTTAAAAATTTGGCAGGCATTTCTTACAGGCGATTTAAATGTAGATTCAGGCTTCAGGCCATCTGGCGAGGGATGGTATATTCCAAACTATGGAGCATATTACAAATCTTCAAGGGGCGGTAACTGCATGGGAATGTGTACATGGGCAAATTACTGGTTCAGAAAACACGGAACCGGATTTCGCTCAAAATACCATGACCCCCAGCAGACATCAACCTGGGTTGATGATTCAACAGCAATTGAACTTGCAAGCAGGGCTCATGCTGCTGAATCTGCAATATGGAATCAATATGTGAGCAAAGAACTTTCTTCTCAAAGGGCCTCTTCAGCTGATGTTGCAAAGGCTTATATTGGAACAATTTATGTTACTGGTGTTCCTGCTCTTGTCGGAATGTATCAGGCTATTAATACTACTGACGGCCTAAAGCTCAGTGCAGGACATGCAATTTCAGTTTATAAGGCATCAATAGAACAGTCAGGTGAATGCAAGCTTTATGTTTATGACCCAAATTTTCCAAATAAAGATACAAGATATATTAAATATGTAGATGGAACTGGTTTTTATATCTACAATGGGGGCCCAAGTGCAAGTGATCCTGGATACAGCTACAATTACTTTAAACAATTCGGATACAGTTTTGCAGTAAGTGATTCTGTTTTTGATGCATTAAAAATTTCAGCAGATAAAGGTTTTTCAGATGACAGTGTATTCCCTGAAATAACAATTACATCTATAAAAGCAAAAAATATTGATGAAGATGTCCTTGCAACAGAAGAAAAAACTGAAAACGGAGAAACTCTTTACAAAACCAAAGACAATGCAATTGTAATAAAAGGAACTGTTTTAGGGGGGAATGCACAAGTTGAGGGCTCAGTTGTAAACAATATTAATATTGTTGTTACAGATGAAGCCTACAGCACCTCTGTAAACAACACTGCAGGAAGCGGTGACGGCTCATTTGAAATCGTTCTTCCTTTAAAAAAAGGAGACAATGAAGTTGTTTTTCTGGCAAGCAAAGAAAACAGCTTTTCCCATTGGGCAGCATTCAAAAGAGTTATAGTCAATTCTGACGCAAGCCCGGCAAGCATGACAATCACACTGAGCTGGGGACAAAATAACAGTGACGTAGATCTTTATGTAAAAGAACCTGATTTTGAAGGTGCAACTGGTGATACAGTCTATTACAGCCATAGAGAAGGTGCAAGTGCTACACACCCTTATCTTGATTTTGACAATACTTATGGATATGGACCTGAACATTACATAGGCAAATGGGGGATGTCTACCCTGTCTTCAGGCGGTGCCTCAAATCCCAACGGGCTTTATGGAGATTATACTGTTGCTGTGCATTATTATGATGACGACGATGAGGACTATGAAAATTTTCAGCCTATATCATGGAATGTGCACTGGAGGTATCTTGCTTGGGCACCATATAATTCAGAAAATCCTGAAGAAGACGGAATCTGGATAGAGGGAAGCAGAAGCGGAGTTTTAACAGCAGCAAACTCTGGTACAGACGGAAGCATAAATTCAGGGCCTGAATGGTCAGAAGCCTGGACTATTTCATACGACAATCCACAGGACTTTGACTTTAGTATTCCAGAAGCACATACAGTAATGCTTCCATAAATTAATCTTTAAATTATACCTCCTTTGCATAAATGCAAAGGAGGTTTTTTTTGGTGAAAATAAAAATGAAAATTTCAAAAAAACAAAAAATGATTTTATTTGTTTTAATTTTATCGGGCATTTACTCATGCAGCAAATCGTCAAATGCAGATCCCCAAATCAAAGACAAAACAAATTCCAACTTAATTGAATATATTTATTATCATGAAAATAACCCCCTTGAATCTGACTTGACTGTTAAAGTTCAAAGAAGCGGGAAAGTAAGCTCTGTGATTAAAAAGCTTAAGCCTTTTGCCAAAAATCCACAAAGCCTTTCTTCATGGGAAAAATACGAAAAAACAATTTTTATTGATGAAAAATTTTTTTGTGAACTTATTGAGCTTTTTAATAAAATTGAATATGACAAAAATAAAGATATCCCCCCATATCCAGGGCAGTCTGTTGTAGATATAAAAATTTTTTTTAATGATTCCAAATGCAAAAATTTTATATTTAATCTGGGAAATGAGCCTGAAAGTTTTAAATTATTCAGAAAAAAATTGTATGAGGCTGTAAATTAAAATTTTACCTAAATTGAGCCCTTTTAAAGCCTGATGAAATAACTTCAATTTGACAAAGTCAAATGAAGCAAAATTAAAATAATTACCAGGTTCATATTTTTATAAAATAATAAACTTAATTCATCAAATTTTTTTAAATTTAAAAATTGTTGCACTAAATTCATGTTTTGTTTTTAACAAATAAAAAAGCTCTCTTTTTCAAGAGAGCTTTTAGAAAAAACTATATAAACTAAAAAAAACTGTTAGAAACTAAGTGAAAGCTGTGCACCAATTTCCATTGGATCTTCTTCGCCTGTTGCATCACCAGCAAAAAGATAAGCTGCAACAACATCAAGAGTAAGGTTATCTATTACTTTGTAAGAAGCTGTAAGGTCAAGTTCTGTTCCAAGATAATCTTCTCCTGCTGCATCATCTTCAGCAAGCATTGCATACCAAATATCAGCACCTACAGTTAGCTTTTCAACTGGAGACATTGAAGCACCAATATTGAATGCCATTATGTTTGAAATTTTATCTGCACATGAGCCGGCAGATACCTGGTTATCAACCATTCCATAACCCATGATTTCTGCCCAGTAGTAGGACTGACCCTGGGTAACATCCATAAACCCATCTAAATCAAAATCAAGTTTATTTGTTGCATCATCAAAGTTGTCTTCACTAAGCTCATCTTGATCATTGCCTGATGCATAAAAAAATTGTCCATGAATATCAATTCCTTCAACATCAATATTTCCACCAAAAGCCATCAGATATGCAGATATATCTGCTTCAGCTTTATAGGCGTCACCAGAAAAAACTTCAAGACCACCGTTTAATTCACCATACTGATAAAAACCTGAAAACCAAATATTAGAGTTATCTGTTAAGGCCAAATCCAAATCCAAACCTATAGTAGCAACCTTTAAATCAAGATAACTATTATTAACTTGCTCACTAAAAGGATAATTTTCATCTAATTCAAGAGCTTCAACCAATTCATCACCAGCTAAATCATCAATATTTTCGCCTTTAGCTTTATCAATATATGTGTAAGATAAGTAAGGACTAACTTTTAAGTTTCCAGATTTAAATTCTGGAGTAATTACAATAGTATCCATATCGGCTTTATTCTTATCTTTTCCTTCACCACCTTCATAATTTTTAATCCAATAGAAAGGAACAGAAATATCTCCCAAATTAGCTGTAATTACTGCACCGGCAAAATCATCATCCATTATAAAACCGCGTCCAAGATAACCAGCCTGAGCACCAATTTTAAAATTGTAGTATCCTAGATTAAAATCTACATAAGAATTTTTAACTTCTACAGCAACACCATCTGTTCCAACATCACCATAACTATCATCGTCAGTATCACCCCAGACACCATCAAATTCAAACTTATTTACAAATTTGAAATCATCAGAAAATTTAGCTGTGTAATAAAGACGGGTTCTTGTATCAACCTGCTGAAGATCTGCAGATTCAGTTTTATCACCAGAAAAATCCTGCTGTGTATAAGCTCTGGTTCTCCAATAACCACCAAACTCGTTTTCAAAAGCACTTGCAGGAACGCACATTGCTGCTGCAAGAGCTACAGCCATAGCTGCAACCAATACTTTCTTCATTTCTTTTTCTCCTTAGTTTTAGTTACTAATTAAAAATATTTTTTTCGGATGACCCTTCCGAAAATAAAAAATTTCTTATTTCATAGCAAAACTAGAGTCTTGATGTCAATTTTTTTAAGTTCTTCATTATTTTTTAATGCAGATTTAATTATGACATTAAGAACAGATAAATAATAAAATCTTTTAATTTTAGCAGCTTAATTAAAATTAACATTGTTTTATATAGCAGTATATATAGGAAACAAAACAATTTTTATTTTAAAATATTGTTTTGTCTATAATTAAAGTCCTAAAAAATTTATTTTTAGTCCATTGTTAATACATTTTAAATAATCACCTTTAATTTAAAGATAAAATTTGACAATAAAAAAATCTGATGCTAATAGATTTTGGTTTGTAAATACAAATTATTCCTTGCTCCAAATTTTATTGGGGCTTTAAAAACCACAAGGAGGTTTTATGAAGCGTTATGAAACTATTATTGTCATGGATCCTGACACAGGCAAAGAAACCTGGGAAGAAATCTATGGCAGAATGCTTTCCCAAGTTGAAAAAAGTGGAGGCGTTCACTTAAAGACTGATGACTGGGGTTCTCTTAAACTTGCCTATGAAATCAGAAAAAAAACCAGGGGACATTATTATAGAGTTGAATTCTGTGCACCAGGGGATCTTATCAAAGAAATGGAAAGATACTTAAGACTTGATGAAAAAGTAATGAGATACCTTACCGTTCTTATTGATGAAAATGCAAATATTGAGCAGATTAAGGCTGAAATGGAAGAAAAAGAAAACTTGCAGCCAGCAGCTGAAGATAAATCTGAACTCGATTCTGAAATTACTGAAACAAGCACAGAGGAGGACCTGTAATCATGGCTTATATTAAAAGAAAAAAGAAAAAGGTCTACAGAAGAAAAAAAGTATGCAAATTCTGCGTTGATAAAAACATTACAATAGATTACAAAGATCCTAAAACCTTAAAGCACTTCATTACTGAAAGAGGAAAAATAATTCCAAGAAGAATAACAGGAACATGTGCAAAACATCAAAGAGAGCTGAGTACTGCAATTAAAAGGGCAAGGCATATTGCAGTTCTGCCTTATGTGGGAAAAGTTGAATAAAAAACATACCTTATTTAAAAGCTCAATTTGATTGTAATTTACATGGAGGACTAATGAAAGTTATACTTAAAGAAACAATAAGTTCACTTGGAATTATAGGATCCGAAGTGAATGTTGCTGACGGATATGCAAGAAATTATCTGCTTCCCCAAAAAAAAGCTGTATTAGCTACTGATGCGAACAGAAAGCTAATGGAACAGGAAGCTAAAAAAGTTCAGGCACAAATAGCTAAAGAAAAAGAAATTGCTGAAGAAATGGCAAAACGTCTTGAAGGTGTTAAATGTGAAATACGTGCCAAGGTCGCAGAAGAAAACAGACTTTACGGTTCAGTTACAATTCAGGATATTATTGATGAACTTGAAAAACAGGATGTATCAATCGAAAAAAGAATGCTTCTTCTTACAAAGCCTATCAAGGAAATTGGTGAATACTCAATTCCTGTTAGAATTTATAAAGATGTTGAGCCTGAAATTACAATTATTGTTCTTCCTGAAGAATAATAATCAGGTTTTTATCTATTAAAAGCATAAGTATTTTACATATAATTTTCAGCCGGATTTATTCCGGCTGAAAGACTGAGTTTGGACATGGCAAAAAATACTGATGTTTCAAAAATTTTTGAAGCAAAGATTCCGCCCCAGAATTACGAGGCGGAATCGTCTTTATTAGCAACAATTCTACTTGATAACGATACCCTTCTTGATGTTGCAGACATTGTAAATCCAGAGGATTTTTATAAAAATTCCCATAGCCTTATTTATACTTCAATGCTGAATCTTTTCAGCAACAACAAGCCAATTGATCTTGTAACTCTTGCAAATCACCTCACAGAAAGAGGCGAACTTGAAAATGCAGGCGGGAAAAAAGAGCTTGCATCCATAATTGAACTTTCACCAATTGCACCAAATCCTGTTGATTATGCAAGAATAATTAGAGATAAATCCCATTTAAGACGGTTAATAAATTCTGCTTCACAAATTATAACAAAATGCTATGGTGAGGCAGGAACAGCATCAGAAATACTTGATTTTGCAGAAAAAAAAATATTTGAAATTACAGAAAAAAAACAAAGGCCAAATTTT
Organism: Desulforegulaceae bacterium; assembly: GCA_034007295.1. Classification (GTDB taxonomy): domain Bacteria; phylum Desulfobacterota; class Desulfobacteria; order Desulfobacterales; family JACKCP01; genus JACKCP01. Next base: position 48,946 of record JAVERC010000002.1, on the reverse strand, counting down.
TCTCCGCTAGATGCTTTAATTGACCTCAATATAAATACACTGGATGAAAGACAAGGTAAGGACAGTAAAATAACTGGAATACCAACAGGTTACAAAACTCTTGACAAAATAACATCAGGACTTCAGGGTTCAGATCTTCTCATACTTGCAGCTCGACCTGCAATGGGTAAAACAGCCTTTGCCTTAAACCTTGCAAGAAATGTAGCAATAGGATCAAATACACCAGTTGGTATTTTTTCACTTGAAATGTCTAAAGAACAGCTTTCTATGAGGCTTCTTACTGCAGAAGCAAGGGTAGACTCAGCTAAAATAAGAGGCGGGTATCTCGACAAAGATGACTGGGAAAGAGTTCACAGTGCAGCAGCTGTTTTATATGAAGCTCCGATTTTCATAGATGATTCTCCAGACGTCAACCCTCTTGAAATCAGAACAAAAGCAAGAAGACTAAAAATGGACAAAGGCCTTGGACTTTTAATTATTGATTATCTTCAGCTGATGAATGCTCAGACAAAATCAGACAGAAGAGACCTTGAAATAGCAGAAATTTCAAGATCATTAAAAATGCTTGCAAAAGAGCTTAATATCCCTGTAATTGCTCTTTCTCAGCTGAACAGAACCCTTGAACAAAGAAGCGATAAAAGGCCAATGCTTTCAGATTTGAGGGAATCTGGAGCTCTTGAACAGGATGCAGACATAGTTTCCTTTATTTACAGGGATGAAGTTTATAACAAAGACGAAAACAACCCAAACAAGGGTCTTGCCGAACTTATAATAGCAAAACACAGAAACGGTGCTGTTGGAACCGTGAACATGGCTTTTATTGACAGATACACAAGATTTGAAGAACTTGCTCACAACTATTCCTGATCGGGAAAAACTAAATGAAAAAAATTTTTGGAAGAACAGAAGGAATCAGGGGTTCAATTTTAAAAGAAATTGAATCTCTTTATTATGAAAAAACATCGCCGGAACTTATTATTTCCTTTGAAACCGCTGAAAAAATGGCTTTTTTTTCCAAACTCATTAAAAGACAAATTGGAGTTTTAATTGACAGAAGAGGCAATATTGAAACCGTAATAATCGGTACAAACCAGCAGATAATGATTCCAGACCTTTCTTCTTACAGGGCTTCATCTGGAAGACTTAAAGGCCTGAGATGCGTTCATACCCATCTTAAACCAGATGAAGGGCTTTCTTCTGATGACCTTTCTGACCTTGCACTCTTAAGACTTGACCTTATATGTGCCATTACAATTAATGCTGAAGGAAATCCTGAGGGAATATTTTACGCACATCTTATTTTTGATGAAAAAAGTAAAACACCCTATTATACAAGCGAAAAAAAAGAAATTTATGATCTAAACAATAACTGTCTTGAACTTATATCTTCAATTGAAGAAGAAATATCAAAAAAAACTCCAATTTCCAAAAAAGGGAAATCATCTGAAAAAGCAATTTTGATTAATGCTTCTGACCAGTCAAAATATGAAGCTGAAAATTCACTTGATGAGCTTGAGGAACTTGCAAAAACAGCAGGGGTTGAAACTGTTGAAAGGATATTTCAGTCAAGAAAAAAACCTGACCCCAAATTTCTAATCGGGAAAGGAAAAATAAACGAGCTTTCAATAACTGCACTTAGCAAAGACGCCTCAATTATTATTTTTGACCAGGAACTGAGCCCGTCCCAGATAAACTCCATTTCCCAAACACTTGATATTAAAGTAATTGACCGTACCCAGCTTATTTTAGACATTTTTGCATCAAGGGCAAAAACAAGGGAAGGAAAACTCCAGGTAGCTCTTGCACAACAAAAATACCTTCTGCCAAGACTTATAATGCAGCAAAACACTGCTTTTTCAAGACTTGCAGGAGGAATCGGAGGAAGAGGCCCCGGAGAAACAAAACTTGAAACAGACAGAAGACGTGCAAGGGAACAGATAAACAGACTTGAAAAGGAACTTAAAAAAGTTCAGCAGACAAGGGAAAAACAAAGGGCAAAAAGAGAAAAAAACAATATTCCTGTAATTTCAATAATTGGATACACAAATGCAGGGAAATCAACACTTTTGAACACTTTAACCCAAAGCGAAGTAATATCTGAAAACAAACTTTTTGCAACCCTTGATCCTACATCAAGAAGATTAAGGTTCCCAAGGGAAAGGGAAGTAATAATAACTGATACTGTTGGATTTATAAGAGATCTTCCTAAAGACCTGAAAACTGCATTTAAAGCAACACTTGAAGAACTTGAGTCGGCAGATATTCTTCTGCATGTTGCAGATATTTCAAACCCTTTGATGGAAAACCAGATAGAGGCTGTAAATAATATTGTAAGTGAACTTAAACTAAGCCATATACCAATGATTATGGCACTTAACAAAGCAGATTTGGTTGAAAGTGAAACAATAGAAGTGCTTGAAAAAAAATATAATGCTGTTTCAATTATTGCAAAAAAACGGCCAAGCCTTGAAAACCTGTATAATATTCTTGATAAAAAGCTTGATGATATAAGTGAATTGCTTTAGTTTCAAAAAATGTTATTTAGTTGCTGAACGAAAACGGCCTTTTTTGTCCATTTCTGTTCTAGATTCAAAATGTATTCTAAAGGTTAAATTTTTTATCTTCAATGAACTGAAACAAAATTCTCGTTTTCGCCTAATAACTATTTAAGTTTAATTAAAGGCCTAAAAATATTTATGGAAGATAATTTTAAATTTCTTGAAATTGCAAAACAGGCAGCTTTGGCTTCAGGTAAAATACTTAACAGCTATTTCAGGAAAAATCCTGAAGTGGCAAAAAAAGGGCCTGTTGACATAGTAACTGAAGCAGATATAGAGTCTGAAAAAAAAATAATTGAAATAATTTCAAAAAATTTTCCAAACCATTCTATTCTTTCTGAAGAAAAGGGTAAAATTGAAGGCAGTTCTGAGTTCGAATGGATTATAGACCCGCTTGACGGAACAACAAATTTTGCAAATAAACTTCCAATATTTTCTGTTTCAATAGCACTATATAAAAATAAAAATCCGCTTATTGGAGTTGTTTTTAATCCATATACAGACGAGCTTTACTGGGCAGTTAGTCATAATGGTTCATATCTTGGCCAAAAAAAAATTTATGTATCAGATAAAAAAAACATCAATGACAGCCTGATTGTAACTGGTTTTCCATATAATTTTATGGAAATACTTGATGAACTTTCCCAAAGGTTTTTTAATGTGCTCAAAATTTCAAGGGGAGTAAGAAGACTTGGATCTGCTGCACTTGATCTTTGTTTTGTGGCATCTGGAGTTTTTGAAGGCTTTTTTGAACAAAACCTTAAACCATGGGATACGGCAGCTGGAATTATTATTGCTCACGAAGCAGGAGCAATAATTACCGATTTAAAAAACAATGATTATAATCCATACATGAATGAAATAATCGCTTCAAACGGACACATTCATAACTCAATTCTCAAAGCAATGGAGATAAAATGAACAAAAAAAAGATTTTAAAACAAATTATTGATGCACATTTGGACTGTTTTGGGGAATTTGACAGCAAAGATCCGATATGCAGAACAAAATGTGCCATATGCATAAAATGCTATGTTGAAAAGATTCAAACACAAAACCTTCTTTTTTCAGATGAAATTTTTGGAACTGAAGATAACAGCCTTCTTATTCAATAATCATAACCCATACAGAGACAAAAATGCGTTTTAATGATTTATTTAAAAAAAAACAGCCTATTGGAATTTTTTTCTTATTTAACTATTTTTTTATTTTTGGTGTTTTTCTGCTTTATTCTCAATTCCTTATGAATAAATCAAACCCATATTCATTATTATATTTTTTTATTTCAATTTCAGGCCATTCTTTTTTTATTTTGCTGTTTATTTTTCCATTTGCTTTAATATTAAAATTTCTAATTCCTAACCCAAAAATTTTAAAAATAATTTTAAGTTTAATTTTAAGTTTAATAATTTTTTTACTTTTTATAAATTTTAAGGTTTTTGCCCAATACAGATTTCACATAAATATGGAAGTTTTGAATCTAATTGTTATTGGGGGGAGGGAAATTTTCAATTTACCAGCGTCATCTTACTTTTATGCTCTGATTCTTTTTATCTTAATCTTTTCAGTTCAACTTTTATTTTCATTAAAAATTGAAAAAATTTTACACATAAAAAAAAATATCAAAATAATGATTGGAATTTTTATTTTTGTAAGTTTTGTTTCTTCTCACCTTATACATGCCTATGCAGACGCAAAAAACATAAGAATAATTACATCATCAGTCAATCTTTTGCCTTTATTCAAACCTCTGACAGCAAAGCGTTTTTTTGAAAAACATGGGATTGTAGAAACAGCAGGTGCACTTGAATTCAAAGATAATGATTTTTTCAATTCCAAACTTGATTATCCACCAAAAAATCTTGAATTTAACTCATCAAATGATTTAAACATTATTTTTATTCTGATTGACTGTCTTAGATTTGATATGATTGAAAAAGATATTATGCCAGAAGTTTATGCTTTTTCAAAAAAAGACCACATACTTAATTTTAAAAATCATTTAAGTGGAGGAAATGGTACAAGAGAAGGAATTTTTACTCTTTTTTACGGCCTTTCAGGTACTTACTGGAATGCAATAGAAGATGAGAATATTTCACCTTTGTTTATGGATGTTTTAATAAAAAAAAATTATCAGATGGGAATTTTTGGCAGTGCCACACTTAAAGCACCTCCCTTTCATAACACAGTATTTTCAGACATTAAAAATTTAAGAATTTCATCAGACGGCAAAACAGCCTGGGAAAGAGATATTGACATAACAAAAGACTTTATTGAATGGATTGAAACAAAAAAAACAGACAAACCTTTTTTTAGTTTTCTTTTTTATGACTCTGCCCATTCCTACAGCTTTCCATCTGACTTTGAGATTAAACAGCAATTCAAGCCATACGTAAAAAAAGTTGAATACCACAAACTTGATTACCAATACAACCCTCTTCCAATAAAAAACAGATACAAAATAGCTCTTTCATTTATTGATACTCAAATTGATAAAATTTTTGATGAACTTGAAAAAAGAAGCCTCTTAAATAATTCAATCATTATTATTTCAGGAGATCATGGTGAAGAATTTAATGATTCAGGCAAAAATTTCTGGGGCCATGGAAGTAATTTTACAAATTATCAGATAAATGTGCCTCTAATTATCCACTGGCCAGGCAAAAAATCACATAAGTTTAATCACCTTACAAGCCATCTTGACGTTGCACCAACTCTTTTAAAAGAAGTATTTGGGCTTAAAACTCCTTTAAAAAAAATTTCAAACGGAAAAAATCTTTTTAATGAAAAAGAAAGAAAATGGGTATTTTCAGGAGGATTCTCAAAAAAAGCAATAATTGAAAACGATCGAATTACGGTTAGTTATCCAACAGGTTTTTATGAAATTTATGACAAAAACTTTAATCAGCTTGAAAATGCAAAATTAAGGCCCGAAATATTCAAAGATGTTTTAAATGAGCAGGCTAAATTTTACAAAAAATAAATTACTAACTTAAATTTAATACTTTTTGTAAAAAAACCTGTAATATTAAAATTAAAAAATTTTACAAGAGGATTTATTAAATTGAGTAAAAATTTTTGTCTTGTTGAACTTTACAAAGGCCATAGTGAATGCATATATACTCAATATGCATATTTAAAAAGCAGAAATTACAAAGTCTTTTTAATATCAGACAAAAGTGTTTATGAAAAGCTTCCGCAAATGGATTTTGATAATATTTTCCTTTTTGAAACGACTGATTTATTAAGCTGGATTAAAACCCTTTTTTCAATAAAAAAATTTCTTAAATCAAACAATATTTCTACATGCATTTTCAATACAGCTGAAAACAACAAAGTCAGAGATTTTTTGCTTTTTACAAAAAGCATGAATATTTCTTTTTTTGGCATTATTCATCATATATCAAAGCTTGATACAAGCCATACACAAAAAACAATTACAAAAAGAATAAAAGGTTATTTTACTTTAAATGACTACCTCACTAAAAACCTAAAAGAAAAATTTGGTGAAGAAAAAAAAATTGATACCCTTTATTCAATCTTTTACCCTTTTGCTGGAAATTTTATAAGTCTCAAGCCAAAAAATGAAATCTGGATTGGAATACCTGGGAACATAGAATTAAAAAGAAGAAATTATATTGATTTGATCGATGCTGTTTCACAAGCAGATATAAAAAATTCCAAATTTTTATTTCTTGGCAAGCCTAATGAAAAAGATATAAAAATAATTGAAGAAAAAATCAATTCAACTAAAAAAGAAAATATATTTCTTTGGTTTAACACCTATATTGAAAACAATCTTTTCTTAAGCTATATTAAAAATTGTGATTATATTATGCCTCTTATTAACTCAAGCTTAGCCGATGAATACATAAACAATAGAATTTCAGGAAGTTTTAACTTAGGATTTGGCCTAAAAAAAACTTTTATTATGGAGGAAAGCTTTAATCATATTGAAGACTTTAGGGCATTTTCTATTTTTTATAAAAAAAACAAATTAAAAGAAATTTTAGAACAGATTGATGCTAGAAAAATTTATTGCAAAAATATCCAAACCCAAATTAATAATTATCAAAAATTTGACTTTCACATTTTAAAACGCAGATATCTTGACATGATAGAAGCATAATAAATTAATTTTGCATTAAAAAATGCTGCTTTGTTGCTGAGCTAAATCGGCCTTTTTTGCTCACTAAAGCCAGATTCAAAATTTAATCCTCAAAATACTCAATGTATCCTAAAGGTTAAATTTCTCACCTTCCTTGAACTGAACAAAAAATTCTCATTTTCGGCCAATCACTAAATAATTTCTTTACTAATCAGTTCCAAATATTGTGACACAATAAAATCAGGAGAGAACTTATCTAAAACCTTTCTTATTTCTTCATGTGGAATGGGTTTATTCAAGGTTTTATAAATTACCATAGCAAGACTTTCAGGAGTAAAATCCGAAAGCTGCTCGTTTAATTCACCTGTCATCATGATATCTTTAACCCCACCTGGAGAATTTACAGCAACAACATTTGTTCCTGATGCAAAAGCTTCAATTATAACCATTCCAAGACCCTCAAAATCTGAACTAAGTACAAAAACAGAGGAAAAAGCCATCCAAGCATAAGGATTAAATGCAAACCCAGGAAAAAATACATTTGATTCAAGATTAAGCTCCCTTACAAAGGAAACAAGAGCATTCTTTTCTCTGCCGTCACCTGCAAGCACAAGCTTATGTGGAATTTTGTACTCATCTACTAGAATCCTGTATGCTTTAATTAATCTGAAAAAATTTTTTTGCGGCACGAATCTTCCAAGCCCAAGAATATATGGATAGTCTGGTATTTCCTTAACTTCAAGTTTAGACTGTTTTCTTATTGATTCAATATCTATTGGATTTGTTATCATTTTTAAAAGTTTTGGTTCAATAAAACAAGATTTTTGATATTCCAAAAAATCCTCAAAAACTCCATTTGAAACACAAACAATCTTTTTTCCATTAAAAAGAAGCCTTGAATAAAACCGCCCTAAAAAACCTGGATTTTTATGCCTGAAAATATTTTCACAAACCTGAATTACTCTTTGATCCCTATGATTCCAGATTAATTCAAAAGTACCCTGCCCCCTTGCTATAATAAGATCAAATTTCCCTTTTTTAACTTCAATTTTTTTAAGTTCTCTGAAAAAAATTTTAGTTTGAAAATAACCTTTCCATACAAAAAGACTTTTCCTGAAAACAATATTTAAAAAAGCTGATAAAACAATCCAAAAAAATCCTATGCCAGTTCTCAAAAGCAGTTTATCCAGGTTTAAAAGTCTTATATCAATATCATTATCATCTGGTTTTATCTGAACAGGCTTATCCTTCAAATAAATTAGAGTTACATTATGACCTTTTTTTTTAAATGCATCAGAAAGGTTTGCTGCAACCCTTTCCATACCACCTATTCGCAAAGTCCTAACAACAACTGCAATATTCAAAATAATATCCTTTATAATTTTAGCCTGAATTGAGCATTTCATATTTTTAAATTAATAATTTTTTTATGAATTCAGGTTATTATATTCAAAAATATGAACCGTGTAGACTTTCCAATTTTACTACATCTTATTGGTTAAATTGCATCAGGCATAACAAAAAAACCTTATACGATTTGCCGTTAATATGCAAAAAACTCAAAAATAGTTCAATTCAGATTTTGTTTATTTGACTTTTAAATTCAAATACCTTGAATACAAGGCACCTAAAAAAATATTGTGGGCAAAAACACCAGTCCAAAAAGAATTAAATGATTCAAAATTATTTATTACTATCCAATAAACTACAAAACAAAATCCAGTAACAAAAATATTTTTCCCATTTCCAATATTTCTTACTTTGTATAACGAGCCAAGAAATATCCAATACATCAATAAAATAATAAAAAGCCCACAAACACCATAGGAAACTAAAACTTCAATAAAATAATTATGAAGATGTCCATATTCATTTTTAAAATCATTTGTAAAATTATCGGATTTTTTTATGACTAATTTTCTTGCCTGACTTCCCCAGCCAAAAAAAGGTTTATGAATAATCCATTTCACTGATTCAAGCCATGATTTTAAACGTATTCCTGTACTTGTTGACGCAATATTATTTACATAAAAATCAATTTTTTCCTCAAAATTAATATTTTGAGTATCTTTATGCCAAATCTTTTGAAGAGATATCCAAACTGCTTTTATATCACCAGTTCTTTCTGAAAAATCTCCCATGTTTAATTTAAAAATAAAAGCAGAGATAACTATTACTAAAAAAATAAGAAATATTTTTTTAAATTTGTACCCACTTTTAAATATAATTGGAAAAGTCACTACAAAACATATAATTAATGCTAAATATGACTGCCTTGTCTGGGTAAAAATTAAACCGCAAAAACTTAGAAATAATATAACTGCTAAAAAAAAAACTGCTTTTTTTTCTAATTTTCCAAAAACAAAAAGATTAAGAAAGCTTATAATAAAAATCAGGCCAAAAATCATGCTTGGATGCTGTGCATTTCTTATCCCGAAATAAACTCTTTCGCCTTTAATTGCTGAACTAATCTCGAATAAAAAATCTGAATTTATAATTATTCCTATAAAAAAACCGCACAATGAAATTAAAAAAACATATTTAAGAGGATTTTCATACTTTTTCAATCCCCAAGCAATTGGTATAAACAAAAACAACTTTCCAAGCCTGTCTACACTTGGAAGTTTTGATGATAATTCTGGATTAGAAATTAGAACAAGAAACCAGCTTATTACCTGGGTAAGCATTGCAATAAAAAAAAGCCTGGTCATTTTTTCTTTTCTAAAAAAACAGGGATTTTTTATTAAAAGATAGAAAAAAAAACAGCCCAAACACCCCTGAGCTATTGAACTTAGGCTTTTGCTGACAAATGGACTAAAAGAATAAATTAAAATTAAACAAAGAATAGATTTATCTTGAAAAAAATTTTTAAATTTTCTAATTCTGCTATAAAAAACAGCACTTATATTATCAAGCATTAAGCATACCTGTTTTTAAAACTTTAAATTCAGGAAATTAAGGTCAGAATTATTTTTCTTTTTCCTTATACATCTCATTTAGCTTTGTATACTTCATATAGGCTCTAATAATTGTTGTAAGGGTAACAGTAACGCCGTCAATGCCCTGAAACATTCCCCCTTTTACAATAAATTTCTGAACAAAAGCTCCAAATGCACTAACTAAAGGCCTGTATCTATTTGGCTTTCTGCCTTTTTCATAATAGGCCCAGGCATCTCTTGAACTAAGCCAGTTAAGCCTGTCCATCCAGTGGGAATAGCTTTCGTAAGTATAATGTGTAATATGAGCCTTGATTTTTTTTATTTTTGGAGCTTCAACTTTTGAATGAGCTTTTTTTTCGAGGTAGCCTGAAGTTTTTCTATTATAAAGCCTTGTTACATAATCAGGATAAAATCCTGCTGCCTTGATCCAGTGGCTGCCGACAAAATTTCTTCTTTTGAATGCATAGGCAATATTTTCATTATCAAGCTCAAGTAAAGAAACTTTTTCAACAAGATCATCTTCAAGTCTTTCATCGGCATCAAGGCTTAAAATCCAGTCATTTTCTGCATACTTTACACCAAATGCCTTTTGAGGCCCGTCTCCAAGATATTCCTGCAAATAAACTCTTGCACCTAAATCTTTTGCTATCTGAACTGTATTGTCTTTACTCAAGGAATCAACAACTATTATTTCGTCACAGACCTTATCAAGAGATAAAATACAGTCTTTTATATTTTTTTCTTCATTTAAGGTAATTATTATACCTGTTATTTTATTCAATAAATCCCCCTAGATTATTTTTCCAGGATTCAAAATATGGCAGGGATCAAAGGCATTTTTGATTCTTCTCATAAGATCTCTCTGATTTCTGTCAATTTCAAGGTGAAGATAATCTTTTTTACTTATTCCTATTCCATGTTCTCCAGACAATGTTCCGCCAAGAAAAATCACATACTTAAATAACTCACCAACTGCTTTTACTGCCTTTTCATGCATTATTTTATCAGTTTTATCAAGTATAATATTAAAATGTATGTTTCCGTCTCCGGCATGTCCAAATGACACCATGGAAAGACCTGTGTGATTTTGCAGTTCTTCAATTTTTGAAACAACATCTGGAACTTTGCTTCTTGGTACAACAATATCCTCATTTATTTTATGGGGGCCGTATTTAAACAAAGACGATGAAAGTGATTTTCTTACATCCCATATACTTTTTCTTACTTCTTCATCTTCAGCTGAAATTACAGTAAATGCATTGTTTTTTTTGCAGATATTTTCTATCTCTTTAATTTCAGACTCAATAAAGTCTTTTTTACCATCAGACTCAATAATCAAAAGTGCCTTAGTATTTTCAGGCAGATCAAGTTTTATTTCATCTTTTACACACTCAATTGAAAGATGATCCATATATTCCAAAACTCTTGGGATAAGTCCTTTTTGAATAATTTTTGATACACTTTTTGCTGCATCGGACATTGAAGGAAAAAAAGAAATCATTGTTTTGGAAGATTCAGGTGCAGGAAGAAGCTTTAATACAGCTTCTGTTATAACAGCAAGAGTACCTTCAGAGCCTGTAATAAGTTTTGTTATATCATAACCTGTTACGCCTTTTACTGTTTTAACTCCTGTATGTATTATCTCACCTGTTGGAAGTACTATTTCAAGACCCATTACATAATCTTTGGTAACTCCATATTTTACTGCCTTAGGCCCTCCGGCACACTCGGCAATATTACCGCCTAAGGTGCAAAAATCTGAGCTTGCAGGATCTGGAGGATAAAACATTTTATGTTTTAAAACTTCTCTTTGAAAATCGCCTGTAAAAACTCCTGGCTGAACCCTCGCATAAAAATCCAAAGAATTTATTTCAAGAATTTTGTTCATCTTTGAAAAGCAGATAACAACTCCGCCTTTTAAAGGAACACTTCCCCCTGTTGTTCCTGTTCCTGCACCCCTTGGGACTGCATAAATTTTTTTTTCGCAGCAAAATTTCAAAATTTTGGAAACTTCAAAGGTTGATTCTGGAAAAATAACACAATCAGGCATAAAAAGGCCTTCTTTTGAATCATAGCTATAGCAGTACAAATCTTCCTTTTTAAAAAGGATATTTTTTGAAGGAATAATATTTGAAAGATAATCTGAAATTTTTTTCATTTATTTTTTAACAATAATTCTTTTCTAATTTTTTTTCTAGAACCTCAACCTCTTTGAAAAAAATATTTTTTGACTTTATGCCCTGCTCTACAGCTTTAATGGCATGAATTGCAGTAGCATGATATCTGTTAAAACTTTTTCCAATAAACTGCAACGGCTGATCTGTATATTTTCTTGAAAGAAAAATTGCAATCTGTCTTGGACGGACGATTTCCTGTTTTCTGGATTTAGATACAAGTTTATCTGCTGCAATTCCAAATTCATCACAAACAAGTTTTTTTATTGCATCTATTGTAATCTGTTTTTTCTTTTCAGAAATTTCAGATAAAATTTCCTCTGCCAGTCCAAGTGTAAGGGGAACCCCAAGAAGAGAACTTCTTATACCAAGTGAATTTACACCTGATTCCAGCTGTCTTACACTGTCTGTAAGCTCACTTGCAAGATAATCTATTATATCCTCTGATATATTAAACCCTGACATTGCAGCTTTTCTTTTTGCAATCTTTTTTCTTGTTAAAAAATCAGGCCTGCCAATTATTGATAAAAGACTTGATGAAAGCCTTGATTTAAGCTGACTGTCAAGCTTTGGAATTTCAAGCGGAGATAAACTTCCGGAAAAAATAATTTTTTTGTCAGCTTCCATAAGATAATCAAGAATCATTGAAAGTTCCTGCTGAGTTCTTGTTTTACCGGATAAAAACTGAACATCATCCATCAGCAAAACATCACAGCTTTTTCTGTATCTTTCCTTGAAACCAGTTATATTGTCCTGCTTAAGAGACATTACCATTTCATTTGTAAAATCTTCTGCTGTTACATAATATACAGACTCCCTTGGAAAATCAGTAAGTATATGGTGCCCTACTGCCTGTGAAAGATGACTTTTTCCAAGTCCTGTATCAGATTGAATAAAAACAGAATTATATGGAGTTCTCCTTTTTGGTGAGGCAAGGGAAAGAGCTGCAGAATATGCAAATTCAGAATTTTTTCCCACAACAAAATTATCAAGGGTATAGCCTGTTCTTAAAAATCTTCCGTTCTGGAACTTAAATCTGTCTCCAAAAAAACTCATCTGGTTTTTATCTGAATACAAATGTTTTTCAGCCTGGGTTGGCTTTACTATTTTTTTTTCTTCTTTTTTCTTTTTATTATCAAGCATTGCAGATTCAGTAAAATCAACAGATAAATCAGTTTTATTTATATCTTCGTACAAAACTTTTTTTATGATTTCAGAATAGTTTTCTATTATTCTTTTTTTAAAAAAACTGTTCTTGCATCCAACAACTACACCGCCATCTTCATTAAGATTTATTGACAAAGGGTCAATCCACATATTGTATGAATGAGCCGGCATTTTTTCTTTTAATTTTTCTTTTATTCTGAAACAAAAATTTTCCATAACAACACTTTTTTAAAAAAAGATTATTTTAATTTAATTCAAATTATTTAATTTTATTTGTTAATAACGATTAGAAAGACTTTATGAATAATAAAGCAACATGAAATTTATGCATAAGAGGATTAATCCACTTCTGTTTTATGGTCAATCGGACTTAAATCCAATTAGAGCTGTTTTCATAGATCTTTAACAAAGATATTCAACTACTTGAAATAACATTAATTTTTTTCATATTTTTTTTAAGAGTCCTATGATACAAGGTTTTTTAGGCTAACTTATTTTTTCTAAGTATTTTGGTATGTTTTAGCTTTTTTTCAGATGAATTAAAACTCAGTTTTTTTAAAAATCTTTGATTTTCAATTAATTTCTTTGATTTTCTTTGATTTTCGTTTAACAAGCTGCAATCTCTCATAATATTTTTTTTAAAATTTTTTTTAATTTTTCGTAAATTTAAGCTTGCAATTTTTTAAGGCATTGAAATAGTGATGTTTTACGCATCTTTAAAAACACACTTTTCCTAATCACAAACACTGTTTTTGGTAAAAACTTTATTATCATTTTTTAAAAACAAACTTCTTGACCAAATCAAATCTTTTAATTTAGTTGAGTATATAAAAAAAACAAAAACAAAGGAATAAAAATGGAAAAACCAACAATATTAATAACTATGGGAGACCCGTCTGGAGTTGGTCCGGAAATTATTTTAAAAGCACTTAAAAAAGAATATATTCATGAGATATGCAGACCCGTAATAGTAGGCAGCACATTTGTTATGAAACAAGCCTCAAAGGATTTTTCCATGGATTTTAATTTTAAAGTCTATGATCCAGAAAACAAAACAAACAGCAGAAAAACAATAGAAATTATTGAATCTGGAAAGCCAATTCATGCTTTTTCATACTCATCCCCTTCTCTAGAAACCGGAGAAAATGTTTTTTCATATATAAAGGATTCAATTGAGCTTTGCATGAAAAAAAAGGCACAAGCAATTGCAACAGCACCAATAAGCAAAACAACACTAAAAAATTCAAACATTAATTTTCAGGGCCATACTGAAATTCTTGCTCATTATTCAAACACGGCAGAATATGCAATGATGATGTATGGAAAAGACCTTTGCGTAATTCTTGTAACTATTCACATAGCTCTAAAAGATGTTCCTTTATCAATTACAACAGAAAAAATTTTTAATAAAATTGTACTTTCAGATATTTCTCTCAAACAAAGATTTGGAATAAAAAATCCAAGAATTGCAGTTTGCGGACTTAATCCACATGCAGGTGAAGATTCCCTTTTTGGAGATGAAGAGGAAAAAATTATTATTCCTGCTGTAAAAAAGGCACAAAAAATAGGGATAAATGTTTCAGATCCGCTTCCTCCAGATACTTTATTTTTCCAGGCAAAAAACAAAAAATTTGATTGTGTTCTTTCAATGTATCATGACCAGGGACTTATTCCATTCAAGCTTCTTCATTTTGAGGACGGAGTAAATACAACCCTTGGGCTTCCTTTCCCTAGAACTTCTGTAGACCATGGAACAGCATATGATATAGCAGGAAAAAACATTGCGAATCCAAAAAGCATGATTGAGGCAATTAAACTTGCAGCAGTTCAGGCAGCAAATATGAAAAATTTTTTACAATAGCTTTATTTTTTAAAAATACGGATTAAATTAAGTGCCGTATGATTTTTAATTAAAAAAAATAAAGAGACTAAATGAAAAAAAATATTTTATCCATAAAAGGTGCAAGGGAACACAACCTCAAAAATATTGACGTTGATATTCCAAAGGATAAATTTGTTGTAATAACAGGACTTTCAGGTTCTGGAAAATCTTCACTTGCCTTTGACACCCTTTATGCTGAGGGCCAGAGAAGATATGTTGAATCCCTTTCAACCTATGCAAGACAGTTTCTTGGACAAATGGAAAAGCCTGATGTTGATTCAATTGAAGGGCTCTCCCCTTCAATTGCAATCGAACAAAAATCAGCAAGCCACAATCCAAGATCAACCGTTGGAACAGTTACAGAAATTTATGATTATTTAAGGCTTTTGTTTGCAAGAACAGGAACACCCTACTGCTACTCCTGCGGAGATAGAATTGAAGCACAGAGCGTAGATCAGATAATTGACCAGGTAATTAATTTCCCTAAATCATCCAAACTCATTATTATGTCTCCTGTTTTTACTGATAAAAAGGGAACCCATGAAAAAACATTTGAAAGCCTTAAAAAGGAAGGTTTTGCAAGGGTAAGGATTAACAATGAAATCCATGATCTTGATGATCTTCCTGAAATGAACAAAAATAAAAAATATTCAATTGATGTTGTAATAGACAGACTTATAAATAAAGAAGGAATAGAAAAACGGCTTTCAGACAGTGTTGAGCTTGCACTTAAAATGTCAAACGGAAATGTAATTGTTAATCTTGATCTTGAAAAAGATATTTTATTCAGTGAAAAACTTGCCTGTACAAAATGCAAAATCAATTACCCGGAGCTTAAACCATCGAGTTTTTCCTTTAATTCTCCCCAGGGGGCATGTCCTGAATGTGACGGACTTGGAAGTCTTACAGAAATTGATCCTGACTTAATTGTTCCAGATAAAAAGCTTTCAATAAGACAGGGAGCAGTAAAACCATGGGCCAACAGATCATCATTTTATTTTATTGATTTTATAGAATCCATTTTAAACTATTATGAAGCAGATATTTATACTCCCTTTGAAAAGCTTCCAAAAAAATGCCAGCAGACCATTTTGTATGGATCAAATGATCTGATTCCCTTTAAATACGAGTTCAAAGGAAAAAATTCCGTCTCCAAAAAAAAATATGAAGGCATAGTTGAAAATCTGAAAAGAAGATATCTTGAATCAGGTGAATCTTCAGCTGTACGTGAAGAAATAAAGCAGTACATGAATTTTAAACCCTGTTCTTCATGTAATGGTTCAAGGCTTAATATTGTGAGCAGATCAGTAAAAATTGAGGGAAAAAACCTTCCTGAAATCTGTGATATGTCAATAAGGGATTCAAAAAAATTTTTATCAGGAATTAATTTTTCCGGAAAAAACAAAAAAATATCAGAGCCGATTTTAAAGGAAATAAATGACCGAATGGAGTTTCTTTCAAGTGTTGGCCTGTCATACCTTAACCTTTCAAGAACTGCTTCTACACTTTCTGGTGGAGAAAGCCAGAGAATAAGACTTGCAACTCAAATCGGCTCAAAGCTTTCAGGCGTATTGTATGTTCTTGATGAACCAAGCATAGGACTTCACCAGAGAGACAACTTGAAACTCATAAATACTTTAAAACAGATGAGGGATCTTGGAAATTCAGTACTTGTTGTTGAACATGATGAAGATACAATTCTTCATTCTGACCACATAATTGACATGGGTCCTGGAGCAGGAGTATTGGGAGGCGAAATCACTTTTCAAGGAAGTCCAAAAGAAATTTTAAAATCAGATTCTCTTACAGGACAATATCTTTCAGGCAGAAAAAAAATTGAAATCCCCAAAAAAAGAAGAAAACCTGAACTTTTTCTTGAATTAAAGGGTGCAAAAAAAAATAACCTGAAAAATCTGAATGTAAAATTCCCCTTAAATTGCTTTACATGCGTAACTGGAGTTTCAGGTTCTGGAAAATCAACCCTTGTAATTGAAACACTTTACAAGGCACTTTTAAATAAGTTCAATGGACAAAGCATTTTCAGTCCAGGAGAATATGATTCAATTGAAGGCATTGAAAACATAAGAAAAATTATAAATATTGACCAGTCACCAATAGGAAGAACCCCAAGGTCAAATCCAGGAACATACACCGGAGTATTTACCTACATAAGAGAATTATTTGCCAAAACAGAGGAATCAAAAGCAAGGGGCTACAAGCCAGGCAGATTCAGTTTCAATGTAAAGGGCGGACGATGCGAAGCATGTTCAGGAGACGGCGTTATAAAAATTGAAATGCATTTTCTTCCAGATATTTATGTTAAATGCGATGTATGCTCAGGAAAAAGATACAACAGGGAAACCCTTGATATAAAATTCAAAGAAAAAAATATTGCACAAGTGCTTGATATGACAATAAATCAGTCAAGTCAATTTTTCAGCAATATACCACTTATAAATAACAAGCTTCAGACTCTTAAAGACGTAGGACTTGGATATATCAAGCTTGGACAGCAGGCTACAACCCTTTCAGGCGGTGAAGCACAGAGGATAAAGCTTTCCAGGGAACTATCAAAAAAAACAGGCACTAAAACCCTTTACATTCTTGATGAACCAACTACAGGTCTTCATATTGACGACATAAAAAAACTCCTTGAAGTACTTGATAAGCTTGTTGAAGCCGGCAATACAGTTATAGTTATTGAACATAATCTTGATGTGATAAAATTTTCTGACTATATAATTGATATTGGCCCTGAAGGGGGAGATGAAGGAGGAGAAATAGTAGCATCTGGTACACCTGAAGAAATTTCTGAAAACAAAAAATCTCATACAGGAAAATTTTTGAAAAAAATTCTTGATAATCAGTAATTTATCCAAATTGTTTTCAAAGGCTGTTGTTTTTCATAACTTTATAATAACAGCTGACAAACATAAAATCAAAAAGCCGGAGAAATTCTCCGGCTTTTCTATTTTTCACTTACCCTGCAAAAATTTAAGCAGTTAATTATCCAAGAAGCTTTGCAATAGCTGCAGCCTGAGGATGTGCATAAATAAGGATAAGAGAAATAACAAGAGCATAAATACAAAGTGATTCAATCATCGCAAGACCGATAAGCATGGTAACAGTAACTTTACCTGAAGATTCAGGGTTACGTGCAATACCTTCAACAGCAGCCTTAAGACCCATACCCTGGCTGATGCCGCAGAATGCTGCTGCGATTGCAATACCAAAACCAGCTGCTATTACAGATGCGATAAAAAAACTAAGTGCCTGTGCTTCCATTTGAAAAATCCTCCTTAAAAAAGTTAATTAATTACGCTTCTTCCAAACATTTCCCGAAAATATAAAAAAAATACGCTTCCCAAATTAGTGAGCTTCTTCCATTGAGCCTGCAAAATACATTACAGACAAAAGAAAGAAAATAAAAGCCTGAAC
The DNA here is from genome assembly GCA_034007295.1 of Desulforegulaceae bacterium. Taxonomy (GTDB): domain Bacteria; phylum Desulfobacterota; class Desulfobacteria; order Desulfobacterales; family JACKCP01; genus JACKCP01. The sequence goes on along the minus strand of JAVERC010000002.1, from coordinate 30,680 downwards.
AAAGGCTACAAAAATTCCAAGTGCCATAATAGGCAATGGAGCAAGATAAAGTCCTGCAAGAGTAAGAAGAATTGTTACAACAAGTTCATGTCCCATCATGTTTCCGAAAAGACGGAAGGAAAGGGACAATACCCTTGCAAGATGACCAATCACTTCAATAGGCAGTATAATTGGAATAAGCCACCATACAGGACCTGTAAAATGATTGATATAATGTTTTCCATGATACTTTATTCCTATGAAGTGAGTAACAAAGAAAACCACAAGTGCACATGATGCAGTTGTGTTAAGACTTGCAGTTGGGGGATAAAAGCCAGGTACAAGTCCTAAAAGGTTGCACACAAAAATATAAATAAATACAGTACCAACTATTGGGAAAAACCATCTGCCCTCTTCGCCTGCTGTATCTACCATAAAATTTTCTATTCCTGAGATAATTGCTTCAAAAACATTCTGAGCCTTACCAGGAATCATCTGAACATTTTTTGCTCCAAGATAACCCAGTCCAATGAGTAAAAGCATAACAAACCAGGTATAAATCACATGCACATTTGCATGGGCAAAATGTCCAAGCCCCGCCATTTCAAAAAGTTTTACCAAAACAAGATATGGATGTTCCATCCCTACACAGCCTCCTTAAAAATTATTTTCTTAATTTCAAGAATACTGGCAAGAAAAAAACTTGCAACCACAACAGATAAACCAAGAAGAAGACCCGGTGGAGCAACAATATCGTTTGCCAGCAATAAAAATATAATCACCCCGCTAATGCTAAAGCGGATATAATACTTTGCTATGACGCTTTGATGACTTTTAAGATTGTCAGGTAAAAGTGCCTTTTTTACAGTTCTTGAAAGAAGGTGAAAATTAATGCTTACAATAAGTCCTCCAAGAATTATTCCGGATGTAAAGCCAATTGATTTTAAAGGATATGAAGCAATTGAAAAAATAAACAAAAGAACCCAGTTTGATACAGCAACAAACCTTACTATTCTAACCTGTGGCACCTTGTCTATTGAAGTGTCAGTCAAAGTTTATTTATCCTTTTAATTAACTTGATTATGCTGCTGTAACCTGCTGCTACTCCGAAAAAAAAACCTATAAAAGTAAAAACAGGCGATGCAGAAAAAACCTTGTCAAGCCAAAGCCCTAAAAAGAGCCCTATAAATATTGAAAATGCAAATCCGAGGCCTATACTTCCAAAATAGGAAACCTCTTTAAGCCATTTCATCTGACCCATACTAAAATCTCCGGTTAAAAGGTCGCCTATCATAATTACAGTTTCTAGTCAATTAAAAACCCTTTTTCTGAGGGATATTTACAAATTTATGGACAAAAACTGTATTTTTTATCCATTTTTTTTAATATCAATATTAAAACTGAATTATTAAATTTCAAAATCTGACATTTTAAAATAAAGTTCAAATATAACAAAATTTTAAGTTCTAGAGCAGAGTATAATTTTAAATTTTATAAAAAACATTAAATTATAAAATCATACAATTTCAACAAGCCCTTTTTCATGATTGTCGCAAACCCTGCCGACAATTTCTGCCTTTATGCCAAGATCGCGTATTTTATTAACTATTTCCCCTGAATCTTTTTTTTCAGCTGTCATTAAAAGACCGCCTGAAGTCTGGGGATCAAAAATTATATCTTCAACAGACTTTTCTATTTTTGACTTAATCTCTATATGATCTTTGCAGTAATTTCTGTTTCTGTATGCACCTGCTGGAATAAGACCCATATCTGCATATTCTTTTGCCATTGTTATAAGAGGGATTGTTTCACTGTATAAAACAGTCTTTTTTTTCGAGGCAGCAGCCATTTCCATGAGATGGCCTGCAAGTCCAAACCCTGTAATATCTGTAAGACCACCAATTTCATATACTGGAATAATTTCAAGAATATACTTATTAAGACAGGTCAAAATTTCTATCATTTCATTTACACAAGCTTGATCTGCAATCTGCCCTTTTAAAGCAGTTGCAATAATTCCTGTTCCAAGTGCTTTGGTTAAAATTATATCATGGCCTTTAACAGCACCTGAATTTTTTTTCACCTTATTTGGATGAACAGTCCCAGTAACTGAAAGACCATATTTGAATTCATTATCTTCAACACTGTGGCCTCCAAGAAGAACTGCCTTTGACTCATCAATTTTATTTCTTCCGCCCATCAAAACTTCCTTTAAAACATCAGGAGGATAAATTGATGAGGGAAAGCAGACAATATTCATTGCAGTAAGAGGCTTTCCTCCCATTGCATAAACATCGCTAAGTGAATTTGCAGCAGCAATCTGACCAAAAATAAAAGGATCATCAACAACAGGGGTTAAAAAATCAAGTGTCTGAACAAGAGCCAGATCCTCTGATATTTTAAATACACCTGCGTCTTCAGAATTTTCATATCCTGCAATAAGATTAACATGTTCTGTTTTTGGAAACCCCTTGACTATTTCGGCCAGAACCTCTGGCCCGATTTTAGCAGCTCAGCCTGAGGCTTTAACTGTTTCAGTAAGTCTTGGGAAATTTTTAAAATCTTTACAGCTCATTTAAAATCATTCCTGTAATTTTTTTTTGCATAACCTGGAAAAAGTTTTTTTGCATCATCAAAAGGCAAAAAACCCATAAAAGCTCTTTTTTTCATCATTTTAAATCTTTTTGGAAACAAAAAAATCCCTTTATAAAAAGGAACTGAAAAAATTGAATGATCTTTTTGCCAAATTTTATTATTTATTCCAAGGTGTTTTGTTCCAAACCCAAGATGAAAAATAAAAAGTAAATTTTTTAAAACAAAAAAAATCCTGAACATAATATCAAACCTTTAAAATTTCCATCCTATTACAGATGCCTGGCGTCCGGTTATTTTATTATTCCTGTAGGAAAAATACAAATCCTGCCTGCATTTGGTGCAGTTTTCATCTATCCAGATATTTTTTTCCTCAAGGCCTGTTTTTATGAGATGCTGCTTTGAAATTTCCTTTAAATCGAAATTATATTCCCCTACCCTGTATTTCCACAAAGATTCTGGAATTTCCTTTCTATAGTTTACAAACTCAGCACAGCAGGCCCCAAGGGAAGGCCCTATTGCAGCAGCCATATCTTTAGGAACACACCCATATTTTTCAATCATTATATCAATAGCCCTTATTACTACATTGGATATAAGGCCTTTCCATCCACAGTGAACAGCAGCACAAACTTTTTTTAAGGGATCTGCAATTAGAACAGGCTGGCAGTCAGCTGTTTTTATTAAAAGAAGCTGTCCCGGGTTATCTGTAATTATGATATCTGCATCTTTTTTTTTAGAAAGATGCTCACCATAAACCCCTTCAAGCGGTTTTGGAATATAATGGGAAACACCATGTACCTGATTAACTGAAATCATTTTGTCAAAACCAAATTCATTTAAAACAATTTTTCTGTTTTTAACAACATCTGATTCTTTGTCGCATACATCAAAGGAAATATTTAAAGAATCAAATGGAGGCACACTAACTCCGCCAGTTCTGAAAAAAAAACCATGAAAAAGACCATTAATTTTTTCAAAAACCGGTGCTTTTACATAATCAGCCATGAAAACTCCATTTCAGCTTTGTTTGTAAGCTTCAAAAACCCTTTCCTCAAGTGAAGGTATTTGTGACCTGTATTCTATCATTTCCATAAAGTCAAGTTCAGCCGATCCTGCCTCAAACTGATCCTCTGCCTTATAAAGTATTCTTCCTTTAGGTGAAACCATAATTGAAGACCCTCCATATTCCCTGTCATCTGTTCCTGTACGGTTGCAGCCAATTACAAAAAGCTGGTTTTCAACAGCCCTTGCCTGTAAAAGAATTTCCCAGTGTAACTGCCTTACAACAGGCCATTGTGCAGAAACTGCAATAATATCAGCCTTCATATCTGTAAGCACCCTTGAAAGTTCAGGAAATCTTAAGTCATAACAGATCAAAAGTCCAAGCCTTCCTATTGAAGTATCTGCAACAACAGGCTTTTCTCCCCTTGAAAATCTTTTATGCTCGCCTGTAAGAGAAAAAAGATGAATTTTTCTATAAGAATCTTTTATTGAGCCGTCCTTTTCAATCACATACATTGTATTAAATATTTCATCATCTTCCATTTCAGGCAATGAACCAGCTATCACCATGGAGTTCTTTTTTGCTGTTTTACCTATTTTTTCGAGAATTTCTGCAGATTTAGCCGCATGTTCCCTAAGGGATGCATAATCAAAACCACAGCTAAACATTTCAGGCAAAACAGCAAGTTCAACATCTTTTTTATTTAATATTTCAAGACCTTTTTCTACTTCATTTAAATTATGCTCATAATTACCGTAAACAACATCAAACTGAACAAAACCTGCCTTAACTGAATTTAATTCAAACATTTTATCTACTCCTTTTTTTCTAAAAAGCCCTTGCAAAAGTAATGGCATCAACTTTTTTTGCACCATACTTTAAAAGAGTTTTTGCACATTCTTCAAGTGTTGATCCTGTAGTGCACACATCATCAATAATTAATATTTTCTTCCCTTTAATAACCAGGGGATTTTTTACTAAAAAAGCACCTGCAATATTTTTCTTTCTTTCCCTGCCTTTAAATTCTGTCTGGGATTTTGTATTTTTCATTTTAACTAAAACATTTTTTTTAATTTCAGGAAAAAAAACATTCATTTTTTTTGCAAGTTTTTGAGTATGAAAAGCAATAAGATATGTCTGGTTAAACCCCCTTTTTCTGAATGCTTTTTTATGCATTGGAACAAAAAGAACCAGTTCTGGATAATTTTCTGAGTAAATTTCAAGATAAGATTTTAAAACAAACCATGATATTTTTTCAGCAATAAATGTTTGTTCATTGTACTTTAACATATGTACTATGTCTACAATTGAATCTTTATACATAAAAGACGAATAAACCAGATTTAAAAACCTTTTTTTTAAAAAAAAATCAGATTTAAAATTATTTACAGGGGAAATTTTACTTAAGCAATCCTTGCACAAAATATCATAAAAAACCTGAGTAAAACTTTTAGGGAAATTATTATTTTCACCAAAAGATTTGTTTTCAAATTTTTTTTTGCAAATAAAGCAAATATCAGGATATATTAAATTTTTCATGGTCTGTTATTTTTTTTTTGTATATGATACAACTGAATTCAGCAAAAATGTCAATTAATTACATGGAGTCTCATACAAATGATAGACATTAATAAAATGAAAGTCCTTATTGTAGATGATATGGAAAACATGTGCAAATCAATCCGCAATATGATGAAGATTCTTAAATATGGCAGTTCATACACACTTTGCTACAGCGGAGAACTTGCTTTAAAGGCCATGAAACAAAAAGATTTTGATCTTGCAATCATGGACTGGAATATGCCTAAAATGAAAGGTATTGAAGTACTTGAGCATATACGAAATGATAAAAAATTCAGAGATATGCCTGTAATTATGATTACTGCTGAATCAAACAAGGAAATAGTAGCTGAAGCTGCAGAATCAGACATTGACGCCTACATTTTAAAACCACTTACAGTTAAATCCCTTGAAAATAAAGTTAAGGGTGTAATTGACAAATATAATAACCCGCCGGAGTTTATGCTTTTGCTTAAAGAGGCAAGGGAACTTTTGGAAAAAGGTGAAATTGATTTGGCAATTGAAGCTGCAAAAAAAGCAATTGTTGCAGAACCAAAATCCTCTCGTCCAATAAGAGTTCTTGGAGCTCTTTTTTACGAAAAAAATGATATTTTAAATGCTGAAAAATGTTTTTTAAGAGCTGCAAAAATGAACAGGCTTGATGTTTTTGCCTACCACCATTTAGGTGAAATTTATCTTAAAAAAAATGACCTTGAAAAAGCCGGCAAATTTTTTGAAAAAGCCATGAAGATAAGCCCAAGACATTATCAGCGAGCTTTTAATTTTGCAAAAATACTTCTTGCAAACAATAACCTTACAAAGGCAAAACCTTTGTTTAACAAAGTTTTTGAACTTGCTGAAGAACCTCTTGCACAAAAAGAGGAAGTTGCATTTTTATATCTCAAAAACAAACATTATGAAGACTCTCTTGAGCTTCTAGAAGAACTTGAAGGCCATTATCCTGAAAGACTTGATATTCTTCTCACTATTTCAAGAATTTACAGCAACTTTAAGCAGCCAGGGAAAGTTATAGACTACTCAAATAAAATTTTAAAAATTGAACCTGACAATTTTGAAGCAAATCTTTTGCTCGCAAAATCCTATATGAAAATAAAACAGGTAATGAGAGCAGATGAAATACTTAGAAAACTGGAAAAACTCATGCCTGAAAACGAAGAAGTTAAAAAACTTTTAAAAATGAATGCTTAAAAATCTCATTTTTATAAAACAACAACCAAAAATGGTGAAATATGGATAAAAATACTGATATTTTAGGATTTATAAAAACAATAATTAAAATTTCCAATAATGAAAATAAATCCAACTCTGAAAAACTAATGGAAATTATCTTATTTTTGACAAAAATTACTGAAACTGCCAAAGGTTCAATAATGATAAAAAAAGACAGGCTCAGCATGGAAGTTGCAGCTTCAACCAATTTAGAGCTTGTTGGAATAAAACAGCCCCTTGACTCAGAAAGCCCGTCCTGCTGGGTATTTAAAAATAAAATGCCTCTTTATATCAACAAATCAAAAAATTTTGAAGGCGAATGTGAAAAAAAAGGAAATTACTGCAAAAGTGCTTTTTTAATAATACCCATAATCAGAAAAGATGAAGTAATAGGTGTAATAAATCTTACTGAAAAAAAAGGACAGGACTGTTTTTCAGATGATGAGAGAGGAATACTGCTTGATCTTGCAGGAATAATTATAGGCCAGATTGAAGCATTAAGACTTGCTGATGAACTTGAAAAAAATCAGAAAATTCTTTCTGAAAAAAATAAAAAACTTGAAAAACTTGAAAAAATGAGAAACGAATTTTTTCAAATGATGGTTCATGATTTAAAAGGCCCTGTTTCAGAGGTAATAGCAAACCTTGATATTCTTTCATATACCATAGACAATGAAAATATTGAATATGTCAAAGCTGCTCAGGCCGGCTGCGATACAATGTATACAATGATTTCAAATCTTCTAGACATAACAAGGCTTCAAGACGGCTCATTAAAACTTATAAGCGAAAAAATTTCTGTTCCTGAAATTATTACTGAAGCATCATCAAGACTTTTTGCCACAGCAAAAAACAAAGAGGTGGAAATTTTGCCTATGTATGAAGCTGCAGAAGAACCATTTATTTGGGGAGACAGAGGAATTCTTTTACGCGTAATTCAAAACATAATTATGAATGGAATAATTCACAGTGGAGCTAAATCCATTTCAACTGGCTTTAAAGTTGAAAATGACAATATTATTTTTTTTGTAAAAGATTCAGGCATTGGAATTCCTATAAAAAATCAAAAATATATTTTTGATAAATATTTTCATTCTAAAACAGAAAAAACATCGTCAGGACTTGGGCTTTCGTTTTGCAAAATTGCAGTTGAAGCCCATAAAGGCAAAATCTGGGTAGAAAGTGAAGAAAACAAAGGCTCATGCTTTAAATTTCAAATACCAGAGCTTAAAAATATTGATGAGGAACTTGACTTTGAAATCAAAAATTAATACCCACAAACTAATCAACAATAAACTTTGCGGAACACCTCTTTTTTGTGAAAACAAAAAAGCAGAGGTCAAACTTGAACTTACCCATGAAATGGCCGCAGATGAGAAAGGGCTTATCCACGGAGGATTTATTTTCGGTCTTGCAGATTATGCAGCAATGATTTGTATTAATGAGCCTTTAGTCGTTCTTTCCTCTTCTTCATGCTCTTTTTTAAAACCCCTCAAAATCGGAGAAACTGCAATTGCATATGCAGAAATAATTAAACAAGAAAAAAATAAATATTTTGTAAATGTAAATGTTTATTCTAATAAAATTCTAGTGTTCAAAGGCGAATTTAATGCTGTAATACCAAAAAAACACGTACTTGATAATTAATTTAGTTAGCTGGTGAACGAAAATGTTTTTTTGTCCATTCTAAAGTCAAATTCAAAATTTAATCCTTAAAAACTCAATATAAAATAAAGGACAAATTTTTCACCTGAATTGAATAACAATCCTAGTTTTTGGCCACTGACTAGTTAATACTCTCAATTTATTTTTTTCTTTTTACTCTTCTTATAACTCTTTTCTTTTTTTTGGGCTGTGCTGACAAAGCAGGATTTTTCTGGTCATTTTGTTGATAATCACAGGTTGCCCTTGGGCATTTAAGTCCTTTTGAACCGTCTGGAAATATTTCCTCAACCAAAAAAGGATTATTGCATGTAGGACAAGAAAAATGAAAAGGTTTTGCCCAGCTTATGAAATGGCACAAGCTGTTTGAACACTCATAAAAAATTTTACCTTTTTCTGTTCTGCTTTCAATAATTTTTCCCTCATTGCAGACAGGACAGGTCATAGCAAGTTCATTTTCAAACATTGAAATTTTTTTTGCTATTTCCTCTTCTGAAAGGCTAATTTCTTCTGAATCTTCTTCTTTTATTTCTTCTTCTTTTATTTCTTCTTCTTTTATTTCTTCTTCTTTTATTTCTTCTTCTTTTACTTCTTCTGCTTTTACTTCTTCTGCTTTTACTCCTTCTGCTTTTACTTCTTCTGCTTTTATTTCTTCTGCTTTTACTTCTTCTGCTTTTACTTCTTCTGCTTTTACTTCTTCTGCTTTTATTTCTTCTGCTTTTACTTCTTCTGCTTTTACTTCTTCTGCTTTTACTTCTTCTGCTTTTACTTCTTCTGCTTTTACTTCTTCTGCTTTTATTTCTTCTGCTTTTACTTCTTCTGCTTTTACTTCTTCTGCTTTTACTTCTTCTGCTTTTACTTCTTCTGCTTTTACTTCTTCTGCTTTTACTTCTTCTGCTTTTACTTCTTCTGCTTTTACTTCTTCTGCTTTTATTTCTTCTTTGTAATCATCTTCTTTGTCAAAAGATCCAAAAATAGATTTTACCTGAACTTTTTTATACATATCAGCATCAGGTGAAGTTCTTGACTTCCTAAGCTGACTAAGCCTTTCCTTTAACGCCTTGCTGCTTATGCCTTTTTTTTCTGATGAAGTCTGATTTTGAAGGGATTTAAGTACATTTTCAGAAACTCTATTTTTTTTCAGACTTCTGCTTTTTAAAGTCTGATAAAAAGTTTCTTTGCCCTCTGCCAGACTTTTTCTATCAGAAAAAACCTCATCAATTGTCTGAACAAGATATGCAATAAAATTTATTCCTGGCATTCCAGGAAACACACTATTTATAAAATTCACCAGCTTGAATGCCGATTCAGAAGGCTTAATTTCATCATTATTTTCAATTATAAAACCCAATGAAAAAAGTTCGCTTACTGTATCAAAAATTGTTCTGTCAACTCCAATTCCGATATTTTCAATATCATCCAAAAAACTATCTCTTGAATATCTTTTAGGCGGAGAATTTGGAAAATCCCTTATTTCAATTTCCCTTTCAACAAGAAGTATAAGACAGGATAAAACAGGAATATTCAAATTAAGATTAGGAGGTAAAACTGAAAGGTCAATTATTTCCCTAAAATACATTTTTAATGTTTTATCAAATTCACTTCTGAAATAAAAAAATTCGGAATCCTTAGAAGAATTGATCATTGGTAGATACCTTAAATTTTACTGTTAAAATAAATTAACTGAATAATTATTCTTCCTCATTATTATTTATTTCATCAATCATACCTGCAAGTTCTTTAGCCATTGGATTCTTTCTTTCTAAACTTTCATTATCAGATATTTCTATATCCGAAATATTTTCATTATCATTGAATTTTTCATCTTCTGGAATATTTTCGTCGTTATCATTTGCAAAATTTTCCTCACCTGAGGCAGAAATATCAATACATTCACCAAGCCTGTCAAAAAGAACAGACAAAGTAATTTTAACATCAAAATTAAGCTTGTATGCAATTTTATTTCCGTGAACAACAAGATCGCCATTATTAAATTCAACATCTTCTTGAAGTTTTATATTATGTTTTTCCTTTAATTTCTGTTCAATTACTTCCCAGTCAAGTTCTGCAATTATTGTGTCTAAAAGTTCTTTTTCCCCTGTTTCAATGGACTCTGTTCTGGCAACCTTCATGGATTTTCTCCTTTTGTTATGTGTTCGGCAAGATCAATAAAACACCTAAATGACTTATCCATTGTATCTTCAAAAATTGAATTTAAAGGCTTATAATCAGAATCAAGTAAAGGACTGTAAATAATAACATGGTCCAAAACTACTTTTCTAAAAAGAAAAAAAGCATTTTTTTTAAAAAGATTATAATGCCTGGTATCTTCAGAAACTTTATTAAACAAAAAACCAAAAAAATTTAATCTGCACCCTTCTTCCTTTTTGAACCATTCAATTTTGGCAAGCAAAGGTGTTAAACTGTCAAAAGATTTGGGATTATTTTCAATTGGTATTATATAATCATCTGACAAAAGCATAAAAATATCAAAATTTTCAATAAGTGAACTTTTAGTATCAATAATTACATAATCATAAACAGATTTTAAATATTTTTTAAGAAAAAGAACAAGGTTTTTGTTTTCTTCACTGTCATACAATGAAGTATTTAAAATAAAAAAATCAAGGCATGGAATTTTTGTATTAAATCCTTCATAAGAAAAATTTTTAAGTTCTTCAAAAAAAAGGCTCTCACTAATAAATTCCAAGCTTAATTTTTCAAACAAAAAATTGCTTCTAAAAGTAAGGTAAAGAGTTTTTTTACCGATAACAGATAAGGCAGAAGCAAGATTAAATGAAATTACTGTTTTGCCGCTTTCTTTATTGTGGTTTACAATTGAAATAATTTTACCCATTATTTTCCCATTTTTTCAATTTAAGATCAGGAGATTTCAAATTGGCTTCCAGTATAACTTTAGAAGGTATTGATTCTGCCCTTGAAAATCTTGGTTATTTTTCAAAATCATCACCAAAATCCAAATTTTTGAATATTGTTAGAGACTTTTATAAAAACATTGATGATTTAAGTAAAATTGAACAAATACCTCTTGAAATAATTGTTTCAAAAATATGGGATATTCCACCATCTGACAAGGCAAAGATAAATTCCAGAAAAAAAAATGCTCTAAGCCTGAAAAATACAATAAACAAAGATTTAAACAAACTTTTTGATTCCGGACTTAATTCTGAAGGAATAATTATAAATGAAAACAATATTTTTGCAATGTCAGATAATGCCAGGGAAGAACTTTTATCTTCATTCACTGCACCTTTTTCAGGTGAAAATGATGTGTCCTTATCTCAAATTTCACAAATACTTAATTCAATAAAGGAGTTTATAGAAAAAACAAGGCAAAAAAACAATTCTCAATCTGATTTCCAAAATATTCAATCTCTTATTTCTGAAATAGAAAAAAACTTCGATGAGAAATCAGATTCAGGGGAAAAAGATGGATCAGAAACCTCTAATGCAGATAATCAGGGAAATGGTGATAATCAAGAGGAAGTAAAAAGTTCAGGTAAAAGAACGGTTACAATTGAGCTTGATGAAGGAGAAGAAATTGAAGAGGTTTTTGAAGATGAAGAAGAGGCAATTGAAGAACAAGAGGATTTTGAAGAAGTAAAAGATGATGAACAGCTTGAATTTGAAGAAGCAGAAAATGATGCTTATGAAGTAGTTGAGCTTGATGAAGACGAAGAGCTTGTTGATGATGAAGATTATCAAGAAGAAGAAATTGACGATGATTTAACTGAAGAATCAGATAACACTGAACTTGTAGAAACAGATGAAATTGATGATTCTGAAATAATTGAACTAGATGAAGACCAAGAGCTTGTTGATGATGAAGATTATCAGGAAGAAGAAGATGACGATGATTTAACTGAAGAATCAGATGACACTGAACTCATTGAAGTTGATGAAGACGAAGATATAGAAGACACGAAAGAAGATCAAATTGAACTTGAAGATGACGATGAACTTGTAGAAGCAGATGAAATTGATGATTCAGAAATAATTGAACTGGACGAAGATGATGAGCTTATTGATGAACAAATTGACTTTGAGGAAGAGTCAATAAATGATGATTCAATTGAAGAATATGATGAACTTTTACAAGATGAAGAAGATGTTTTAGATATTGATGAAGAAGAGTCAGATGATTCTGAAGTAGTTGAATTAGATGAAGACCAGGAGCTTGTTGATGATGAAGGCTATGAAGAAGAAGCAATTGATGATGATTTAATTGAAGAAATTGATGAGCTTTCACAAGATGAAGAAATTGTATCAGATATTGATGAAGACGAGCTTGATGACACTGAACTTTTAGAAATCGATGAAGATGAAGATTCAGAAGACACAGAAGAAGAACAAATTGAGCTTGATGATGATGAAGAACTTATAGAGGCAGATGAAATTGAACTGGATGAAGATCAGGAAATAATTGACGAAGAAGATGAACACAAACTTCCTGAACTTGGACTTCCATCTGAAAGCCTTGGAGAATTTGAAAGCTATCTTGAAAGCCAGAACATTGACTCTAAAAATTTATTATCTGAAAAATTCGACAGCTACCTTGGAGCAATGGACAGATACTATAACCAATTCCTTAAAATTGAAAAAAACACATACAAAACAGGCTGCCCATATCCTTCATCAGATTTAAAACCTGAATCAAAAATAAACTTAAACGAATTTTTTATTGGAGCCTTTCCAATTACAAATTCACTTTTTGAAATTTTTATAGAAAAAACAGGGTATAAAACCACAGCAGAAGAAAAAGGGTTTTCAACTGTATTTGAATCCAGATACAAATCAGAATTTGACTATAAAACCGGAAAACAAAAATCAATTTTAAGCTCCACTGGAAAAAGCACAATTATAAGGGGTGCATGCTGGTATCAGCCCTTTGGCCCCGGAAGCGGACTCCACAAAAAAAGAAGCCATCCTGTTGTTCATATTTCCTTAAAAGACGCACTTTCTTTTGGAGCATGGATTGGAAAAAGACTTCCAACAGAAGATGAGTGGGAAGCTGCTGCAAGAACAAAGAAAGGCTTTCCCTTCCCCTGGGGAAGTCAATGGATAGAAAATGCCTCTAACACTGAAAACTGCGGTAAAGGTGATACAAGTGCGGTTGATGAATATATAAAAGGAATAAATTCAAACAAAATTTCAGACACACTTGGAAATGTATGGGAATGGACAACTTCATCAATTGAAAAAGCAGAAAAAACTTTTTATATTGCAAAAGGCGGAAGTTTCGTGTCTGATCAAAGCGTGAGACTATGGTCAAGATACTTTGTTAAACCTGATTTTACATCAAATATACTTGGTTTCAGGTGTGTTGCAGATTAAATGGAGAACTAAATTGGATAAAATTAGCAAAAGAATAGAAAAAGTAAGAAAAACCTTTGATGAAAACCAAATTGACGGAATTTTAATTTTTATAGAAGAAAACAGATTTTATTTAAGCGGATTTGAGGGTGAGGATTCCCAGTTTGACGAAACAGCAGGAATTCTTGCCATTGGTAAAGAAAAACTTATACTTGCAACAGACTCAAGATTTACAACAGAAGCTGAAGCAAATTGTCCTTTATATGAAATTTACTGCTATAAAAAAGGTCTTTCAAAGGAAATTACAAATATTCTTGAAGCAGCCCAAATTAAAAAAGCAGGTTTTGAATCAGTAAGGGTAAGTGTTGACTGGTTTGATAAAATGAATGCCTCAATTAAAGAATGTAAAAAAAATTTAAGTTTAAAACCAGTATCGGGAATTGTTGAAAAATTAAGGCTGATTAAAGATAAAGATGAAATAAATACAATTGAGACTGCCCTTGAAATTTCAGAAAAAGGACTTCTTGAAATAAAAAAAGATTTAAAACCAGGAATTACAGAAGCAAAAGCAGCCTGGATGCTTGAAAAGGCTTTAAAAGAAAAGGGAATTAAAGAACTTTCCTTTTCAACAATTACAGCAACAGGAAAAAATTCTGCAAAACCCCATGCAATTCCCTCAAAAACAATCTTAGAATCAAAAGGACATATTCTTTTTGACTGGGGAATTATTCTTGACAGATATTGTTCAGACATAACAAGAACCTTTTTTATAGAAGAAATGGATTCTAAATTTGAAGAAATTTTTAATATTGTAAGAAAGGCCCAGATTGCAGGAACAAATGCCATAAGAGCCGGAATAAAGGCAAAGGAAGTTGATTTTGCCGCAAGAAAAGTTATTGAAGAAGCAGGATACGGCAAATATTTCGGCCACGGACTTGGACACGGTGTTGGAATGGCAGTGCATGAAGCACCAAGATTAAGTCCTTTAACAGATGAAATCCTTGAAGAAGGAATGGTTGTAACAGTTGAGCCTGGAATTTATCTTCCTGACTGGGGAGGAATAAGGCTTGAAAACATGGTAGTTGTTCAAAAAGACGGAGCAAAAACTCTTAACACAACCAAACCCGAAGATTTTCTTATTTAAAATGACAAGTTTAAAAAACCAGGCTCTTGACCGTTTTTACCAATATATAATGATAGAAAAGGGACTATCCAAAGAAACTCTTTCAGCTTATAGTTCTGATATTATGCAGTTTTCAGATTTTATTGAAAAAAATTCAAAAAAAAATATTCTTTTGGCAAGCCAAAAAGATATTTCAAATTATCTTGTATATTTAGCTGAAAAAGAAATAAGCCCGGGTTCAAGAGCAAGGCATCTTGTAAGTTTAAGAGGACTTTACAATTTTTTGGTGGCTGAAGAAATAATTGAAACATCTCCGGCCGCAAAAATTGATTTACCAAGATGCGGCCTTAAACTTCCAAATTTTCTTACACTTGAAGAAATAAAATCACTTCTTGATTCAACAGATAATACAAAACCCACAGGACTTAGAGACAATGCCATAATAGAACTTTTATATGCTTCAGGAATAAGGGTCTCTGAACTTACAGACCTTAAAAAAGAAAACTTTTTTTTAAATCCTGGATATATAAAGGTTTTTGGAAAAGGAAGCAGGGAAAGAGCTGTTCCTGTTGGAAGTTATGCAATAAAAGCTGTGTCAGATTATCTTGAGCATGCAAGAGGAAGACTTTTAAAAAATAAAACCTCACCCTATCTTTTTGTTGGACAGGGAGGTAAACATCTTACAAGACAGGCCATCTGGAAACAGCTTAAAATTTATGCTAAAAAGGCAGGAATAAATAAAAATGTTTCTCCACATATTTTAAGGCATTCGTTTGCAACCCACCTTCTTGAAGGAGGCGGAGATTTAAGGTCTGTTCAGATTATGCTTGGACATGCAGACCTTGCAACAACTCAGATTTATACCCATGTTTCAAAATCGCAGTTAAAAAAAATTCATGATAAATTTCATCCAAGAAACTAAAAAAAATGATTGAACTCACAAATTCAAATAAAAAAGAAATTTTAGGACTATTACGGGAGCTTAATTCAAATTTATATGTTTACAGCTCAAATTACAGTGAGGCTGATATATGTAATGAGGCTGATAAATATACTAAAGGTGATGAGTATACTAAGGCCGGTGAATATACCAAGGCCGGTGAATATACCAAGGCCGGTGAATATACCAAGGCCGGTGAATATACCAAGGCTGGTGAATATAACAAGGCTGGTGAATATAACAAGGCTGGTGAATATAACAAGGCTGGTGAATATAACAAAGCCGGTGAATATAACAAAGCCGGTGAATATAACAAAGCCGGTGAATATAACAAGGCTGGTTCCCAAGCTCCAGCTTGGGAACCTACATCAAATAAAAATAATGCTTATAAAAACTCCCAGGCAGGAGCTTGGGAGCCAGACAACTCAACAGGAAACCAAAAAATAAATCAAAAGTTCTTTATATCAAAAACACCAGCATCAAATCCAATATTGATAATCCCAAAATTTAATTTTACCCCCCAAAAAAAATTCATGGAAAGATTTAACATAAAATATCCCCTTCTTGCAGGTGCAATGGCAAAAGGAATTTCGTCTGTAAAAATGGTGGAAGAGTTTTCAAAAAACGGATTCTTAGCAGATTTTGGTTCAGCAGGACTTACAAACGAGGAAATTTTAAATACAGCTGATATATTAAAATCAAAGTGCAAAAGATTTTCCATAAACCTTATAAATATCCCGGGAAATCAGGAAAATGAATTAAATCTTTTAAAAGAACTTGTTTTAAAAAAAATAAATACAATAAGTGCAGGAGCATATATAAAAATGACTCCCGGACTTGTTTATTTCAGGGTAAAAGGAATAAAAAAAGAACAGGGAAAAATTATTGTTCCAAATAAAATTCTTGCAAAAATTTCAAGAAAAGAAGTTGCAAAAACTTTTTTGTCGCCTCCGCCTGAAAAAATTTTAAAAAAGCTTTTAAATGAAAATTTAATTTCCAAAGAAGAAGCAGAACTTGGGTCTCAGATTCCAATGTCGTCTGATATTATTTGTGAAGCCGATTCAGGAGGACACACAGACAAACAGCCTGCAATCTGTCTTTTCCCTGAAATTTATTATTTAAAGGAAGAATTTCAAAAAAATTATGATACAGATATTTTTATTGGCCTTGCAGGAGGAATCAGCACTCCGCAGTCTGTTCTTGCAGCTTTTTCAATGGGAGCTGATTTTGTAATGACAGGTTCAATAAATCAGTCATGTATTGAAGCTGGAACATCAGACATTGTAAAGGAAATGCTTTCAAAGGCAAGTCAGGCAGATTTTGAACTTGTTCCATCGGCTGATACATTTGAAACTGGAGGAAAAGTTCAGGTTTTAAAAGCAAAAACCCAGTTTGCAAACAGAGCAAAACTTCTTTTTAAAATTTATAGTGAATCAAATTCAATTGAAGACATAAAAAAAGAAGACCTTGATTATGTTGAATCAAAAATTTTCAAACATTCTTTAGAAAAAGAATGGGAACTTACAAAAGAATATTTCAAAAAAATAAAACCCGAATTAATTGAAACAGCACAAAATAATCCAAAGAAAAAAATGGCTTTAATTTTTAAGTCATACCTTGGACAGTCTTCATGGTGGTCAATCAAGGGAACTGAAGAAAGAAAAGACGATTTTCAAATCTGGTGCGGCCCTTCAATGGCAGCTTTTAATACTTTTTCCAAAAATACAGGATTTGAAAACTATAAAAACAGGTCTGCACCTGAAATTTCCAAAGCTCTTTTACTTGGAGCAGGAGTTCTTTCAAGGATTAATTTAATAAATAACCTTGATATTAACTTAAACTTTGATTTAAAAGAGCTTTATATCTGAACTGAAGACTTGTTAGTGATTGTCTGAAAAAGAAATTTTTTGTTCAGTTAAAAATCGAACAACTGCTGAATTCTTTCTGAACCTCATTGGCTGTGCTCCAAGACTTGAGATAAAAACTTATCTCATGAAACCGGCACAGAAAAAATTCAGCATTTGTTCTTTAGTAAAATTAAATAGTTACAAATTTTTTAAATAAAAACTCAGCGAGGAAAAAATTGAATATAAAAATTCTTGGAGTTTCTTCAGATTCAATTGAAGGAATAAAAACAAAAATAAAAAACAATGATTTTTCATTTTCAAAAACAGATAAAATAAAAGCTTCATTTTTAAAATCAGAAACAAACGATTTTTTAAAAGAATTTGAATCTGCATGTGAAAATACTGACGAATTTATAAAAACAGAAAATATGTTTTTATACAAAGGCAAAAATATAGAAAAAAAGGCCTTTTTATTCCCGGGACAGGGAAGCCAGTATGTAAATATGGGAAAAGAAATTAAAGATATTTTTCAATCAGACTTTTTTGAAAAGGCAGATGAAATTTTTAATAATGTAAGCTCAAAAAAAGATTTAACCTCTCTTATTTACACAAATGATGAAGACATAAAAAGACACCAGGAAGAGCTTACAAACACAGAAAACGCACAGCCTGCAATTGGACTTGTTTCAGCTTTTTATCAGTATGTTTTAGCAAAATTCAATATTTTTCCAAATGCATCTTCAGGACATAGTTTTGGTGAACTTACAGCACTTTATTCAGCAGGTGTAATTGATTTTGAAGAATTTATCTTTCTTTCATCATCAAGGGGAAAAGTAATGGCTGAAAGCTCAAAAGGCAAAGATGCCGGAAAAATGATGGCTGTATTAAGTCCTATCGATAAAATTGAAAAAATAATAAATGAAGAAAACCTTGAGCTTACAATTGCAAATCATAACAGCCCAAAGCAAAATGTTGTGTCAGGAAAAAGTGATGAAATTGAAAAAGCCTCAAAAATTTTCAGAAAACACAAATTAAGGGGAATTATTCTTCCTGTTTCAGCTGCTTTTCACTCTCCCCTTGTAAAAGATGCTTTAAATCCTTTTACTGAAATTCTTGAAAAAATAAACTTCAGCAGCCCAAAAATACCTGTGACATCAAATACCACAGGAAATTTTCACAACAGCAATGCTGATAAAATAAAGGAAAATCTTTCAAAACAGCTCACAAATCCGGTACTTTTTACAAACAACTTAAATACTTTATATAATGACGGAATAAGACTTTTTATAGAATCAGGCCCTAAAAAAGTCCTTACAGACCTTGGAAAACAGACTCTTTTGCAAAATAACAGTTTTTTTATTTCTGTTGACGAATCAAACGGAAAAGAAGCCCTGAAAGATTTTGCAAAAGTTCTTTGTCTTTGCCTGGTGCTTGGATTTGACCCGGACATAAAAAAATGGAATGAATTATAAAATATGGAAAATGGAAGAATTTTATATGAAAGATATATTGAGCTTGAAAAAATTTTAAATGATTTTTGTGAAAATTTTAATTACTGCTTTCCATACTGCATAAAAAAAGAGCTTGAAACAAATGACATAGCTGTTGGATGCTGCAAAAATAAATATTACAAAAAATATGACTTAGATATTTCATCCTATGATATTTTAAAAAAAGAAAGGGAGAAAATTTATGGTCCCCCTTCAGATTATGAACATATAAAAACACCAAGCCCATGCGAATATCACACGTCGCAGGGATGTGCACTGAAAACCCATAAAAGTCCAATTTGCAATGCTTTTTTCTGCCCCGAGGCAATAGATTTTTTAAGAGAAAAGTATAAAATTTTCAATTACGACTATCTTGGAATTTATTATGGACTTGAATGGACTTTAGACGCTACTTTTAATGAGAAGCAATATCTTGAATTTAAAAACGAACTTATTGAAATGAACAAAATTATATTTAGAAAGGCTTAATAAATTGCATAAAATACTTCTTCAAATTTTTGATTTTTTTAAGGCAAATTTAAAGGAAATTGCTGTTATTGTAGCAATTACAGAACTTCCTTTAATTTTAATTGACAATTTTTTTATAAAATACGGACAAACAAATCTAAATTTTTTAATTTTAATTTTTGGAATAATTATAATTGCTGTTTCAAATGCAGCCATGACAATTTTATTTTCAGGCATTTTAAATAAAGAACCAATGGATATTAAAAAAATAATTTCCAAAAGCCTTTCATATCTTCCAAAAATGATAACAGCAGTTCTTTTATACGGACTTCTTATAATACTTGGAGTTTTCTTTTTTATTCTTCCAGGACTAATAATAGGAGCAAGACTTTCGCTTTACAACTACTACATTATTTATGAAAACATGGAACCAATAGATGCCTTAAAGCAAAGCTTTAATGTAACAAAAGGTGCAACTTTTGAAGTAACAACAATTTTTGTGGTTATTTTTCTCATTGCAACACTTCCATATATTCTTTTTGCAAATTATCTAAATATTTTAAATATTTTCAATCCTTTTATACTTATAATAACCGACTATGTTTTTTCTGTAATAGGAAGTCTTGTGCTTGTTTTAACATTCAGACTTTACTGCATGGTAAAGGAAGAAAACGGAATTAAATTTGACTGAAGAAAACAAAGATAAAATCACAAAAAGTCTTTTAACTGAAATAAAAAGGCTTAGGGAAAGCGAAGCAGTTTTTCGTTATCTTTTTGAGCAGTCAATGGCTCCGTCCATTCTTATTGAAGAGGACATGACCATTTCCATGGCAAACCAAAAAGCAAAGGAACTTTTTGGTTTTGGAGAAAATAAAAAAGAAGGTTATATAAAATGGCCTGAGTTTATTCATAAAGACGATATTGCAAGGATGCAGAAATATCACAATTTAAGAAGAATAAACGAAGACCTTGCACCACAGGAATATGAATGCAGACTCATAGACGGAAACGGCAGACTCCAGCATATTTTCATAAAACTTGACATGATAAAAGGCACAAAAACAAGCCTTGCAACATTTGTAAATATCACTTCAAAAAAACTTGCTGAAAAAACCCTGAAGGAAAGAGAAGAAGAATTAAGTGCCATAATTGACCATGTTAAGGGATTTATTTATACAGTCTTTCCAAACTATAAAATAGAATTTGCAAATTATGCTCTTATTAAAAGAACAGGAAAAGATATAATCGGCGAAACCTGTTACAAAGCAATATTTAACAATGACTCGCCCTGCTCTTTTTGCCCTTTAAAAAAAGTATTTAAGGGGGAAAGTGCAAAATATGAATTCAAGGGACTTTCAGACCAGAGATGGTACAGGTCTATTTCAAGCCCGATTTGTGATACTTCAGGAAATGTTTTAAAACAGCTTTCCATAATAACAGACATTCATGAAATTAAGCTTGAGGAAGAAAGGCTCAGATTATTAAAAGCCAATCTTACAAAGGAAAATATAAGGCTTAAGGCTTCAATTAAGGAAAGATTCAGGTTTGGAAGAATAATTGGAAAATCAGCAGCAATGCAGGATGTTTATGAAAGAATTTTAAAGGCTGCAACAAGTAATGCAAATGTTATTATTTACGGAGAATCAGGAACAGGAAAAGAGCTTGCAGCTAAAACAATTCACGAACTAAGCCATAGAGCAAAAAATAATTTTGTTCCTGTAAACTGCGGAGCAATTCCTGAAAATTTAATGGAAAGCCAGTTTTTCGGACATGTAAAAGGAGCTTTTACAGGTGCTGAAAAATCGACAAAAGGATTTCTTGAAGAATCTGACAAAGGAACTCTTTTTTTAGATGAAATTGGTGAAATCCCACCTGCACTTCAGGTAAAACTTTTAAGAGCCATTGATGAAGGAGGATTTTCTCCACTTGGAACTACAGAAATCATAAAACCTGATTTAAGAATAATTGGCGCAACCAATAAAAACTTAAAGGAACTTGTTGAAGAAAATCTTATACGGGAAGACTTTTTTTACAGAATCCATGTGATTCCTGTTCACCTTCCGCCTTTAAGAAACAGAAAGGAAGACATTCCTTTTTTATGTGAATCTTTTTTAAATGAAATAAGCAAAACCCCGCCTCCCTTAACACCAGATGTTTTAGACGCTCTTCAGCACCATAACTGGCCCGGAAATATAAGAGAACTCAAAAACACAATGCAAAGATTTGTAACCCTTGGAAACGAGGCATTAAGTTTTTCAGACAAGTTTAAATCTAAAATTAAACCAGATAATTCCAGTAAAGAGATTGAATATTTCGGGGATTTAAAATCAAGCCTTAAACATTATGAAAAAATTATTATTAAATCAGCCCTTGATAAAAACAACGGACACAGGGGAAAAACAGCTGATTTTTTGAAAATTACCAGAAGAACCCTGGAACGTAAAATGCTTGACCTTGATTTAAGATAAATTGACTTTTTATGCATAATTTATTATTTTTATGCATAAAAGGAGATTATCATGAGAACAACACTTGATTTACCAGAAGACTTAATAAATGAAGCCATGAAAGCTGCTCAAATCAATACAAAAACAAAAGTAATTATAACTGCACTTGAAGAATTAATCAGAAAATCGAAATTATCAGAGATAAAAGATTTTAAGGGAAAAATTAATTTAGACATTGATTTGGAAACTATCCGGAGCCGTAAATGAAAGTTCTGGTTGATACCTCAATATGGATAGACTATTTTAAAGGCAGTATTAATTCTTTATATATGGATTTTTTAATTGATGAAAATCTTCTTGTAACAAATGACCTTATACTCACAGAATTAATACCTTTTCTTAAAATCAAAAATGAAACAAAACTTATTAGTTTGCTGCATCATATTAATAAACTGGAAATTAATGTCATTTGGGATGAAATTATTGAATATCAATACAAATGCCTTTTAAGCGGGCTCAATGAAATTGGAATACCTGACCTGATAATTGCTCAGAATGCAAAGCAAAATAATTGTAGAATATACACACTGGACAAGCATTTCAGCTTTATGGAAAATATCATTTCTCTTAAACTCCAAAAATAAAACAACGTCTTTTTTGTCGTATTGACCGACATCAATGTCGTATAAAACTGACCAGCCTTCAAATATGCGTATTTTTTGTCGTATTTTATATTTTTTTAAATAATCTATTTATTTTTATTCCATAATTTCAAATAGTTAAAAATCAACCTATAACCTGGCACACCACTTGCTTTACCTATGGCAAACACAAAAAAACCATAAGGAGAGAACAATGAAGCCAAGTTATACAAAAGAATACAACTCAAAATTATGCTCACCGCAAAAAGCACTTTCTGCAATTAAAGACGGCCATTGGATTGATTATGGTAATTTTTTATGTGCCCCGATTCTTCTTGATAAAGAGCTTGCAAAGAAAAAAGGAGAACTTAAAGACATTAAAATAAGAGGGGTTGGATTCCCCGGCCTTTCAGCAGCAGCTTACTGCGACCCGGAACAGGAAACATTTTGCTACAATAACTGGCATTTTACTGCAGGAGACAGAATTTTACATGATATGAAACTTTGCAGCTACATCCCCATTCTTTATCATGAAGGACCTGAATATTATAAAAAAAATGACGTAAGGGGAGATGTATTTATTGTAAGAACTTCTGAAATGGACTCTTCAGGAAATTTTAATTTTGGTATTGGAAATTCAGTTCAAAAAGCACAGGCAGATGCTGCATCAATTGTAATTGTTGAAGTAAACAAAAATATTCCATACTGCCCCGGCGGAATAAATGAGTCTATTCATATAAGTGAAGTTGACTATATTGTTGAATCAGATCATGAACCAATGCTTTGCCTTCCTGATCCTAAAATTTCTGAAGAAGAAGAAAAAATTGCAGAATTTATTGTAAATGAAATACCTGATCGTGCATGCATCCAGCTTGGAATCGGCGGAATGCCCGATGCTGTGGGAAGAATGCTTGCAAAGTCTGATTTGAAAGACTTGTCAGTTCACAGTGAAATGCTTGTTGATGCTTTTATGCACATGTATAATTCAGGTGTAGTTACAAATAAATACAAGGAATTTTGCCCTGGAAAAATGACATATACCTTTGCTCTTGGAAGCAAAGATCTTTATGATTTTTTAGACAATAACAATTCCTGTGCAAGCTATTCTGTAGAATGGATAAATGATCCAAAAGTAATAGCTTCAATTTCAAATTTCATGTCAATAAACAATGCAATTGAAACAGACCTTTTTGGTCAGGTTTCATCTGAATCTTCCGGAACAAGACAAATTTCAGGCACAGGCGGACAATTTGATTTCCATTACGGAGCATATCATTCAAACGGCGGAAAAGCTTTTATCTGCTTTACTTCAACTGCGACACTAAAAAACGGTGAAAAAGTTTCAAGAATAAAACCAACACTAAGCCCCGGAACAATTGTAACTCTTCCAAGAACAGCAGTTCACTATGTAGTTACAGAATACGGAATTGTTTCTTTAAAAGGCAAATCAACCTGGGAAAGAGCTGAAGCACTTATTTCAATAGCTCATCCTGATTTCAGGGAAGACCTTATAAAAGATGCTGAAAAAATGAATATCTGGAAAAGATCAAACAAATTGAACGGAGAAAAATATTCAACAGCAGTTAAAATGGCAAGCTAGAATTAATGCCTGAAACAATAAATCCTCCCCCTTTTGTTTCAGGCTGTTTACTTCATTAATGAACGGGATTTATGTGTCAGTAGCAATGGTTCCCAGGGAGTTTTACCTGGGGACCAAACCTAACTTTAATTTTATAAATAATCATTAAGTCCTAGGAATAAAAAAATCAGCAAATAAATTTGACCATTCTCTCCAATATGTTTCAAAAAAAATTCTGACGGGATTAATCATCTCGCCAGAATTTTTTTAAAAAAATAATTATCAAATTTACAAAACAGGCTTCATCCCATTTTCTAAATATTCTTTTGCAAGATCAATATAAAGCTGCTTTCCAAAATCCCACATTTCAATATCTCTTTTCTCCAAATCCCTTACAAAAACAGCAGGATTTCCAGCAAAGATCTGTTTTTCAGGAACGATCTGACGCATTTTTACAACTGAACCCTCTGCAATTATAGTTCTGTCGCCAACCTCAGACAAAATACTTAAAACGGCTCCCATTCCAACAACAGCATAATCACCAATCTTTTTTCCATGCAAAATTGCACCGTGTCCAAGGGTAACTTTTTTGCCGATATTATTTGTTTCACCAGGAGGCGAATGAATAATAACACCTTCTTCAACAGCTGTTCCGTCACCAATTACAATTTTACCGTAATCACCCCTTAAAATTGCCCCATGCCCAATATAACAATTATTACCTATTTCAACGCTGCCTATTATTGTTGCAGTTTCACTAACATAAGTATTTTCACCTATTTTCGGACACACCCCTCTAAATTCATAAAGCATAAAAACCCCTTTTGAATAAAATAAATAATTAGCTAAAACACCTGAAATATGAGCTTATCTAGTCAGGATAATATATACTTTAAAAGCTATACAAATACTTTATCAAAATCAATGAATCTGCTTTATATTTTTTTAAAAAGAATAAATCAATTATAATTTGTCTTTGTTTACTCTAAAATAACAGGGACAAAATACGGCATATATTCTGTCCCTGTATATTTAAGGAAGGGAAACTGCAAATTTCTTTGCAGAAAGGAACTCTTTATTTAAAACACATTGAAGCAGAAACAGCTTTTTTCCAGCCCTCATAAAGTTCATCAGACTCTTTTGATTCCATTTCAACATTAAAATTTCTTTCTACAGCCCATTGTTCTGCAATTTCTTTTTTATCCTGCCAGAAACCAACAGCAAGACCTGCAAGATATGCTGCTCCAAGAGCAGTTGTTTCAATGCATTCAGGGCGTTCAACTTCTGTCTTTAAAATATCACTTTGAAACTGAAGAAGAAAATTATTAGCACATGCTCCTCCGTCAACTCTTAATTTTTTTATGCTGATTCCTGAATCAGCTTCCATTGCAGACAAAACATCCTTTGTCTGATAAGCTAGAGATTCTATTGTAGCACGCACAAAATGCTCTTTTTCTGTTCCTCTTGTAAGACCAAAAATACATCCTCTTACATCACTATCCCAATATGGAGTTCCAAGACCTACAAATGCAGGAACAACATAAACGCCTTGAGTACTTTTTATTCTATTTGCATAGCTTTCACAATCAGATGCATTTCTAAACATTCTAAGCCCGTCTCTAAGCCACTGAATTGCAGATCCTGCAACAAAAACAGATCCTTCAAGTGCATATTTTACTTTTCCGTTAATACCCCAGGCAATTGTTGTAAGAAGCCCGTTTTCAGACTTAACAGCTTTTTCACCTGTATTCATGAGCATAAAACATCCGGTTCCATAGGTGTTTTTTGCCATGCCTTCAGTAAAACATGCCTGGCCAAACAATGCAGCCTGTTGGTCACCTGCCATTCCAGCTATTGGGATTTCATGACCATAAAATGTCTCAGGAGTTGTATACCCATATATTTCAGAAGAAGGCTTGACTGTAGGAAGCATTGATTCAGGGACGCCAAGATAATCAAGAAGCTCATTATCCCATTTTAATTCATGAATATTGTACATTAAAGTTCTTGAAGCGTTTGAATAGTCTGTCACATGAACCTTTGAATTTGTAAGTTTCCATGTAAGCCAGGTATCAATCGTTCCAAAAAGCAAATCTCCGTTTAAAGCCTTTTCCCTTGCACCTTCAACATTATCAAGAATCCATTTTACTTTTGTTCCGGAAAAATAAGCGTCAACAAGAAGCCCTGTTTTATCTCTGAAAATATCGTTTAAACCTTTTTCCTTAAGTTCTTCGCATATTTCAGCTGTCTGCCTAGACTGCCAAACTATGGCATTATATATAGGACGTCCTGTGTTTTTATCCCATACAACAGTTGTTTCTCTCTGATTTGTAATCCCAATTGCTGCAATTTCTCCACCTGACACATTTTTATGAGCTAAAGCTTCTGCAGCAACAGACTGAACAGAAGACCAAATTTCCATTGCATCATGCTCAACCCATCCAGGTTTTGGAAAAATCTGAGTAAATTTTTTTTGAGTAACATTTACTATATGACCGCTCTTATCAAAAATTATGGCTCTAGAACTTGTAGTTCCCTGATCTATGGCAAGAACAAATTTTTTTTCAGACATTTTGCTTCTCCCGATTATATATTTACAGTCTATATTTATTAAATGACCGAAAACTTATCTGGACCAGGCATTTCATACTTTTAAAATTTATTTTTTACCTAGTGCCTGAGTTTATAAATCATCTTAAACAAAAAAATATATTTACGGCCATTGATTAATGGACAAAATCCATTTAAACAGTCAATAAGCTTAACTTATACAGCAAGTTAGAATTTTATAAAGAAAACCGCCAACAAAACCGCCAATAATTGGCCCTACAACAGGAATCCAAGCATAACTCCAGTTTGCATCCCTTTTGCCGGCAATAGGAAGAACAAAATGAGCAAGCCTTGGACCAAGATCCCTTGCAGGATTAATTGCGTATCCTGTAGTTCCTCCAAGAGAAAGTCCGATTGCTACAATAAAAAAACCAACAATCAATGGATTTAAGCCTTCTGTAAACTGATTTGCACCAATACCCAAAAGTCCAAAAACAAGTACAGCAGTACCTATAATTTCAGAAGCTAGATTTGCAAAGGTATGAGGTATTGCCGGATCTGTTGAAAAAACAGCAAGTTTTGCATCTTTATCTTCTGTTTGTTCCCAATGGGGAAGATAATGAATATAAACAATACATGCTCCAATAAAAGCACCAATCATCTGTGCTAAAATATACACAGGGACTTTAGCCCATGGGAAATATCCACTGAATGCAAGACCAATTGTTACTGCAGGATTTATATGGGCACCTGAATATTTACCAACAACATAAACTGCAAATGCCACTGCAAAACCCCAGCCAAAAGTAATAACAATCCAGCCTGAATCCTGTGCCTTTGATTTATTAAGAACTACTCCGCCCACAACTCCACATCCAAAAATTACAAGAATCATTGTTCCAATAAGTTCACCTAAAAAACCAGACATGTTTAACTTACCCCCTAAAAATTAATCCATAATTTAATGACCAAGAAAAAAACAAAAAAAATTAAATTCAAATGGTCAACCTCTTAAACAATGTTAATTGTTTATTTCAATAAGATTAGGAAATCAAGTCAAAATATTCATATTTGAAAAATTACTTAAAAATTTTTTTCATAATCAAACAAAAACATCCAATATAATTATATATAATAAAAAAAGTTAAGCAGCATTTTCTTTGTTTTCCGAAAATAAACACGAACCATCTTCATTTTTTTTAGATCTAGACAATGCAGAAACAGCGACATAGGAACTAACAATACCAATACCAGAGCCACTTTTTTCCCTTTTCCAGTCTTGATCTGACAAAATGCTTCCAGCAGAAAATAGATTTTCATCAAAAACCTGATTTTTTGAATTTAAAGGCCTGAAATATCTATCAGTTTTTATTCCGCACCTATTTATCAAATGCCCTGATTTTGCAAAAAAATCTGATTCAAATAATTCTTTGTCAGGTTTAGGCTGCTCAATATAAACATCCAAAAGAGGCTCAAAAACTTTCCTTTTTTCAGCCTGAAGCCCTCCTCCAAAAAACCTTCCTGTAGCAATTATTAAATTTTTTGCAATTATTGTTTTTTTATGAAAATTATTTTCAATTGAAAAAATAAAATCATTGTTTTTGTCTTTTTGAATAGAATTAATTTTTGAATTTAAATTTATATTAACCCCATTTTCTTTAAGTTTTTGTATAAGTTTTTCTTTCATTCTAAGACCCTGAACTGAGGGGGAAAAGGTTGGAATTTCAAAAACTGGGAGATTTAATTTCCTCTCAAGTTTTGCCCTTAAATTTTCAGATTGGTAAATACCTAGAACTGCAGGAATTCCAATGGCATTTTCATTTTTTACAGCAGTTTTTATTTTCGAAGCAAAACTTTCAAATGCTTTGCCCATTTCAATATCCCATGCCATGTGCTGACAATTCAGGTCATTATTAATTTTTATGCCTGGAAACTCAATTTCTCTTGTTGTACAGTCAATTCCATATTTTTTTAAATTTTGGCAAATCTGAATACCTGAAAAGCCCTTAAGTCCCTTAATCGATATTATAAGAATTTTCTTTTTTTCATTTACTGCACAAAATCCCTCATACATTGAATTTGGAATAAAAAAACTTTTTTTAAGAGTGCCTGCAGGGGTGATAATAAAACTGTTTTTTCTGCTCTGACCTGATAAAGGAAGACCAGCACAGGACATAAATCCTGAAAATTCATTAAAAGCAGACATTATTGAATCTTTAGATAAATTCCTATAGGGATGAAAAGGATTTACATTAAGCAAAACATCTATTCCCTCCCATGGATTTGAAAAATCATTTTTACCGGACAAAGGTTCACTTCCGAGAAGATCAAGACATCCGCTTGCAAAATCAAGCCCTGAACTTCTACCAATCATTATAGTATCAATACCTCTGTATGAAGCAAAAACAGAGGACGCAATCCCTGCAATTCCAGCACCAATAACAGCAAGTTCAAATGTTTTAATCTGGTCTTCTTTCATCTTTTTCACCTTAAATATTTGAATTTTCCAATCCGAAAAGATTACACAAAAAAGCTTCCTGAAGCTCAACCTGGGCAAATTCTTTTTCCCTTATAAGAGGCATAAAACCTTTCCAGCGCTCATTTATAAATTCCTTTATCTCTTTTATGCCCTCTTCATTTTTTAAAACACCGCAGTCATAAAGGTAAGCTGCTGTTCTAAACGAACAAAAAGCCCCCTGACAGCTTCCTTTACCAAGCCTTGTACGAAGTCCAATTTCCTTTAATGTAGGAGTTCTGCCCTGACTTACGATTTCTTTTACAACTGAATCAACCATTGATTTTGAAACCATTTCACATTCACATAAAAGAGTATCTTTGGGAGAATTTGAGCCAAGCCATTCTGATGCAGATTTTCCAGGCATTGTCCAACTTGAGCCTTCTGATTCTGGAAGTGGTATAGAATCTGTAAGACAAGGATTTGTATTTTTTAATCTTTTGCAGCAAAGATCTGATGTCTTTTCAGCCATAAGCCTGTATGTGGTAAGTTTTCCGCCTGTAATTGAAATAAAATTATCAATTCCCTGATCTTCATGATCCATAAGAGTATAGTTTCTTGAAATTTTCCTACCGGCTTTTTCTCCGAAACACACTAAAGGCCTTACTCCTGCATAAGATCTCACGTATCTTACATTTTCGAGACATGGAACCATTTTCATTCCCTCTGAAATTATCAAGTCAACTTCCCTTGAAGTCGGCCTGATATTATCAAGATCATCAATTTCAACAGATGTAGTTCCAAGAATTGAAACAGTGCCTCCTGGTACAAGGATATCTGCGTCTCCTGCAAGCCTGAGCCTGTTTATTACTCTTTTATTAATTCTTGATGACGTAATTATAAGAGTTCCCTTGGAATAGACCATTGGGATATATGCTCCTGCAAGAGATGCAATATTACCTGCCCATGCACCAGCAGCATTTATATATTGCAGGGCCCTTACTTCAAAAACATTGTTTGTGTTTTTATCACGCAAAAAAGCTGACTTTATAACTCGTCCATCTTTTGAAAAACCCTCAACTTTAGTAAATCTGAAGCACTTTGAACCGTTATTTAAGGCATCATTCATATTATCAAGAGTTAGTCGGAAAGGATCAATGGAGGAATCTTCAACATAATATGCACTTATCAGTCTGTCAGAAAGTGAAGGCTCCATTTCAAATGCTTCTTTTAAGGAAATGCTTTTTACAGGAATATCAGCTCTTTTACACATAGCAGGGAAATCTGCTGCATATTTTTCATCATCGCCTTCAACAGCAACAAAAAGCCCTCCTGTATTTTCTATACAGTGAGGAGCAAGTTTTTTTAAAATTTCACCTTCAACCCTGCATTCAGACGCAGCTTCAGGATCTTTTGCCACATATCTTGCTCCGCTGTGCAAAAGTCCGTGATTTGCACCTGTTGCACCATTATTAAAATCCTGCTGTTCCACAAGAATGCACTTGACTCCTCTTAAAGACAAATCCCTTGCAATTCCTGCACCTGTCGCACCGCCACCAATAATTAAGACATCTGTTTCTATCAACTTCAACCTCCTGTATTATTTTCAGGTATGTTTCTTTTTTTTAGCATAAAAATTTCTTATGTCCAGATTTATTTTCGATAAACAACATTTTTATTTTCATTTAATAATAAAATGAACATATATAAACAGATTTTATCCTTAAACCCCTTAAAACAAGTGAATACAAGATTTTTCTTGTTTGAGTTTTAATTG
>JAVERC010000013.1:0-70167 GCA_034007295.1 Desulforegulaceae bacterium | reverse complement strand
CGTATGGATTCTGTTAAGAATACTTCTGCTGCTGTTATGGCAATGCCAGAAGCTGCATTTGCAAGCAAGTAAAAATTAGTCAAGTTTGATTTTTTTAAAGGCAGGGTTTTTCCCTGCCTTTTTTTATTCCCATATTTATCAGGGGGGGGAACTTATGAATAAAAAAATCGGAATAATTGGAACAGGAAGGCTTGGGATAAACCTTTTATATTATCTCATAGAAAAAAAAGTTGAAATATCTGGAATTTTCAATTCAGAACAAAAAACATCTGAAAAAACAAGAGAAATTACCGGAGCAAAAATTTTTTCAAACATGGATGAGCTTGTTGAAACCTCAGATATTATTTTTATAACAACACCTGATGACATAATTGGAAACACTGCTTCAGCTATTTCAAAATCAGAAATAAAAATTAGAAATAAAATTTTTTTTCACTGCAGCGGCTCCCTTCCTTCAACAATACTTTTATCTCTTAAAAATCAAGGGGCTTATACTGCATCACTTCACCCTCTTCAAAGTTTTGCAGGACTTTCGTCATCAAAAAATCCTTTCAGAGGAATTATAATGGGAATTGAGGGAGACATTGAAGCAGTTGATGCAGGAAAAAATCTTGCAATTGTCCTTGGCAGTCTTCCATACACTCTTAAAACAGAAGGGAAATCTCTTTATCATGCTGCTGCTGTTATTGCATCAAATTATCTTGTTACTTTAACAGACATTTCCCTTAGTTTTCTTGAAGCCGCAGGAATAGAAAAAGAAAAGGGGCTTCACATAATAACCCCGCTGATTAAAGGCACACTTGAAAATATAATTTCCAAAGGAACAAAAAAAGCTCTTACAGGCCCTGTTGCAAGAGGTGACAGCAAAACCATTGAATCTCATAGAAAAGCAATTTTTGAAAAAATACCTGAGATGGATACTTTTTACAAAATAATGTGTCTGCATACTGTTAAAATTGCAAAAGATGCAGGTTATATAAGTATAAGGGATGCAGAAAATATCCATGAGGTCTTAAAATAACATTCATAAAAATTTTGAAATAAATTTTTTAAATATTGCAGCTAAAAACAATTTAGTATACAAAATATATCCATTTAAAAAATACATTATTTTCGTGTAAATTTTTATTTTCAAAAAAGGATATACAAAAATGGTTATGGAACTTTCTGACCCTGCGGATCAAAAATTTCTTTTATTTGAAGTTTTTAAAATTGATTCATTCTCACAAAACCAGAAGTTCGCTGATTTTAATAAAAAAGCATGCGAAATGATTTTAAAGTCTGCAAGGGATTTTGCTGTAAAGGAACTTATGCCGGCAAACAGGCTGGCTGACAAAAAAAACGGTGATGAAGATGGTCCAAATCTTGTTAACCAGGAAATAAAAGTTCCAAAATCATATCATAAACCATATGAACTGTTCTGCAAAGGCGGATGGCTTGCAATGTGCGATGAGGAAAAATGGGGAGGCCAGTCAATGCCGCACCTTCTTGGCACAGCAGTAAACGAACTTTTCATGGGAGCAAATCCATCACTTATAAACTACCCTGGGCTGACTCACGGTGCAGGTGCAATAATAAAAGAATTTGGAAGTGAAACTCAAAAAAATAAATATCTCAAAAAACTTTTCCAGGGGCAATATGCAGGAACAATGTGTCTGACAGAACCACAGGCAGGATCTGATGTGGGTGCTCTTGATACAAAGGCAGTAAAAAATGAAGACGGCACATATTCAATTGAAGGAAACAAGATTTTCATATCAGGGGCTGACTCTGATCTTGTTGAAAATATAATTCATCCTGTTCTTGCAAGAATTGAGGGAGCTCCATCAGGAACAAAGGGAATATCACTTTTTCTTGTTCCAAAATACCTTACAGATGAAAACGGCAATACACTTGATTTAAAAAACAATGTTGAAATAACAGGCATTGAAGAAAAAATGG
This sequence comes from Desulforegulaceae bacterium, assembly GCA_034007295.1. Classification (GTDB taxonomy): domain Bacteria; phylum Desulfobacterota; class Desulfobacteria; order Desulfobacterales; family JACKCP01; genus JACKCP01. Next base: position 68,226 of record JAVERC010000013.1, on the reverse strand, counting down.
GAATGCACGGCAATGTTACATGCTCGGTTTCATTTGGTTCAAGGGGAAAATGCATTGGAGAGCTTGTAGGCGAAGAAAACAAAGGCATGAAATACATGTTTCTCATGATGAATGAAGCACGCCAGGGAGCTGCTGTTCAGGCACTTGGAATTTCTTCTGCATCCTATGCATATGCTGCAGAATATGCAAAAAAAAGAATCCAGGGTCCGCTCATTACAGAAGCATTTAACCCTCAGCCTGAAAAAAAGACAATAATTCACCATCCTGATGTAAGAAGACAGCTTCTTTGCATGAAAACTTTTATTGAAGGCACAAGGTTTTTATCCTACTTCCTTAAATGGTGCCAGGATATGAGGGAAATAAGCAAGGATAATGAAGAAAAGGAAAAATTTCAGGGTCTTATTGAACTTCTCACCCCTGTTTCAAAGTCATATACAACATTTAAGGGAATAGATATAACCTCCACCGGAATCCAGGTTCTGGGAGGATACGGTTTTATTGAAGAATATCCCCAGGCACAATGTTACAGGGATGTGAGAATAAGCTCTCTTTACGAAGGAACCAATGGAATTCAGGCAATGGATCTTTTAGGAAGAAAGCTTGGAATGAAAAAGGGAAAACCATTTATGGATCTTTGCAGTGAAATATCAAAATCCATAAATAATGCCAATGGGGCAGGCTTGAATTATATTGGAGAAAAACTTAAATCCATGCTTGATAAAGCCGTAAACTGTGCAATCAAAATGGGTAAGGCAGCAGCAGGCGAAAAAGTAATGGATGCCTTTGGCTCGGCATCGTTATTCCTTGAATCAATCGGGGATCTCTGCATGGCATGGGCTTTTGCAGTAAGAGCCTGTGCTTCAAAAGAAAAGCTTGAACAAAAGGTTTCAAAAAAAGACATCCTTTTTATGAGGGACAGATTATTACGGCACAATTTTATTATGACACCATTTATCATGAAGCTATTGGAAGAATGGATGCTGTGATGAACCTTTCTGAGTCTGTAATGAAAATGCCTGAAGCCGGATTTTACTCAAAATAAATAATATGCCCCAAAGCTGTTACTTTGGGGCATGCTTAAATTATCACCTGGTTCTGCCTGAAATAACTGTTTCAGCAAATAAAACCTTATATTTCCTTTTCATCAAGACAAAGATCCTTTAAAAGAGTCTTTTCCTTTTCAAGAGGTATTTTTCCTGTAATTACAGCAATATTGTCCTTGAATACATTGCCGCTAAAATATTTTTGGGCTGTATTTACAAGCTTTTCATTATCAGCAGACAAAAGCATTTCCTTGAATTCCTGTCTTTTCTCATCAGGAATATTTAAAATTCTTCTGAAAAAATCCTTTTTTGCAGACACAGCAGGAGTATCTGGCTTTTCAAGGTCAGAAGCTGTTTGCAAAATTGCTTCTTTTATTTCATCAGAATTAAAATTCCCATTTTTAAGAAATTCTATTCCATTTCCAAAGGCATCAATTGTTCTTTTTATATTGGGGTCTCTGTACGAACCACAGGAAAAAATGCCCTCTTCTGAATTGTAAAGAGCAAAACCTCCGTATGCTCCACCCTTTTCTCTAATTTCCCTGTGAAGAAAATTAGACTTTAAAAGCCTTGAAAGAACTGAAAAATAAGGTGCTTCTTTAGTTCCAAATGAAGGGACTTTACAAGATGCACCAACAAAGGAAACAGAGCTCTGGGTTGTCCAGGCCTCATGAATAATTTTTTTAGAATCTAAAGAAATAGGATGAACAAAGCCATTTTGACCTTGATCACATAAAGAATTGTAAAATAATGGAAAAAGTTCATCTCCTGTGTTCAGATTACCTGCACCGCCAACCATACAGACTTTATAATTGGTTTTGTTAAAACACAACTTTGCAATGGCTTCCATTTTTTCCCTTAGTAAAGCCAAAGCTCTAATTTCCTTATCTTGATCTATAAATGAATCTGTTATTTCCCTTACAAGCTTTAACTGGGAAATACCGCTCCACAATTCAGCAAGAGATGATGTTGATGAAAGATTCCTTGAGGCAAGTGAAATTGCAAGTTTATGACCGTTTTGAACAACAGCAGACTCTAAACCTGAACAAAACTGAAGCAAAAGACTTTTTATTCTTTTTGTATCCTCAAATGAATAATCGCTGATAAGCTCTGAAACAAGCTCAAACATTTCTTTTTGATATCTTTCAAGGCATTTTACTCCAAAAGATATGGCTGAAAATGTAGAACCTTTTTCAAATACACAAGTGCGTACTATAGGTGAAAGACCAAAGCCTCCTGTAACAGCATCAATTTTTCTAGTAAAATCAATATAATTTCTTTTCTTAGTTCCTATTCTTGATACAAGAAAAGTAAAAAGAGGAACATAAGCTGTTAAATCAGCGGGCAAATGTCCTGTGCCAAATATAGAAGTAAAATAAAAAATTTCTGAGGTAGGTTTATCATAATAAAAAATATTTTTATCTTTTGAAATACGGTCTGGAGTTTCTTTTTTTATTTCCTTTGGAATATCTGAAATTTCAAGACATGGAAGGCATGATAAATCCTCTTTGCTTTCCTGAAGCCTTGTAAGAGTTTCTTCCATTTCCCTTATTCTTTGAATATCAGCATCAGTTAAAGACTTTCTTTTTTCATCAAGCTGCTCTTTTTCCTTGAGTGCGTCATTTTTACCCTTTTCAGGATCAGGGTTTAAAATCATAAGAACCCTGTGCTGATTATCAAGAAAATACTTTTTTATATAGTCTTCAAAAAAAGGTTCTTTTAAAGCTTTTTTTCTTATTTTTTCAAGATCGTCATCAAACAAAAGAACACTTAAGGGATCACCTTCATGAAACCATGTACTTCCAATACCAAGCAGAAGCTTTATTCCATAGGGCATTGGAGTGTTTGTGATTTCTCTTCTATGAAATTCAAACTGGTGTACAGCTGTTTCAATAAGTTCCTTGTCAATCCCGTTTTCACAAAGCTCAGTCAGTGTATCAAAAATAACCTTTTCAACTCTTTTGGCATCTTTGGCCTTTACCCCCTTAAGTCCTGCTGCAAAAAAAGTATCCTTGTTATCTGCATCATAACCTGAAACATCTGTAAGGGACGAACCAAGATCCGAATCAATCAAAGCCTTGTACAAAGGTGCTGCTGAATTTCCAAGAAATATCTGGTCAAGAAGAGAAAGCACAAGAGTATCAAAAGAATTAATTATATCAGAAGTAAGCCAGGCAACAGCTGCCTGGGATTTTTTTTCAATATCCTTTTCTCCGTCAGCAGGATATGTATAAACAACCTCCTTTGGGCTGTCCCACCTTGGCTGATTATCAACTTGAGTTCCAGGGTCTATTTTATCAAACCTGCTTAAAACATTTTCATCAATAAATTTTAAATGTTTTTCAAAATCAAGGTCTCCATAAGTAAAAAACCAGGAATTTGAAGGATGATAGTGAACCTTGTGAAAATCTATTAAATCCTTGTGTGTAAGAGAAGGAATATCAAGAGGTTCTCCTCCTGAATTAAAGCCGTAGGTTGTATCAGGATAAAGAGCATTTAAAAGAGACCGCCCCATTACTTGGCTTTGTGATGACATTGCACCTTTCATTTCATTAAATACTACTCCCTGGTATGAAAGCTCTCCGTTTTCATCAACTGAAAGCCTGTGGCCTTCCTGCATGAAACTCAATTCATCAAGATTTGGGAAAAAAGCAGCATCAAGATAAATGCCCATAAGATTGTAAAAATCTTTTTCATTTTGAGATGCATAAGGATACATTGTCCAGTCAGACGCAGTAAAGGCATTCATGAAAGTATTGAGACTTCTTTTAATCATGGAAAAAAAAGGATCTCTTACATTGTATTTTTTTGAACCGCATAATGCAGTGTGTTCAAGAATATGTGCAACGCCTGTTGAGTCACTGGGAACTGTACGAAAAGCAACCCCAAATACATTTTCACTGTCACTGCTTTTTATATGAATATGTCTTGCACCAGTTTTTTCGTGGATAAATTCAAAATAATCGGCTTTTATAAGTTCAAGTTTTTTTTTTCTTAAAAGCCTGTAACCCGAAATTACATCACCTTCCTTATATTCTTTTAAATTATTTGTCATAAAGTAAAAACCTTTCCAAATTTTATTTGGTAATATTAGTAAATCACAATTTCCATAACATCACAAATGCAGAGTCAAACCTAAACTTCAGCGTTTAAGGTTAAATATAACCTGAGTATTTAAATTTACAAGAGTTTCAAAAAACAGGAACAAAGAATAAGCATATTTGCAGTCAAAAAAAACAGGTAATATTTTGCAAAAAATATTATTTTTTTGGTTAAGCTAGGCAAATCAAAAAACTTTAACCTAAAAATATTCAAATATCATGAGGATAAATTTTGGGTCTCAAACTTAGACAAAATAAGAGCTTTGGCTCCCTGATAAGATAAAACAAAAAATTCTCTGGCTAAAATATGGAAAAAATTTTTTACAAAATAAAAATTCTCAAAAAAATCAATCTTCTTTTAGATCAACAGGAAGATAGCAACCCCTTTCAACCCTTTTTATCTGTTTTGTTGAATGAAGTCTGAAAATTATATTTCTTAATTTTTTGTCATCAAATCCGGTTTTTTCTTTCATAAATTTAAAATTTACAGGTTTTTTTTCTTTTTTAACTGTATCAAGAACCATATCGGCAGCAGTAATTTTTTTGCCTGCCGTCCTTGATACTGTAGTTTTTGTTCCTGAATACATGGAAGCAAGAGCTGCCTGTTTTAAAAGATTTTCAAGCTCATCAAGCCTTTGATTAAGTCTTTCAAAATCTTTTTTAGTAGGGATATTGTATTCTTCCATAAGTTCTGAAATTAAAAGTCCAAGATTTTTATTCTTTTTCCCAGCCATTCAATACTCCTATTTAATTATCTAAAAAAGACAGTCAGATAAAAAATTAAAGTAAATTTATCAATTATTTTCTTTACTTTATTAAATTTTAAACAAGTCTACAAGACCATATTTAAAATGATTAAAAATAGTTGCAATTTTAATTGCAAATCTTTAAACCTCACTGTATTAACAGAGCAAAATATTTTATTATGGGCTGACTCTTTTGGAGATTGAATGTACTAAATGAAAAAATTTCAAAAGTTTTTATGGAAACTTGCTACAATTGACGGAACTGCCCATAATATTTCCATGGGCGTTGCAGCCGGAGTATTTGTGTCTTTTTCTCCGCTTGTTCCTTTCCATACAATTCTTGGCATTGTATTCGCCATTATTTTACGGGGAAGCAAAAGAGCTGCCGTTATTTGCGTATGGCTCAGCAACCCTTTAACAATCCCAATTTTTTATGCAGCTGCATATTACGCAGGAATTGCAGTCCTTGGCTTTGAACACGCCGATATAGGAATTATATATAAGCTCATAGACATTATGGGTGCAAAAATGAAACTTTCCATAAAGCTTGAAGAAGCAAGGCTTCTTTTACACTCTCAAATGGACATTTTCTACTCAATGCTTTTTGGAGGTGCAGTACTTGGCCTTCCTTCAGCAATAGGCTCATATTTCCTTACTAAATACTGGGTAAAAAGATTAAGAAACGAAGAGGATATTCCAATAGAATGACAACTCCATCAAAAATAATGAAAGAATACGGATATTTTCCTAAAAAGGAATTTGGACAAAACTTTCTAGTAGATCCTTCAACCCCTGAAATGATAATTAAAAAGGCAGAAATTGAAAAAGGATCAAACATAATTGAAATAGGATCCGGGCTTGGGGCCTTGACAAAGGCAGCATCAAGACATGGAGATTTTGTATTTGGAATTGAAAAGGATAAACGGCTGATTCCAATTCTTGAAAAAGAACTTGAAAAAGACCTTTGCTCCAATGTTAAAATTATTAATCAGGATATTTTAAAAACAGATATTGGATCACTTTTAAGCACTGAAAAAAAAAATTATTTAATTGGAAATCTTCCATACAATATTTCTTCACAGATTATTTTCCAGGCACTTGAACAAAGCCATAAAATTGAAAAATGTGTTTTTATGCTTCAAAAAGAGCTTGCACAAAGAATTGCTGCTCCAAAGGGAACAAAAGACTACGGAAGAATTTCGGTTATACTGAAATATTATGCAGATTTAAAAATAATTGCAGGTTTAAAACCATCACTTTTTTATCCAAGGCCAAAGGTAGATTCAAGCGTAATTGTAATTGAGTTTAAAAAAGAACAAACAAACAAGGTTAAAGATGAAAAAACTTTTCATGAAATTGTAAAGCTTTCATTTGGCCAAAGAAGAAAAACATTAAAAAATTCCCTTGGCAAAGGAATAAAAGACAAGGCTCTTCTTCAAAATATTTTTGAAAGCCTTGATCTTTCACTTTCTTCAAGGGGCGAAGATCTTGAACTTGAAGATTATATAAATATTTCAAACAAATTGAGCGAAAACAATGTAAATCCTTGTTAATATGGGTTTAACAATGCACCGCACCACCCTTTTTCTTCCCATATTTTCTCTATTAAAAAATTATCAAAACCTTTTAAAACAAATTTTTTTTCATCTGACTTAAATCCTGAAAGAACAAGGCTGCCATTTTTTTCAAGCCTTTCCTTTAAGTTATTTTTAAATTCAAAAAGCCCCCTGGGTCTTAAATTTGCTGCAATAAGGTTGAATTTGCAGTTTTCAGGCCATGAAGTATCTACAATTACTTTTTCACTTAGATTATTAATTTCTGCATTATGTTTGGAATCAAAAACAGCAACAGGATCAATATCAACAGCAAAACATTTTTCAAACCCGAAAAAAGCTGCTGCAATTGCAAGAATCCCTGTTCCGCATCCAAGATCAAAAAATTTTTTTTTGTTAAAATTTTCCTTTTGAAGAGCTTTTTCCATTCCAAGAAGACAAAGCCTTGTTGTTGGATGATTTCCACGTCCAAAAGATGTTGAATTTTCTATTTTTAAATAATAAAAACCATTTTTTTTCTTTGGGCTGCTCAAATGAGGGGGATAAACAATAACTTTATCTGAAATTTTTACAAATTTATTAAATGAAGGTGTTAAAAAACTGTTTCCCAGTTCATATGAATATTCAATCTGACCTTCATTTAAAAGTTCTTTTACCAGTGATTTAACAGTTTTAAAATCAAGTCCTTTGTCTTCAAAATAAACTGCAATATCCTTGGTGCTTAATTTTGAAGGTGAATTTTCAATAAATTCATAAATCTTTTTTTTATGACCAGTCATCATCAATCCCTGCGTTTTCGAGATGTTTTTTATACCACATGGAAAAAAGATAACGTGCCTTTACTCTTTCATCATCTGTTACAACTCCAAGAGCCATTTCTTCAACAACTTTTATGTATGCATTGTTTCCCTTTTTTTCAGGAAAATCGTCAAAAAACATTTTTACAATTCCAGAAACAGTATTGCCGGTTTTATCCTTTCTGATTTCTATTGGATGCTTTGGTTCTTCAAAAGGATTCCAAGTTTCATATCCTTTTTTTATAATTGCATTTTGGGCTCTTTTACCCATGCAATCAAAAATTGCTTTTTTTCTTTTTTCTATTTCTTCCTTTGAAAAGGACTCTGTATTTTCAAATATTGTCATTTTATTCTCCCTTTTGTTAAAACTAAATAAACTTCATACTTAAAAAATAAAATCAGATTATTTTTCAAGTAAAACTTTATAAACCAATATTTAAGGAAACTACAACCTAAATTGAGCGTTTCATATTTTTAAATTAAGAAATTTGTAATGAATCAAGCTTATTATATTTAAAAATATAAAAACCTGCGGGCTTTCCTATTTTGCTGTATCTACGGCATTAAATTGCATCACGCATAGCAAAAGTACAGCCTGATACAATTTGCAGTTATATCCAGCAAACTTGAAAATCGCTCAATTCAGGTACAATAATAAATTTTACAGCTGATTTTTAATAATTTTTGTAAATTTTGTGATTAAAACCGCCAGATTTCTTTTATTAAAAATTTTTTAATGCTAAAAAGTATAAATATTAAGTAAAATATGATATCTGAACTTCATTTTATTGTTTAATCTTTTAATTTACAGGATATAAAAATGATAAACTTTCTTAAAAAAATCCCAAAGTTTATAAAAGACTGCGTTTGTATCTTATTAATAACATTATTGACAGGTCTTTTATTTTATTATTTTTCAAAGGATAATTTTTCTTTTAAAGAATCAGTTTCAGACATAATACTCAATCAAGAAATTTCAATTATTTCATTTGATGATGCAAAATCTGTATTTGACAATAAAAATGGAATTTTTGTTGATTCAAGAAGCAAAAAAATCTACGAAAAAAACCATATAAAAGATGCAGTTAATGTCCCTGCCGAAAACCATCTTGAGTATTCTTTTGATTTTTTATCTGCATATCCGGACAAAACAATTAAAATCATTGTATACTGCGATGGAAAAACTTGTGATTCCAGTGAGATAACAGCACAATTTTTAAAAGATTCAGGGTATGAAAATGTAAATATTTTAATAGACGGCTGGGGCCTTTGGAAAGAAAATAATCTTCCTGTTTTTTCAACAGAGAACTGATTACGGAGAAAAAAATGGATACAGAATTTAAAAAACATTCAATTTTTACAGCAAGAGTAATTTTAGGAATTATTTTTTTTACTGCAGGATTTTCAAAAATTTTTAATCCTTCTTCTTTTGCAGAAATAATTTCAAACTATCAAATACTTCCTGATTATTTAATTAATGAAACTGCCTTTTTTCTTCCTTACCTGGAAATTACAATTGCAGCTATGCTTATTTCAGGACTTTTTCTTGAAGGTGCTGTAGTTTTATCTCTTATAATGCTTGTTTCATTTGGGGGGCTTATAGTTTTTAATATTGCAAGAGGCCTTAATATTTCATGCGGGTGTTTTACATCAGTTTCAGAAGAAGCAACTAATCTTCAATATATCTATTATATAATAAGGGACGTAATTTTTATTTTAATTGCATCCTATCTTGCAAAACAAATCTTTTTCACTAAAACAGACAATAGTTAATCAGGGGGGGTTATGGAAAGGGAAACCTGGACCAGCAAATTTGCATTTATTCTTGCAAGTGTTGGTTCTGCTATCGGACTTGGTAATATCTGGCTTTTTTCATGGAGAGTTGGAGCATACGGCGGAGCTTCATTTCTTATACCTTATATTTTATTTGTTTTTGGCATAGCAGCTGTAGGACTTATGGGTGAGTGGGCTTTTGGAAGAAGCCAGAAAAAAGGTGCAATCGGTGCCTTTGAAAATGTTTTTAAATCTAAAAATGAAAAATATAAGGGCTTTGGTGCAGCACTGGGTCTTATTCCTGTTGCTGCAATTTATTCCATTTATATTTTCTACACAATAGTTATAGGCTGGCTTATCAAATATTTTTTCCTTGCCATGTCAGGCAGTTTTTCAACAATGGACATTCCTTCATATTTCAATAGCTTTCCTGGAAGTTCAGCATCAATATCATGGCATGGAGCTGCAATCATAATAAATCTTGTAATTGTATTTTTTGGAGTTTCAAAAGGAATTGAAAAGGCAAACAAAATAATAATGCCATTATTCTTTGGAATGCTTATACTTTTATTATTCCGGTCAGTTACCCTTGATGGTGCTTTTGAAGGATTCAAATATATTTTTATGCCGGACTGGTCAAAAATTGCAATGTCTGAAACCTGGGTAATGGCCCTTGGCCAGGCTTTTTTTACACTTAGTCTTGGCGGTGCTACCATGCTTGTATACGGCAGCTATGCAAAGGATGAAACTTCAATTCCATCTGCCGCATTACAGACTGTAACATTTAATTTCCTGGCTTCTCTTCTTGCAGCCTTTGTTATTATTCCTGCAGTTTTTGCATTTAATCTTGATCCAAATGCAGGCCCTGGACTTCTTTTTATTACAATACCAAATATTGTAAATCAAATGCCCGGCGGACTTCTTTTTGGAACTGTTTTTTTCCTTTCTGTTGTTTTTGCTGCACTTTCTTCTTCAATAAGCATGCTTGAACCTGCTGTTGAAGGATTTATGGATAAAACAAAAATTTCAAGAACAAAAACAGTTATTCTTTTATCAATTCTTGCTTTTGTTATAGGTATTCCACTTGATTTAAACATGGCTCTTTTTGGGAAATGGGTTGATATTACAACTGTTTATGTTCTTCCTTTTGGTGCTCTTGTATCTGCTTTTGTATTTTTCTGGATTTACGGAGCTTCAAAGGCAAGAGAAGAAATAAACAAAGGGGACGGATTCAAGTTCGGCAAGTGGTTTGAATTTTATTCAAAATATATTTTTGTTCCTGTTGCAGTTCTTGTTCTTGTTCTTAATATTGCCTTTGGCGGTATTGGCTGATTTAAACCTGAAATAATAAAACTTTAACTGACAGAAAAGCCGCTTTATTAATAAAAACTGATTCTGTTTTTTTATGAGCCGATTTCACGAGGAAAAACTTTTTCCTGCCTTGGAGCATTGGTGGGAATAAAGCGGCTCAGAAAAAATGCAGCAGCCATTACCAATTAAGCTAAACTGATATTAAAGGCGTAAAAAGCATAATAAATTTTTACGCCTTTTTCATTTCTTAACAAATAGAATTTTTCTATTGCCATAAAGCTATTCATTAAAATTATGAATTTGCATTTCATTTTTATCAAATGCTAAATATTTTCGTTTAAACATCAACTATCAGCAAAAAAGGGATAAAAATGAAAAAATTATTTTTTATAAGTCTTCCGCTGTTTCTTCTTGTTTCCATAAACTGCTTTGCACAAAACAATCTTTCAAATTTTGAAAATGAAAAAGGAAGTCTTGATATTGCAGGCGGCACAGCACACATTCCTGTTTTAAAAGAAGCCTCGCAAAATATAATGAAATTTAATCCAGATATCAGAATTACAATTGGAGGCGGAGGTTCAGGAACAGGAATAAAAAAAGCAGGAGAAGGACTTATTGATATTGGAAACTCCGGAAGAAAACCAACTGAAAACGAAATAGAAAAATACAATCTTTCCATGTATAAATGGGCAATTGATGGAGTTGCAGTTGTTGTAAACACAAACAATCCTGTGTCAGATATAGACACTAAAACCCTTCAAAGGATTTTTTCAGGAGAAATCACAAACTGGAAAGAAATTGGAGGCAAAGACGCATCAATAAACATCTACACCAGGGATGAAGCAAGCGGTACAAGAGAAGTTTTCTGGAAAAAAGCACTTTCAAAGGGAAATATAACCCAGAAGGCGGTTTTTATTTCTTCAAACGGTGCCATGAAAACTGCTGTATCTAAAGATGATAATGCAATTGGCTATATTTCTGTGGGCCATCTTGACAATAATGTCAAAGGAGTTTCCTTAAACGGAGCATACCCTGATCTTTATAATGTAAAATCAGGGAAATACCCTGTTTCAAGAGGACTTTTCAGCAATACAAAGGGTGAGGCAAAAGGGCTTGCAAAAAAATTCATAGATTATCTTTATTCTGAAGACGGCCAGAAAATTATCAAAGCAAAAGGTTTTATTCCTGCTGAAAGATAAATTTTTCTTAAATTGAGCGTTTCATATTTTTAATTTAATAAATTTTAATGAATTAAGCTTATTATATTTAAAAATATGAAACCCTGCGGGCTTTCCAATTTTGCTGCATCTACGGCGTTAAATTGCATCACGCATAGCAAAAGTATAGCCTGATGCAATTTGCCTTGTATATGCAGCAAACTTGAAAATCGCTCAACTTAGGTCTTTCTTAAACAAAAAGCCGCAGATAAATTACTGCGGCTTCATTCTCCAGACAAAAAGGTAGTGTTCATTTGAAGATCCAGACCAAATCAGATCTTTTGCTTAAATTTACAATTTATTCTGGAACCATTTGTGCCTTTAGTGTAATTTTTTCCATTCTTATTCTTCTTGTGTTCCTTGGAATTCCATTTTTTAAGCAGTCAGGTTTTTCCTTTTTCTTTGACACCTGGAACCCTTTGCAAGGTAAATATGGAATTTTACCCATGATTTACACAACATTTCTAATAGCTTTACCTTCCGTTTTTACAGCATTTTTTTTAAGCCTTGGGTTTGCCTGTTTTGCAGCTTCAACTGGCCATAGATTTTTAAAAAAACCTGCAATTGCACTTATAAGGACAGCCTCTTCCATTCCAACTGTTGTTTATGCTTTTATTGGAGTTTTTCTTATTATTCCTTTTATTAGAAATATTGGACCATCAGGTTCAGGATACAGTATTTTAAGTGCTTCACTTATGCTTGCACTGCTCATTTCTCCAACAATGATTTTCTTTTTTTATGACAGCATCATTGAATCTGAAACCTCGCTTGTAAAAGGAGGACTTGCACTTGGAGCAACAAGAACTGAAACACTTTTATACCTTGTTATTCCAAATGCAAAAAACGGAATTTATGCAGGAGTATTCCTTGGAATGGGAAGAGCAATCGGAGATACAATGATAAGCCTTATGCTTGCAGGAAACTCAATTTCATACCCACTGTCTCCATTTGAAAGCGGAAGAACCCTTACCGCCCATATAGGTCTTGTAATGGCTTCAGATTATGACAGTCCCGAATTCGGGTCAATTTTTGCCTGCGGAATTTTACTTTATCTTATTACTGCAGTTTTAAGCATTGTTTCAAAAATAATTTATAAAAAAACCGGTGCGTAAAATGAAAATAAAATTATTCAAATTGTTTTCATATTTAAGTTTTTTTATTTATTCATCTGTTCTTGTTTCTTTTATATGCTGGCTTTTAATTAAGGCTGAAAGCCCCTTTTCAAAATCATCCATATTTGGGAATGCCGATCTAGTAAAAGCAATACTTCTTAAAGAACCGGTATTTGAAGGACTTTTTCCTGCAGCTGCCGGGACTTTTCTGATTATAGTAACCTCAATGATCATTGCAATTCCTGCAGGAACAGGTACAGGAATTTTTTTAAGTGAGTATGCAAATAAAAAAACATACAGGTTTTTGAGTGTATCAACAGATATTTTAGCAGGACTTCCATCAATTGTTACAGGACTTTTCGGATTTTCAATAATTCTTCTGATTCATAAAATTTTTGAAGGAAAAGGTCCCGGTTTTTCCATTGCGGCATCTGCATTCTCACTTTCATTTCTTGTTTTACCATACATTGCAAAAAGCACGGAAGAAGCCATGAAATCAACTGACAAAGAATTAAGACTCACAGCTCTTTTGCTTGGAGCATCAAAAACTGAAAACATAAGACTTGTTCTTATTCCAAAAAACTTAAGCCAGATCTTAAGCAAAATCCTTCTTAGCGTTGCAAGATGTGCTGAGGATACTTCTGTAATTATGCTTACAGGAGCAGTTGCAAATGCAGGGATTCCCGGAAATATTTTTGGAAAATACGAAGCTCTTCCCTTTTTTATTTACTACACATCTTCACAGTATTCTTCAGAAAAAGAACTTGTAATGGCTTACAATGCTTCGGTTTTACTTGTTTCGATATGCTGTTTTCTTTTTGTATTATCTTTTTTAATAAGAAAGGCTGTTTTTTACAGGCAGAAAAAAAATGAAAATAAAAATTAATAATCTTTATTTTAAATATAAAAATACCGATGTTTTAAAAAACATAAATCTTGAAATAAAACAAAATAAAATAACTGCAATATCAGGAGTTTCAGGAGCCGGTAAATCCACGCTTCTTATTTGTCTTAACAGGCTTTACGAAGAATTTGAAGGTGCCAAAGTTAAGGGAAGCATAAATTCATTTTTAGATAATAAATGGGTTGATATATTTGACAGGTCAGTTCATCTTCCATGGCTCAGACAGAAAACAGGACTTGTTTTTCAAAACCCGAACCCTTTTCCAATGAGTATTGAAAAAAATCTGCTTTTTCCTTTCAGGCTTCTCTCTGCCCCAAAAATTGAATCAAAAAACCTTGAAACAGAAATAATAAGCACATTGAAAAAAGTCCATCTTTATGAAGAAGTGAAAAAAAGACTTAAAATGCCTGCTTCATCTCTTTCAGGAGGACAGCAGCAAAGGCTTTCAATTGCAAGGGCTCTTATTGCAAAACCTGAAATTCTTATGCTTGACGAACCAACGTCATCCCTTGATCCTGAATCAGAAAAAAAGATTGAAACTCTTTTAAAGGAACTTAAAAATGAATGCACAATAATAATAGTTTCACATTCTCTGGACCAGATTAAAAGAATTTCTGACCACCACATAAAAATTGAAAATAAAACTGCCTGTCCGATTTATTGATTAAAAATAAAATATATGACAAATAAAGACTAAGATTGAACCAAATGATTTTGGTTTAAAAAAAAGCTATGATTTATCAGGGAGATATAATGAAAAAAATTTTTTACGTGGGTGATCCTGTATGCTCATGGTGCTATGCATTTACAGATATTTTTGAAGAAATAAAAAAAGAATTTTCAAAGGATTTGAGCTTTTCATACATAATGGGAGGACTTGTTTTTGAAAGGGAAATAGTTTTGGACAGAGCCTTGAAAAAACTTCTCAAAAAGAACTGGAAAGAGGTTGAATCAAAAACTGGAAAACACATTAAAGCATCTGTAAATATAGAAGAGGCAGATGAAATGCCCTATATTTCAGATCCTGGGTGTATAGGTTTTCAGGCAGTAAAACAAATTAACGAAGAACTTTCCTACAATTTTTATAAAAACATGCACAAGGCTTTTTACGAAGACCTTGAAAACATATTTGAATTTGAAACCCTTTTAAAAATTGCAGTAAAAACAGGAGTTGATGAAAATTATTTTTCTTCAAAATTTTATGACCCGCAGACAAAAGAACTTGCGGTTAAAGATATTGAAAAGGCAAAGCTCCTTGGTGTCAGGGCTTTTCCATCTCTTGTTCTTCAAGATGATTCCGGTGCAAAGGTTTTAAATCAGGGATTTAAAAAATTTTCACTTTTAAAGGTTCAGATTGAATCATGGCTTGAGGGTAAAGTTTGTGCAGGAGATATTCTTCCAGTACTTTAGATATTTTCCATTATTGTTTTATTAGACAATTAATTTAAAAAGAGGAACTAAGCTGAATTTTTTCATTAAATTCCAACTCAATAACACCTTAAAATAAATTCAAAAGCATAGGGGTTCATTGTATACCATGCAAACATGAACCCCTATATTCAATTTTTATCAGATTGGAGGAGCTATTACTACAAGAACACTCATGTCAGTATCAGCCTTGACACCATGTGGATCTCTTATTTGAGAAACAAGCATTTCTCCTTTTTTAGCCGGAATTTCAACTCCATCCGCTCCAAGGAACTTACCCTCTCCTTCAAGAATTGTGATAGCTGCTTCTCCATCTATATCATGTGAATGAACAGGTAGAGTCTGGCCTTTTTTAAAATTAAAATTAATAATCTTAAAATTTTCAGATTCATGAATAAGAGTCATTTTAAAATTTTTATCAGAAAAACCATTATTTAAAATATCTTTTTTTGCCATAATTTCTGCCTCCCTTTTATATGAACATTATCAATTTTGGTTCATTATATGGAAAATAAGACTTATTATCTTTGATTCAAATCAAAAATGTTAGTTTTATATTAAAATTATTAATTTTATCTAATTTTACTTGACCTTGTAAAAATTATAACAAATTATTTAGTCTAAAAATTAAACTTTGCCATTGGAGAACAAAATGACAAAAAAACTTAAAATACTTTTTTTATGTACAGGAAATTCATGCAGAAGCCAGATGGCTGAAGGCTTTGCCAGAGCATTAAAAAATGATGAAATAGAGGCTTTTTCAGCAGGAATTGAAACTCACGGACTTAATCAAAATGCTGTAAAAGTAATGAAAGAGACTGGAGTTGACATTTCATCCCATAAATCCCAGAACATAAATGAATTTAAAGACGAAACATTTGATTATGTTGTAACAGTCTGCGGTCATGCACATGAGACCTGCCCTTTTTTCCCTGGAAATTCAAAGGTTGTTCATATTGGTTTTGATGATCCGCCAAAGCTTGCTCTTGAATATGATGATGAAGAAAAAAAACTAGACTGCTACAGAAAAGTAAGGGATGAAATAAAAGATTTTGTTTTAAAACTTCCGGAAAACTTGAAAAATATTTAAGCTTGCAAAAGGTTTTATGCTTTTTTTGCATAAAACCTTTTCCATCAAACTCACTTATCCACAAATGCCCACCAGTCAAGAAAACTGTTCATAAGACTATTTATTGAATCAAAGTTTTTATTATCTTTTAAAATTTCTTCTTTAGCCTGGATAAAAACGCCTCTTTTTTCAATATCTTCCGGGCAGTTTTCAATTAGAGCTTTTGCAGTTTCGATCTGAGTTTCCATATGAAACTGAAAACCTGCTGCATTACCTTTATAAAAACCCTGACAGTCCGAGGCATCATTAAAAAATATTCTATTTGCTCCCATAGGAAGATCAAAGGCTTCACCATGCCAGTGGAAAACAAGCTCACTTTCATTAAAAATATTTTTTAGACCTTCATTTTCAATACTTTTATCTAAAAAAACAGGAAACCATCCAATTTCAGGTTCTTTTCCTTTAAAAACTGAAGCTCCAAGAGCATTTGCAATAATCTGTGCTCCAAGACAGATACCTAGAACTTTATGATTTTTTTCCAAAAGTTTTTTTACCCATAACATTTCTTTTTTTATGAAAACAATGTCATCGTTTACACTCATGGGTCCTCCCATTATAACAACGCCTTGATCATCTGAAACATCTGGAAGCTCATCTTTCCATGAAGAAATTATATCAACACCAATGCTTTTGCTTGCCGCCCAGGATGATATAAATCCGGGTCCTTCAAATGGTACATGCTTTACAACAAGTATTTTTTTCATTTATCTTCCTTAATTAAGGTCTATATGCCGCCTTTTAAAAACCATATTTACATGCAACAGGCAAATAATATAAAGTAAATCAAATAATAAATTCAGCATAAAAAAGCATAGGCTAATATGAATAACTTAAATTCAACACACGAACAATTGATAAAAAAAATAAAGTCTCTTGAAGCAAAACTTGAAATTTTCACTGACAGTATAGAAAGCCTTGAACACTTTCTTATGATAACAGACAATAAAGGAACTATTGAATATGTAAATCCTGCTTTTCTAAAATTCACAGGTTTTACAGAAAAAGAAGTAATAGGGAAAAAAACAAGTATACTTAAAAGCGGCAAAATGTCTTCAGACTATTATGCAAGGCTTTGGAAAGCATTAAGTCAGGGTAAAACATGGAAAGAGGAAATAACAAACAAAAAGAAAAACAATGAACTCTACCATGCATTTCAAATCATCTCTCCCATTAAAGATGATAATGGAAATATTGAAAATTTCGTTGCCATTCAAAACGACATTACAGAGCAAAAAGAAGCTGAAAAAAAATTAAAGGAAATTTTGAACGAATATGACTCAATTTTTAATAACACCATAGATGCAATTTTTCTTATAAAGGTTGAAAATGAGCAAATATTCAGATTTATAAAGCTGAATCCTGCACATGAAAAGCTTACAGGACTTTTAACTCAAAATATTAAAGGTAAAACTCCTTTTGAAATTCTTGGTAAAGATATTTCTGAGCAGGTTGAAAAAAATTACAGGACATGTCTCAGAAAAAAAGCTCCTATAGATTATGAAGAAACACTTGACCTTCCCGGAGGAAAAAGAATCTGGCACACAAGACTTTCTCCTGTAATTGACAACGACAAAGTTGAGCAGATCATTGGAGTTGCAAGGGAAGTGACAAATGAGAGAAAACTAACCAAAGAAAGGGATATGTTTTTTGAAGTATCACTTGATATGATATGCATTGCTACATTTGACGGCTACTTTAAACAGCTCAGTCCAATGTGGGAAAAAGTTCTGGGATGGTCAGATGAGGAACTGAAAGCCAGGCCTTATCTTGAACTTATACATCCAGATGACATTGAATCAACCCTTGAAGCTTCAAAAAAACTTGAGTTCGGTGAAAAAATAATATCCTTTGATAACAGATACCTAAAAAAAGACGGCTCATACAACTGGCTGTCATGGAAATCATTTCCTGATCCTGAAGACAGACTTATCTATGCAATAGCAAGAGATATTCAGGAAAGAAAAGAAATGGAACAAAAGCTTCTTCTGCTTTCCCAGACAGACTCGATGCTTAAAATTTTCAACAGGGGTAAACTTCTTGCAGAGCTTCGCTCTGAAATAAAAAAGTTTAAAAGGTACAACTCAAATCTTTCTGTTATTATGCTTGACATAGATCATTTCAAAGGAATAAATGACAATTTCGGCCATGATGCAGGCGACATGGTTCTAAAAAAACTTACAAGCCTTGTACAGGAAGAAATAAGAGACACAGATGTTTTTGCAAGATGGGGTGGAGAAGAGTTTATTGTGCTTCTTCCAAATACACCAATTAATGGTGGTACAGAATTCGCTGAAAGGCTCAGAAAAAAAATTGAACAGACAGATTTTAAAAATCCTCAAACGGTTACTGTAAGCCTTGGAGTCACAGTTTTCAAAACTAACGACACTGAAGACAGCTTTTTAAAAAGGGTTGACAATGGTTTATATTTGGCAAAGAAAAACGGCAGAAACAGAGTAGAAACTGTATATGAATAATTTTATGCCTGAGTCAACCAAACATTAAAGTGCTCAGGCATTTTAATTTTTTTATAAAAAGTTAACCTAAAGAATAATATTTTTCTTTCCCCCATAATAACGCATGAACTGAGCACGTTCATAAACTGCTGGATCAGAACTTTTTTCCTGGCTTAACTTACCTCTGAAATCAGAAATACTTGTGTATTTTTTCGAAGCCATCCATTTTTCAAGGCCTGAAATCATTTCTTTAATATAGTCAATCCCGTTTTTATATAAAGTTGATGCTGCCTGAACAGCGGAAGCTCCGCCAAGAATCTGCTTTACAACAGCAGAGTAATCATGGACGCCTGTAGAAGCACAAAGATCACAGTCAACTTTATTTGCCATAAATGCAACCCAGCGAAGAGATAAAGCAAGATCAGATGGAGTGCTCAGCATAAATGAAGGCTTGACCTCAAGTTTATCAATATCAAAATCAGGACTGAAAAAACGGTTGAACAAGACAAGCCCTTTGATATTTGTCTTTGATAATTTCTGAATCACCGGCCCAAGATCAGTAAAATATGGACTGATTTTCAAAGCTATTGGTATGGAAATAGTTTTTGTTACTTCTTCAATAATTTTAAAGTAAAGATCTTCTTTTTCCTGCTTGGTATGGTTAAAATCTGTAGGCGGAAAAAACATGTTAAGTTCCAGGCCGTCGGCACCTGCCTGTTCAAGGTTTTTGGCATATGCAAGCCATTCTACTGAATAAAAAAAACAGTTTATACTTGCTATTACCGGAATATCTGTTTCTGATTTGCAGTTTTCTATAAGTTCAGTGTATTTTTTAAGGTTTTCTTCGCGGATAAGATAATCATAATACTCAATAGGATTTCTCTGGCCTTCATAATCAAAATATTTAGGATCACCCCACTTTTTTTTGGCAGTTTCAAGAAAATCTGCATATTCATATCTTACCTCTTCTTCGAAAATAGACTTTAATACAACAGCTCCTGCACCGTTTAAAGCAAGTTTTTTGACATTTTCAACAGAGCTGGTCAATCCTGAACTTCCTGCTATTACAGGACTTTTTAAACTAAGACCCATATAATTGGTTGAAAGATCCATTTCATCTCCTTTTATTAAAGTTTGCAGATTTTAATAAAGCTCAAAATGTTTTTGGAATTATTAAACTTTTGAATACTTAAGGCTAAGCACCTTAACTGATATGTTTGATTAATTATTTATAGATATTGAACTTATATTATACCCATTAAACAGATAATACAAAGTTTTGATTAAAATAAAATCACACTGAAAAAATTCAGTGCGATTTTATTTTTTAAATGAGTGCTTTAAAGCCTTAATTTATGACATGATATCTTTAAGGTCTGTTTCAACATCTGTAGTCTTTTTAAGATCAAAAGTATCAATAAGTGTTTTTGCAACATTTTCTGAAAGAAAAGCCGGTAGTGTAGGCCCTATTCTTACACCTTTAAAACCAAGGTGAAGAAGTGCAAGAAGAACTGTTACAGCTTTCTGCTCATACCATCCTATTGCAAAATCAATTGGAAGATCATTTATATCTTCTGCTCCAAAAACTTCCTTGAGTTTAAGTGCGATCACTGCAAGAGAATATGAGTCATTGCACTGTCCTGCATCTAAAACTCTTGGAATACCGCCAATATCTCCAAGATTCAGTTTGTTGTATCTGTATTTTGCACATCCAGCTGTCAAAATTACAGCATCATTTGGAAGAGCCTTTGCCATGTCTGTAAAATATTCCCTTGACTTCATTCTTCCGTCGCAGCCTGCCATTACAACAAACTTTTTGATTGCACCTGATTTTACAGCTTCAACAATTTTATCTGCAAGTGCAAGTGTCTGATGATGAGCAAATCCGCCTGTAATTGTGCCTTTTTCAATTTCAATTGGAGGCTTGCATTTTTTTGCACATTCAATTACAGCTGAAAAATCCTTTTCACCTTTTTCAGGCTTTTCAATGTGCAAAAGTCCTGGATAACCTGTCATTCCTGTTGTAAAAATTCTGTCCTTATAAGAATCCTTAACAGGAATAATGCAGTTTGTTGTCATAAGTATTGCACCGTTAAAGGACTCAAATTCTTCATTTTGCTTCCACCATGCATTTCCATAGTTTCCAACAAAATGGTCATATTTTTTAAAAGCAGGATAATAGTTTGCAGGAAGCATTTCACCGTGTGTATAAACATCAATTCCTGTACCTTTAGTCTGCTTTAATAAATTTTCCATATCTTTTAAGTCATGGCCGCTTATAAGAATACCCGGATTATTTCTTACACCAATATTTACCTGAGTAATTTCAGGGTTTCCATAAGTTTCAGTGTTTGCCTTGTCAAGAAGAGCCATTGTAGTAACTGCAAACTCCCCTGTTTTTAAAAGCCATTGAAGAAGTTTGTCTCCATCTTTTTCAACTTCTGTTGCAGCAAGTGATTCAAGAATAAACTTTGAAATTTCCTCATCAAAATATCCTAAAACATTTGCGTGCTCGTAATAGGCACACATTCCCTTCACACCTATTGTAATTGTTTCCCTTAAAGATCTGATGTCTTCGTTTTCTTCTGCAAGAATTCCTGATACTGCTGCTTTTTCAGCTGAAATTTCCTCAAACTTTGAGCAGTCTGGAAGATCACCGTTTAAACCGGCTTTTTTTACAATTGCATCTCTTCTTGAAATTGCCTCTTTTGTAAGAGCAATAATTTTATCATCATCAAAGTTTGCATTTGTAATTGTTGCAAACATTGCCTTTGAAACAAACTCGGCAGCCTGATTTAACTCGCTTCCCTTAAGACCTGCCTTTGATGCAGCATAACTTAAGCCTCTTGCACTGTGGATAAGAAGATCCTGTAGATTTGCTGTATCATTTGCCTTTCCGCATACTCCTCTTTTGGTACAACCCTGATTTTTTGCAGTTTCCTGACATTGAAAACAAAACATGGGCAAAGCCTCCTTTGTTGAGTTTGAAGATAAATCTGTTTTTTTACCCTGAAAAATTTTTTTGAATAAGTTCATTATCAGTCCTTTATTTTTAAAAATTAAAGTTTCAATGTTGTTTGAACTGATAATTGCAAATTTTTTGAGATGATTCTTTGATGTAAATCAAAAAACCGGTTTTTTTTACCCGGTTTTTTGATTTTTGATATTTATTCTACTTTTTATATTTTAAAAGTTCAGGTTTTTTTGTTGGGCCTGTAGCGTTTGGATAGTTTTTAGCTTTTTTTGAATCTGCTTTTCCTTCTAAAAGAAGTTCTGCTTCATGCATGAAATGGTTGAACCTGTTCTTGCACTCATAAAATCCATGCCACCAGGCATAGTCAGGAGCCATCATGGCTGTACCCATTCTTGCCCTTCTTCCTTCATGATGCCAAAGTTCATAAAACTCTACTTCAAGGACTTCATCAAAAAACTTAGATTTATCAAGTTTTCCTTCTGCATAAAGTTTATCAAGCATTTCCTTTGCAGGCTTGTAATATACTTCATTGTATTCTTTTATTACATTGTCTGTTTTTCTGTAATGATCATCTGTCCAGGATTTTGAATGGCACTGCTGGCAGACAAGGGCCATTTTCGATCTTTCCTCTTCCCAGTTTGTATCTGCTGGGAAAGCTTCAAAATTTTCAGGACGGATTGACATTGGAGCCTGAAGTTCCCAGGAAAGTCTTTCTGTTACATCATGGCTTGTATTAACACCTTTTACACCTGACATGTGGCATGATGCACATGTTGGCCCTCTGTAATCTACACCAGGTGTCCATGTGCCTGGAGCTGCATCAAAATTATATTCATCTTTAAAAGTATGGTAAAGATCACCATGTTTTGATTCATTGTAAATTTCAATCTGTGGATGATCAGGACCTAAATGACACTGTCCGCATGCTTCAGGTTTTCTTGCTTCACCAACTGAAAATCTGTGTCTTGTATGGCAGCTTGTACAGCTTCCAAGACTTCCGTCAGGATTAAGCCGGCCAACACCGACATTTGGCCATGAACCTTCTTTGAACGAACCGTCTTTTTCCATTTCAACCACACTGCCATGGCAATAATAGCAGCCAGATTCCCTTTCAAGCTCAGAATTCATTCCGTCAATAAGCCAGAAATCTATTTTCCATATAATTTCCAGGGTATTTGCATGTTTGCTTTTTGCATATTCCTCTGCTTCCTGGGCATGGCATCTTGAGCAGTCTTTTGGTGAAACTATTGTTGAAATTGGAACATAATATTTTGAATCGCCGTATGGAAGATCTTTATTATTATATTCTTTTTTATGGGCTGAATTTATATCTGGATCGCCTGGTTCTGCCCTGTGGCAGTCATAACATGTAATCCCTGCATGTGCATGCCTGCTCATTGCCCAGTCTGCAACAAGTCCTGGATTAAGTTCTCCGTGACATTCAATACAGGCCTTTGCCTCTTCAGGCATAGCTCTTTCAACTGTCATTACCTTTGGCTTGGAATAATTTGCAATTCCTGCATAGGCAATCCCGAAAATAAAAATCAGAATTATAAATGCTGATATTGATTTCAGTTTCATAAAAAGACTCCTTCTCCTTTTATCCTGCGATATAGTTTAATTCAGCTGTGTACCTGCTGAATAAGTTTCCTTTTTTATGTGCACAAGGGGAGCATGACATTCCATGCAGCTTCTTTGTGGATTGGAATAAATTGATTCCCTGTGTGCTTTCATTGCACCCCTGTCTGTCTGAATATACAAAAGATTTGAATGACAGTTCATACAGGTTTTATTTTCCATTTCAAGATGAACCTTTTCCTGCATTTCTTCTTTATTGTATTCCCCAAAAAACAAATGTGCAAAAACATCTTTAAGCCCATGTTTTGTTTTTAAAAAGAAAAACTCAATTGTGTTTTCAGCCGGAGGAAGGTGACAGTCCATGCATGTTGCCCTAAAGCCCTTGTCGTTGGAGGCATGGGTTGATGTACGCCAGGATTCAACAGCAGCTTCTATTTCATGGCATGAAGCACAAAAACCCGGCGTTGAGGTAACAGTCATAACCTTGTATGTAAACGCAGTTAATAAAAATCCAATGAAAACTGCCAGTCCGAAAAGAAGAAAAGATATGGTAATTACCTTTTTCTTTTTCAAAAAATCACCCCTGATTTATGTTTATTTAGTAAATACAAGAAATGTAAATAGTGTTTAATAAATAACAAAATTACTTGCAGGGTTCAATATTTTTTTAGTTTATTATCTTATTTACAGTAACATAGAGATATATTGCCTTGTTTTAATCTTCTATTTTAGATAGCTATATTTTGCTATAAAATCACTTATTAACAATATCTTAGATAAAAATAATTTTTAGAAAATAAAAAAATACCAAATTTATTTAATAATTTGCCTGATAAAATTTATTTCAACATCTGAATAAGATGAAAAATAAACCTTTAAGAGAGATAAAAATATTTAAAAAATTAAATTTTAAATCCCGCTTTGACATGTAAAGTTCAAAATTTAATCTTCCGTGAACCAAACAAAAAAAATTCCAGTTTCAGGGTAATCATTTTCTAAATTTCTACTAAAGTCTCTTGCTTAATCTTTAA
The DNA here is from genome assembly GCA_034007295.1 of Desulforegulaceae bacterium. Classification (GTDB taxonomy): domain Bacteria; phylum Desulfobacterota; class Desulfobacteria; order Desulfobacterales; family JACKCP01; genus JACKCP01. The sequence continues at coordinate 44,076 of JAVERC010000013.1, read as the reverse complement.
AAAAACTCATCAAATCATCAGCCATTGAATAAAAAAGAGGAATAAAAAAAAGTGTAAGAAATGTTGAAACAATAAGTCCGCCTACAGCAACAACTGCAAGCGGAGCAAGTCTTTCAAGCCCTACAGCAAGTTTTAATGCAACAGGAAGCATTCCTGCAGCCGTACTTGCAGCAGTCATAAGAACAGGCCTTGTCCTTGTCTTAATTGACAAAGATACCGCCTCAAAGCGTGAAACGCCTTCTTTTCTTTTTTCTGTTATAAAATCAAGAAGTAAAATAGCATTATTTACTACAATACCAGATAAAAGAATTACTCCCATAAATGCAGGCATGCACATGCTTTCCCCTGAAAAAAGAATTGCCCATACAGCACCTGTCATGGCAAAGGGAATTGAAATCATTATAACAATCGGAAGAACAAAGGATTTGTTTGAAATTACAAGAAAAAAATAAACAAGCACAATAGAAATAAGAACTGCATTTTTAAGCCCTTTAAAACTTTGATCCATTGCTTTTTTTTCACCTTCCTGAGAAATTTCATAGCCATAAGGAAGATCAAGTTCATTTATTATTTTTAAGACATCTTTTTGAATAAATGAAATCGGAGCAAGGTCTCTGAAACCTTTTATGCTCAAAGAATTTTCAAAATTTTTTCTTGTATTTGTCTCCCTTTTAAAATCAGTTTTAAACTCTGCAATTTCCATTAAGGGAACAAAGCCGTTTTTTGTTTTTATGCTAATATTTTTAAGGTTTTTTATTATGTCCTGATCATTTTGCAGAAAACTTAAATTCACAAAAAATCCCTGATGATTTTTTACATTGAAAAATGAAACATCAATACCAGAAGACAAGGCATTAAGATATTTTCCTATATCTGAAGAAGTAATTCCAAGTCTGTTCATTTTTTCAAAATCAGGAATTATCATAATTTCAGGCTTATCCCTGTTCCATGATCTTGAAACATCAGTAATTCCTTTTACTTTTTTAAGCTTTTCTTCTGCAATATCTGCATATTTATCCAGAATATCAGGATCTTTACCTGTAATCATAAGATCTATTGGAGCTGCAATGGAAGAAAGAGGTGTTGCTCCGTATTCGTATACTTCAAAACTTTTAATCCCTTTGATCTGTCCAATTAATATTCTTAAATCCTTTTTTATATCCCAGATGGATTTTTCCCTTGAAAACCTGTCATTTAAAGCTATGGTAATTTTTACCTCATTTGTGGTTCTTTTTGAACCAAAGCTTATTTTTCCAGGTTCAGAACCCCCAAGAACTGAAACTCTTTTTACTCCTTCAATATTTTTTATTATTTCTTCAACTTCAAATGCTCTTTTTTCTGTTTCATCAATTGGAGTTCCGGGCCAGGTTTTTAAGTCAATTATAATTATTCCTGTATCCATTGGAGGCATCAGGTTTCTTCCTGCAAGGGGAATCTGCTTTAAACTTAAGCCAAGAAATAAAATCATTGGAATAATAAGAAAATATTTTTTATCTGCAGATATCCTGAAAATAAAGTCAAAGAATCTGACGGCTGGAGCAACTATCAAGGAAGAAATCTTTTCCATTTTTTCTGAAATAAACTGTTCCGGTTTTGTTTCCTTTTTAAGATATGGAAATAAAAGCGGAATAAGAGTTACTGAAACAATAAAGGAAGAAAACAAAGACATTGTAAGAACAATTGCAAGCGGTCTTAAAATCTGCTGGGTATATCCTCCTACAAACATTACAGGAATTAAAACTGCAATTGTTGTCATAGTTCCTGAAAAATCTGCCGCAAAAATTTCCTTTACTCCGTCTGCAGAAGCTTTGAGCAAAGGCTTTTTATATTCTCTTAAATGCCGGTCAATGTTTTCAGCAACAACAACAGTATCGTCAACAAGAAGACCTACAGCAAGAATTATTCCTGTAAGAGTGACAAGATTTAATTCAATTCCAAAAAAATACATGCCTGCAAATGTAAGAAGAAAAGTAACTGGAATTGAAATCAGAGTTAAAAGCGTGGCTCTTGTTCCTGCAAGAAAAATAAAAATAACTATTCCTGTTAAAACAATTGAGCTTTTAAGAGCATTTATCATATTTGAAACAGAAAGCTCGATTATTTCTCCGGGTGTGTCTGTTATTTCAATATTAAAATCAGGATATTTTTCTTTAAGGCCGGGAAGAATTTCTTTTATCTGCTTAAATGTTTCATAGGTATTGCCGTTTTCTGATCTTAAAATATTTACTGCAACCCCTTTTTTATAATTGCCGTGATAAAAAAAGGTTTTAAAAGCTGAGCCCATTTTTACTTCTGCAAAATCAGAAAGATAAATTGTCTCACCTGTATCTTTTACCTTAACAGAAATATTTTCAATTAAATCAGCCCTTGTTTTTTCTCCGGCAAGAGATACTGATATTTCTCTTAAACCGTTTCTTATTATGCCGCCAGGAATATTTGAGTTACTTTTTGATACTGCTGAAATAACTTCATCAAGACTTAAATTATATTTTTCCATTTTAACCGGATCAGCCTTGATCTCAACTTGTGGTATTTCACCTCCAAAAACTTCAACATCTGAAACAAGGCTTTTATTTAAAAGATATTCTTTAATATCATTTTCACAGACCTGTCTTATAAAATCCAACCCATAGGCAGAATTTTTGGGTGAAATTCCAAGTGTTGCAACAGGAGCAGTTGCTGAAGTAATTTTAAAAATTTTTGGAGGAAGAACACCTTGTGGAAACTGAGAGCTTATTTTATTTATTGCATTTGAAACCTCCGATGCTCCAAGAGAAGCATTTTTTTCATATTCAAACTCAATATTTACAACACAGCTTCCGTCTTTGGATACAGTTGTTATATCCCTTGCCATATCAATTGATTTAAGAGCTGTTTCAATTTTTTTGGCAACCCTTGATTCAATGTCATCTGCTAAAGCGTTTGGCCAGATAACAACCACAGAAGCTCCCGGATAATCTGCATCAGGGAAAAGGTTTAATGGTAATTTTTTAAAACCTGCAAATCCAAGCACCATTACAATACAAAACACTGAAATTATTAAATGGGGATAGTTCTGATATTTTTTGAAAAAGTCCATATTTTTATCTTTTTTAAAGTTTTAATTTTGTATTGTTTGAAAGGGTCATTAAAAACGAGGGATATCCTGTAACAAGACGGTCATTTTCATTTACAGACAAAGAATCTATAATTGTCATGCGGCCTTCTTTTCCTTTAATATCAACTTTTAATTTTTCAACTCTGTTATTTTCCCTGATTTTAAAAACATAATCATAATTTTTAAGGGAAAGGACTGCATCTGATGGAACAACAAGACCTTTGACAGTGTTTTTTATTACAAGAGCAGTTACTTTTGTTCCGGCCGGAAAATAAAAATCTTTTAAATCAAATCTTTTTGATTCTATCTGTATTGTTTCGCTGTCTTTTAAGATTTTTGGATTAATTTTTTCAACTGAAGTTGAAATTTTTTTATTGTTCTGGCTTAAAATTATTTTGTTGTCATTAATGTCTGGCATAAAACTTTTTGGCAGGTGAAGAAGTGCATAAAAGCCTTTTTCTCTGTTTTCAATTTCAAACAGATTTTTTCCTTTTAATACAAATTCTGATTTTTCCGCATTTATTTCAAGAACAACCCCTTTGCATGGAGAATAAATTTTTGAAAATTCAAGTTCCTGTTTCAAAACATTTTTTTCTGCTTTGGCTTTTTCCATAAGACCAATAACTTTTTCATAATCAGACTTTGACTTGTCAAATTCATCTTCTGAAACCCCTCCGCCCTTTAAAAGCGATTTGTTTCTTGAGTATCTTTTTTCAAAAAAAACTTTTTCGGCTTCAAGCCTCTTAATTTCTCCCTGAGCCGCCCTAATTTTTTCACTGATTATTTTTGTGTCAAGAATTGCAATAAGCTCGCCTTTTGAGACAAAATCGCCCTTTTCTTTTTCAAGAAATTCAACATAGCCTTCAGTTCTTGAAATAATTTTAATAATTTCATCTGGTCTTATTTCGGCTGAAGTTTTGTATTTTAAATCAAGGCTTCCTTTTCTTACTTCACAAAAATCTGCCAGAACTTCTTTTTTTGCAGAAGACTTAAAAGAATTTAAAAGGTCTTTTCTTTTTTTCACAATAAAAATTCCTGAAAAAACCAGCCCCGTGATAATCAGAAAAAAAATAATTTTTTTCATTTTTTAAACCCTGTTTTTAAGTGATTCAAAAATTTCATCATTAAAAATATCTGAAAATCTTTTTGCCCCTTTTTTCTGGGAAAGCATAAAATCAACAGCTGAATCAATAATTTTCAAAACTTCATTTTCTGTATAAATTTCACCAAGATCCTTTCCAAGCCTTGGATGACGCCCAAGCTTTCCACCTGCTAGAATCCTGAAACCTTTTTTTTCTTGAATTATGGTTTTTGTGGGACATCTTTTTATGCATTCATTGCAAAAAAGGCATTTTTCATAATCAATTAATAAAGAACCGTTTTTAAAAAAAACAGCTCTTTCCACACATCCTTTTACACATGACATGCATTTTATACACGGCTCGTCTGTAACAACAGGCCTTGATGCTGCAATAAGACCTATGTCTGAAATCTGCGGCCTTGAACATGAGTTTGGACAAAATGATACACTTACCTTAAATTCCTGATGAAACTTTATTTTATCTTTTGAATTTTTTTTAAGAAAGGACAAAATATCTTTTTTTAAAAGAAGGGATTCAATTTTATTTAAAAAATCAGGACTTGCCTTGATTGCATTTTTACAGTTTTTTTCTCCAAAGCATGCCTCAAGGCTAAAACCTTTTATTTCTTTTTCCATGTTGTTCAAAAACCTGTTTTTTGCTTCTGCAAGATGAAAAGGCAAAACTTTTTCTGAATTTAATTCTTTTGCCAAATCCTCAACCTTTATTTTTACTTTTTTTCTTACAAAAAACGGCACTTTTGAAAGTTCTTTTTTCGCTTCATCGCTCCACTTCATAAAAACAACCCTTTTGTAAAGTTTATTTGAAACCTTTAATATATTTTCCTGAATCATATAAAAAAGATTTGATTTAGATCAAAAACCTAAAAAATTTTTTGGGGGAACCAAATTTTTTATTTTTTGTAACTTTTTTCAAAAATTAGTTTCATTAAATATTAAGTATATAAACAATAAAAGGAGAATCATCATGGAACCAAAAAAAGAAAAAGAATTGGTAAAAGTTGAAGACTTTATAGAGTCTGAAGAAGAAGCCAAAAAAGGCCATGAAGATGTAAGGCATTTTTATTTTGAATGCGAAAATCCTGACCCCCATCTTGGATGTGATCCTGGAATAGACTATTAGGAAAAATCTCTGTTTTATATTTTTTTTCAGAGCATTAAAACCTTTGTATCAGGCAATTTTTTAAAAGCCTGATAAAAGGTTTAAAAAAATTCAGTCAACCTGTCAGAAATTAAATTTTTACTAAAAACATATATATAAAATACTCAATTCAGATTTAACTTAAAGAATAAGCCCTCATTGAAAGGGGAAAAAAATCTGTTTATATAAAAATCTCTTTTCTTTGTTCTGGATTTAAAAAAATTTATCTGATATTTCCGGCTTTAATTTTAAATTTAAAATAAAGCTTAATTAAAAGGATATAATCATTATTATTTCAGATGTAATTATAATAGGTGCAGGTGCTTCAGGTTTAGTCTGCGGTCTTGAAGCGTCAAAAAGAGGCAGAAAAACAATATTTATAGATCACAATAATAGTGCAGGGGCAAAACTATTAATAACCGGCGGAGGCAAATGCAATTTTACAAACAAAAATATTGAGTCCCACAATTATATCTCAAATAATCCACATTTCGTTAAATCAGCACTTGCACGATTTACACAAAATGATTTTATATCCATTATTGAAAAAAACAGGATTGAATATGAAGAAAGAAATCTTGGTCAACTTTTTTTAAAATCAAGCTCAAATCAGATTCTTGATCTTTTTTTAAATGAGCTCAAAAAATATAAATCAAAATTTTATCTAAATACTAAAATTGAATGGGTAAAAAAAACAAACAATGATTTTTTAGTAAATACTAATAAAGGTCTTTTCAAATCAAAATCACTTGTTGTTTCAACAGGTGGAATTTCTTTCCCACAAACAGGGGCCAGCCCAATTGGATATGAAATTGCAGAAAAATTTGGAATTAATACAATTAAGCCTATGCCAGGACTTGTCCCGCTCACATTTTTACCAGATGATAAAAAAAAATTTGCTCATCTTTCAGGCATTTCAGTAAATGCTCTTGTAAAAACCGACAAAATTTCATTTAAAGAAAATATTTTATTTACACATAAAGGACTCAGCGGACCTGCCTGCCTTCAGATTTCACTTTATATTAAACAAGGCAGACCTTTTTATATTGACTTTCTTCCTGAAAACAAAATTGAAAATGAGCTCAAAAACCAAAAAACATCTCAAAAAACCACAAAAAATTTTATATCTGAATTTTTGCCAAAAAACCTTGTTGAAGCAGTTTTTAAAAAAAATTTAAAAGACAAAAAGCTAAAATCACTCACTGATTTTGATATAGAATCTATATCAGATCAAATTCACAATTTTAAAATTTTACCTGCAGGAAACCTTGGATTTACAAAGGCTGAAGTAACTATTGGAGGAGTTGACTGCAATGAAATATCTTCAAAAACCATGGAATCTCTAAAAATTAAAGGGCTTTTTTTTACAGGAGAAGTTCTTGATGTTACAGGATGGCTTGGAGGATATAACCTCCAGTGGGCCTGGTCTTCAGGATGGTGTGCAGGACAATTTGTGTAGAAAGGGATGTAAACACGAAGAGGCAGACTTTTAAACCTGGCCCTTCGTATCTACAACCAAATCTGAACTATTTGCCTGCAGATGCTGCACTGGCAATATTTTTCTCAAGACGATCTTTTTTGGCCATTAGAGAATGAAGGGAATAAAGGGTTCCAAGGACTTCGCCTTCAACCATTTTTCCTGATGCCATACGCTCCTTGATTTTTAAGATTTCACTTTCACATTCTGAAAGCTCATCTTCAGGATCAACCTCTGTTTCTGCCAAAGGAAGCGTTAGTTTATTTCCTGATGCAAAATTGTCTGAATTTGATGATGATTTTTCTGAAAAGGAAAGACAGCCAACTGTTGATGCAAATAATGCTGCTGCTGTCATATTAAACATGATGTTTTTAATGTTTGTTTTCATTTCTTTTTGTATTTCTCTCAGTTTTGGTTTTTTTAATGATTTGAAAATTTTTTTGCAAAAGGATTTAAGATCTAATTTTTTTTAATCACCTTCCCCCTTTCTGCCTAACAGGCTATTTTTATTATGTATAAACTAAAAAAAGCTATTACCCTCACAAGAAATAGGCAATAACTATATAATGCTTTTACCACTAAACACAGACATGTCAATATAATTCATAATACAGACAAAAATATTTTTTTTATTAAGCCTAAAAATAAATTTTAAATATAATTTCAAATACTTATTTTTCAAACATAAAACACTCTATTTCAGCCTCTGTCAGTTGAAAAACCATTTAAAATTTTTCCTGTTTTTCTATTTCTAGTTCAAGCCGTAATCTATCTTCTTTATCCTGATTTAACTCCCTTATAAGTTCCCACTTAGCATCAAATGACTCAGGCATTACCCCGTCTTCTTCTATCCCGTAATCAATAGATCGTTTAAGGCACAAACTGCATAAATCATTTGAAAGATAATCTTTTTTTCTAAATTTCTTATATTCTTTTTTGTTCCAGATTTTTGAAAGACTTTCTTCATAAATATTTCCAAAACTTTTATTTACAAGCTCTTTTTTAAAACCTCTTTCATATATATGCGTATGAGCTTTTAATGGAACACCAAGAAATACACAAGGGTAAACACTGCCATCTGAACCTATAAAAAGTGTTTTTTCAATATTTTCACTGCATTTTTTTTTCAAAATAAATGGAGAAACAATATGATAATTTATATCAAGGCCTGTTTTGTTTTTAAAACACTTGAATCTTGATTTTAAAATTTCAAATTCTTCTTCTGTTTCTGCAAGAAAAGCCTCTTTTTCCATTTCCTTTGTACAGCATAAAGAAACCGAACTTAAAACCACCTGATCAGGTTTTAAATCCTCTAAAAAGTCTTGTGATGAAAAAAAACTTTCAATATTTGATTTAAAAGCAATATTTGCAAGATGAATTCTTGGCAGAGATTTATTTTTAGAAAATTTTAATTCTTTTATTTTTTTAATTTTTTTGCTGATCTCAGAAAGATAAGTTTTTTTTCTTATAAAATCATTTTCAAAAAAATTTAATCCTGCTGTAGAAACAGCAAGATAATCAAGTCCAAGATCAACAAGGTCTTCCATTATTTTATCGTTTAAAAGAGTTGCATTTGTTGTTGTGCCTGCCTTAAATCCTTTTGATTTTATTTTTTCAAGAATTTTTATAAAATCAGGATTTAAAAAAGGTTCACCCCACCCTTGAAGATGAATATAGGTTTTTTTGGAAAGTTCAGATAAAATCAGCTCAATCCCTTTTTCATCAATAAATTTTTTTTTGAATTTTTCCTTAAAAATTGTTTGAGGGCAATAATTGCAATAAGCATTACAATAAGAGCTGACTTCTATTTGAACCCAGTCAAGTTTTGGATAAAATAAAGGCTTTTCAAAAAACATTGTACAACTCCCTTCCTGAAAAAGACGGTTTTACCGTCTTTTAATACTCAGGAATTAAGCGATAAAATCATTGGAGGAATATGCTTTTTATCCATACAAAGCAAATCTGGATCAGGATCCCTTACCCTGTCTTCTTCAGGATAAATTCCAAGCCAGTCATTTCTCATGGATTTAAGCCTTTTAAATGCAGGTGAATCAAGATCTACCAAAAATTTTTCTATAACAAGATCAAGTTTTCCTTTTCTTTCTTCAAGATGCATTAAAGGTGCTATTGGAATTCCTCCAGGCTCCCACATTGAAAAATCCTTTTCAAGATTTCTTACACATGCCATATATCCTGTGCATCCGCTTAAAATAAGAAAAAAAGATGTAGCTCCAAGATTATATGTATAATTTGAATCAAAGGCTGTAGGTTCTGCACCTCTTCCATCATATCCATAAAAATGTGTCTGCATTTTAAATTTGGGTATGGTCCTTTCAAATATCTTTACTACTGCCTTTGGAGAATCCTCATCATTTGAAATAAGATTGGCATCAATAAGAGACTGTCTTAAAGTTTTTTTAGAAATAATTTCTTTTTTTCTCAAAAGGAATTTATCTGAAAAACTATTTTCAAAAATTGCACTGGAATAGCGTTCAGGATCAAGACCAGCTTCTTTCATTCGTTTTAAATACCAGCTTCTTTCTATTCCAAGTTTATAAGTGCCGTTATCCTTTAAAATTTTTAAATAATCTGTAACAAGACCCATTATTATTCTGTCTGTTTCAACCTGAGAGAACTGAAAATTCCCGTGATTATCCCTTTCCATTAAAAGTCCTTCTTTAAAAAAATCAGGAATATCATTGAAAAGGTCATCATCCCTTGATGTCCAGACTGTTATGGATCCTTCTTCTGAAGCCTGCCTTGCCATTCTTCTAAGATAATCAAGTTTTAAATCAAGCAGAGGAAAATCAGAATGAAAATCATTGTCATGGGTTTTATTATAGTCTGAAATAACTGAATTGAGTTTTATTATAAATGTCTGGATTTCATTTATAAATTCTAAAAGGCCTTCAGGTATAACAAGAATTCCATAATTTTTACCCATTGCAGCTCTTTTTACTATAAGATCGCAGATTGTTCTTGAAAGATGACGAAGAGTCATTCCATATGCAGAATAATCTATTTCCTCATTTTTTGACTTTTCAAGTTTTGATTTATCAACATAATCTGCAAGCTCTTCACCAATAAGAACCATATTAGGCTGGGTCTGAAGCCCGACTTCAAGTGCAAGATGACTTGCAACTCTTCCCATTACCTTGCATATATGCCAGTATTTAACATCTGAAGCAGCATCGGTTTGAAGATTTTTGATATTAATTGCAAAAGACCTTGCAGCAGAATGAAAACCAAAGGAAATAGGACACAAGACTCTACCCTTAATATCCTTTATCTGGATGTCACCGTCTATTGTCTTAGGAACTCCAATTACCTGGATACCCTGATTGTAAAATGACTGGGCCAGAAAAGCTGCATTTGTATTAGAGTCATCTCCGCCAATTATAACAAGGGAGTCTAAATTTAATTCCTTGCATGTTTTAAGACACTTTTCCTTTTTTTCTTCCGTATCAATTTTAGTACGCCCTGTTTTTAGCATTGAAAAGCCGCCCCTGTTCCTGTATTTATTTACAGTCTCAGAGTCAATTTCAATATAATTTCCCTCAATTATTCCTTCAGGTCCTCTTAAAAAACCAAAAATTTTATTTGTGGGATTTGCTTCTTTTGCAAGATCAAAAAGACCTGCAATCACATTATGCCCGCCTGGAGCAGGTCCGCCTGAAAAAACAACACCTATTCTTCTTGTAAAAGATCTGTCAATTTTTTTACCTTCTTTTTCATTACTAAAGGATAAAAATCGGTTTTTACAAAGTTCTGGAAGAAGTCTTGCTGCTTCAGGGTGAATATCAAATTCAACTGTAAGGTCATTGACTGAAAAAAGCTCATCACTTTCAAATACCAAGCACCTCGGGGGATTATAACTACACCTGTTTTCGAAAAAAACAGACTCCAAATTCTTATCGAGCATTAGACCTCCGTTTATCATTTTCCTGCAACCACCTTATTTCTTCCGCTGTTCTTTGCCTCATACATTGCTTTATCAAGACGTGAAAAAAGTGAATCATATCCAGAATCACTTTCTCCTATTTCGCATACGCCAAGACTTACAGTAATTGTAATTTTTTCCTTTTTATATACAAATGAAATTTCTTCAATAGTTTTTCTTATTTTTTCTGCAACATTAAAAGCTCCTTCAAGATTTGTTTCAGGAAGAAGAACAGCAAACTCTTCACCTCCATACCTTGCTAAAAAGTCGGAAAGCCTTAAAAGAGGCCCAACTCTTTTTATAATCTCCGAAAGACATTTATCGCCAATATCATGGCCATATGTATCATTTATATTTTTAAAATGATCAACATCAAACATAATCATTGAAAATTTTGTTTTGTATCTGAAAAATCTTTCAATTTCTTCTTTTACCCTTTTATCATACGCTCGCCTGTTATATGCACCTGTAAGAGGGTCTAAAACAAGTTCCTTTTCCATTTTTTTAATATTTAAATCAGCTCTTTCCATTTCTTTTTTGAACATCAAAAGTTTTTGCTGCATATCAACAAATTTTTTCTTTATTTCTTCCTGATGTTTTTTGTCTTCTGCATTTTTTCTGTGAATAACAATTTTTATTGTATTAAGTTTTGAAACAACAGCATTTTTTACTTCTTCAAGACTCTGACTCATGGAAACATTTTTATTAAGGTCATTTAAATGATTTTCAAGCATTGATGTAAAGTTTGTATTTGAATCTTCAATCTGCTCAGAATCGGTCATATATGATTTTAAAAGCTGATCTTCAACCTCAAGAAGTCTTTTACCAATTTCCTTAATAAATTTTGCAGCTTCTTCTCTGTCATCATCTACTGATTTAAGATAAACCTTTAAAACTTTTAAAATTTTTGACCTTGCCATAAAAAAATCATCAGCAGTTGAAAGCTCGTTAATTTTTGAAGCAAGATCGCTAAGTTCTGCAACACTGTCTGAGCCAACAGCCAGATTAAGCTTTTCAATTATATCTTTATATGTTTCTCGCAAAAGACAAATATATTCATTTTTTTCGCCATTATCCTTATTCTGTGAAAATATAATTTTTTTAAAAAAATTTTTTTTATCTTCTTCCTTAAGAGTTTCTTCAATATCAGATTTTAGAATTTTATTTTTTAAAACCACAAGTTCTGAATCAAGAACATCTATATCTGAATCTTTTTTTAAAATTTTCCTAAATTTATCAATATAACTTTTTGAACCATCAGTGCTTGAAGATTTTGCAAAATCGCTGAAAAACAAAACAGCTTTTTTTAAAACTTCACGTTCTTTTTCTCTTTTGTCTGAAAGTTCTTCATAATCCCTGAAAAACTGATTTTTCTGATTTTCAAGTCGCTCGTATTTTTCCTGCAGCTCTAAAAAGGCTTTTGATCTGTCTAAGGTCTGCTCACCTAATGATTCAAAAAGAGCTTTTTTTAACAAAAATTCTTTTGAAAGATTTTCAATATTCATTTCAATCTTTTTTGAAGCAAGACCTCTTATTGCCTCAATCGAGGCCTTGGCAAACTCTTCTGCTTTTTTTGAATTGTCCATAATATACCTGTATATTAAGTATCTAGGTTTAAAAAATATAAAAAAAATGTTATGTAAAAATTTATTAATATCAATATTGAATAATAAGGAAAAGAAAAACTTAAACTCTTAGTCAGAAGGAGACAAAAAAATGTTTTTTGACTTAATCAGAAACAGAAGAAGTGCAAGATCTTTTCAAAATACAACAATTGATCCCAAACTAATTGATTCAATAAAAGAAGCAGCATTAAGAGCTCCCTCATCAAGATCTCTTAACCCTTGGGAATTTATTTTTACAACAGACAAAACTATTATTGAAAAGCTTTCAAATGCAAAAGTACATGGATCTTCGTTTCTAAAAACGGCACCACTTGCTGTAACAATTGCTGCAGATTCAGAAAAATGTGATGTTTGGATTGAAGACTCATCAATTGCATCTATTTATATTCAGCTGGCATGCGAGGCCCTTGGGCTTAAAAGCTGCTGGTGCCAGATAAGGAAAAGAGAACATAACAAAAATTTAAGTGCTGAAGATTATGTAAAACAAATTCTTGAAATTCCTGAAAATTTGAGAGTTTTATCAATTATTGGAACAGGCTTTCCTGCAAATCCTGTTAAAGGCCATGATATGTCTTATGTTAAAAATCAGCTTAATAAAATTCATGTGGACAAATACTGAAAAACATAAGTTAAAAACTAATATTCTTTAATACCAGCCAAATGAAAAAATTCTAGTTGCCGGCCAATCACTAAGCAAGAAATAATGACACTGGCAACTGACAAGCCTTAAATTTTAAATAAAACCTGAACACAAACATGGAGTGTTTTACCTTGTTCAAAAAATTAAATCATTGACTTGCAGTGTTTTTCAAATATTTCTTCCTGCTCATCAAGAACTTCCTTTAAAATATCAATATTTGTAAGGGGATTCATTAAAACAGCTCGTAAAACAACAATTTCTTCCGAATCTTCTTTTCTTTTAAGGGCTGTACGAGAAACAAAGCTTTTTCCTCTTTCCCTCTGAATTCTTTGAATATTGATATTTATTTCATTGAGCATTTCCTGAATATCAGCTCTTTCTCTGCCGGTTTTGGATAAAAGTTCCTGTTTTATTTTTGTAGGACAGTATCTGTAGGTAAGGATATTAAGCTTTGGAGAAGTTACCAGCTGTAAATTTTCCCTTTTTCTTATTTCGTCAGCAAATTCAGCGGCAAGTTCTATGCCGTGATCTATGAGCATTCCATAACCGCGTTTGCCAAGAAGCTCGAATGCACCGTGAAGTATAAGGGAATTTGCTTCCTTTGAGCCTGAAATGGATTTAATACCAAGATCAACAGAACCTTTTCTTATTATGTATTTTGCATAATATGCTACTGCATCCATATGTTTTGGATCTTTAAAAAATACCATTCCGCATGTCATTGGCATATAAAACTGTTTATGTCCGTCTATTGAAACTGAATCAGCCAGCTCTATGCCTTTAAGAAGTTTTGCGTATTTTTCACTTGTAAGTGTAGGACCTCCCCATGCAGCATCAACATGAAAATGAATATTGTTTTTTCTGCAGATATCTGCCATTTCGCACAAAGGGTCTATGTGGCCTGTTTCTGTTGTTCCTGCAACACCTACAACTGCAAGAATTTTTGTTTTGCTGTCATGTGTAAAGGTATTAATTTTTTCTTTTAAATCATTTATAAGAACTGTTCCGTCACAGTCAGATGCAACACGAACTATATTTGAATTGCCTATTCCAAGAACTCCGCCGGCCTTGGTAAGAGAATAATGACCTCTCTGGGAAACAAGAACAACAGCCCTTTCTATACCGTAAGCCTTGTAGGCACTGGGGAGTCCTTCCTTTTCAACCCCGTCAAATCCGTCTTTTGGACCAAGCACAGTATTTCTTGCAACCCAAAGAGCTGTCATGTTTGCAGCAGTTCCGCCTTCGGTAAAACAGCCAAGAGTTGTATCAACAGACTGGACATTATCATTGTAAAATTTTTCGTCCAAGTTATAGATAAGCCTGTGAACCTTTGCTGCAAGCTGTCTTTCAATAACAGAAACAACTTTTGATGTTTCAAGCTTTACGACATTCTGATTCAAGGCAGCAACAAGTGCCTTTAAAATAACCATGAAAGAAGGAATGGCAGCAGTCATATGTCCAACAAAATAAGGAGATGATACATTTACAGCATGGGGTGCAATTTCATCTATAATTTCAGAAATAACTTCTGTAAGTTTTTTTTCTGGAATATCGGAAATGTTTGTGTCCGTGTATGACAGAGCAAGTTTTTTTAAATCAATTGCCTCTGTAACGCCGACATGATCGTGGAGAAATTCCTGCAGTCCGAACAAAATCTGCTGCATGTAGAAGAACAATTTTTCTTTATCTGCCTGTGTTTCATAGCATATAAATTTACGAACCAGCTTATCCCACTCTGTTGCGGTTTTGCTGAAATTTTTTGCCCGCTTCAAATAATTCATCAAAATTTTGCCCCCAAAATTTGCTCTTTTCCCAGACCAGACTAATTAAGCATTAATTCTTTAAAAACACAATATTAATATAAGAAATTTTCACCCCTTATAAAATCCATTAACTTGACATAAACTGATTATCATTCTATTAATTTCAGGTTATATAGTTATCTAGTAAAGATTTTTTACCCGGCTTAAAAGTCCTTAGCACCCAGTTAGGCAAGGGTAAAGTTTTTTTTTATGTTTAATCTTTTTTGTCAACCAAAACTTTTCAGGCTGCAACATGAAATTCTCTAAAAAAACGGCTTTTATTTCAATATTATCAATTATTCTTGTCTTTGGTGCTGTTGTATTTTTTTTTAATACAGACAAAGATTCAAAACAAAAAAAAAGTTATAAAATTGAAATCCCTGAAAAACAGGCTGAAGGAAAAGAAATTTTTTTATATTTTACCAATTTAGAAAATTCAGCCCTTGAAGCCGAAAAACAAAAAATTATTTTCAATTCTGACACTCGAAAATTTGCACAGAGCATTATTGAAGCACTTTTAAAAGGCCCGGCAAATAACAGCCTAATGAGTGCAATACCAGAAGGAACAAAACTTTTATCATTATATATCCAGGACAATCTGATTGCAGTTCTTGACTTTTCAGAAGAGATCAGAGAAAACCATCCCGGCGGAAGTCAGGCTGAGATATTGACAATTTATTCCATAGTCAATACCCTCACCTTAAATATTGAAGAAGTTAAGGAAGTTAAAATTTTAATAAACGGAAATGAAGCTGAAACCCTTGCAGGCCACATAGCTTTGAGTTTTCCACTAAAAGAGAATCTGACAATAGTAAAATGAGCAAACAGCAGAAAAACATAGAAAATTTCCGTAATATCGGAATCATGGCACATATAGATGCCGGAAAAACAACAGTTTCAGAAAGAATTCTGTACTATACAGGACGTTCACACAAAATTGGTGAAGTTCATGACGGAGAAGCTGTCATGGACTGGATGGAAGATGAACAGCAAAGGGGAATAACAATTACCTCAGCTGTTACAACCTGTGAATGGAAAAACCATCAGATCCAGCTTATAGATACTCCAGGTCACGTTGACTTTACCATAGAAGTTGAAAGGTCTCTTAGGGTGCTTGACGGTGCAGTTGCGGTTTTCTGCGGTGTTGGCGGTGTTGAACCACAGTCTGAAACCGTATGGAGACAGGGAGATAAGTACAAGGTTCCAAAACTTGCCTTTATAAACAAAATGGACAGGGTTGGTGCAGATTTTTTCGGTGCTGTTGAAATGATGGAAAAAAAGCTTGGTGCAAATCCTGTTATCATGCAGCTTCCCGTTGGCAGTGAAAACGATTTTGACGGAGTAGTTGACCTCCTTAAAATGAAGAAAATAGAATGGGATTCAGATTCACTTGGAGCTGAATTTTATGAAACAGAAATCCCTGACTATATGGAGGAAGAGGCATTAAAATACAGGGAAAAACTAATTGAAAAGGCTGCTGATTTTGACGATGAAATAATGGAAATGTTTTTATCCGAAGAAATCGTTCCCTCTGAAATGATTAAAAAAGCAATAAGAAAAGCTGCAATCGAGCTAAAACTTGTTCCTGTATTCTGCGGTTCAGCACTTAAAAACAAGGGAATTCAGCCGCTTCTTGATGCTGTAATAGATTTTCTTCCAAGCCCTGTTGATGTTGAACAGACAGCAGGTATTGATCCTGAAACCAAGGAAAAGAAAAAATTTGAGCCAAAGGAAAAAGCACCTCTTTCAGCACTTATTTTCAAGGTTTCATACATTGAAGGAAGAAAACTTTCATTTGCAAGAATCTATTCTGGAAAGCTTGAAACAGGAAAAGACGTGTACAACCCTTTTCTTGATAAAAAAGAAAGAATTTCAAGACTTCTTATAATGCATGCAAACAAGAGAACAAAAATTGAATCAGCAGGCCCGGGAAGCATAATAGGTGTTGTAGGCCCCAAATTTTCAACCACAGGAGACACTTTGTGCAGTGAAGACAATAAAATTCTCCTTGAAAGAATTGATTCATATGAGCCTGTAATTTCCATTGCAATTGAGCCAAAAACCCATGGAGATCAGGATAAGCTATGTGAGGTTGTTGATAAATTTGTGTCTGAAGATCCAACCCTTAAAACAAAAATAGATGAGGAAACAGGACAGATAATCCTATCTGGAATGGGAGAACTTCATTTAGACATTATTGTAAGCAGAATGATGCGTGAATTTAACACCGATGTAAGTGTTGGAAAGCCACAGGTTGTTTACAGGGAAGCAATAACAAAGGCTGTTACTGAAAAGGCTGTTTTTGACCGTGAAATCGGCGGCACAAATCATTATGCTGAAGTTGATGTAAAGGTTTCACCTCTTCCAAGGGGAGAAGGAAACAGGTTTGAATCAAAAATCAGGCTTGAAGATGAAAAACTCCAGGCATTTATAAATCAGCATGTTGAACAGTCAGTAATGGAAGCCCTTGGAAGCGGTTCATTAATGGGATATCCTGTTGCAGACACTCTTGTTGAACTTCGTCATTTTAAAGGAAAAGACGAATTTCCAACAATAATTTCACTTAAAGCTGCTTCTTCCATGGCCTTGAGAAATGCACTTTCAAATGCAGAACCTTTTCTTTTAGAACCAATAATGGATGTTGAAATTTTTGTACCTGAAGAATTCATGGGTGATGTTATTGGAAACTTAAATTCCAGAGGCGGAAAAATTGAAGCCATAAATCCAAAGACAGGAGTTCAGGAAATCATGGCAAAAGCTCCCCTTTCTTCACTTTTTGGATATTCAACTGATTTAAGGTCTTCTTCACAGGGAAGAGCTACTTTTACAATGAAATTTTCACATTTTGACAAGATTTAAATAAATTTATTTCTGTTATTAAAAAAAAAGGCTCCTGAAATATCTTGAGCCTTTTTTATATCATAAAATAATTGCACGTTTTTGAGTTCAGCTTAGAATGGGAACGGCTGGTGCATTTTTTCTAAGCCTCATTTTCGCTTAAGCTCCGAGACAGGAGATAAAAAAGCCATCTCCTGAAACCGGTACATAAAAAACACACCATCCCTTCCTTTGAAAAAAAATGGCTTTTTTGTAAGTTTACAGCTCAGTAATTACAAAATCACTTTAAAACAGCAACAATCCTTTTTGTATCTCCCTTGAAAACAGGGGTCTGAGTTCTGTTCGATTTTCTTCCTGCCCAGTATTTTACTTCACCGGATAAATAACCATAAAGTTCATTTACGCTTATTTGATTATCTTTGTTTTTATCAGCATTTCCTGAAAGTCCCTTTAAAAAAAAGTATGTAAACATCCCATGTCTTTTTTCTGGATACCAGGTTGCAACCTGATTTTTATCTGCACTGCAAAAAACAGAGGCATTTTTTACATTTTCAACAGGACTTATATTTTTAACAAGTGCAGGACTGATATTTGCAAACAAAGGCCCTGCATCCGAATCTCCTGAAAAGCACGATTCAAGAACAACCATAACTGATTTTGCTTCAAGACTATCTATCTGCTCATAAAAAAGATCAAGACTGTAGCCGTTGTTTGCTATAAAATCAGCACTTGCATCAACAGGCACAAGATAGGAGCTGTCACCTTTTGGCCCTGGAGCCCCGTGGCCTGAATAATAGATAAAAACATCAGACCTTTTTTCCCTTATATATCTTGCAAGTTTTCCGTTTCTGTTTTCTTTTGTACCAAAAATATCCCTTAAATCACCGCTTGTTGCATTGAGATGATAAATTATGTTTTCCTCTTCAAAACCAAGTGTATTTATGAGGTATTTTTTCATTACAGCAGCATCACGCTCTGCATAAACCACATCTTTTATACCTTTGTTATATTTTTCATAGCGTCTATTGCCTATTACAACTGCAACTCCATCAGAATTTCTGATTTTTGTTTTTGGAATATTTTTTTCAATGTCACTTACAAGGTCATAATTGTTTTCATCAGGTTTTGATTTTTCAAATAATGAAGCAAGAATTGCATCTGAATCCTTGTTTATTTTTTCGGACTGAACAATCTGAACAGAATCCGGAACTAAAACATCTGCTGCATTTATAAAGGCATTTAAAATTCTATTGTATGTTTCCTTTGCGATTTTTGAATCAGGATATTTATCTGCAAAATTTTTTGAAAGAGCTATTGCCTTTTTTTCATTTCCGGCCTGAAATTCCTCATAAAATTTCTTTACTGTTTTATTTGAAATTTCATCAAAAAGGCCTTTTACCTCGTCTTTGTTTTTAAATTTTTTTTCTGCTTCTGATGCAGCATGAAGTGCCTCTTCATTTTTTCCTGAACTTAAAAGAGACAAGGCATATCCCCTTGCAGCTCCGGGTATTATATCAGATGCCTTTTCAAGTCCTGCAATTCCTTTTTCATAATCATTGTTTTTTATATAAGTGAGATATTTTGTAAGATATTTTTCATAGGCAATATTTTTTATATCTGAAATTTTTTCACTTGAAGGCCATTTTTCATAAAAATTTTTTGCAAGTTTTACAGCCTCAAATTCATTGCCATAATACAAATTTGCCTGAATAAAGGTTTCTGCATATGAAGGGTTGTTTTTATCAGATTCATATGCCTCACCTGCAAATTTTAAAGCATCATTTTTATTTTTTCCGGTTTTTATGAGCATAAAAGAAAGGTTATTGAGCCATTTGGGATTTTTCTTTTTTGAAACTGCCCCATACATTGATCCCACAGCCTTTTCAGAAGCTCCGTATCTCCAGTATGCAATGCCCAGATTATAATCATATTCAGGCCTGTCACAAAGTCTTTTTGCCTTGATAAATAAGGTAAGGGATTCTTTTTTGTCCTTTTTGGAAAGCTCCTCAGCCTTTTTTGCAATATCTTTTGCAGCTTCACACAATGAATCATCTGAGCGTGCATAAACAGGAGATATTAAAAAAAATAAAATCAAGGCTTTAATCAATGTGATTTTTTTCATATTTCACCTTTTTCCTGCACCCCTATTACAGGGTATAATTTTTATAAAAACTTTATATCCGATTTAATAAGTGAAAAGTTCATCTTTTCCTGAACTGAATTTAAAAAGTCAATTAAAAGGCTTTTGTGTTCAACTTTTCCAAATAAATATTTTATGAAAATATCTGAGGTTGGTTTTACATATATCATTGTTATTTCCCTTTTTTATTTTTATTGACTTTAATTGAGTAAGGTGTCCCTGGAACTCCAATCTTTTCTCTACAATCTTTCCCTGCCGGATATCTCCGTGCGGGGTTTTATAACATACCGCACTCCGAATCCGGCAGGGAAAGATTGTTTATTATTAATGCCGGCCTCGAAAGGCAGCCAGCCGGAAACCGCGAGAGTCGTCGGTATAACCCGGCGAAAAGTAGTAGCGGTTGGCACTGCGGCAGCTCCTGGCATCGTAGCTCCAGCTGCCGCCGCGAAGCACACGGTAAGAGCCCGACCCAGGCCCGGAAGGATCTGTTACATGACCTGATGGATAATCTCCTTTCCAGTCTTCACACCATTCCCATACATTTCCATGCATATCATAAAGGCCAAATTTGTTTGGACTGAAACTTTTTACCGGAATTGTTGTTTTTCTGTACTGACCTTTACTGCATCCTGATAAAGGATAATTTCCATCATAATTTGCCTCTTTTGTTGAAAGACAGTTCCCCAAATAAAAAGGGGTAGTAGTTCCACCCCTTGCAGCATATTCCCACTCAGCTTCTGTTGGAAGGCGGTAAGTAAAATTTTTATCCTTATTATTAAGTTTTCTTATAAAATCCTTTGCACCATACCATGAAACATTCTCTACAGGACAATTATCTCCGCAGTTTTTAAAATCTGAAGGATTATTTCCCATAACCTTTTTCCATTGTGCTTGAGTTACTTCAGTTGTCTGCATAAAAAAACCTTTTGTCAAGGTAACCTTATGCTGCTTTTCATGATCGTAACGTCCAGATTCAGATGAGGGTGAACCCATCATAAATGTTCCGGGTTTTATATAAACAAACTCCATTCCAAGAAAATTGGTAAATTTGTCTTCTGATGAAACAAAACCTGAACCGGAATCCTGCCATACAGGTTCAAAATCATTTTCAAACCATGAAAATGAATACCCTGGAATTAAAAAAACAATAATCAAAAACAAAAAATTTATTTTTTTCATTAAAATTACCCTTGATTTAATAAAATTTGAAATGAGTCTTACAAAGTCCATTCGCCAAAGGCTTTTATTTGCTCATACATGGCATCAGGCGAAAGATCAAGCTCCCCCGGCCAGGTAACCGCACCATATACAAGACTTGCCTGAAAAAATTTCTCATTATCGCGTAATTTGGTAAAAACACCTGCACCGTCAGAAAACAAAAAAGGTTTCATATTTATATACCCTTCCAGCCCATCTAGGAAACGAACAAAAATTCTATAATTGTGAAGTATCTCAAAATGCTGCACACGCCATGGCATACATGGTGTAATTGACGGTTCTACGACAGAGGTGCTATTTTTTTTGGTAACTGCATTTGCACACATTGATTCCATGCCTCCATTAATTCTGCACGATGTTCATCAGCCCATTCAAGAACCATAGCCATCGCACGTTTTGGTAAAAAACCTTCCTCTACCTCCAAAGTATAAATATTAATCAACGCTTCATGCTCAGCATATAAGGCATGAAAATGTGGAGGCGGATGCTCCTTCCAGAACATCTGAATAACAATACCGTAAAAAATACTGATAGCTGGCATTAACACTCCGATAAATAGATTATCTATAATTTTTAAATTAATTTTATTAGCAGTTCTTGTCAAGCAGTAGCCTGGCAGCCAGTCAAAAACTATTTAGTGATTGCCCAAAAACAAGAATTTTGTTTCAGTTCAAGGAAGATGAGAAATTTATAATATTGAAGTAAATAGTTCCTGCTGCTATAAAGTTATGAAAAAAAACATAAAATTTGAGGCCAAAATGAAATACCCATACGGAATATCAGATTTTAAAAAAGTTATTGAAAATAATTATTTTTACTGCGACAGAACAGATAAAATTCCTTTAATTGAAAATTCACAATCACAGCTTTTTATAAGGCCAAGGCGTTTTGGAAAAAGTCTTTTACTTTCCATGCTTGAAAATTATTATGATGTTGCAAAAAAAGATGATTTTCAAAAAATATTTGGACATTTAAAAATTGGAAAAAATCCTACTCCATACAGAAATTCTTATTTTATTTTGAGGTGGGATT
Source organism: Desulforegulaceae bacterium (assembly GCA_034007295.1). Taxonomy (GTDB): domain Bacteria; phylum Desulfobacterota; class Desulfobacteria; order Desulfobacterales; family JACKCP01; genus JACKCP01. The sequence continues at coordinate 22,027 of JAVERC010000013.1, read as the reverse complement.
TTTCCTGTGTGGATGCAACAGGAAACTCAGATGAAGTAAAACAATCTTTGTTTAATCACATAAACGGACAAATTGAAAATTTCATAAAGTACTATAATTTGATGGGATTTGAATTTAAAAATGTGAATATAAATTACCAGAATGCTCTATATTCAATAAACTCTCTTTTAAATTCAATAAAAGAACACAGACACCCAATTTACCTTTTAATAGACGAATACGACAATTTCACAAACACAATAATAACGGCTTCTTCAGACAAAAAAGAACAATACGAAGATAATGTTAATAAAGAAGGTATTTTAAGAACTCTTTTTAAAACTGTAAAAGCTTCTACTTCCCAGGATATGTTTGACAGGGTTTTTATAACCGGAGTTTTACCTGTTGTTTTAAGTGATGTTACAAGCGGATACAATATAGCTCAAAATATACACTTTCTTCCAGAATTTAATGATATGTGCGGATTCAGAGAACATGAAATAAAAGAAGAGATTGAAAATATTATAAGCCGAAATAACCTTCCAAAAGAAAAAACAGATGAAGCCTTAAATATAATGAAAACCTATTATAACGGCTATATGTTTTCCACTGAGTCTGATGAATTTATTTATAATCCTGCAATGTGTATCTATTTTTTTGAAGAATTTACAAAAAAAGGCAAATATCCAAAAGAGATGATGGATTCCAGCTTTTTTACAGATCATGCAAAACTTAATTATATTGCAAACATTGAATACGGCAAAGAACTGATAGTTAATTTAATTGAAAAAGAAGACAATGGCGTTATTTCGTGGATAGTCAACAATTTTGCTGTGGATTATATGGTTGCTGATACATCAAATGACAGAAAGTTTTTATTATCGTTTTTATATTATTTTGGTTTTCTTACAATAGCGGAAGAGACCGAATATTTACAAATAAGACTCAAGATTCCCAATATGACTGTAAAAACATTTATTCAAAAAAATCTGCGATAAATATATCTCTTAGTGATTGACCGCAAAACAATTTTTTCAGTTCCGGCAGAAAAAAATTAAGCTCTGATGAATTAAAAAATATGGCTCAGAAAAAAGCCAGTATCCGTAAGCAAACTGGCTTTTTCTAAATTTTAAAGTGAATAGCTCTAAACAATAAAGCTTATTTTTCAGGGAACAGTTTCAACAGCAAGGCAGTAAAAAGAATCAACATCAGAGGAATAAAGAAGGTCTGCAAGCCCGTGAGCAAGATATGCTCCTTCTCCTTGTGCAAGAGAGCACCCTGCCTTTCTGAAATTTATGCAGTTAACGGGATTTTTTGAATAAACTGCAATATAATAATCTAAAACTGCATGGCCTTTTTCCAACAGACCTGCCTCAAAAATATTTTCAGAGGAAGTGACCGGATAAAAAAGAGTATTTTCTTTAACTTCTAAATTTTCTGCTAAAATACTTACCCTTCCATCTGAATAAAGATTAAAAACAGAAACAAAACCTGATTTTTCCTTTGTGCTTATCAAAAATCTGAACTGCTTTTCATTTTGCAGCCTGTTTGAAATTTTATTCAGATTTTTGTCCAAAAGGCTTAATTTAACAAGTCCATCACCGCTATTTTTTAAATTTAAAACATTAAAAATTTCTGGTACATAAACAAAATCAGCACCTGAACTTAAAATCCAGGAGTTATTTTTCCTTTCAAGATTTAAAAAAACTTCTTTTGTACCTTTGCCGCCTGAATTTACAAATGTTTTTTCTATCTGTTTTGCAGCATGCGATGAAATAATTAAGGGATTGCCTGTAAATTTTAAATTTTTGGGAATAATATCAAAATCTTTTTCAAATCTATTTTTAATTTTTTCAGCAAGAATCATATAAAAAGGCCTTGAATCAACTTCATAGGCTGTAAAATAAAAATTATTTTTAATTTCAGATTTTAAAAGCCTTGCATTATTGATTTTATTTTGTGAACCAATTTTTATCTGCTGCTTTGCATAGGATGCAATCTCTGTTCCCTGACGTTTTTTAATAATATCTATTTCTTCTTCAACCATTACATTTATCTGGGAGGAAATTTTTGCAAAGGCTTCTGCCTGGGCTTCTTTAAATGTAAGCCCTGCTCCTGTGCCTCTAATTATGAAATCAGATGAAACAATTTTAAAATACCATTGGGGAAAATCAATTTTGGACTTACTTTCTTTTGATGAACATGAAAACATGAAAAAAAGACAAAATAAAAGAACAGATAAATGTTTCATACAGATTTCCTGCTGTTCATAGCTTCTGAACGAAAACCGCCTTTTTTGTTCATTCTAAAGTCAGATTCAAATTTTAATCCTTAAAATACTCAATGTATCCTAAAGGTTAAATTTTTCACTTAAACTGAAACAAAATTCTCGTTTTCGGCCAATCACTACATAGGTTGATAAATTTTTTTATTAAAATTTTCTAATAAGAAATATATTTTTTGTAAATAATTAATTTGAACATAAAAAAGCTGTTAAGCCTCTTTGTCTTTATCTTTATCATTTTCTTTTTTGTCTTTTTCAGGCTTTTTCTTTTTTTTACTGCCTTTAGCCAAAAAATCATCAAGCATTTTCTGTGCTTCTTTTTTTTGATCTTCATTAAGAAGGGAAACAGCTTTTTTATAATGAAAAAGAGTTAAATCTTTTTGATGTTTAAGTTCATGGTATTTCCCAAGGCTCAAATGTGCCAGCCCTTCATATCCGGCCTTTTCATTTGCTATCCCTCTGTAATACCAGAGATAATCAGTATCAGGGTATTTTAATACAAGAAGGTCAAAAAGCTCTTTTGCCTCAACAAATTGTCCTGTACCAAGAAATGATCTTCCGCAAAGCAGATCAAGTTCCAGAAAATCAACACCATGTGCCTTGATTGTATTGAATTTTTTCAATGCACCTTCAAAATCACCCTTTAAAAAAAGTGCATTGCCATAGTCAAACAAAAGCTCAGAATCAAGTGCATTGAATTTTAAGGCTAGGGAAAAATACTTTTCTGATTTTTCATAATCAGCCTCTTTCATTGAAAGAAGAGCAAGACCATAATAGGCACCAGGTCTTTTTTCAGGGTCTTTTTCCATTTCAGCAAATCTTTTAAGTGCAAAAATCTTGTCTTCATAAAGAGCTGTAATTTTAATTTTTACCTTGTTGAATCTGCTGAAAATACATTTTTCACCATCTTGGCAATTTTCTACAAGAGTTTTGTTGTCTTCTATAAATGATGAAATATATTCAATTCTTTCAGTTGTGCCCGGATGTGTTCTTAAATATACAGGTGCCTGGTCCTCTGTATAAAATTCCTTTGATCTTATTTTCCCTAAAATATCTAAAAGACCTTCCGGAGAATATCCTGCCTTTGTAAGAAAAATAAGGCCTTTTTTATCTGCTTCTCTTTCATGCTCCCTTGAATATGAAAGCATTGCAGATTGTCCTGCTGCCTGGGTTCCTGCAATAACTCCCATTACAGCATTGGGATCACCTCCGCTCATTCCTATAGCAATTCCAGCAGCTATTCCTGCAAGTGCAGCAAGTGAGACTTTTTTTGAATCTTCGACCTGGCTTGCAATATGCCTTGAAGTAACATGGGCTGCTTCATGGGCTAAAATACCTGCAAGTTCAGATTCCTTTTCCATGGCTGCAATTAGGCCTGTATGGACAAATATATATCCTCCCGGAACTGCAAAAGCATTGTATACGCTGTTTTTGATAACAAAAAATTTAAAATCAAAAAGCCTGTTATCTGAATTTTTTACAATTATCTGTCCAAGATCATTCAAATATTTGTCCACATAATAATCATCTACAATTGGATAGGCTCTTTTTATCTGATTCAAAACTTCAGTTCCAAGTTCATTTTCTTCTTTTACAGTTAAAGAATATGAAAAATGGGGATTGATAAAAACCAAAGAAATCATTATACAAACTGAGACAGTAAAAAAATAAAATCTCATCTTTATTCCTTTTTACTTGAAATAGACACCCTAAATCTTATACTGAAAAACCACCGGAGTTAATTATTCCAAAATTCAAATATTTATGCTAGAGGAATTTTACTATGGCACAGGTAATAGCAATAGCAAATCAAAAGGGAGGTGTGGGCAAAACCACAACAGCTGTAAATCTTGCAGCAGCACTGGCCCTTTCAAATAAAAAAACACTTATTGTAGACTGCGACCCACAGGGTAATGCAACTACAGGTTCTGGTATAGACAAAACAGACATTGAAAAAACTTTATACCATCTTCTTATAGGACTTGCAGAACCAAATGAGGTTTTATGCGAAACAGAAGTAAAAAATCTTTTTATAATTCCTTCAAAGGTTGAGCTTATAGGTTTTGAAGTAGAAATTCTTTCCGAAGAAAACAGGGAAACCTATCTTGCATCTGTACTTGAAAAAATAAAAGATAATTACGAATATATTATTCTTGACTGTCCTCCGTCTTTAAGTCTTTTAACCCTGAATGCTCTTGCCTGTGCAGACAATGTACTTATTCCGCTTCAAAGCGAATTTTATGCACTAGAAGGCTTGAGCCAGCTTTTACAGACAATAAAAAGGGTAAAGCAAAGTATTAATAAAAATTTAAAAATTGCCGGAATTCTTCTGACAATGTTTGATAAAAGAACAAATCTTTCAGCACAGGTAGAAGAGGATGCAAGAAGTCATTTCAAGGATCAGGTATTTAAAACCAAAATACCAAGAAACATAAGACTTTCTGAAGCTCCAAGTTACGGGCTTCCAATATTTATGTATGATCCCTCATCAATTGGTGCCAAAAGCTATCTGGAGCTGGCAAAAGAAATAATTAAAAAAAACAAATAACAATACTGGCCGAAATTAATAATGGATAAAAAGAAAAATCTGGTAAAAAAAAGAGGACTTGGAAAAGGTCTTGGATCATTGATCCCTGATATTGAACCTGAAATAGAAAAAAAAGAGGAAAAAAAAGATTTATCAAAACTTTTTTTAAATCAGCTTGTGCAAAATCCCTATCAGCCAAGGACAAAATTCAGTGAGGAAGAAATTGAAGAGCTGAGCCATTCAATAAAGGAACATGGTATTCTTCAGCCAGTTCTTGTTAGAAAAAAATCAAATGAAGATGGCAAATATGAAATAATTGCAGGTGAAAGAAGAGCAAGAGCTGCCAAAATTGCAGGACTCAAAGAAATACCTGTAATCATAAAAGAAATTACAGATGAACAAATGCTTCAGATTTCAATTATTGAAAATATTCAAAGGGAAAACTTAAACCCTGTTGAAGAAGCAAAAGCATATAAAAGGCTTATTACCGAGTTTAAGAGAACCCAGGAAGAATTATCTCAGATAGTTGGTAAAAGCAGATCAGCCATTGCAAATACAATGAGGCTTTTGAACCTGCCTGAGAATATTCTTGATTCCATTGAGGATTCCCTTATTTCAGGAGGCCATGCAAGGGCTCTTCTTGGAGCAAAGGATGAATTTGTTCAAAACAAGGTTTTTTATGAAATTCTGGACAAAAAACTCAGCGTAAGAGAAACAGAAAATCTAGTAAAACGGCTTAATGAAAATGATTTAAGCACTAAGCAAAAGCCTTACATTCCGCCTGCCGAATACAAAACCATGGCTGTAAGACTTTCAGATCTAATGGGCACAAAGGTAAATATTTCAGCTAAAGAAAACAATACAGGTAAAATTGAAATAAATTTCAGAGATGAAAATGAATTAAATAAAATTTTTGAATATCTTAACTCAATTCAGAACAAAAATTAAAGACAGGATAAAATGAAAGACGATATTGTTATTGCAAAAACAGCCGGCTTCTGTATGGGAGTCAGAAGAGCCGTTGAAATTGCACTTGATGAAGCAAATATAAAAAACAAACAAACAAAAATTTTTACATTTGGTCCGCTCATTCATAATCCCCAGGTTTTAAAGCTCCTTGAAGACAAAAAAATAGAGTGTATTGAAGAAATACCTGAAAAGGGTGAAGGCACTATAATAATAAGAGCCCACGGAATCCCTCCACAATCTAAAAAAAAGCTTGAACAGGCAGGATTTCAGGTAGTTGACGCAACATGTCCAAGAGTTATAAAAGTTCAGGCTATCATAAAAAAACATTCAGCCAAGGGCTATGATGTAATAATTGCAGGAGACCATGACCATGCTGAAGTTATCGGCCTTTTAGGATATGCAGGAGAAAAAGGGCATGTAATCAATTCAATTGAAGAGTTTGAAAAACTCCCTTGTTTTGAAAAAGCCATAGTTGTTGCACAAACAACACAAAACACAAGATTTTATAAAGAACTTGAAAAAACAATAGCAAAAAAATATCCAGAATATAAATTTTTCAATACAATTTGCGATTCAACAGAAAAAAGACAGAAGGAAATAAAAGAAATATCAAAAGAAGTTGATGCCGTAGTAGTTGTGGGAGGAAAAACCAGCGGAAATACCAAAAGACTAAAAGAAGTCGCTTCACAGGAAGGAAAGATTGCATTTCATATTGAAAATGAATCAGAACTTGATATGAATTTTATTGCATCTCAAAAAAAAATCGGAATAACAGCTGGAGCTTCAACACCTAACTGGGTAATATCACAAGTTTACAGGGCAATAAAAATAGCTAGGTTAAAAAAACAAAAAAGTGCTCTGCTTTGCTGCTTTATAGTTTTAAAATTCCTTTTCCGCTCAAATATTCTTCTTGCGGCTGGAGCCGGAGCTTTAACAACTGCCTCAGCAGTTCTTCTTGATATATCTCCACTTTATTTTTCAACTATAATTACTGCATCATTATATATATTTTCTATTCATACAATAAATAACCTCACACTTATAGATTCTGACAAATTCAATGATCCACAAAAGGCAAAAATGTATGAAAAATACAAATTCCCTTTGTTTTTAGCAGCTGTATTTGCAGCATTTTTATGCATTGGGATTTCATTTTCCCTTGGTGTACTTCCTTTTCTTGCTGTCCTTATAATGACTGTTGCAGGTCTTTGCTACAAACTGCCAATTGTAAACATCCCAAAAATTACAAACGGCTTTGAACCCTTAAGCAAAATAAAAGGTTCAAAGGCAGTACTTATTGCAGGAGCCTGGGGAATGCTTTGCACAATTCTTCCAATATTTTCGGGAGATGATTTCAGTTTTTCCAAAATACCAGGAATTTTTGTTGTATTTGTTTTTTGTGCATCAATGGCATTTTTCAGGACAATCTGGTTTGATATTCTTGCAATTCAGGGAAATAAAATAGCAGGAGAAATTACAATTCCAATTTTATATGGTGAAAAAAGAACTTCTGATTTTATAAAATATCTTCTTTTATCAATGATTTTTCTTCTTTTTATTTCATCATTTACAGGAATAATTTCAAAATTTGGATATTTTCTAATAATTTATCCTGCAATTTCTTTTTTGTTTATTCTTTTAAACTCTAAAAAAGAAATTCAGCCTGGCTTTTTTGATGATCTTATAACTGAAAGCTTTTTTTTAACAGCCGGAATACTTGCTCTTATATGGAAAATTTTTACTTAAATAAACCTGTTAATATTGAAATTACAAATGAACTTGACCTTCACAATTTCAATCCAAAAGAAGTTGATGAGCTTGTTAATGAATACATTTATCAGTGCGTAAAACAAAATATACTTGAAGTGAGAATTATTCACGGCAAAGGAAAAGGGATTTTAAAAAAAAGAGTCGAAAAAATACTAAAAAATAATCCTTATGTAAAAAGTTTTAAAACAGCTTCACCATCATCAGGTTTTTGGGGTGCTTCAATTGCTGAGTTAAAAAAAGAATAATTTTTTTAATTTTAAAACTTACAAAATTTTTGTTTTCAAATTAATTTTTAATTAAAAACCTTTTTATTTGGGGAAGAAAATGGAACCAGAAATCAAAATAAGAGGATATCATGTAGATTTTTACAGCCATGTTAATAACGCCAGATATCTGGAATTTTTTGAAGAAGGAAGATGGCAGCTTTTTGAGGATCATCTTCCAGATCATTTTTTTTCAGGAAGCAAATACTCTTTTTTTGTTGTAAATATAAATCTTTCCTACATGGGCCAGGCCAAAATCCATGATATTATAATTGTAAAATCAGGGCTTTTAAAATTTGGGAATAAAAGTGCAGCATTTCGCCAGCAGATTGTAAAAAAAAATTCAAATGAAATTATAGCACAGGCTGATGTTACTTTTGTTGTTGCAGATAAATCAGGCAAACCAGTTAAAATTGAGGGTGAAATAAAGTCAATTCTTTCTAAAATACCTGTTTTTGAATAAATAAAACATCAAAACTCACATTCAATATTTGATATTTTATAAAATTTAAGTATACTATAACCATTTAAAAAAACATTGTTTATCAAACTAAGTTAATTTTCAAATTACAAATTATAAATATAAAAATTTATCTGACTTTAGTTTGATAAAATAATTTTATTTACCTAATATTAGTCTAACAAAACTGAAAGTCTGGCCTTTTTTGTACAATTTAAGCCTTTTTTATCTTTAAAAGGGTAAATTTGATTGATTCATGTTTTTTGCAAAAAAAGAATTAATTTCAATATTATCATAGGAGCTTACAGTCTTGGAAAATAAACTTATTTCTCTAAATGGCGAATTTATTAACAATAAACTTGAAAACAATTTTTTGATTTCAACTTGGCCCAAACAAATAAGGCCAATAATTTTTATAACTTTATTGATAATTGTCGCGTCATTTTCAATTGATTTCAAAAAAATAATTCTTTTTAATTTAACAGATGATTTTATAGTTCTTCTGACCCTGAAATCCATGGTCTTTCTCAGCGGTGTATTTTTGATACTTTTTAACCTAACTCAGTCACTTATAATGTCATCTTCACTTATTACATCTGTGTTCATAATTTCTACTAGCTTATATATAACTGCCGAAAATGTTATAAAAAATGATACCACAGGGATATATCTTTCAGCTATTGTACTTTTAACAGCCTTTTTTTATTTTTTTTATAATTTTAAAATCTGGCTCATAGCCTTTGGCTGCATAAGTTCAGCTGTTATTTTTATTTTAGCAAATTATTATTATAACAATATCTCCCAAAATCAGGTTTTAACCATTTCAACAATTTTATTAGTTTCAAACATTGGAGGTTTTTTCTCATATATCAAAATTTCCAGATTATTGCGAAAAGCTTATTTTCTGGAAAATGGAATGGACAAATTAAAAAAAGATATTACAAAAGATAAAATAGAATATGAAAAAGTGCAGGAAAACAACATATTACATATGCCTGCCATGAAAACCCTATCAGAAGATGGAATAAAATCATTTTCAATTCATCTTAATGATGAATTTTACAGAAGCAAAAGATATTCAAGTGAACTATCTGTTCTTGTAGCAGAAATAAACAAATTTGACAAAATCAGAGAAAATCTCGGAGATAAAACAGCTAAATTAATTTCAGATGAATTTTTAATATCATGCCAAAATGAAATACGCCCGGCAGGAGATTATGTAGAAAGAACTTCTAATAATGAATTCAGCTTTATCCTTCCTTCAACTGATGAATACGGTGCTTTTTCACTTGCCCAACGACTTATTGAAAAAACTTCCAAAAAAACATATAAATTTAAAAATAAAAAAATAAAAATAACAATTTCAACAGGTATAGCCTGCCTTGAAAATGAAAAAGAACCTCTTGCACTTTTTGAGCATGCAAAAAACGCATTGTCCCAATCCAAGTACAAATCAACAAGTGAAGCAGTCTTTTTTTAGTGAGGAAACAAAATGACAAAAGAACTTTATTCTGTAAGATGTATATTTAAACACAAAGATTTATTAGGTAAATTTATTTATGAAGAAAGAATAACTGTTTGGGAAACATCCTCATTTGAGGAAGCTATGATGATGGCAGAAAATGAGGCAAAAAAATATGCTGGAGAAATCAATTGCGTATATACAGGACTTTCGCAGAGTTTTCATCTTATGACAAATGAAATTAAAAATGGAAGCGAGGTATTTTCTCTTATGAGAAAATCTGAAAAAAATACAAAAGATTATCTTGATTCATTTTTTGATACTGGAAACGAGAGCCAGCGAAATATCAATTAAAACAGGGTCTTTTTTTGGCCCTGTTTTAATCTGAAAATCAAAATAATCAATCAAATTCAACTCCTATTCTATATCTTGGATATCTTGAAGAAAAAGGCTGATAAAATTTTGCCCACACAACACTTCCCTTTTCATAATCTTCAGCAATTTTATCACCACTGGAAAAATAAAGTGTAGTTCCTTTTAAAAAAGGATAATCTGAGATAAAACTCATTCCATGGTTTGAAATATCAAAAACCTTTGCCTTATATATCTCCCCATCAAGATTTCTTCTAAATGTAAAAGACTCATGGAAATTCATTCTTCTTTTATCCCTTTCATCATAAACAAAATACCCACCCTGCTCATTTCTGAAGCACACTTTTCTCCTCTCATTTTTTTCATAATTTTCTAAATTCATAATGCCCTCCTTTTTTTAATAAAAAGTAGCAACTTAACACTAATCGCATGAAAATTGGGAAATATGACAAAACATCAGAAATGAAAATTGAATACATGTTATATAAAATTGATTCTTTATATAATACATTGCCTATCTATCTAAAATCAATATAAATTTTTATATAAACTTAGTTTACAAATTCAAATTAAATTATTAAAAAAAATATTTAATTTTTAAATCATTTTAATCTTAATTTTGAAATGCACAAAAATATCTTTTTGGCCATTTCCTAAATAATTGTTGAACGAAAACGGCCTTTTTTGTCCATTCTTAAGTCAGATTCAAAATTTAATCCTCAAAATACTTAATGTATCCTAAAGGTTAAATTTTTCATCTTCCTTGAACTGAACAAAAAATTCTCGTTTTCGGCCAATCATTCCAGCTCCATCAATATTCTCATTTTGAGATATTCCGCTTGTAACAATATGGTTTGTACAAAGAGGGTATTTTTTACCAATGTTGTAGTCCAGGTTAATAAGGACCTTTATCCACTTATCTTCATTCCTTACCCAGGTCATAAGCAAGCAGGATCAAGATTGTCAAAGTACCAGTCAGCAGCCCTTATCTTTGGAAATAATATCCCAGTTCATATTTTTTTACCCCCTTATCTCCTCTGTTTCAGATTGTTGACATTCGTTATGGGAAAGGTTAAATTTATATAAAAGCCCGGCTTGATGGTCGCAGTTGGCAGCGGGGTTGGAGAAAATATCTCTTCAGCAGATCGCAGGTTCAAATCCTGCCTTGCCAGGTTAAAGTTTTTCATACTGTAAATATGACTAAGCTAAAACTGTTTTTTTCCTATTAATTATTGTTTTTTATCATTTTTAAAGTTTTTGAAATAAAGGGATAAACTAAAAAAAATGACAAAACTATTGTTGAAATCAATTTTATATAAAATCCTGGTTCTGAAATTGTTTCATTAGAAGATGTAAAAATTGAAAAAGGCCAGTTTAAAAAAATCCAGTCAGTAACAATGCCAGAAATAACAGAAGAAACCATTACTCCAACCAAATAAATAACTGCAGATCTTTTCCCAATGATTTTGCTGATCATGCTAAATGAGGCCGCATTTGTAGCAGGTCCAGCCAGCAAAAAAATCAATGCTGAACCAGGGGAAACTCCTGTCATTAAAAAAGCTGCTGCTATTGGAGTTGAAGAAGATGCACATACATACAAAGGAATTGAAACTCCAAGCATTGCAGCCATTACAAAAAACCTGTTTTTATCTGAAACTGCCTGAACCATTTCCGGAGTAACAAAAACAGATATAATTGCGGCAAAAAAAACACCAATTATAAACCATAGAGAAATATCAGAAATAAGATCAATAAAAGCAAACTTCATTGCGTTTTTTAATTTCAAATACCATGAATTATTAAAATTTTCTTTATTTTGAACCAAAAATGAATGGTTATGATTTTTTAAATTAGAAAAATTATTTTCATTGACTGAATGAGAATGACCGCAGCAGGAACAAGAAGAACAATTTGATTTAATACTTAATCCCTCTTGAATATCATTTTTATCTCCCCCAAAAAAATGTACAAGAAAACCTGTAAACAAAGCCGAAATAAAAGCTGCTGTTGGTCTTATAACAGCCATCACAGGCCCAAGCATTGCATAGGTAATTGCAATTGAATCTACTCCTGTTTCAGGTGTTGAAACAAGAAAAGACACAACAGAACCTTTACCTCCTCCCTGTTTCCTTATTCCAGCAGCTGCTGGAACAACTCCGCAGCTGCAAAGAGGTATTGGGATACCAAAAGCAGAGGCTTTTAAGATTCCAGATTTTTTGCCTGATCCAATATGTTTTTTTACAAAATCATCTGGAAGAAAGGCTTTTAAAAGTCCAGCCACAAAAAAACCAAGAAGCATGTATGGAGAGGCTTCCATTAAAAAATAAAAAAATTCTTTTAAAATATCTACAGCTAAATTCATAATCCACCAATATATTATCATTTGAACACTTATTCATATATAGCATAAAAATATATTGGTTCAACAAAAAAAATACATTCAAATTATAAAATTTAAAGTTTTAATCATTCAAATTAAAATTGAACCTGAATTGAGAGTTTCATATTTTTATATTAACAAATACGCAATGAATACAGCTTATTATATTTAAAAATATGAAACCGTGCGGGCTTTCCAAATTTGCTTTATTTAACTTCAGCCCAAAATCCGTCATGCCATTGTTATAATCATTTGTTCAAGTTTTCTTATCCTCTGGCTCATTGATTTAATCAAACCTTGAGCAATGCCGGGATACAGGCTGCACAACCGTTTTATATCACAAACATCAATAGTTAAAACCGATGCCTCACCTAAATAACCTCTGCACTTACAGGTGAAACGATCTTCAAGTGCATCATAGAGCCTGTCAGGTCCAATATTCATATAAGGCAATATGCTAATAACAGCAGCACGAACTTCTGGAACATCATCAGTCAGGCAGGCCAGTACAATATCTTGATTATAATGTTTTTTATCGAGGTGCATGCAATACTTTATGGCACTTATCCGCACATCAACACAGGAATCATGAATCAACCCCTCAATCCATGGTGCAAGAGTTACTGGCTCAAGATGCTGTGCCATTTCAAGTGCAAGGGTTCTTTTTCGGTCATCTGGATGATGCAGCAAAGAAAAAAGTCTGGATACAAAAGTTTCAGGAAGAAACCTGCCTATAAGAGAGTCTGCCTCTTCTTTTAAATCCTGAACACCAAAGGCAATACATTTTATCAATTCATCAAGATATAACTGCCTTGTTTTCCAGGCAATGTAAAATGTCATTGAAGAAAGTAAAAGTGCAAGTAAAGACATGGTTTTCAAGGAAAAAATCCCATTGGAATGCATCCATGAAAAAGCAGCTCCAAAAATCATGCCTAATAAAACAAATAATGCTTCAACTAAAAAACGGACTCCGTCCCTTTCTTTTGAAGGAATCACCTTGAACAACAGCTGGTAAGAAGGTTCTCCAAGAACATTAACCATGATTTTAATGGTTAAATAGCTTATAAAAACTGCTCCAAGGGCAAGAGGTCCTGTTGCAAATAAAATCATCAGTACAAAGGAAAAGCATAAGCCGGATGTTACAAGAAGCAAAACATTACCTACTCCAAGACGGGACATGATACGGCTTAAAAATCCAAGTTCAATTACAACTGCAACAGCATTTGATACAGCTAAAAACACGGCCATAAATCCGGCAAGCTTTGCTTCATTGCCGTAAAAAAGCAATGCAACTGTATTAAACTGGTAATCCATAACAAAAAACAAGGTCATAATAAGGGTTAAAAGGCCAAGAGTACCCAGTAAAAACTTTGAACCAAATATGCTTGATATATTGCTTTTTAAATCTGATGTTTCTTCTTTGGTTTCTGACTCAAGGGGAACAACATAGTATTTGATGGTTTTAAATAGAAAACTCCCCCCTCCAATCAAAAAAAATGTCCATAAAAAATAAATAATTTCAACTCCGGCAGGAGCAAGCAATTTACCCGTAATCCCCGCAGCAATGCAGCCAATGGTGCTTGAACCTGCAAGAACAGGAAACAAACGTTTTGCCTGCTGGGTAGGACATATATCCAGAGCAATCAGCCAGATCAGGGGAGCAAGCTGGAAATAGATAACCATTGTACTTACAAGAAGTATTGGATAAAAAACCGGCCAAAGATCATAAGAAGTAAATTTTGAAAAAATAAGCAGTGTTCCATTAACCATAACCATACCAGTTATTGTTCCGTAGATAAGACGAAGAAGTCTTGGGCGTTTCATCCTTCCTGACAGGTCGGCAATAACAAGGGAAGTCAGCAAAAGACCTGCAGCCTGAATCACATACATTAAGGGCAGGTGTTCTACTCCATAGCGTACAATAAAGATAGAGGTGGCAGAGCTTATCCCAAGCACTTCTCCGACTCCAAGTGAAAAAAACACCGGAATCATCAAACTTAGCCGATGTCTGTCACCTGGCTGCACAGCGGGGCCAATATTTAGTTTAAACATATATTTTTCTCTCCAGGACACTTAAAATTTTTGCCATGCTTATCACCTGGACTGCACTGCCTGACTTGGATCTAGTTTTTTAATATATTCAAGAATTTTTTTCCCTGTGTCACTGTTTATGTGAATTTTTTCATAATCTATCCTCTGGTTGTTCAAATACTGAAGAATCAGACGATCCCGGCCATTTGAACCAGGCATTATTCCGCTGAAGAAAAATCCCATTTTTTCAAAATCCGGAGTTAACTGAGCTGTATAAGTGTTGTTTAGGGGAAGGAAAAGAAAAATCGTTTCTATTTTTTCCAGACATAAATCTTTGAGCATGCGGCTTACATCATGGATAACATTTCTGCCATATTTTCTTATGGTCATGAAAGCATTGATGCAAGGATCATATTTCAACTCTAAGACAGTTTCTTCTTCAGGCATTTCATTTAAAGTATTGTCAGAAATAATTTCTGTTTTAACACCAAGGCTTTTGTAAATTTCAGTGAGGATATCCCTGTGATGCAAAGGTGCATATATTTTTACAGTATCTGTTTCTCCAAGATACTGAAATAATATAATACAGCTTTCCCTTTGTGCTGCTTGTTCTTCAATCCCTTTAAATTTCAAGGGAAGCTCAGAAGAAATACAAATGGCAGTATCCCTGAAACCAAACTTAAAAGACTCTTTCTGGGAATAAACATGGCTTGTTACGGCCCAGACATATGTACCTTTAATTTTATTGGCCTCAAACCAGTCAAACACTGCTACAGCAAGTTTGTTCAAACATCCTGTTCCACGATATTCAGGTTTTACAAAAGCATCATCAATACCTGCCAAAAAGCGGTCTTCTTCTTCAAAAAGAACAGCAGTATGGCCAATGATTTCATTTTCACTGCTTACTGCAACAAAGGAAACCATTTCACCTGTTTCGTTCATCTTTCGTAAACGCTCGGGAAAATAAATATGCTCATTTGAATATGTATAGCCATAGGACATATATGCACATTTAGATACTTCTACTGCTTCATGGGGCGGCATCTGCCTTATTTGATAAGAAGGCAAAACAGCTGGATTTTTGGCTGACTCACTTATTTCATCAAAATCAGGCTTTTCAGCTTCAGGAGTTTTTCCCAGATATTTTATCAGACAGGTTTCTTTTCCGGATTTGCCAAGATTGACAAAGGATACTTCATCCATAAAACGGTACATAAGATGAAGTCCAAGGCTGTTTCCTGTAAAACAAGTTCAAATACAGCATCGTCACTTATCGTAAAGGCGTGTTCAATTACATTGACAACAGCCTCCTCGATTCCCAATAAAATTTCATTTGTCTGCTTTTCATCAAAACCAACAATTTTTGCAAATGCTTTTGTACTATCCAAAACAAAGGGAAGATAACGCAGTTTAACTGGAATCTTTAAATTTATATTGTCCTGATATTTTTTCAAAGTTTTCTCATCTTTTCAGCTTATCAGTTAAACTGCTGATTG
Source organism: Desulforegulaceae bacterium (assembly GCA_034007295.1). Lineage (GTDB taxonomy): Bacteria > Desulfobacterota > Desulfobacteria > Desulfobacterales > JACKCP01 > JACKCP01. The sequence goes on along the minus strand of JAVERC010000013.1, from coordinate 6,034 downwards.
ATAATTTTTGGGCCTCATTAGAAAAAAAAGTTTTTCCCTTAAAACCGGTTCAGAAAAATCCGGCATCAGTTCTGTAAGTAAACTGTTTTTTCTCGGTCAAAAGTTAAACAATTACTTTTTTATAAATACAGGCCTTGTAAACCTTTAATTTACAAGGCCTGTAAAATCAAAATAAATTTTTTAAAATTAAGATAAAGGATAATAACAATTTACTTTATTATTCCTGAACATGCTCAAGGCCGGTTTCAATAAGAGAACGGACATGATCATCATCAAGGCTGTAAATAACATTTTTGCCGTCACGTCTGAATTTGACTATTTTTGCAGCTCTTAAAACTCTCAGCTGATGAGAAACAGCAGAAGAACCCATTTCCATGATTTCTGCAATGTCACACACACAAAGCTCTGAATTTGATAAGGCATCAAGAATTTTTATTCTTGTAGGGTCTCCTAAAACTTTGAAAAGCTCAGCAAGTGAAAAAAGCTCTTTGGTATCTTGTAATTTTGATTTGACTTTTTCAATTGTTTCGGGATTGGAACAAAAACTCAGGCACACATCATTTTTCATGGTATCTCCGGCTTTAATCATACAAAAACTTAAGCGTACTGAAATCAGATTGGAAAACTATATTGCAAAATCTAATAACAAATATCATCAGCCTAATTTAAAGTCAATTAAGCCAAAAGTTTAATACTGGCTGATTTGCCATTTGAATTTGCATGATTACATTAATTCATATCTTTTTTGGAAACCATAAAACATAAGGATAATAAAAATGAATAATAGCCAGCCCCTTTTAAAAGAATATGATCTGTCAGGACTGAAACTAAAAAACAGAATTGTTATGGCTCCCATGACAAGAAGCAGAGCAACAGGTGAAGGCAGTATTCCAAATGACCTTATGGCTGAATACTACGCACAAAGAGCAACAGCAGGACTTATTATTTCTGAAGGTTCACCAATCTCACCAAGGGCTGTGGGATATATAAACACCCCTGGCATTTATACAAAAGAACAGATTGAAGGCTGGAAAAAAATAACAAAAGCAGTCCATGAAAAAAACGGAAAAATTTTTATCCAGCTATGGCATGTGGGCCGTATGTCACATCCTGATTTCCATAATGGTGAGCTTCCACTTTCTGCATCAGCAATAAATCCAAATTCAAAGGCCTATACTCCAAAAGGTTTTAAGGATACTGTTGCACCAAAGGAAATGACCATAGATGAAATCAAATCAACTGTAAAAGATTTTGGAACTGGTGCTGCAAATGCATTGGAAGCAGGCTTTGACGGAGTTGAAATTCATTCATCAAACGGATATCTTCTTCACCAGTTCTTCAGTACTACCTCAAATAAAAGAACAGATGAATACGGAGGCTCAATTGAAAACAGGGCAAGAATTCTTTTTGAAGTAATTGAGGAAATAAAAAAGCATATTCCGGAAAATAGAATTGGAGTAAGGCTTAATCCTTCACTTCACGGGATTTTTGGAATGACCCTTGATGAAAATACAATTCCGACTTTTGACTATATAGTAAATAAACTCAATGAATATGATCTTTCTTATCTTCATCTGTCAGAACCTTTTACTGATGTAACAGAGCTTGTCCATGCAGAGCCTGAAATTGCAAAAAGATACAGGCCGATTTATAAGGGAACCCTTATGATAAACTCTGCCTTTGACCAGAAAAAAGGGAATGCCTTTATTGAAGAGGGACTTGCAGACCTGGTTGCCTATGGAAAACCTTTTATATCAAATCCAGATCTTGTTAAAAGATTTGAGAAAGATGCAGAACTTACACCCTGGGACGAATCAACTTTTTACACCCCTGGTGAAAAGGGATATACAGACTATCCTTTTATGAAATAATTAAAAAAACAGGGCGTTATGCCCTATTCACTCAATATGATTTTATAAAAAAAGCCCCTTCTGAAGATTTTTTCAAAGGGGCTAAAAAAAATCATGTCTGATCTTTAAATCCTTCTCTTAAGACAGTGTATTTTCCTGTATTTGTATCAAGATCATAAATATTAAAATTTGTTTTTATATCAAACCCTTCATAATGCACTGCAAGATTTAATGAGGCTGATCCTTTATCACCGCTTTTTATTCTGTGGAAAACATTTACAGGCCAGACAAGCATTGCTCCTCCATTATGAATAAGCTTTCCGTTTTTATAAATTTTATCTGGTGTAACAATAAAATTTTCAATTTTACCGTGCTTTACAGAATAAATATCAACATTCCTTTCACCGTAAAAAACCATGAGATTATCAGCCTGATGAGGATGCATGTACCAGGGTCGTTCCACATCACCGATTTTTCCGGGCGACACAGCCCCTTCAGCGTGGATTACCCTGTCCATTGAATGGATTTCAGGTATGGCATCACTTTCAAGTATATCAAAACTTACTCCAGGTGTTTTTCTAAAGGGCTTTAGCTCAATTATTGTGTAAAGACCTTTAATTTCTTCTATTATAAAGCCCATGACATTTTCTCCAAATTCAGTTAGAGGATGAAACAAACTTCACTTTTGTATCATTTACTACAGATCTAAAATTTAATCTGACTTTGAAATATTTAAAAAGACAGTTTTATTTCAGCAGTCAATTATTTTTTCTTAATTTATTATTTTTAATCAAGTTAGACATTTTTAGGACTCAAACAATTTTTCTCAAGCTTTTGTCTCGTTCCATGCCTTTTTGCTTCTTTCAATTTTTTTCTGAACAACTTTCCATGTATCTGTTTTAAGAAATGAATTTTCAAATTTATCAAGCATTTCCATAAAAAAACAAATGATACAGTAAAGGAAAGCTCATCAGTTTTGAAAAATTTTCTTGCTGATGGATCCCAGCCTCCAATTACAGCTTTTTTTCTTCCTTCATTAAGATATTTTAAAGGCCAGGTGCAAAGGCTTCCGCATGCAGCACTCCAGGGAGATATTACAATTTCCGGATCATTTGTTGCAAAAGTTGCAAGCTGATGAATTCCACAAAGACTTTCAGGCCTCATAAAAAATGAAACAAGAATTGGAGTTTCATTTGGCTCAAAAAGACTTATTGGCTTGAAAACAAGGTATTTGTTCAAGGCAGGAACAGGATCAATATCATTAAAAATTTTTTCAAGTTCTTCAGGGGATTCGCAGTAAAACTCACCCTCCATAAAGCCTGGTATCCCAGATGATACATAATTTATTATTGTTTTTGTCTGGGGTTTGCCAAATCCAAGCCAGAAATAGGCTCCGGGGCATCCATAGTGATTTTTTGAAAACCAGGCGGCTGTTTTTTTCTTTCTTGCTCTCCAGATATGGCCTATGGAACATGAAAAATTTCCAAATACTTCCTGCCAGTTTATATTGTTTTCTTCTTCTTTTTTTCTTGAAGGCTCTTCAAGATATTTTGGAGAAAATCCTTGTTTTGGCTCTTTGTCTGTAAAATATACGCCCATTGGTTCTTCATCAAGACCTAAAGTCAAAAGAAAATCATTAATTTTTTTTAAAACAGACTTGTCCATTAAGAGCTCCTTTTATTTTGTTTCCAAATAATTAGTGATTGATCAAAAACGAGAATTTTTTGTTTAGTTCAAGCAATATTAAAAATTTAACCTTTAGGATACATTTAGTATTTTGAGGATTAAATTTTAAATCTGACTTTAAAACAGACAAAAAAAACCGTTTTTTTTCAGAAGCTAATTAAATCATACTTTAAATCTGGAAACAATTGCATTAAGCTTTCCAGACATGTCACTCAATGTTTCAGAGCTTATTTTTATCTGGGATATTCCTGATGAAATTTCATCTGTTTCTCTGCTTACCTCTGTAATATCTGCTGATATCTGATTTGAAACATCAGCATTCTGATTAACTCTTTTGTTAACGTCTTCTACTGCCTGGGAAGCTTCACTTATATTACGGGTAATTTCTGTAGTTGCAGAAGACTGCTCTTCAACTGCTGCTGCTATTGTTGCAACAATGTCGTTTACATCTCCAATTACTTTTTTAATTTCATCTATATCGTCAACACTCAATTTTACAGAGCTTTGAACTTCTTCAATTTTTCCTTTTATATCAAGGGTTGCCTTTGCAGTCTGAACTGAAAGCTCCTTGATTTCGTTTGCAACAACAGCAAAACCTTTTCCTGCCTCCCCTGCCCTTGCTGCTTCAATTGTTGCATTTAAGGACAAAAGATTTGTCTGCTGGGAAATATCTGTTATTGCCTCTGTAACTTCTCCAATTGACTGGGCAGCCTTTCCAAGATCTGCCATTCTTATTGATGCATTTGCAGACTTTTCAACAGCATCGCTTGAAATATTTCTTGCTTTTTCAGTACTTTGAGCAATCTCACTTATTGTAGAATTCATTTCCTCGGCAGCAGAGGCCACCATATTTATATTTGTTGAAGACTGTTCCATTGCAGCTGCTACATCATTTATATTAGCTGTCATTTCTTCGGCTGCAGCTGAAACATTTTGTGATTTTGAAGAAACATTTGCTGCAGCAGCTGTCATTTCAGATGAAACAGCAGAAAGTTCAGTTGATGAGTTTGCAACTTCATTGGAGTTTTCTGCTATTTCTTTAATCATCTCCTGCATTTTACCCATAAAGGTATTAAACCATATACAAAGCTGGCCAATTTCATCTTTTGTTTTAGGTACAAGACGCATTGTAAGATCACCTTCGCCCTCTGCAATATCTTTCAGACCTTTTACTGCCTCATTAACAGGGTTAACTATTGCCTTTGAAACAATAAAAATTAAAATAACCGCAGCTAAACCTGCAATTAGTCCTATAATCAAAATAAAATTTCTTATTGCCCTTGGAGCTGAAAGAAATTCATCTTCATCCTGGGTTGTTGCAATATACCAGTCATTTATTCCAACTGGAGCATATCCTGAAATTTTTTTAACACCGTAAAAAACATATTCATCTGCACCGGAATTTCCTGAAAGCATTTTTTTTCTAAATGCCTCCATCCCTTTAAGGTCATTCATATTAAGTTTTAATATATGCTTTTCCACTGGATGAGAAAGGACAAGGCCTTCTTTATTGGCCATATAACCATAGCCGGTTTCACCTATTTTTCTTCCAGAGATCATATCTGTAAAAAAATCAACATTGATTGTCATACATAATGCACCGATAAATTTACCATTCTCATTTTTTATTGGAACGCTTATTACTCCTACAACTTTTGATGTTACTTTGGATCGTATCAGCTCGCCCATGGAAACTTTCCCTGTGTTTACAGCTTTTTTAAAATAATCCCTTTGAGAAAAATCGTTTTTTTCATATGGCTCCCCTGTACTCAACATACCTGCAAAACATACTCCTTTAGAGTCAACAAGAAAAATCCCTGAGTATTTTCCACCCATATTTTTCAAAGTAACCAACAGATTTCCGTTCAAAATCGTTACTGCATCTTCCAGCTCCGAAATATTATTTTTTTCTTTAAGTTCAAAAGCTTTATAAACTATTTTTTTGTCACCCAAAATAGATGCCGCAACCATTTCTGATTCAACAGCATTTTTTGTCATACTGGCAAGATCCTCAGCAATCCCTTTAACCTGAGCTTTAGATATTTCTGTTATTGCAGATGAAGACTTAGCCATTGAAATATAACCAAGAATAATTATTGGAAGAAGAACAATAACCATTCCTCCAAACATTAGTTTGAACCCTAAAGAGTCTTTTTTGTTCATGATTTCTCCTTATAAAAATATTGGGATTTTAAACTCAAGAAATGAAGCTTTTAAAATTATTTAACGGCATTAAAAGGACAAAAACTTTAATCAGACACTTGTTTTTTTGTTTATATATAAATATATCAAATTCCAAAAAAAAATCCCGTAATTTTTTATAATTACGGGATTTTTGAAACTTAAATTTAATTTTTATAAAAAAAATTAATATTCCCTTGGAGTCTTATTGATCTGCTCAAGAGTAAAAACAGGACCGTCCTTGCACACAAGTTCTTTTCCTATGTTGCAGCGGCCGCACATTCCTATTCCGCACTTCATTCTGTTTTCAAGACTCA
>JAVERC010000066.1:0-14236 GCA_034007295.1 Desulforegulaceae bacterium | reverse complement strand
TGTTCAGTTCAAGGAAGATGAAAAATTTAACCTTTAGGATACATTTAGTATTTTGAGGATTAAATTTTGATTCTGACGCAGAAATGGACAAAAAAGGCCGTTTTCGTTCAGCAACTAAGGATGATATCCTAAAGTTTTTTATACATAAATACGATACTAATTTAAAAATATGTATTTATAACGTCATGGAAGACGTTTGTATAAAACCACGGAAGGAAAATTCCCATGAAAATTTCATCTTATGATGTTTCGCTTCAGTCAAAACATCAGTATTCAAGTATTTATGAAAGAAGCTCTCAGGTTAAGGGAATCTTTTTTAACGGCTTGAATGATGACGGCAAAAGCAGCGGCGATTCATCAGAAATAAGTTTAAAAGCAAAACAAAAATATTTTACCTCATCCTTTGGTCAAACTGACAAAACAACAGAAATAAGAAAAATTGACACTGGTTCAGAAGAAACTGATCCTGACAAAAATTTTGTTTCAAAAATTGTTTCCCATGTTACAGGACAAAAAGCTGACTTTACAAGTGAAAATGTAATGATAAGCATGTCTGAGTTAGATACCCCATCACAAAATATTGAAACAGGAAACTCTTTAAAAGTCCTTTTTTCCCAGACAGAAAAACTTGAAACAAATGAACAGACAATTGTTGATACTAAAGGCCTTGTAACAACAGAAGACGGAAGAGAAATAAGTTTTGGAATGCACCTTTTAATGGAAAGAAATTTAGTATCAGAAAAAAGTTTTACAGGTAAAGTCGAAATGACCAAACTTGTTGATCCCCTTGTAATTCAGTTTGATGACGGCCCTCCAAGTCTGTCCGACAAATTTTTTTCATTTGATTTAAACAGTGACGGAACTGATGAAAAATTAAAATCACTTGGTAAAGGAAGCGGATTTTTAGCTTTTGATATTAATGAAGATGGAATTATAAATGACGGTACAGAGCTTTTTGGAACATCTTCTGGAAACGGATTTGCTGATCTTGCCATGTATGATGATGACCAAAACGGATGGATAGATGAAAATGATGAAATTTTTTCAAAGCTTTCCATCTGGAGGCCTGAAACAGATGGTGAAGATGAATATATGAGCGGTCTTTTATCATCAAATGTTGGAGCAATTTATCTTGGATATGCACAAAGTCCACACACAATTACAGATTCAAAAGGAAATACTGAGGCAGTTTTAAGGTCAACTGGAATGTTTTTAAAGGAAACTGGAGAAGCAGGCCATGTCTATCAGATGGACCTTGGAGATATGAATAATCTTGAACAAAAAAATTTGACTCAAAACCAGGAAGCCTCTCAGGCAGGTCAAAATGAAAATCTAAGCAATAGTTTAAAAAAACCTGATTATTTTTCAGTTTTTAAAGACAGGATAGCTAAATTACAAGAATCCCTTGAAACATCAAGAAAAGAATATTCAAATAATTCAGCCTCAATTTTCAGCGAGCTTGGAGAACAAATAAAAGAACGTCTTGATAAATTAATGGAAATGCTTGAAGGGAAAAAGGCTGCAAAAGGAAAAAATTTACATCCTTATAAAACTGAATTTGAGAAAACCCTTAAAAATTTAGATATGAATATCTGATATTAAGATTCAGACTAAAAATAAAATTTAAAAAAAGCGGTTTAAAAACCGCTTTTTTATTTTTAACGGCGTTTTGAAGCTTTAATTGGGTTAACCTTTTTCTTGGTTTCTGCTTTTTCAACCTTAATATGAGTAGCCATGCTGCAATTTCCTATTCTCCATTGATCAGCTGGAGCTGGAAAAGCAGTACAGTATTTACCGGCTTCATATGTTTTAACCCTTGAGCATCCTTCGCATTGTTCAACTATTGGAAGGCATGTACCGCCTTCAAATGAACAGCCTTTAGATGTCATAAATACGCATTCGTCACCTTTACGAGTTGTTGTGCAAATCATTATTTACTCCCTGATATAACTTTTTTAATTGAGCGCTCAGTTAAATTTAAAATTATAAATTCAAAACAAAAACTTTACTTCTATAAATCAAATAAAATAAAGTGTCAATTTCAAATATAAAATATATATCATTGATATTTTCACGTTTTTTTATATATAAATGAAACTTGGTCTTATAAATAATGATAGAGAGAAAAATGCAAAATATTTTAGAGAATATAAAAAATGTTTTTACTGAAGAAGCTAAAGCTCTTTTGTTTGTGAGAGAAAAAATCAATGAAAATTTCGTCAAAGCAGTTGATTTGATTTTTTCATCTAATGGTAAAGTAGTTGTTTCAGGAATAGGAAAATCTGGTCTTATAGGCAGAAAGATTTCTGCAACTTTGAACTCAACAGGGACTTATTCGATTTTTCTCCATCCAGTTGAAGCAATGCACGGAGACCTTGGTATTTTAAAAAAAGAAGATGTTTTTATTGGACTTTCAAACAGCGGAGAAACTTCAGAGCTAAATATTATTTTAGCGTCTGTAAAAAGAGCAGGATGCCAGATTATAAGCTTTACGGGCAATTTAGATTCTACACTTGCAAACCAATCAGATATAGTAATTGATACAGGTGTTGAAAAAGAGGCCTGTCCTCTAAATCTTGCTCCTACTTCGAGCACAACTGCTCTTTTATGTGCAGGGGACGCTCTTGCATCTGCACTGATATTAAAAAAAGGGTTTCAAAAAGAAGATTTTAAAAAATTTCATCCGGGAGGACTTCTTGGTAAAAGACTTTCAATGAAGGTAGAAGAATTAATGAATCCTTTTGAAAAAACTCCGGTGGCAAGTGAAAATTCTGATCTTTTAATTGCTTTGAAAATTCTTGATAAAAAAAGTCTTGGAGCAGTTTTTATTGTTGGGGAAAACAATAAATTAAAAGGCGTTATAACTGACGGTGATATCAGAAGAATAATAGTTGAAGGGAAAATTAATTTAAATCATTCTGTCAAGGAATATATGACAAAAAAACCATTTCAGACAATTTATGGATCGCCTGTCTACGATGCTTTGAACCTAATGGAATTAAATCAGATTACTGTTCTTCCTGTTGTAGATCATTTGGGAAGTGTTGTAGGTATTTTGCATCTTCATGATATTTTAGGTAAGGGCGAGCTAAAGTTTAGTGGACAATGATTTTAAATTTTAGGGAGATTTAATGTTTAGCGGAATAAAAAAACTTGGCGATCCAAAACTTGATTCGCCGATTTATAATCAGCATAAATCTAAACTTTCAGATTTTGTATCTGATGAAAGAAAAATTTTTTATAAGGTAGATTCTTTTGATGACAATGAGTCTGTTCCAAAGGATTTTGAATCTGCCGGGCCAAGGAAAAAAATTTATTTTGATCCTGTAAATACAAGATGTGCAGTTGTAACGTGCGGGGGACTTTGCCCCGGGCTTAACGATATAATAAGAGCAGTTGTTTTAGAACTTTTTTACAGATACGGAGTAAAAAAAATTTTTGGAATAAAATATGGTCTTCAAGGGTTTATTCCTTCTTATGGACACGATATTTTGGAATTTATGCCTTCAAATGTTGAAAGAATAATGGATCAGGGCGGTTCAATACTTGGATCTTCTAGAGGGGAGCAAGACCTGGATGAAATTATAGACAGCCTTGAAAGATTAAATGTTCAAATCCTTTTCATGATTGGTGGAGACGGCACTTTAAAGGCAGCTCACAGGCTTGCCCTAAGAATTTTAGAAAAAAAACTAAAGATTTCAGTCATTGGTATTCCAAAGACAATAGACAATGACATTTTAGTTACAGAAAGATCCTTTGGCTTTGACACTGCTGTTTCAGAAGCAGCACGGGCAATACGTGCAGCCCATAACGAAGCTGTAGGATTTCCTAACGGGATAGGTCTTGTAAAGCTCATGGGCAGATATTCAGGGTTTATTGCGGCTTCTGCATCACTTGCCCAGCAGGATGCAAATTTTGTTCTTATTCCTGAAGTAAAATTTAAACTTAACGGAGAAGGCGGACTTCTTGCTGCAATTGAAAAAAGGCTTTTAGAAAGAAAGCACGCAGTAATTGTTGCAGCAGAAGGAGCAGGCCAGGAATTTTTTCATGAAAATTCAGGTACAGACAAATCAGGCAATACAAAACTTCATGATATTGGTCTTTATTTAAAAGAAAATATTGAAAATTATTTAAGTGAAAAAAAAATACCTTATTCGATGAAATATATTGATCCAAGCTATATGATACGAAGCCTTCCTGCCAATGCAAATGACAGTGTTTTTTGTGGATTTTTGGCTAGAGACGCAGTTCATGCAGGAATGTCTGGAAGAACTGATATGCTTGTAGGATTTTTAAATAACAGATTTATTCATCTTCCAATGGAACTTTGTGCTGGAAAAAGAAAGCATGTAGATCCTCAGGAAAAATTGTGGCAGGCAGTTTTAGAATCAACAGGCCAGGGCGATTTTTTATTGTAATTGATGTTTAAAAAAATAAGCAGCTGGTGAATGAAAACGGTCTTTTTTGTGCATCCTAAAAGAGGATTGTTTGAAATTTAGTTTGGCGAGGGTTTTTATATTAAATATATCAACCCTCAAATTTAGATTAATTGTCTGCATTACCATCAGGATTAATGGAATCTATATCAATAATATCATGTGCCCCTGGATATTTTTTTGTTGAATATGAAGTTATTTTCATGATTTTTTTTGTAATATTTCCCATTCTTTCAATTTCAACTAAAATTTTTTCGCTATATTTTTTTATATTTTCAGTGTTTTCAAGGTTGAGTTTTATAAGTTCGGAATAACCTGAAATATTTTGGAGAGGCTGATTGAGTTCATGGCAGAATGTGCCAGCTGTTTCAAGAACAGCACTAAGTTTTTCTTTTGCAAGTTTTTCCTTTTCTTTTTCATTAATTTCTTTTAGCTGGTTTTTAAGTTCCCTGTTAAGTTTTGTCATTTCTATATGAACATTAATTCTTGCAAGAAGTTCTTCTTTGAAAAATGGTTTTACAATATAGTCTGATGCACCAGCTGAAAAAACTTCAAGCAGTTTGCTTTGATCTGAAATTGCAGTTAAAAAAATAACAGGCAGATTTTTTTTGAAAAGTTCATTCCTTATTTTTTCGCAGAGAATTTTACCGTCCATTATTGGCATTACAAGGTCTGTTATAACAATGTCATATTTTTCAGGATGAGTAGATATGAGCTCAAAGGCTTCCTGTCCATTTTCAGTTTCATCAACGCAAATGCCAATCCTTGTAAGGTGGTCAACTACAACTTTTCTTGAAGTCATATTGTCTTCGACAACAAGAGCATTTATTTCGCAGGCATTTTTTTTGGGAAAAAGAATTTCTATAGCTATTTTTTTGAGGTCTCCCTGCCTGAAAGGTTTTGTCAGAAAATCAGAGGCCCCAAGAGCGAATCCCCTTTCTCTTGCACCAATAGAGTCGTTTGCAGTAAGGAAAACTATAGGAATTCTTGTGTTGTCTACATGTGTAAAAAATCTTGTATAATGTTTTTCTCTAAATTTTTTGTAGGTTGCAAAACCATCAAGTCCTGGCATGTCAATATCAAGGGTAATTAAATCAGGAGGGTTTGAATTGGTTGCTATAGCAAGAGCCTGCAAACCGTTTTCAGCTTCTTCAACAATAAAACCTGCCTCTTCAAGCTCTTTTCTTACAAGTTTTCTTATGGTGGCACTGTCATCAACAACAAGAATTTTTTTGGGTTCAAGAGGTTTTGTCATATAGGGCCTTTTTTTGAAAAAATTCAGATAATATCTAATTATTTGTTGAACGAAAACTGCCTTTTTTACCCATTTCTGCGTCAGATTCAAAATTTAATCCTCAAAATATTTAATGTATTCTATAAGGTTAAATTTTTCATCTTCCTTGAACTGAGCAAAAAAATTTCGTTTTCGGCCAATCACTAATTATTTAATATTTAAGTTTGAAAAAAATTTGCAAACTCCATAAGGGTCTTGCTTTATCTGATCTTTAATTTAATTCACGAGCGGTATAAGTTTTGAAATTTAAACAGGTCTAATATTTATAAATCTAATAGGTTTAATTTATTAAAAAAATTTCAAATTTAAAAATATGAAACATTTATTTTAAATTTATCCAAAATATTAAATTAATAACCATGTTTTTGCAAGAATTTATGTTGACAGCTCTTTTTAATATTGTTACAGATTTTAAGTCAAATTTAAGAGGGTTTAAAAATGTTTCAGAAATTATCAGCTTTTGTACCAAAAATATCAATTATTAATATTATAGTCGTCATTATTATGGACATAGTCGTCCTCAGGGATATTTGTTCAGGCTGATAATGGTATATATCCGAAATTTTAAAACCGTTATCAGCCGGAGCTGATAACGGTTTTTTTGTTTTTATAAGGAGAAAAAAATGAAAAGTGATAATGCTAAAAAAGGGATAGAAAGAGCTCCCCATAGAGCCTTGTTTAAATCTATGGGTTATACAGACGATGAAATAAGAAGACCAATGATCGGTATTGCACATGCCGCAAGTGACATAGTTCCAGGCCACGTTCATTTAGATAAGATAGTTGAAGCTGTAAAAGCAGGTGTATACGCAGCCGGCGGTCTTCCTATTTCTTTTGGAACAATAGGCGTATGCGACGGAATAGCCATGAATCATAAAGGAATGAGCTATTCTCTTGGAAGCAGGGAAATTATTGCAGATTCAGTTGAAATTATGGCAACAGCCCATGCTTTTGATGCAATAGTTCTTGTTCCAAACTGCGATAAAATTGTACCAGGAATGCTGATGGCAGCAGCAAGGCTTGATATTCCTGCAATTTTTGTCTGCGGTGGGGCAATGCTTGCAGGAAGACATCCTTTAAAAAAGAATGAAAAAGTAGACCTTATTTCTGTTTTTGAAGCTGTTGGATCAGTAAGAAACAATACCATGACTGAAGATGAACTTCTTGAAATTGAAGATTCAGCATGTCCTACATGCGGTTCATGCTCTGGAATGTTTACAGCAAACTCAATGAATTGTCTTACAGAAGCAATAGGAATGGCACTTCCTGGAAATGGTACAATTCCTGCTGTAATGGCTGCAAGAATAAGACTTGCTAAAATGACAGGCCAGAAAATTATGGAATTGCTGGATAAAGATATAAGACCTTCGCAGATTATGACAGAAAAGGCTTTCCAAAATGCACTTGCAGTTGATATGGCTCTTGGCTGTTCAACCAATACAGTTTTGCATCTGCCTGCAATAGCACATGAGGCAGGAGTTCAAATTGATCTTTCAATGATAAATGAAATAAGTGCAAAAACACCTCATATATGCTCAATGAGTCCAGGCGGTAAAGATCATATTGAAGATCTTAACATGGCCGGCGGAATTCAGGCGGTTTTAAAGGAACTATCCCAGATTGGTGCGATAAATACAGAACTTATGACTGCAACAGGAAAAACAGTGGGTGAAAATATTGCAAACATATCAGTCAGGGACCGCGATGTTATAAGATCAGTAAAAGAACCTTATCATAAAGTAGGAGGCCTTGCTGTATTGTTTGGAAATCTTGCTGAAAACGGCTGTGTAGTAAAGCAGTCTGCTGTAAGAGAGGAAATGATGCGTCATGAAGGACCTGCAAGGGTTTTTAATTCTGAAGAAGAAGCAACTGATGCAATCTTAAACAATAGAATAAATAAGGGTGATGTAATTGTTATAAGATACGAAGGACCAATGGGAGGCCCTGGAATGAGAGAAATGCTTACACCTACTTCAGCAATTGCCGGAATGGGTCTTGATGCAGATGTTGCTCTTATTACAGACGGAAGATTCTCAGGAGGTACAAGAGGAGCTGCAATAGGTCATGTTTCGCCTGAAGCAATCCAGGGTGGTGTGATTGCAGCAGTAAATGAAGGAGATATTATTTCAATAGATATTCCTTTAAAAAAGATTGAGCTTAAAGTTGATGAAAATGAGATTAAAAAAAGGCTTGCAAGCATTAAAAAGCCTGAACCAAAAATAAAAAAGGGGTACATGGCACGTTACAGCAGAAATGTAAGCTCTGCTAATTTTGGTGCTGTGTTAAAGGAAGATTAAATTAAAATATAAACAAATTTAAGGATGGATGACATGGACAAATTAACAGGAGCACAAATTTTGTGGAAAGCTCTTAAAGAAGAGGGAGTTGATACAATTTTCGGTTACCCCGGAGGTGCTGTTATTGATTATTACCACGAACTTACCAATACTGAGATAAAACATATTCTTGTAAGGCATGAGCAGGCTGCTATACATGCAGCTGACGGATATGCAAGGGCAACAAGAAAAGTCGGAGTTGCTCTGGTAACTTCGGGCCCTGGTGCAACCAATACTGTTACAGGTATTGCAACAGCATATATGGATTCAATTCCAATGGTTGTAATTACAGGCCAGGTTCCAACATCTCTTATAGGTAATGATGCTTTTCAGGAAGTTGACATTGTTGGAATTACAAGACCATGCACCAAACATAACTATCTTGTAAAAGATATTAATGACCTTGAACACACAATAAAAGAGGCTTTTTATCTTGCAAGAACAGGAAGGCCGGGGCCTGTTCTGATTGATATTCCAAAAGATATCACAAATGCAAAAACTCTTTACAAAGATATAAAAGAAATAAAAATGGCTTCATATAATCCAACATACAAGCCAAATATGAAGCAGCTTCAAAGAGTTGTTGAATTAATTAAAAAAGCAGAAAAACCAATTATTTTTGGTGGAGGCGGTATTGCTCTTGCACAGGCAAGCGAGGTTTTTACTAAATTTGCAAAGCTTACAGATATTCCAGTTACAACATCTCTCATGGGTCTTGGAACTTTCCCAGGAACCGATGACAACTGGCTTGGAATGCTTGGAATGCATGGAACATACAGAGCAAACATGGCAATTTCAGAAAGTGATTTAATGCTTGCAGTAGGTGTAAGATTTGATGACAGGGTAACAGGCAAAACTGATGAATTTGCAACAAAATCAACTATAGTTCATATTGATATAGATCCTACTTCCATTCACAAGAACGTATCCGTTGATATTCCAATTGTTGGAGACTGTAAAGCTACTCTTGAAGCACTGAATTGTCTGCTTGAAAAAGAAGATAAAGATAAAATAGCTCCAAAAAGAGAACAATGGAAAAAAACAATTGAAGACTGGAAAAACACAACACCTCTTCATTATGAGCAAAATGACGAAGTTATCAAACCTCAGTATGTTATTGAAAAACTTTTTGAAATAACAAAAGGCGAGGCAATAATTTCAACTGAAGTCGGCCAGAATCAGATGTGGGCGGCACAGTATTATCATTTTAGCAATCCAGATAACTGGCTTACCTCAGGCGGACTTGGAACCATGGGTTATGGTTTCCCTGCAGCAATGGGTGCACAGGCCGGAAAACCTGATGCACTTGTTATTGATATTGCCGGAGACGGAAGTATTCAGATGAACAGTCAGGAGCTTGCAACAGTTGTTCAGTACAAGCTGCCAGTAAAAATAGTTATTTTAAACAACCGCTTTCTTGGAATGGTTAGACAATGGCAGGGTCTTTTCTATAACAAAAATTATTCCGGAACTGACATGTCCCATGCTCCGGATTTTGTAAAGCTTGCAGAAGCATACGGAGCTACAGGTTTCAGAGCAATGAAGCCTTCTGAGGTTGAAGAAACACTCAAAAAAGGAATTGCAACTGAAGGCCCTGTTATTATGGAATTTGTTGTTGACAGGGAAGAAAATGTTTATCCAATGGTTCCTGCGGGAGCTCCAATTACCAAAATGCTTTTGGTATAAATCAGGAGGTTTGAGATATGGAAGAAAAAAGTATTTTATCAATTCTTGTGGAAAATAAGCCTGGAGTTCTTTCAAGGATAGTAGGACTTTTCAGCGGAAGAGGCTATAACATTGACAGTCTTTGTGTTGCTGAAACAACAGAGCCTGGTCTTTCAAGGGTAACCATGGTTACAACAGGCGACAAGGCAATTGTTGAGCAGATTAAAAAGCAGCTTCACAAACTTATAAATGTAATAAAAGTATTTGACTATACAGATCAAAAATATGTAAGCAGGGAACTTGCTTTAATTAAGGTTAATGCAACAGCAAGCATAAGAGCTGAAGTACTTAGAATTGTAGATATTTTCAGATGCAAAATTGTTGATTCAGGGCCGGATCATTATACAATTCAGGTGTCAGCTGATGAAGATAAACTTGAGGCACTTTTAAATATGCTTAAGCCTCTTGGAATTAAAGAAGTTGTAAGAACAGGCTGTGTTGCACTTGCCAGAGGTCCAAGATAGATTATGTTATTAAGTCTGATGCAGATTGCATCATAATTGTTTAATTTAAGAAATAAATTTTAATGGAGAAAAAATGGCTACTATTAATTTTGGTGGTGTTGACGAAGAAGTAATAACCTCTGATGAGTTCACAATGGACAAGGCAAGAGAGGTTTTAAAAGATGAAATTGTTGCAGTTATCGGCTACGGAGTTCAGGGACCTGGCCAGGCAATGAATATGAGAGATAACGGCATTAACGTAATAATCGGACAAAGACAGAACAGTGCTTCATGGGACAAGGCTGTAAAAGACGGCTGGGTTCCAGGAGAAACACTTTTTCCAATTGAAGAAGCTGCAAAAAAAGCAACTGTTATTCAGTATCTTTTATCAGATGCAGGACAGTCGCAGCTTTGGCCTGTTGTAAAAGACTGCCTTAATGAAGGTGATGCTCTTTATTTCTCTCATGGTTTTTCTGTTGTTTACAAAGACCAGACTAAAGTTATCCCCCCTGAAAACGTAGATGTTATTCTTGTTGCACCAAAGGGATCAGGACGTTCTGTAAGGGTTAATTTTTTAGAAGGTAACGGTCTTAATGCAAGTTTTGCAGTTCATCAGGATTTTACAGGAAGAGCAAAGGAAAGATGTCTTGCACTTGGTATAGTTATTGGTTCTGGCTATCTTTTCCACACAACATTTGAAAACGAGGTTTATTCAGACCTTACAGGCGAAAGAGGCGTTCTTATGGGATGTCTTCGCGGTGTAATGGAAGCACAGTATGAATTATTAAGGAAAAACGGACATTCCCCAAGTGAAGCTTTCAATGAAACTGTTGAAGAGCTTACAGAATCTCTTATCCGCCTTGTAGGTGAAAATGGAATGGACTGGATGTATGCAAACTGTTCAACAACAGCACAAAGAGGTGCTCTTGACTGGTCTCCAAAATTCAAGGAAGCTGTAAAGCCTGTTTTTGAAGATCTTTACAACTCAGTTAAAACAGGCAAGGAAACTGAAATTGTAATGACAGTTAACACAGCTCCAGACTACAGGGCAAAACTTGATAAGGAACTAAAAGAAATACATGACTCTGAAATGTGGCAGGCAGGTGCTGCAGTAAGAGCGTTACGTCCTACTAACAGATAGCAGTCATAAATATCCGGAGAAATATATTCTCCGGAATTTACTGCAATTAATACAGGAAGGTGATTAATGCCGGAGGTCTATTTATATGATACAACCCTGAGGGACGGTTCCCAGGGTGAAAACATAAATTTTACTGCTGAAGACAAACTTAAAATAGCAAAAAAGCTTGATGAATTTGGTATGCACTATATTGAAGGAGGCTGGCCGGGGTCTAATCCCAAAGATACTATTTTCTTTGAAGAAGCCAAAAAAATTGAATTTAAAAATTCAAAACTTACAGCCTTTGGTGCAACTAGAAGGTCGGGATTTACCTGTGATGAAGATCCAAGTATTCAGGCTATTTTAAAAAGCGGTGCACCGGCTGTTACCTTGTTTGGAAAAACCTGGGATCTTCATGTTGTTAAAATCATGAACAACACTCTTGAAGATAACCTCAAAATGATAAATGAGTCTGTTTCTTATTTTAAGGAAAAGGGACGTGAAATCATTTATGATGCAGAACATTTTTTTGACGGATTCAAGGATAATCAAGATTATGCACTTGAAACTCTTGCAGCTGCATATAATGGAGGAGCTTCTTTTCTAGTTCTTTGTGATACAAACGGAGGAACCCTTACACATGAAGTTTCCTATGCTGTTAAAACAGTTATGGATTTTTTTAAAGAAAGATTTAAAGATATTTCCAGTTTAAGAGTAGGAATTCATGCTCATAATGATTCCGGCCTTGCTGTTGCAAATTCAGTTGAAGCAGTCAGAGCTGGAGCTGTCATGGTTCAGGGTACAGTAAACGGCTATGGAGAAAGATGCGGCAATGCTGATATTACATCAATTATACCGGTTCTTGCACTTAAAATGGGAATAGACTGCATTTCTGACGAAAATCTTAAAAAACTTAAAAGCATTTCAAGATTTATAAGTGAAACTGCAAATGTTCCTCCCTTAAACAACAGGCCATTTGTAGGTAAAAGTGCTTTTGCTCATAAAGGAGGAGTTCATGTAAGTGCTGTTCAAAAAGACGCAAGAGCATATGAACATATGCTTCCTGAACTTGTTGGCAATGAAAGAAGGGTAATTGTTTCAGACTATGCAGGTAAAAGTAATATTGAATACAAGGCAAAAGAACTTGGTATTAATCTTGACGGTTCAAAAGTTGACAGCAGATTTATTGTAAATGAAATAAAAAAACTGGAGCAGACTGGATATCAGTATGAAGCAGCTGATGCATCATTTCAGATTTTGATGTCAAGGCTTACAGGTGAATTTAAGGCACCTTTTGAATTTAAATCTTTTCGTGTAACTGTTGAAAAGGATTTAGATCGTCTTTGTACATCCCATGCAATTGTAAAAATTGCAGTTAATGGTACTGAAAAAATTACTGCCGCAGAAGGCCACGGTCCTGTAAGTGCTCTTGATAATGCTTTGAGAAAGGCTCTTTCATCATTTTTTGAATGTATTAAAAATATGCATCTTGTTGACTTCAAGGTAAGGGTTCTTGATGGAAGCGGAGGCACTGAATCAAAGGTAAGGGTTCTTATTGATTCAAGAGACAATGACAATATCTGGACTACAATTGGAGTTTCAGAAGATATAATTGAAGCAAGCTGGCAGGCACTGGCTGACAGTTTTTATTATAAACTTGGATTTATTGATAAAAATAAATTAGCCTAAAATTTTAAATTCCAGGGTTTTTTTTATGACACTGCTCTGGAATTTAAAGAGGTTTTGTATTTTTAAGCATAAATATTTATTACTTGCAAAAATTTATTTTAAAAATGTAAAACGCTTAAACTTATTTTCATTTATTTGATTTTAAAAATTCTATAATTCTTATTTTTTTCATTTATCTGATCTTTTTTATAAATAGTTGGAGGGAGCCAAACATTTTAAAATATATTTTTAATGTACAGGCAAATCTTTAATTAATTCTATAAAATGGGGATTTTATAAAATGTTAAAAGTTGGAATTATCAGATGCCGGCAGACCGAGGACATGTGTCCTGGAACAACAGACTTTAAAGTTGCAGCTCAGGGGAAACTAGGCTTTGAAGAAACAGGGCCAGTTGAAATTGTTGGTTTTGTATCATGCGGAGGCTGTCCTGGAAAGCGTGCAATTCAAAGGGCAAAACTAATGGTTGAAAGAGGTGCTGAAGCTATTGTTTTTGCATCATGTATTTCAAGGGGAAACCCAATAGGATATCCATGCCCCCATTATGCAAATATGAGAGATGCAGTAATTAAAAAAGTCGGGCCAGATATTAAAATAATTGAATATACACATTAATTAATCCATAAACAAAGCCCCCTGAAATTTTTTATTTTAGGGGGCTTTGTGATATTGAATATCTAATCTGTGAAGCGGTCAAAAATTTTTTGAATGGGTATAAAGTGAAATTCCTTTTTTAAAATATCCATTGGATTTGTAGAATATGTTTTTTCAGGATGATTTTCATAATTATTTACAATTCGTTCAATACAATTATAATTTGTTTGATTTATTTCAAGCAGCATAGATTTATCTTCTCTGAGCTTATATGATCCCTGATCCTTTATAAATTCATGAAAAAGCATAAACATTCTGCCATGAAATAATTTAATAAAATCCATTTGAGCTTTTAATTGCTTTAAATTAAATCCCTTATTTTGCCCTTTTCTTAGTTTTAAAAGCCTTTGGAAATGTTCAAAAACGTCTTTATTTTTATTTTTTGATTTATCAAGGTAATAAATTTCTGTTGCTTCAATACCTATGTAGTGCCTGACCGAATTCAAAAAAAGCATAAGAAATCAATATATTAAGCCATTTTCTTATAAAGAAGCAATGTAAATTATAACATAATTTTTCGATCAACCCTGCTCCTAAAGCA
>JAVERC010000065.1:0-14261 GCA_034007295.1 Desulforegulaceae bacterium | reverse complement strand
ATGCACTTCATGAAGAAGATTACAAAGCACTTCTTCCTCAATACATTGACAAAAATGTACTGCCGGATATAAATTCTATTTCATAAATTTTTGGGTTTGAATAGATGGGGTTTATTGAGCGGTTACAAAATTTCTTTGCATAATATTTATTAATTTTAGTTTGAAATATAAAATTTTTGTATTTATATTAATTGCAAATTGTTTGTATACAAAGCTTTAACAACCAGGAGTAAACATGCATAAAACACCGGTAGAAACAACAGCAAAAGAGCTTGAACATATAATTGAAACACACCTTGATGCAAAAAAGAAACTAAACTATGCAATTAAGATTGTAGGTCATCCGGGAATTGGAAAATCTTCAATAGTAAAGCAGACAGCTGAGAAAAAAAACTTTTACTTTATTGATACAAGGCTTGCCTTCAAAGAAAATATAGACCTTGGAGGATACCCTGTTCCAGATCACAATGACAAAAAAATGATTTATTTCAGGCCAAAATTTATTCCCCCTGAAACTGTTCCAACAGGCTACAACGGAATAGTATGGTTTCTTGACGAGGCAAACAGGGCACATCCAACAGTAATTCAAACCCTTTTCCAGATTATTACAGAATCAAGGTGCGGAGAACATCTTCTTCCTGAAAAAACAACTATAATACTTGCAGGAAATCTTGGCGAAGGCGACATGACAACCATTACAGATTTTGAAGATGCGGCACTTGACGGAAGACTTGCCATATTCCACCTAAAACCAAGTGCTGCAAACTGGCTTTCATGGGCAGTTGAAAATAAAATTCATCCTGCAATAATTGAATACATTACTCTTTTTCCTGAAAGACTTTGGAGTGAAACAGAAATAAACCCAAATCCAAGGGCATGGCATCAGGTTTCAAATGCACTTATTTATGCATGCGGTCTTGATACAAAAAAAGACCTTGAAAACGCACTTAAAAGCGAAAAAGGCCTATTAATTGAAAAGATAATTTCTTCTCTTGCAGGACAAAGTGCTGCTGATGATTTTGTAAAAGAAATTTTAAGTCCAAGACAAATTTCTACAGAAGATATTCTTCTTGGGAATTCACAAAAAAAAGAAAGCTTTAAACAAAATAAAATCTCATCTGAAGATATTTTATGGGCAATAAGCGGTGCAATTACAAACTTAAAATCTGAAGCATCTGCATTAATGGGAGAGCTTGATAAGGATTCATTAAAAAAACTATATAATGTCTTAAGCTTTATAGCACTTTCAAGGGCTGACTCAAGAGTTGCCTTTTTTCAGATACTTTTAAGGGAGTGCGGACTTCTTACAAAAATACCAAAAGCTCTTGAATTTGCAGAGTCAGATGAAGAAAAAGAGTCAATTAAAGATAAATTTTCAGATATTTTTGACGGTGAATAACCAATGCATGAAAAACTTGAATCAAGTTTAAAAATTTTATGGAAAAAAAGCAGGTTTACTTCCTATTTTTATCAGCTCTGCACTTTCATCAAATCAGATGAAATTCCAACAATTGCAATGCATGAGTCAGAAATGAGGCCTGCTCTTTATTATAATGAAAAATTTCTTGACAGCCTTGAAATTAAAAACATAACAGCTTTACTTGTTCATGAAATGCTTCATGTGATTTTTCGTCACGACCACAGGTCATTTTCAATGAAAAATCCATATCTCCAAAATCTTTCTCAGGATATGGTTGTAAACAGTTTTATAAAGGAAAATATCAAAACATTTTTTTCAGGAGAAAATCAAAGGGAAGCTATTTTGGAACTTCCAGAAAATCTTCCGCTGATTCCGCCATATTTTTACAGGGAAACAGGAATAAAAGACCCTAAATGGGAAGATGTATATTACTGGCTTTTAGAGGGCGGCAAAACAAAATTATCTGAATTTATAGATGAAATTGATAAAATGTTCAAAAACCTCATGCCTGACACCTCAAAAAACAAAAAAGGCCGGAACAAACAAAAAGACCCTTTATTTGAAAATAAAAATTCAAAAAAAGAAAATGATTCTAAAGGTTTTGTTTTTACAGACTCAAATGGAAAACCTTTAAAAACAGGTTCCCATGTATTTAAGGAAACATCAGTTTCAAACAGGCTTAATACAAATGCAAAAAAAATAACTGCAATAGCATCAAATGATCCTGGTGCAAATCAGGACAGGTTTTTTTCACTTATGACAAAAATCATGAGTTCTCCGAAAAAAACAGATATTTCTTCCTGGGAAAAAAAGATTAAAAGTATTGTGGATTCTACTGCACATTCAAATAAAACAGAATATACATACAAAAAATTCAACCGGAGATATTTTGCAAACGGAATTTATGCTCCGGGAAAAATAATGAAAGACAAAGAAAGAATAATTGCAGCAGTTGATGTTTCAGCCTCTGTTACTTCAAATCCCGGAGAACTAGAAAGAGCATTCGGAGTTATTGAAATTTTAATAAAATCATATAAAACAGAACTTTTATTAATGGATGAAACCCTTTTTATTCCAAGGGAGGAAAACGGAATTTTTAAAAAAGAGACAAATCTTACAAAAAAATTCTTTTACAAATCCGGCGACTGGCGAAAAATCAAATCAGGATCAGGAGGAACCACCTTTTTCTCCCCTCTTTTTAATGAATATTTAAAAAAAAGAAATGAAACCATAATTGTAATTACAGACGGTTTTATTCACGATATAGGAAAATTAAATCCTTATAAAAACACCCTCTGGCTTATAGGAAAAGGCGGAAATCAAAAATTTGTGCCGCCTTTTGGAAAAACCTTTTTTATTGAAAATGATTAAATATGGATATTCTTGCAGAAAAAATTTATGAAAAAGGAAAAACAGAACCTGACTTTGACCATATCGGAGGTCTTTCCCTTTTAATAAACAAAAAGGAAAACGAGCTTATTTACAGAGCCGGAATTTACTGGAAAAGGTTTAACCATGAAAAAGGCCTTGATGCTTTAATTAATCTAAATGATACACAAAGAGTTTATAAAAGCGGAAGAACCTGGAGGGAACACAACCACGAAAAAGCTCTTGATTTTTTGATTAAATCCAAAGATTCAAGGCTTATTTATTATGCAGGCTGCAACTGGAAAAGATTTAATTTCCAAAAAGGGCTTGATGCCTTAATAAATTTAAAAAACCCTGAATTTATTTTTTATGCAGGCTCACACTGGATTGAATTTGACTTTGATATGGGAATTGATGCAATTTTAGAAACAAAAAATTTAAAATATATTTTTCTAAGCGGACAGAAATGGGAAAAATTTGATTTTGAAAAAGGATGGAAAATCCTTGAAAAATATGTGGAAAAAGGTTCTCTTTACAGAGAAAAAGCAATCATGGACAAAATCTGGAAAAAAGAACTTAAAAAAATATTTTTACATTCAAAAAACTCACCTGAACCAGAAATTCCAATAGACAGAATGAAGGGTAAATGGGAGCTTAATTTATTTGACGATCATATAAAATCTAATAACTGACAAGGAGATAAAAAACATGACAGCAGTAAAATGGGAAAAGGACGAAAGTGTTGCCATTGTCACAATGACAAACGGAGAAAACAGACACAACGATGATTTTGCAACTGAAATGCTCAAAGCTCTTGATGAGGCAATGGAAGACAAAGACATAAAATCTGTTGTTTTAACTTCAGCAGATCAAAAAGCATGGAGCCTTGGAATTGATCTTGAGTGGCTTTCAGGAAAACTTGCTGCTGAGGATTATCAGGCAATGAAAGATTTTATGTTTAAAATGAATGATGTTTTCAAAAAACTTCTTTTACTTCCTGTTCCTGTAATTGCTGCAATAAACGGGCATGCTTTTGGAAACGGAGCAATTTTGTCCTGTGCATGCGATTTTAGAATGATGAGAAAAGACAGGGGCTATTTCTGCTTTCCTGAAGTTGACCTTGGAATCCCATTTCTTCCCGGAATGATTGCTTTTGTAAAAAAAGCTTTTCCATATTATAAATTCAATGAAATGAAGCTTACAGGAAGAAGAGCTGGCGCAGCAGAACTTGAAGAATGCCACATGCTTGAAAAAGCCTGCGAAAACCCTGAAGAACTTTTAAAAGAAGCAGTTGCATTTGCAAAAACATTTAACAAAAAAAGAGGAATTTTCGGGGAACACAAAAAAAGACTTCACAAGGAAATAATAAACATTATGGACAGTGAAGATCCTCCAATTATAGAATCCCTTGCTCTTTTTATTCAGGAGTAAAAATGAAAATATTTGGAAACGGCAAATTCTACAGTGCAGATGATTCCAATAGTTTTTTCAAATATATTGGAGTTGATAAGGGTAAAATTGTTTTTGCGGAAAATTTTATTCCTGAAAAATACAAAAATATAAAAATTGATGATTTAAAGGGCAAAACTGTTGTTCCTTCCTTTGGAGACACTCATATGCATTTTACATCATATGCATATTTTCTGGGGGGATTTGATTTCAGAAATTTTTTAACACTTGATGATGCTGTTTCCGAATTAATTAATTTTTCAAAATCACAGAAAAAAAATTCTTTAATTACTGGCTTTGGATATTCAAAGCATTCATTTAAAGACACTAAATTTCTTACAAAACAAATTCTTGACAAGGCTGTAAATAATAAACCTGTATTTATAATAAAATATGACGGACATGCAGGTGTCGCAAACTCTGCCTTTATAGAAAAACTTCCAAAAAAAGTTCTTGAATTAAGAGGTTTTGATAAAGATTCCGGCTGGTTTTTAAATGATTCTTTTTTCCCTGCTGCTGATTTTGCAGCAAAATCTGTTTCTGTTTTTGAAATGCTTAAAAGAATGTCTGCGGCTTCAAAAGAGCTTGCAAAATACGGAATATCTTTTGTTCATTCAGCAGAAGGCGTTGGATACCCTCTTGATCTTGATGTTGATCTTGCAAGGCTTGGATCAAAATTTTTTGTTCAGGATTTTAAGGTTTTTTTCCAGACAATGAATATTGGAAAAGTTAAGTTTAGAAGGCTTAAACAAATCGGAGGATGTTTTGATACAGCTTTAGACGGATGTTTTGGCTCACTTGATGCTGCATTAAATACCCCCTACTCAAATGACAGCTCAAACAGGGGAATTTTATTTTACAAAGATGAACAAATTGAAGAGTTTTTATATAAAACCCATAAAAAAAATCTTCAGACAGCACTACATGCAATAGGAGACAAGGCTGTTGACCAGTGTGTAAATTCATTTTTAAAGGCAGATGAAAAATACCCTGCTCCGGACAAAAGAAATATTTTAATCCACGGAGATCTTATAAGTGATGAAACCATGGAAAAAGCTGCAAACTTAAATCTTATTTTTGCTGTTCAGCCGTCTTTTTTGTACTGGAATGAAGAACCAATGGAGTATTTAAATAAAATTTTAGGAGAGCGTGCGAAAAACCTTATTCCCCTTCGTTCCCTTATCCAGTCAGGAATTCTTGTTACTGGAGGATCCGATGCTCCATGCACAAAACCCGATCCGATTTACGGAATCTGGGCAAGTGTGAATCATCCTGAAAAAAACCAGAGAATAAGCATATTTGAAGCTTTGAAAATGTATACTGCAAATGCAGCTAAAAGCGGATTTGAAGAAAACATAAGGGGTTCACTTAAAAAAGGGCTTAATGCTGATTTTGCAGTTTTATCAGATGATATTTTTGAGTGTGATCAGGATAAAATTAAAGATATTAAGGTTGAAAACCTTTATATTAAAGGTAAAAAAATAGTTTAAAAATCTGGTCAAGCTCCAGAGCACCCCGCTTTGGAGCAGGCAAATACATCAACGATTTGAAAACTGTAAAAAATATTCCTGAACAGTGATTTTTATACAGATAAAATTCTTGGACGTCGTGCAGGTATACCAAAAAGCATTCCTTCAATACTTATGTCTTCATCAATATCCGGCCAATGCACACCTTCCCCGTTTCCTATTATCTCATAGTTTTGCCTTTGCTCTGGCGTTGCATCAGACAATCTCCATGACCATGCTAATGGGACGCTTATTTTTCGGCCATCAGCAAGAAAAGCTTTTATCTCGTTTTCATTAACTTCTATACTGATTAAACGAGGTTCTGTTATTTCAATAGCAGTGTTCATGCCAGGCCTCCATTATAACTGATATATTCATTTGAACTAATTTTCTTATTGTATTCAAGTCTTTTGGAGAAAATCCATTATTTTTGCTCAAAGCCAGAGGATTTAACCAAAATTTGCAAACAGCTTTATCTTTCTGAATAAGTACATGCACAGGCTCATTACAACTGAATTGAGCGTTTCATATTTTTAAATTAATAAATTTTCAATGAGTTAAGCTTATTGTATTTAAAAACATGAAACCCTTCGGGCTTTTCAATTTTACTGCATCTACGGCGTTAAATTGCATCACGCATAGCAAAAGTATAGCCTGATACAATTTGCCTTGTATATGCAGCAAACTTGAAAATCGCTCAATTAAGTTTACAATCAAAGCTATAAAAGAAAAAACGGTAACGCTCTGAAATATTTTTAACTGTCGGCAATTTTTATTTATTCTCCTGTTATCTTAAAGGATTATTCTACCAATATGTTAACAGGTTTTACAACTGATTTGTTCGAACTTATGACCCATTTATCTTCTAAGGGTGTAAACGATGATTTAAAGTTTTCTTTTAAATGATTTTTCAATAAAATCCCAGTCAAGCTTTATCCAGATTGGCCTTCCGTGGGGACATCTTGAAGAGTTTTCGCATTTATCAAGCCCTTGAAACAAAGCTTTGATTTCCCTTAAATCAAGCTTTTGATTTCCTCTTATTGATCCATGACATGCGATTAAAGCTATTGCATCATAAATAACTTTTTTTATTTCATAGGTTGTAGGAAGTTCTTTAAACATTGACGCAATATCTAAAACAAGAGGCTTGAAATCAATATCTCCAAGGATTAAGGGAACAGACTGAACTGCAAAACTGTTTCCTCCGTAATGGGAAATTTCAAGCCCGAATTTTTTAAATTCCTCAAGCATTAAAAGAAGTTTTGAAGCTTCCTTTGCACCTGGTTCAATTACTTGAGGAATAAGAAGCTGCTGGGCTCTTCCCATATTTTTTTCATAGGATTTTAAAAGTGATTCAAACCTGATCCTTTCATGGGCTGCATGCTGATCTATCAGAATCATTCCATCCATTGACTCGCAGATTATATAGGTATTTTTTATCTGGGAAACAATAAAAAGATCTGAATATAAAAATTCATTTTGATTCAACTCTTTTTTTTCATCTTCATCAACCGATTCATATTTAAAACTGATGTCATCTTTTTCTTCTATTTTGGGTAATGATTCCAACAAAGATTTATTCAGTTTTTTTGGAAAAATATTTTCTTGTGAAAAATCAAACTTACTTTCTTTGCCGGTAAAAGGTCTTGGTTCACTAAAAGATCGAAAAGATGTCTGGCTTCCTGAATTTTTTCCACTTGCAGCTCCTGGAAACGCTAAAGTCTCTTTTTTATCCGGCTCAACTTTTAAGGCAAGAGGTTTTGACTTCCACTTAACCCTGTCTTCTGCCAGAAGTGCATTTGCAATTGCCCTTTTAACACATGACATAACAATTCCAGGCTCGGCAAATCTTACCTGATGTTTTGTAGGGTGAACATTTACATCTACTTTATCAAACGGAAGATTTATAAAAAGAACACAGCCAGGGTATCTGCCTTTCATAAGACGTCCTTCATACCCTTGGTAAACTGCATATGAAATTGATCTGTCCATTATATATCTGTTGTTTACAAAAATATAAATTTTTGAAGGAGTGCTTCTTGTTATATCAGGCGAACCTGCAAAACCTGTAACCTTTACATCCATATATTCATTGGAAACTTCATATAAAAGATTTTTAAAATCTGAGCCTAAAACTTCTAAAGCCCTGTCAGAAAACTTTCCTCCGGGCCATTCCTTTAAAATTCTTTTGTTATGGGAAAGCCTGAAATAAATCTCAGGACTTGAAAATGCAAGACACGAAATCACTTCAGAAATATACCCCATTTCTGTTGTTTCTGCCTTCATGAACTTTCTTCGTGCTGGAGTATTGAAAAAAAGATGAGAAATTTTTATGTCAGTGCCGTCAGGTGCACCTGTTTCTTTTACATCTAAAAGAGTTCCGCCTTTAACTTCAATTTTTGTGCCTGAATTTTCAAGCCTTGATTTTGTAAGAACAGAAAAATGACAAACAGACGCAATGCTTGGAAGAGCCTCACCTCTGAAACCAAGGGTATTTATGGAAAAAAGATCCTTTGCTTCACTTATTTTGCTTGTGGCGTATCTTTCAATGGATAAAATAGCATCATCACGGGTCATACCTTCTCCGTCATCAAAAACCCGTATGGATTTTTTCCCACCCTGCTCTATTTCTATTACAATTCTTCTTGATCCTGCATCAATGGAATTTTCTACAAGTTCCTTTACAACAGAGGCAGGACGCTCAACAACTTCTCCTGCCGCTATCTGGTTTGAAAGATTTTCAGGAAGAATTCTTATTTTAGACATTTTTTATTTTTGAAGCCCTCATTAAATATTCGGTTTCTGCAGGGGACAAATCAAATCTTACAGATGCCTTTTCTACAAGATCTTTTCTTTTGAGATCTTTATCAGCTTCCATTTCCGAAAAAATCCATTTTACTGCTTTTTTTACTGCATCATTTTCAGGTAAAGGAAGATCCATAATTAAATCACCGGCCTTTTTTTATGAAAATCTGTTTCACACTGGAAATTATATCCTGCCTTTAAAAGCCTTCCTTCTTCAAAAGAAGGTGCCATAAGCTGCAAGCCTATTGGGAGATTATTTGAGGTAAATCCACAAGGGACTGAAATTCCTGGTATACCGGCAAGGTTTGCAGAAATTGTAAAAATATCAGACAAATACATTGTTAATGGATCATCTATTTTTTCACCTAATTTAAAAGGAGGCTCAGGAGTTACAGGAGAAAGGAGAATGTCTGCTTTTTCAAAGGCTTTTTTAAAATCATCTGCAATAAGGGTTCTTACCTTTTGAGCCTGACCGTAATATGCATCATAATATCCTGCTGAAAGTGCGTATGTTCCTATAATTATTCTTCTTTTAACTTCTGCTCCAAAGCCCTTTGATCTTGTTTCCTTATACATTTCTATAAGTTCAGGTGTTTCAACCCTTGCACCAAATCTTACACCGTCGTATCTTGCAAGATTTGAACTTGCTTCTGAGGGAGCAATGACATAATAGGCAGGAACTGCATATTTTGTATTTGGAAGCGAAACCTCTACAATTTCAGCACCAAGACTTTTAAAAACATCAACAGATTTATTTATTGAATCAGAAATTTCAGGATCAATTCCTTTTGCATCCATATATTCTTTAATAATTCCAACCTTTACGCCCTTCATTCCCTTTTCAAGAAATGAGGTATAATCAGGTGTATCAGAAGGAAAACTTGTAGAATCCTTTGGATCAAAAAAGCCTATTGTATTCATTACCATTGCAGCATCTTCAACAGTTTTTGTAAATGGTCCTATCTGATCAAGGGATGAGGCAAAAGCAACAAGACCGTATCTTGAAACCCTTCCGTATGATGGTTTTAATCCCGTAACACCGCAATGGGAGGCAGGCTGCCTTATTGAACCGCCTGTATCAGAACCAAATGATACAAGACTCATATCAGCTGCAACACATACAGCGGAACCTCCGCTTGAACCGCCAGGGATTCTTTTTGTATCCCAAGGGTTTTTTGTAATTTTGAATGCTGAATTTTCAGTGGAAGAACCCATAGCAAATTCATCCATATTTACTTTTCCTGTTATTACAGCTCCGTTTTTTTTAAGAGCTTCAACAATTGTTGCATCATATGGAGGAATAAAATTTTCTAAAATTTTTGAAGCACAAGTAGTTTTGACACCTTTTGTACAGATAAGATCTTTTATTGATACAGGAATTCCAAGCAAAGGAGCTTTTTTCCCTTCAGCAATCATTTTATCTGCAAGTTCAGCATCCTTAAAAGCAGATTCCTTACAGACAGTTATGAAGGCATCAAGCTTTGGTTCTGCCTCATCAATTCTTTCAAACACAGATTTGGTAAGCTCCACAGAAGATATTTCTTTTTTATCAAGCTTTTGCCTTGCATCTGCTACAGAAAGTTCATAAAGTTCCATTTTTTATTTTTATCTCCGAATTTATTCAGTTTTCGTTCAACTACAAATTAGGCAAATTTTTTTCAATTAATTAAATACTAAACTTAACTTTTTACTACCTTTGGAACAACAAACATTCCATCATAATTATCCTGACAATTACTAACGGCTTTATCACTGCCAAGAGTTTCACCAACAATATCTTCCCTAAACCTATTAACAAGTGAAATAGACTGAGCTGTTGGATCAACATTTTTAGTGTCAGCTTCCTTTAAAGTTGCGACATATGACAAAATATCATCTATTTGTGAAGAAAGCCCTTCCATTTCTTCCGGTGGAATTTCAAGCCTTGCAAGATGGGCAACATATAATACTTCATCCCGTGAAATAGTCATTTTTTTATTTCTCCTTACTTTATTATAAGCACAATACCATTAAGTTTCAGTTGTTCAAGAAGCCTTTTTTTCATATTTTCTGCTTCTTTTTTATCCTCAAACCTGCCGACTCTTACCCTGTGCCAGAAAACATTGTCTTCTGAAAGACCTGATGCACTATAGGCTGGAAATCCCTGATTTATTATTTTTTTAGCAAGATAATCAGCATCATCTTTATTTTTCATTGCAGCAATCTGAACTGTAAAAAAATCTTTATTTTTATTTTGTGTAACAGATTCTGATTTTTCAACCCTTAAAACTGGTTTTTCAAATTTTTCAGGCTTTTCTGATTTATCCTCATTTTTTTCAGATAATAATTCTGAAAAAAGCTCTGACTGTTTTTTTTCTCCCTTGTACAATGGAAGCTTTAAAGGCAGCTTATCTTCTGCCTTAATAATGCTTTTATTTATTTCAGATTCCTTATCAGAAGAAATTTCATCATAAAAATCTACCTTTACTTTTACAGGCTCAAATTGAGCAGGAATTTCAAGATGCAAAGCTTTATCAGTTTTATGACTGAAATTAAAACTTATTGGTGCTGTACCCCTTCCGGTTAAAACACCAAGAACAAACATAATAAGGGAATAAAACACTATCTCCACAATTCTTGAAGGAGGAAAGAGCTTTACCTTATTTTTTTTAGAAGTGTTCCCTTTTTTTTTTCTGACCCTGGTGTTTGTATTTGCCATTTTTGATATATTTAAACTTAAAAAGTTAAAATCATAATCAATAAAATTATGAAAAAAAAGATTCCAGCCTGATTGGACATTTTACAGTTTGTACTATTCAGCTCAAAACTGACAAATTTTAAACTAACAAACTAAAATCCATTTTACATTTTTTCTGGTGCACTTACGCCGAGAAGATTAAGACCGTTTCTTACAACTTCTTTTACAGCAGTTACAAGATAAAGTCTTGAACATGAAAGATTTTTATCATCTGTCAAAACCTTATGCATGTTGTAATATGAATGAAACGAGCCTGCAAGATCCATAAGATAAAATGTTACTCTATGAGGCTGCTTTTCCTTTCCAGCATTTAAAACAGCATCTTTATATTTCATAAGAGTTTTGATAAGTTCAATTTCTTCGTCATTCTCAAGCAGAGACAAATCAGCTTTCATAATATCATCTTTTGAAATTGAAAATTCGTTTTTGGCTTTTTCTAAAATGCTAGATATTCTTGCATGAACATACTGAACATAATAAACAGGGTTTTCACTTGATTTTTTCTTTGCAAGGTCAAGGTCAAAATCAAGCCCGGAATCATAGCTTCTCATAAGAAAAAAGAACCTTGCAGCATCAACTCCAACTTCATCAACAACTTCCTTTAAAGTATCAAACTCTCCTGATCTTGTAGACATCTGTACAAGCTTTCCGCTTCTTAAAAGTGTTACAAGCTGAACTAAAATAACATGAAAATCTGAGCTGTCATGGCCTGACGCTTCAATACAGGCTTTTATTCTGTTTATATATCCGTGATGATCTGCCCCCCATACATCAACAAGCTCATCAAATCCTCTTTGGAATTTGTCCATATGGTAGGAAATATCAGATGCAAAATATGTTGTATCACCATTGGAGCGGACAACAACCCTGTCTTTTTCATCTCCAAAATCGGTAGTTCTGAACCATTTAGCCCCGTCTTTTTCATAAATAAGATTATTTTTTTCAAAAAATTCTATTGTAGAAAAAACTTTATTTGAATCATAAAGTGACTGCTCACTATACCAATTGTCAAATTTAACATTAAATGCATTTAAATCTTCTTTAATTCCTTTTAAAATTGAATCTGCTGCGTATTTTGCACAACTTGAAACAGCTTCTTTTTCATCCTTTTCAAGAAGTGACCTGCCATACTTAATTTCAAGCTCTTTTGCAATGTCTGAGATATACTCGCCCTGATAATGATCTGATGGAAAATCAATTAGTTTATCCATAATTTCCAGATATCTCAAATACACTGAATTACCAAGCGTATTTATCTGACGGCCCGAATCATTTATATAATATTCTCTTGTTACATCATAACCACATTTTTTTAACACAGATGCAGTTGCATCACCAACAGCTGCCCCTCTTCCATGACCTATATGGAGAGGACCTGTCGGATTTGCACTCACAAATTCAACCATTATTTTTTTACCACTTCCATAATCATTTGAACCAAATGAATTGCCCTTTAAAAAAATTTCTTCAAGAAGCGGTGGGAAAGATGATTTTCTGATAAAAAAATTGATAAACCCAGGCCCTGCAATTTCTATTTTTTCAATAAAATCTTCTTTAATAATATTTTTTAATATTTCAGCTGTCTTTAAAGGTGACTGTTTTAGTACTTTTGCAGAGACCATTGCGACATTGGCTGCAATATCTCCATGCTCTTTATTCTTTGTTTCAGAAACATCAAAAACAGGAATATCAACTTTAGGGAAAAGATCTTCCAAACAAGCCTTTTCCCATGCTTTTATAACTGCATCCCGTATAAGAGATTTCATAAATACTTCCCCCTTGAAAACCATCCAATAAAAATGGGGGTCTTGCCCCCTTATAAAAATAATTATTCTTTTTAAAACAAATTAAATATCAACATCAAGGTCCGTATCTTCATCTACCTTTATTGATGCTGGTGAAGAATCAATGTCTCCAAGGCCGTCATCTAATGCATCAAAGTCGTCATCAATATCATCGACTAAAAGCTCATCTTCATCAAAAAAATCGTCATCCTCAGCTTCTCGTTCTCTTTTTGCAATAACAGCTTCATCAAAAATAATTTCAGCGTTGGTTTCCTCAGACCCATCCTGGTAAATCAACTTTACTGCTTCCCTGATTTTTGTCATATATGAAAAGGGAGGGAACATATTATCAGTTCTCAAAAAATCCAAAAGATCACTTTCATCCTGGATAACTTTTACAAGGCCTTCATAATCAAACTTCTCTTCACACAAAAGAGAATAAATTCCTTCTTCAAGTTCACCATATTCTCTTATCACAAGACTTGAATCCTCTTGTTTTTCCAGCAGATACTTCTGCTTCATATAAATCCTCCTTCAAGGTCATTTTTTGACCGTTTTTGTTTTAAAGCCTAAACTTTTATATTATATTACAAAACAAAAAATAATCTCAAGAATTAATGTTCTAAAACTTAAAATAACTTAATTAGTTAATAGACAAAAACGCCCTTTTTTGTCCATTTCTGCGTCAGATTCAAAATTTAATTCACAAAACACCCTGTCTATCCTAAAGATTAGATTTTCAACTTGAAATGAACAAAAAGACTTGTCTCCAGTTAATCACTGAGTATCATAAAAATTTAATTTTCCAACATCTTTTAATGAGCTGTAAAATCATTTGAATATAAAAAATTCATTTTTAAATTTGACTTTAGCAAAAATAAAAATACAGTTTTCTATCAGAAATCAATATGACCAAAAAAAAATTTAAATTAAAATTTAATAATATCAATTCATTATGCTATTACGTTTTTTAATATATACATTTTTTTAAAAAAATATTTGACCTTAGATCAAATAAAGTGCTAATAGGGTTCCTTGTAACGGAGGAGTGGCCGAGTGGCTTAAGGCGGCGGTCTTGAAAACCGTTGAGCGTGAGAGCGTTCCGTGGGTTCAAATCCTACCTCCTCCGCCATTTTTATTTGGAGAGATGGCCGAGTAGGCTGAAGGCGCTCGCCTGCTAAGCGAGTAAG
>JAVERC010000064.1:0-14459 GCA_034007295.1 Desulforegulaceae bacterium | reverse complement strand
TCTCTTCCCGTGTCAACACTTTTTTTCATTTCTTTTTTCAAGTGCCTTGCTTGATTTTTCTTTTTCTCTTAAAGAACAATTCCTGAAGCTTTTGTTTTGCTTGCCTCAGGAACGAGAACGCTTATAGTTCTTTTCGCTTTCCTTTGTCAAATACTTTTTTTAAAAAATTTTTCTTTTTTTTAAACTTAAATTGCAACAGTTTAAATTTACATGTTATTTGTACAAAAAATTAAAAAGCTCGTTTGTTTCTTTTAATGCTAATTTAGAATAATCACCCATAAAATTTTTTATTGAGTTTAAAAAATCCATTTTCTCTTTTTCTGTCTTATCTGTAAAAACACTTAAACTGTTTTGAACACAATTACTAAATACACCTGCCATTGGTTCTGTTTCTTTGTTTCTGCTTATAAGATCTTTATAAAGAGACAGATCAAGTCCAAAAAGCCTTCCTGTAAGTGCAAGATTTATTCTAAAGACCGGGGTTGAAAACTTTAAGATATCATCGGGGCTTATATTCTGAACTTTTAAAAACTCTCCTGTTGCAATTGTAAGAAGATGTGTAAGTCCCTGGACAACAGCCATGTAGTGATCATGCTTTTGCGGGGTACTGAAAGTGACTACGGCACCGTCTTTTTCAAATATATTTTTGAAAAATTCTGTATATGAATCTCCCCTGCCTTTGCAAAGAATAATATTCTGGTCATTTAAATCCTTTGTGTGCTGTCCAAACATTGGATGACACCCAAGAACCTCGCATTTTGTGCTTTCAACCATTTTCTGCACTATGTCTGATTTAAGCGAACATATATCCATAAGAAGCTTTTCTTCACTTAAAACAGGGCCGATTTGCCCTGCAACCTCAAGAGCTGCCTCCATTGGAGTACTCAAAATTATTATATCCGATTCTTTTGCAAGCATTTTGTTGGTAAACTCTGTATCAAGATCTGAAACAAGAACCCTGAAGCCTTTACTTTCAAAATATCTTTTAAACCAGACTCCCATGGCTCCAAGACCGCCTATTATTCCTATTGTTTTATTAAAAAAATCTTCATCCTTCATTTTCTAAAGCCTTTTTTCTCAGCAAATGGTCTGCAACAACAATTGAAGCCATGGACTCGGCAACAACATTTATCCTTGGAATTGCACAAATATCATGACGTCCTTTAACTTTTACCTTTGTTTCGTTTCCTTTTATATCTATTGTATCCTGCTCAATTGAAACTGAAGGAATGGGTTTTACAGCTATTTTTATTATAATATCATCACCGTTTGATATTCCTGCTAAAATTCCGCCTGAATTATTTGTATTAAATCCTTTTGAGCTTATCTGATCATTGTTTTCAAGTCCTGTCATTTTTGCAGCTTCAAACCCTGCTCCTATTTCAACACCTTTTACAGCACCTATACTCATCATGGCTTTGGCCAAATCTGCATCAAGCTTGTCAAAAACCGGCTCCCCAAGGCCAAATCCTGGATTTTTAACAATTATTTCAACAATTCCTCCAACTGTATTGCCCTGTGCTCTTATAAAATCAATTTTTTCTTCCGCTTTTTTAAAAGCTTCAAGATCCGGCATAAAAAATGGATTTTTATTTATATCTTCAATATTAAATTTTTCAGCTTTTACTCCTGCAATTTCCTTTGTACAGGAAAAAACGCTGATTCCATGTTTTTCTAAAATTAGTGATGCTACAGCACCTGCTGCAACTCTTGCTGCAGTTTCCCTTGCAGATGCTCTTCCCCCTCCTCTGTAGTCTCTGATCTTGTATTTCTTGAAATAGGTTATGTCTCCGTGACCGGGCCTGAAAAGATCTTTTATATCATTATAAGCTGAGGATTTATGATCCTTGTTTTTTATCATCAGCATAATGGGAGTTCCTGTTGTTTTTCCTTCAAAAACCCCAGACATTACATGAACAATATCCTCTTCTTTTCTGGCTGTGCTGGTTTTGTTGTTTTGGCCGGGCTTTCTTCTGTCCATTATTTTCTGAATTTTTTCCATATCAAAAAAAATATTTGGAGGACATCCGTCAATGACAACCCCTAAACACTCTCCGTGGGATTCTCCAAAAGTAGTTATTTTAAAAAGTTTACCAAAGGAATTTCCAGGCATTTTTATTATCCTTAAATAGTTAATTTTTTGATTATCAGATCTGCAAGCTCATCTGCTCCAATACTATCTGTATCAAAAGCAAGGGATGAGACCTTTTTATATAAAGGTTCTCTTTTCTTTAAGACCTCATCAATTTCATCTTCCATGGAAAGTCCTGTAAGAGACGGTCTTAAATCCTTTGTATTTTCATCAAAAAGTATTCTTTTTTTTATTGTTGAAGATTTTGCCTTAAGCCAGATTCCAATACCCCGGGATTTTATCAGATCAATATTATAAAGACTTTCAACAACACCGCCTCCGGTTGAAACAACAATATTTTCCTTTTGAGAAATCTCATCTAAATATTTTGATTCTAGAGTTCTGAAATGATTCCAACCTTTTTTTGCAACTATTTCAGAAATTGTTGTTTTTTCGTTTTCCTGAAGATAAAAATCACAGTCAACAAACAAAAGATTAAGTTTTTCAGAAAGAATCTTTCCAACCGATGTTTTTCCTGTACATCTGTATCCAATTAAAAAAATTTTCATTTTTTTAAAACACCTTCAAATACATCCCAGAAATTGGGGAATGATTTTTTAACGCAGGTTTCATCCTCTATTTCAAGTCCGTTTTCTGAACCAACACCTGCAACAGCAAAACTCATTGCCATTCTGTGGTCATCATATGTTTTTACCTGGCCAAATTTATGATTCCCGCCTGAGATAACCATTCCGTCTTCTTTTTCAAATGCTTTGATTCCAAGCCTTTGAAGCTCTTTTACAACACAGCCTATCCTGTCGCATTCCTTTTCCCTTAAATGAGCAACATTTCTTATTCTTGTTTCACCTTTTGCAAAGGATGCCACAACAGCAAGGGTTGGAGCAACGTCTGGCATATCTTTCATATCTGCATCAATGCCATTGAGTTTTTTTCCTTCGACCCAAATTCCGTCTTTTTCCTCTTTTACAATGCACCCCATTTTTTCAAGAAGCCTTGCAAACATAATATCTCCCTGGGATGAAGAGAAACTTACCCCCTTGACCTTGATTTTTGTCTTTTTTACGGCTGCAAGAGCAAAAAAATAACTTGAGTTGGAGCAGTCAGGTTCAACTGCATAAGTTCCGCAGGCATATGTCTGGTTCCCCGGAACATGAAACTTCATATAGTTTTCATGCTCTGCTCTGATTTGAAAATTTTTCATTATATCAAGGGTCATATCAATATATGGTTTGGATACAGGTTCATATAAAAGATTTATATCAATTCCATCCCTTGTAAGGGGCGCTGCCATCAATAGACCTGAAAGAAACTGGCTGCTTATTCTGCAGTCAAGGTCTGTTTTT
The DNA here is from genome assembly GCA_034007295.1 of Desulforegulaceae bacterium. Lineage (GTDB taxonomy): Bacteria > Desulfobacterota > Desulfobacteria > Desulfobacterales > JACKCP01 > JACKCP01. The sequence goes on along the minus strand of JAVERC010000064.1, from coordinate 11,024 downwards.
CCACCTTTTTCAAGACCTCCGTTTAATAACACAGGCGGACATCCTGTTTTATTAACCGACTGTGCTTCTATTCCAAGCATTTTTAAAGAATCAAGAAGAGGATTTATAGGCCTTTCCTGCATTCTTTTATTCCCTGTCAATATCACAGGTTTCTTGCTCAAGGCAAAGACCCCTGTCAAAAGACGCATTGAAGTACCTGAATTTCCGAGATAAATTTCATTTTTTAGCGGCAAAAGATTTCCGTTTTGTCCAAACACTGTCATTTTATCTTCAGATTTTTCAATTTCTATACCCATTGATTTCAATGCTTCCATTGTAAGAAGAGTATCCTCACTCTGAAGAGGCCTTAAAACTTCGCACATTCCCTTTGAAAGAGCTGAAGCAATAAGAGTCCTGTGGGTATAACTTTTTGAACCAGGCACAATTACTTCTGCATTTTCCTTTATTTTAGCGGGATTTATAGTTTTCATTTTCACCCTTTCATTAATTTATGAAAAATTTTCTCTTTCATTATCTGAAACGGAAATCTGATGTTTGTCCATTTTTCAAACTGAAGACCTCCCTGATAAACAAACATTCCAACCCCTGAAACAGTCTTAAAACCGGACATGGAAGCATCTTTGAGAAACTTTGTGTTCAGGGGGTTGTAAACTATGTCAATTGCAGTTCCTTTTGTTTTAAAAACTGTCTTTTCAACAGGTGATTTATCAATATCAGGATACATTCCAACAGAGGTTGTATTTATAATTATTTCAGGCTCAAGCTTTTCAATTTCTTCAAAACCAACAAACTCTCCATCAAAATCTCTTGCAAGTTCAATCCCTTTTGATTTTGTCCTGTTTGTTATGTAAATATCTGCATTTTCGCTTGCCAGTCCATAGCAGACCCCCCTTGAAGCACCGCCTGCTCCGATTACAAGGGTTTTACGATCTTTAATTCTGCTGTGTTCTTTAAGGGACAAGATAAAACCTTTCCAGTCTGTATTGTCTCCCTCAAGTATTCCGTTTTTATTGGTTACGGTATTTACAGCGCCTATTTTCAGAGAGCTGTCACTTATTTCATCAAGATATTTAATTATATTTTCCTTGTGGGGAACTGTAACGCTTACACCTTTAATACCAAGTCCTCTTATTCCTTTTACAGCCGATTCAAGGTCACTTATCTCAAAGGCTGTATAAACTGCATTTAAACTGAGAAGTTCAAATGCAAAGTTATGCATAAAAGGGCTTAAACTGTGTTTTACAGGATTTCCAATAACTGCGAAAACCTCTGTATGAGAATCCATTTTTTATCTCCGGTTTACATAAATTTTTTATAAGAACCTGAATGTTTTAAAAAAAGACAGACTTCCCTCATTTCAGCTATTACTGACTTAACAGAATTGTCTTTAATGTGACCGTCTATATCCATTACAAAAAAGTAATGCCAGTTTTTATGACGGATCGGCCTTGATTCAAGCTTCACCATATTAACCCCTGCTGCTGATACCGGCTGAAGAGCCTTGTACAGTGCTCCTGGCACGTGTGAAGTAACAAACATAATTGTTGTTTTGTCATTTCCTGTTCTTTCAGGCTCGTCTTCACCTATTATTAGAAATCTTGTTATATTTCTGGTGGAGTCTTCAATTCTTGAGGCAGCCACACTTAAATTATAGAACCTTGAAGCTTCCGAATTTGCGATTGCAGCTGAATTTTTTTCTGTAACAGCCTGCCTTGCAGCCGCTGCAGTGCTTGAGACTTCCTTTAGTTCAGCATCTGGAATATTTTCCTTTATCCACCTTCTGCACTGGGCAAAAGCCTGGGGGTGGGAATATACCACCTCAATTTCTGAAAGACTTGTGCATGTTGACAAAAGATCATGGGAAATTGTTATTGCTGTTTCTCCGCAAATTTTAAGTTGAGAATCGAATAAAAGGTCAAGGGTATGGTTTACAGCACCCTCTATTGAATTCTCAACAGGGACCACTCCGTATCTGAAATGTCCTTTTTCAACTCCGTCAAAAATATCAGGAATCGATTTTTTTGGAACAAACTGTCCTGAATAATCAAAATGCTTTAAAGCAGCTACATGGGTGTTTGTTGCTTCAGGTCCTAAATATGCTACCATGTTCGGATTCTGGATATCCCTTGAAGCAGACATTATTACCTGAAAAATATGGTAAATCACATCTTCGGAAAGAGGGCCTGAATTATTTTTCTTAAGCCTTTCAAGAATCTCCTTTTCCCTTGAACTGTCCAGAACCCTTGCTCCGGTATTTCTTTTTATGGCTCCGATTTTCCTGCCAAATTCAAGCCTTTTGTTTAAAAGCTCCAGAATCGTGTCATCAATTTTATCAATTTCTTTTCGATACTTACCAATTTCCGGATTTTCTGTAATATTTTCCATTTTAATTATTTTTCAGTTATGGTTTCTTCAATTTTATGACCGAAATGTCTTCCGCCTTCTTCAATTGCAACTAAAACCTCATCGCCTTTTTTAAGAGCCACTATAGATTTTGGACTTCCATCCGGGGATGTAAGGCGTATTGTTTCAGCATTTTGTAAAATTATATTAAGACTTCTTTCCTCAATTTTTGCTTCAACAAGCATAAGAGGTCTTTTTTCCTGCTTGATTCTTCCAACTACTGCTTCTTCAGTTGTTCCGTCAAACCTTGTAATAATTACGCTGTCACCAGATTTAAGCTCGGAAAGATAGCTTGTTTTGCCTCCCGGCACCCTTGTATATGCATGAACAGGACCGGCATTAATTCTGAACGGCCTTGGATTTACATAAGGATTTTCCACAGTTTCCGCATGAACAAGAAAAAGTGCTGAACTTGTATTACCAACAAGCATTCCTTCTCCGGGCAAAAGACTTGAACAGGTGTCAACACATACCCTGTCTCCCATTCCAAGGGGGGTAATATTTTCTATTACTGCCTTTTCAAGGTTAATTTTCTCATTTGATTTTGAAAGGGTCTCAAGTATTTTTTTAAGCTCAACTGGCGAGCTTACATCAACCATTACCTGGGAAACTCCTTTTTCCAAAATTTCAAAGGCTGTCTTGGCTTCTTCAAAACTTTTGACTATTGGGGCAACGTCAGCTTTTTTTGCAATAAGGTTTTCAAGAGGGATTATGTTCCAGTCGCTGCATTCCAAAATAACAAGTTTATCAAGGCTGAGCTTATGTATTTCCTCTTCCTGGCTTCCGTCTGTTATTTTATAGAAAATCGCATCTTTTCCAATTTTAATATCGCCGGTTTCTGAAACTGTTTTTACTATCCCAAGCTCCCTGACCTTTTCATCAAGCCCTTTTTCTACCATAATCCCTTCAACTCCGCATTCAATAGCTGTCAGAACCATTTCCTTATTATAAGGTATAATTTTTACCCAGATTTTTCGTTTCATGTTAAATCCTAAAAATTTATAAGTTAATTATTGCCATTGCTTCTTCAACACTTGAATTTTCATGAATCAGAGCTGCAAATGCTCTTACAATTTTTTCTGGAGATCTATGCTGAAAAACATTTCTTCCAATGGATACTCCAGATCCGCCTGCATCAAGGGATCCTTTAACCATTTCAAGAATATCCCTGTCTGAATCCATTTTTGGACCACCTGCAATAACCACAGGAACAAAACATCCTTCAACAACTTCTCTGAAACTTTCAGGGTTGCCTGTATAGGAAACCTTTACAATATCAGCCCCCATTTCAGCTCCAACCCTTGCAGCATGCTTTACAACTTCAGGATCATATTCATCCTTTATTTTTTCGCCCCTTGGGTACATCATGGCAACGACCGGCATTCCCCAGCTTCTTGCTTCATATGTTATCTTGCCGAAATCCTTTAACATATTCTTTTCTTCGCCATTTCCTAAATTCACGTGAACTGAAACCGCATCAGCACCAAGCCTTATTGCTTCCTCAACAGAACATACAATTGTCTTTGCATTTGGATAAACAGACATGGATGTTGATGCAGACAGATGGACTATCAATCCGATATCAGGGCCTTCTCCCCTTAAACCGTCCTCAACTGCACCTTTATGCTCAATGACTGCATTGGCACCTCCTCTTGCGACCTTATTTACGGCATCCTTCATGTCCTTGATTCCGTCAATGGGACCTACTGTAATACCGTGATCCATTGGTACTATAATTGTTCTTCTTGTGTTTCTGTTGATAATTCTTTCAAGTCTGATCTGTTTTCCTATCATTTCCCTTTTTCCCTTAGATATAGATTATACAAAAAAAAAGACCGTGGAGTTTTGCTCTCCACGGTCTTTTTTTATATTCTTTTTTCCGTGGACAGCCTTATTGCCGCCTGTCCACGGTGCTTTTACTTAGTTACACAAAAGCACCTCCAGACAGACGCCTGCTAAAATAAAAATACCAATAATAAGAATATATTTTATAGGTTTTTTCTGCTGTCTGGAGTTTCATTAAATTATTTCCTTTAATTTTTATAATGTATTTTCTTTAAAGACTGTTGGTCATTTTGTCAATATTTTTTTTTATTTTTTAATTTTATCGGCAAATTTAAAAAAAAATAGGGTATTTATTGGGTTTATAGGGATAATAAGCTTGACAGAACAATGTCTTGCAAGTAATTTTACTTATGATTTTTGCCGTTTTTTTTTGATACAGCAAAATTATATTCCAAAATAATATTTTAAAACTATCTAAAATAATTAATTTTTGAGAACCTAAAATATTTCTCAACTTTCGAAAGAAATAAAAACACATTAATAAACCAAGAAGGAGGCAAACATGAACAAAGGTGATTTAGTTGCTGAAGTTGCAAAGGTACTCAGCAGTAAAAAAGATGCACAGGCTGCTGTTGATCAGGTTTTTTCAGCAATCACCGAAGCCCTGCAAAAAGATGAAAGTGTAACTCTAGTCGGATTCGGAACATTTAAAACTTCCGAAAGAAAAGCTAGAAAAGGAAGAAATCCACAGACAGGAGCAGATATTGAAATCCCTGCCCGCAAAGTTCCAAAATTTGTTCCAGGTAAAAACCTTAAAGATGCAATAAATTAATTATTACAATGCCCCGTCCAAAATTTATTTTAAAGACGGGGCACGAAACATTATGAAGTTCACCCCCCAATTTGTAACCTGTCCTCAATTATTCCATTGAATCAAACTATTTTTTGACTTATAATCCGATTCGAAAAATGAAGCTCTTTTTTATCAAAAACAAAGGTTTTTCAAGGGTGCTAAAACAAAAACTTACAATAATAAATGAACTAGGTCTTCACGCAAGACCAGCTGCTTTAATTGCAAAAACTGCTAGAAAAGCAAAATCCGAAATCTGGATTGAGAAAGATGACACAAGGGTTGATGCTACAAGTATGATAGATATCCTGTCCATAGCCTGTCAAAAGGGCTCGCTAATAACCCTGATAGCTGATTCCATTGATGATAAAAAAATTTTCGATGAAATAAAAGATATTATTCTAAACGGTTTTGGAGAATAAATTTTGAATGAACAATTGCTGGAAAAAAGAATAATCGGAATAGCAGGTGCTCCAGGCGTTTGCATAGGTAAAGCATACCTTGTAGATTCTAGCGGAGTAGATGTGATAAAAAAATACAACCTTGCAGAAAATGAAATTAAAGCCGAAGTAGCAAGGTTCAAAACAGCTGTAAATAATGCAAAAAACGAGCTTAAAGAAGTCATTAGAAACACGCCTCCAGCTTTAGGGGAACATGTTCAAATTCTTGAAACCCATCTCCTGCTCTTTAAAGACAAAATGCTTTATGAAAAAACCATCAAATCTATAGAAAACAAAGGATTTAATGCAGAATGGGCATTAAAAACAATAGTTGATGAAACAAAAAGAATTTTTAAAAACATTGAAGATGAATATTTAAAAAGTCGCGGAGCAGATATTGTTCATGTAGCTGATAGAATAATGCTTAACCTGACAGGTGCAGTTGAAGTTAATATTGCTGACATAAGAAAAAGGGTAATTCTTGTGGCAAAAGACCTTTCACCTGCCCAAACCAGCCAGATTCAGCTTGATAAAATCATGGGTTTTGTCACAGACAAGGGAGGAACTGCATCACACACAAGCATAATAGCAAGAACCCTTGAGCTTCCATGCGTACTTGGTCTTGAAAATGCCACATCTCAAATAAAAAATGACGATATAATAATCGTAGATGGTCTTGAAGGAATTGTAATTATAAATCCTGAAGAAGAAACTCTTCTTGAATTCGAACAAAAGAAAAAAGAATATGAATTAAGGCAGGCAAAAGTAACAAGGACCAGCCATTTACCAGCAAAAACTAAAGACGGCCATATAATAAAGGTTATGGGCAACATTGAATTTGCTGAAGAAGTTGTTTCTGTCAAAGATCATGGGGGGGATGGGGTTGGTCTTTACAGGACAGAATTTCTCTACATGAACAGGGACACCTATCCCGACGAAAACGAACAATTTGAAAAATATCGGGAAGTAGCAGAGTTAATGGCTCCAGGCGAAGTTATAATCAGAACGCTTGATATAAATGGAGACAAGGCATTGAAATACAATACGGACCAACTGCCTGAAACTAACCCTGCTCTTGGCTTAAGAGCAATAAGATTTTGTTTAAAACGTAAGGAAATTTTTAAATCTCAATTAAGAGCTATACTAAGAGCATCAAATTTTGGGAAAATAAAAATTATGTTTCCAATGATTTCATCTCTCGGAGAAGTGTTGGAAGCAAAAAAAATTCTTTCTCAATGCAAAACCGAGCTTAATGAAAAAAAAATAAAATGGGACAAAAAGATAAAAACAGGAATAATGATAGAAGTCCCATCTGCTGCAATAATAGCAGATATTCTTGCAAAAGAAGTTGATTTTTTCAGCCTGGGAACAAACGACCTTGTCCAATATACCCTTGCAATAGACAGGGGCAATGAAGAAGTTGCTCATCTTTATAATGAACTTAATCCAGCTGTTTTAAGACTAATAAAAAATACTGTAACAGTTGCTGAAAAAAACAAAATTGAAATTTCAATCTGCGGTGAAATGGCAGGGAATCCTTTAAATATTCCTCTTCTTATTGGCCTTGGAATAAAAAACTTAAGCATGTATCCCCATGGGATTCCACAGATCAAACAAATGATAAGAGAGCTCAATTTTAAAGATACAATTGAATTGACCAAGGAAATATTCAGACAAAACAATTGTCATGACTCAAAAAACCTTATCATGTATAAATACGGTGATACACTTAAACTATAATCTAAGGAAAAATAAAGTGGCATCAGATTCACAGACAAAACAGATCGCATACAACAAAAAGGCAAGGCATAATATTGAAATAGAAGATGAATATGAAGCTGGAATTGTACTCAAAGGCACTGAAGTAAAATCTGTAAGAGCCGGTAAAATAAGCCTTAAAGAAGCCTTTGCAAAAATAAAAAACAATGAAGTCTTTGTTTATAATCTCCATATTTCTCCATATACCCATGCATACTTTGACAATCATGATCCCATGAGACCAAGAAAACTACTATTAAATAAAAGAGAAATAAAAAAACTTATAGGTAAAACAAGCGAAAAAGGATGCACTCTCGTACCTTTAAAGGCTTATTTCAAAAACGGACGTGTAAAAATTGGGCTCGCTCTAGGTAAAGGTAAAAAAATTCATGATAAACGAAGAGAGATAAAAGACAGAGAAGTAAAAAGAGAGCTTGAAAGAACGATGAAAAAATTCAGGCAATAAAAATTATAAACTTAATTTGTAAATAACCAATTGAAATTTATTTATAATATATTTGTTTTTGAATAGTTTAAGCTTATCAAAGGACGAACAATTTTAAATTGTTTGCAATACACAAAAGAAACAATCAATAAATCAGTCTTGCTTCAAGTTTGGTTTAAATATAAAATTATATTTTTTTGTATTTAATATTTATTCCAAATATAGGTTTTAATTATTTCTATTTCAAAATCATGGTTAAGATAAAAAATTCAAAAAACATCTTAACCATTATCATTTGAACTAGAACAATTTTTTACCTTTGGATTCCATTCAGCTATATCTACAATCAACTCAACTGTTTTATAGCGTTTTTTTGTAGCATCATCGTATCGATATCTGACGCATACAAGCTGTTCTCCGTACTTTTCACTAAGCCTTTTAGTTCCCCTCTGACCTGGCTTAAGATGAAGTCTGGTTCTCATGATATACTTCTCCTCTTAAACTACTAAACATCTGCTTATCTTGAAACAGAATCAAATAATTTAACTATTAAAATTTATTAACAGGAAATCTGTAAGAGATTACTAATCATAAAAAAATTGACTTTTCAAGTCCAAATATTTAAAATTCCTAAAATATTGCAAAAGAATATTTTAAAAATATAAATAGGGCTTGTAAATATTGAGGAATAAAGACGGATCTGTTTATAATTATTTTATCCAGCCTGGGTATATTTATCTTCCTGTTTCCCCAACAAAAATTTCTGCTGTTCTTGGATCATCTGTTGCTGTTTCAATTTACGACAAAACAAAAAAAACAGGGGGAATGGCTCATTTCCTTTATCCTGAGATACATATAGAAGACCAGCCAAGAGCAATATATGGAGACGTTTCAATAAAAGCTCTTATAAAAATGTTTATTAATATTGGCTCTAAAAAAGAATCTCTTGAAGCACAAATTTTTGGAGGTGCTTTTAACAAAAGCCATTCAAATAAAAATATAGGTAAAAACAATATTTTATCAGCTCAAAAAATCCTAATACGAGAAAGAATTCCTATTACTTCCGAAGACACTGGCGGAGAAAAAGGAAGAAAAATTATTTTTGACACACATACAAATGAAATTGTAATATTAAAAGTTGAAAAACTTAGACAATCAGACTGGTATCCATATTCATGATGAAAAATCTCGAAGATAAAATTAAATTACAAAGACTTTTAAACCTCGGTACAGATCTGAACAGGATTCATGATCCAGATGCTCTAATGGAAAGAATACTTAAAGAAGCAAGAGATTTTTGCAGTGCAGATGCAGGCTCAATTTATATTGTTGAAAAAAACTATCTGGTTATTTCCTATATTCAAAATAACACTTTAAAAAAAAATAAGGTTGTATATAAGGAACGCCACGTACCAATAGATAATTTGAGTATAGCTGGATACTGTGCAAAAACTGGACAAATTGTAATTTTAAATGATGTTTCAGATATCAATTTGAGTTTACCTTTTAGATTTAACTCAAATTTTGATGAAATGACAGGTTATAGGACAAAATCAATTCTTTCAATTCCAATGAAAGGAAATCAGGACAGAGTTATTGGGGTATTGCAGATTATCAATCCCTTAGACAAATCAAAAACACCCTTAAAATTTTCAGAGGAAGACACAAAGACCCTTCACCTTTTTGCTGGCATTGCAGCAGTTGCACTTCAAAAAGCTCAGCTAACCAAATCCATTATACTAAAAATGATTCAAATGGCGGAGCTGCATGACCCTTCTGAAACAGGTGCTCATGTCCACAGGGTTTCTGCATATTCTACTGAACTTTATATTGCATGGGCTCTTAAAAATAATATCCCAAATGAAATAATTGACAGGAACAAAGATATTTTAAAACTTGTTGCAATGGTTCACGATATTGGAAAAGTTGCAATTTCTGATTTGATTTTAAAAAAACCTGGAAAACTTACAGATGAAGAGTTTGAAATAATGAAAAAACATACCATCTTTGGTGCAAAAATGTTTGAAGAAGAAAATTCTGAATTTGACCAGGCTGCAAGAGAAGTTATTCTAAACCACCATGAAAGATGGGATGGAAAAGGTTATCCAGGAATTATTTCAAGCCCTGGGATCAATAAAAATAAGAAACCAGCAGGTAAAAAAGGCAAGGAAATACCCTTATTTGGCAGAATAGTTTCAATAGCCGATGTATTTGATGCCCTTTCCTCAAAAAGATGTTACAAAGATCCTTGGCCACAAGAAAAAGTTATAAATTTTTTAAAAGAAAATTCAGGTAAAATGTTTGACCCTGAACTAATAGAAATTTTTCTAAATAACATTAATACAATGAACTCAATAACTCAAAAATTCAGATAGATAGGTTTCATTAAAAAGCCTCAATACCTAACTAGTGATTGGCCGAAAACGAGAATTTTTTGTTCAGTTCAAGAAAGATGAAAAATTTAACCTTTAGGATACATTGAGTATTTTGAGGATTAAATTTTGTGAACTAAATTTATTTTTTTACTTTAATCGAACAATTGATTTTAATTTTAGAGTTGCTTTCGCCTATTTTTTTCAGGATTTTCTTCCTTTTCTGCTTTTTCTGAAGATATTTTAACATTTACAGGCTTTTTATCCCATTTGTTTACCCCATATTTCAAATATCCCATAACATTGTTAAACCTTGGATCCTTAGAAGAGTCAAAAGGAAGAATATCCATGTTTACAAGAGGCATTATATACTCATACAGGGCCTTTGCTCCGCCTCCTGTAAGAACTAAATAATCCATGTCCCATTCATCTGCAAAAAGCCTGTCCATTGAACTGACAATTTCTCGTGCAGCATATTCAAAAACCCTGTCCCTTAAATTCGCAATATTATATTCCTTGCCTTTAATTTTAATATGGCCTGAATCAACAGCTTCAAAAAGCCTGTAAAGTTCAACTTGAATCCCACTTTCTTTTTTTAATTTTTCGGCAATAGCAAGAAAACTTCTGGATATTCCAAGATCGGTTGTAGAAGAACTTCTTTCGATATATTTCATTCTATCAAAAACTGTATAGTCTGTTGTTTTAAATCCAATATCAATAACCCCTACTTTTTGATTTGCCAAATCACGATTAATTATACGGCCATTTTCATCCATAAGAATATTAAAAACAGAACCAAGCGGCTGTGGCATAAGCTGCACAGAATTTATAACTAAATGCTTACTTAGTGCCTGACCGAATTCAAAAAAAGCATAAGAAATCAATATATTAAGCCATTTTCTTATAAAGAAGCAATGTAAATTATAACATAATTTTTCGATCAACCCTGCTCCTAAAGCAATATCATAAAA
>JAVERC010000063.1:0-14617 GCA_034007295.1 Desulforegulaceae bacterium | reverse complement strand
ACAATTATATTTTTATTTCTTTTTCAAATCGGTCATTTTGCGAACCTCTCACATCGGATGCTTTTAACCGTATAGTTCAGGTCAGGGCCAGAAAAGCATTTTTGAATAGGGATGTTTCTGCACATATTTTAAGACATACGGGTATTTCTCACCTTCTCATGGCTCAAGTATCCATTACCGATGTGCAAATGTTGGCAAGGCACACCGATCCAAAAACCACTATGGGATATGCACAACTTCTAAGAAAAACTGATAAAAAGCATATCTCAAAATTATTTGATCTTTTTGAAAAACAGGAGTAAAAAATGTCCAAAAATATGAAGATTATGAAGATATCAAAATCCGAAACGATCAGACAGATAAATGTGCTGGCAAACATTTTAGGATTTGAAGATCCTGAAAGTTTTGTGGATTTTGTTATTGCTGATTTCTATTCAAAAAACAGAGAAAAGGTTTTCAAATTTCTGGAAGAAATTTCACCTCTTCCTGAAGGAAAAAATGGTCATTGCGGGGAAGGAGAAAAAGATGCAATCCATGCAGATTAAATCCTCAGAAATTTTTTAAAATCTAAAAAAGGAAGTTTTTTATGGGACGAGATATGAATGGGCATTTCACATATTTTCCCGATATAAATTTGGTTTTTTTGTGCCAAAGATGTGAAGATTTTTTTCGCAATGAGATAAATAATGGCTTTGATCCTGAAGTCTTGGACCAAATCAAAAAAATGGCAACAAAATCGAGAATAAGGCGATTTGTCAAATCGAAGAAGCCAGAAATCCCGGTTCAATGCTCGTTCTGCTTGAATGAAGAACATGATATTCGTTTTATTTATGAGGGTTTAATTGCTGATAGCTTAGATTTGATGCAAATAGAATTTTATGTGAATAATATCCTTCCTGGCATCGAGGCCGCAAAAAAAGCAAAGGAGAAAAAACAGCTTGAGGAATACGGGCCTGAGCTGTTTCAGGAACTTCAAAAATGGGAACCGCTATGCGGGACGTTTCAACATTTTGAATTTTTTTTCAAAGCAGAAGAAGAGATTGATTCCGATATTGTTATGCTTGAAAAGGCATCGGTGGAAAACGAATCTGTTTATCTTCATGTATGGTTTCCAAAAATTTCAAAAAACGAATTAAAGAAAACCATTGAGTGGACCAGAAAAGAGCTTATTGATTCGTCCTGTATTATTTCTTGTGAGCCGCTTCCAGAAAATGTTTCAATTTTTGATTTAGATGGGCATCCCAGTCACATTCTTAAATAAAGTTGGTGACTTATGTTAAAACAAATTGTTTACTATACGCCTGAAAATACGCTAGAAAGATCTATCGAACTATTGATTAAATCGAGCGTTCGCCTCAAAGGTAGGTTAATGTCGGAAGGATGGGTTGGATCTCAGGTAGTTTCTGATATTGGGAACAAAATGGGTTATACCACGAAGGTATTTGAAGGATTTCCCGGAAACTTGACGGTGAAGGGATGGAAAAACGCTTCTTCGTGGGAAAAAGCAGAAAATCGTTTTCAGATATTAAGCTATGAAACATACATCTTCAGCGCAAGACAATAAGGAAAAGAAAATAATGTCCAAAGCCTCTGTTATTTTTAAAAAAAGCTTTTCAAGCCCCAGAGATCCTCGAAGTCCGGAATATAAAGCGGGTGTCCTGGCTGCATTGGCATACCGCTGCGGGGAACGGGAGAAAATAGAAAACCCCTATTCTCCAGGCACATGCCAATTCGATGCATACCGTGCGGGGATTGAAGAGGGGCATCATCTTTTTGAACCTCCCCATGGCTAATCCAGGGGATTTCCGGTTTCCGGAGAGAAATAAATGGAAAAAAGAAAAAGAGGAATTGGATCATGGGGAACAGTCCGGTGCAGACATCAACCCTGGAAGAAGATATGAAGATTGCCATGCAGCGTCTTCAGGAGCTTAGGTCTGGCCGCAGTACCAGTATCAGGCTGGACGAGGTTGAAATTTTTCTTTTCCCGAAAGAAAGCAAAGAAAAGATTTTTAATTTTTTAAAAGCTGGCCTTGAAAAAATAATTGAAAATAATACCCCGCATAAATGGGTTCCCGTAGAGCATCCTTTTGATTCTTCTGGAGAAGTACGGCCTTTTTCAAAACCGGAAGAAATCGAAAAAGAAATAAAAATGCTTCTGAAAGAAAAAAACCAGTGCGGCTGGTTTGAAGATAATTTAGAATTTTTATTAAGCCATATTCATATAAAACAGTCCGTTCCTACATATCAACCCGGTTGTGGGCTTCGCTGGATTTCATACTTTGATCTTTTATGGGATTTTTTCAATGATTGGATAAATGAAAAATTTGGCTTTTTTCAAGATGAAGAATGGGAAGAGATTGACGAGAAAGCAGAGATAGGCGCACAAGCTATTTTTCAAGATTTTTTAAAACAAGACTATTCTTATTTTTTGAAACAAATTAAAAAAACCGCCAAGCTCTAATAATTCGGTTTTTAGCAATTTTTAAGAAAAACGTCTTTTTTTACATTTTGAAAAAGACGTTTTTTTTAGGTCTGATAATTCCAGATATCCGACCTAGAGGGCAAAACTCAATCCTGAATAAAAAAAACATAAAACTTAAAAAAACAAGAAACCCTTAAAATATTAAAAAGTAATAATTTTATAAAATAAGCACAAAACCATTTATTGTGTTTTTATACAAAAACAGACAAGAAGAAATTTTGAACCTATAAGGCCATTTTTTTAAATAGTTCTTTTTTTTAGTATGGTTGTTTTTTTTATAAAAAAAATCCCCGGCAAAGCCAGGGATTCGGTGGGGGGAGGAAATTGACTTCACTTCATATTTTTCAATCCACGCCCAAATGAGCGACACAACCCCCAAAAATTATTTTTTGAAATCTACCAACTCTTTAAGCTCTTTTCCACATTTAAAAAACGGAAGTTTTTTGGGTTCTATCTTGACCTGTTCCCCGGTTTTGGGGTTGCGACCAACATAGCTATCATACTCTTTCACAAAGAAGGTGCAGAATCCCCTAATTTCTACCCTCTCACCATCAGCCAGGGTTTCCGTTATTGAGCCAAAAAAAAGCTCAATCACCTTTTGAGCTTCATCTTTTTTTATGCCTGCTTCATTTTGTAGTTTTTTTATTAGTTCTAACTTATTCATTAAAAATATCTTTTTTTTAAAAAGGTAAATAAGAAAATATTAGATTTATTTCTGATTTTTGTCAATAAAAAAAGGGGCTTCCTCTTTTTAAGAAAAGAGAAAGCCCCTTGTACTTTTTGTTTAAAAAATAAATAAATATACGGTAGTGAAAAGTACACTTCCCATTTGTACGCCAACAAAAATTCTTTTTATACTGATGCCCATTGTTCTTCCTCCTTGAAAGATAGAAATTTAAAAGTTCAAATCCAGAATTCCCACCAAATCCTTTTAAAAATTAAAAAAATTTGATGGGAATTCTGAATGTTGAACGAAGGAGAAAGAACATGAGCATTAGCGACACAAGGTATTAAACCTTATGTCGCTATGTCGCTTTATTGCTCTTATTTAAGTCGATTTCTTTCATGACTCAGACTGTCATGGTCCAAGAAATGACCATTCTTATTTAATAATTTTTTGAAACCATCCAAGTCTCTTTTAAGATAAAGAATGTCGGCTTCTTTTTCAAAACCATGCTTTCTGGCTTCTTCTCTTAATTCCATAAAAATATTTTTTTTCTTCACAATTATTCCTTTCCGTATGGCTTGAAATCAAACTTTAATCGTCCGAGAATCCAAGCCTCGTTAAGATCACCTGTGCCGCCATACCCTTCTTTTGATAGGACAAAACAAATCTTGTCTTTTGAAATGGCATACTCAGCAAGGGTTTCAGTCAATTTCTTTCCTGCATCATCCGGATCAAGGCAGAAAAACAACCTCTTTGCCGGGAGCTTGTCGATCAATAACCGACTGATATTCCCATTCAAAGATATTGTCCTATCTGCTAATGCCGGGTTTTTTTCCACGAGAGAAAGCGCATCAAAAATGGCTTCCGTGATAAAGACCGAATCAATCTTAACCGATGCGGCCCTATCCATATTCCAAGGCCCCTTTGCGCCTGGGAGGAAATCATGCTTCAAGACTTTGTACCAATCTTCTCCTGAAGCATTTCCATTTTCTATTGTTCTCCCGTATAAATTTAAAATTTTTTCTCCGAAGGCATCGTAGATGGGAAAAACGATTCTCCCCGGATTCCACTGCCGGATTTTTTGGCCGTTGTGAATATGAGGCCATTCACCATGAGACGCAAACCGAACGCCGAAACGTCTTGCCGCACCATAGATTTTTCTTCTTTTAAGATAGGCTTCTCCTTCTGTGTGAAAATGAGGGAGACGCATGTATTCTTCCGTATAGTCCAGGTGAGCAAAGCGATCTTCTGGACTTTTGCTGGATGCAGCAGGGAACGAAGTTGCAAAATCAATTACAAACCCATTCCCATTTTCTTGAAGGGTTTTAAGAGCAGCCTTGAAGCTTTCGCCCCTTGGCTTTTCTTGCCCTGAAATCCATTGCAGATACGTTGCCTTGTACCCGCAATTATTCAGGCGGTTACATGAGATAACCCGATAATCTGGATCATCGTATGTAAATGCCCTTCTTTGTCCGCACCGGGGACAGAGAAGGGATATGCAGCCGTTTTGACGCTTCGGAGCTAAACCACCAGACTCAAAAAGCGTCATTTTATCGAGGCTGCGGTATGCCTTCTCCAATAAATCCATATTATCTCCCTTAAATTAAATTACGTTCTTCCCTCCATTCATGGCAGGGATCTTCGTAGTTACCGTCTATATCCCAGGTTCCGAAGTCGAGAATGTCATGTTCCTCTGCCAGAGATTCACCGGGATAGGCACGAAGCCATTCTGCTACATCAATTTTAGTGATACAGGGAAGGTAGTTTTTAGGGTCGTCTTTTTTAAAGAAAACCATTTCAATAATATCTCCGGTTTCCGTATCAAAAACGATCCTTCCATGAGAAGAATTTAAAATTCCTTGCATTAGTTTTCCTCAGTCTTTGTATATATTTAAAAAAATTTTATTTCCCCGAAGTGCATGAAGAACAGCCTCAAAAGCTTTAATTTCTGCGGCTGTTTTTATCCTCACCTCAATTACCTGGGGGTTATCGACTCCCAAAAAGGAATCGTGTCTTTCCCGGAGCTTTACAAGAATCTCTTTAATATCTCTTATCATGCAAGCCCCCTTTTTGCCATTCTGGTTAAAGCCATTGGTAAATCCTCTGCTTTGTTTATTTCTTCCCAGGCAGAGAAAAAGTCTAACCGATTAAGTTCAAGGCCGATACCAAGCAAATTGATGCCCTGGGCTTTTATTTTTTCGGCAACAGATTTTGCCGTGTAATAATAATCTGGCTGACCATCCGTAACAACAATGATCGTTTGAGAAACCTCTTTGGGTTCACAAGCCAATTCTACCCTGGCCCATTCCAGGGCAGTATGAAGCGGCGTTGACCTGTGATAATCGTCCACCCTCATGTTTGGTTGGGGCTTGAATTCAAGGACAGAAAACATTTCCGGTTTATTATCCGGAAACATTGCTGCCCTTACCTTGGAGTTTTTTTGTTTTTCCAAGGCTTTATACAGCGTAGCAACCGCTTCGATTGCTACATTCATCCTGTTACTTTTACCAAAATTAGCGTTCATGCTAGTTGAGGTGTCCAAGAGCAGAATGAAAGATGAATTCTTCCCTCTGTTGAGTGAAGATTTTTTAAAAATTTTTGTATCTCCAATGGCAAGCCTTGATGCTTTTGATGTAAGCACCCGCTTTCCTTTGCGTGACACTTCTCTTGCCTTTAAAATCTCCCCATCTAAAAGATGCTGAAGGGAAGACATTGTTTTTCTCCAGGGCAAGGGATCTTTAAGATATTCCTTGCCATAACCAGAAGCCATATCTGGGTATTCGGTATTGCTTGGCAGATACGGCGTTTCCATTGTTGGTATTTCAACATGAGCCTTAAGGGCCTTGGCTATTAAACTGCCAAGGTCGGAGGTGTCGGAATCGTCCGAAGACTGGTCCTGATCCCCGGTGTCGGAATCGTCCGAAGACTGGTCCTGATCCCCGGTGTCGGAATCGTCTGGCTGGCCCTGATCCCCAGATATGAGATCCAAAACCTTTTGAGCCATTACCAATACAGCCCCTGTGTCTGGCTCAAAAATAATATTTGAAACAGCCCCTTTAATTTTTGAAACAATATCAGGGGCAATTTCTCGTTCCATTTCTTCTGCAAAATCCGAGAGATCTTGAGAAAGAAAATGACTTCTGGCCCAAAACAGCAACCAAGTTCCTATATATGAAATGCTATCAGGAGAAACCCTTGGTACTTCAAGCTCTCCATTTCCTTTGAGAATCTTAATTACCCTTTTCAAATTTTGTACGCTGCCGGGATACTGCTTCCCTACAGCATACTCAATCCTCACATCCTCAAGGATGTTCAGGATATCTTTCAGGTATGGCCTACCTGACATAGCAGCCACCCTAAAAGAATTCATATCCGTCAATTGAACATGACCTGCTTCATGGTCTATGTATCCATGAGCAAGGGCATGTCCTTCCGAAGACTTTATAGAATCCGGTAATCGAATTGACAGGCCATCGGTGCTGGCCGTGTCAAAATTTCCAACCTGGATCGGGATGTTTTTTTGCTTCCCGATCATGCTTGCGACTATTTTTAAATCTTTCATATGTTCTCCTTTAATAACTGAATAAAAAAGGGAACAAAAATCCCCGAAGGGAAAATTGTTCCCTTCAGGGTTAGGATTGTTGTTATTTTTTAAAAATCCACAAAGGGTACTTCCCCTATGGGATCTTGTTTTTCAACTTCAGGCTCTACCTGATTTTCAAGCCAATCAGGAGCTTGTACCTCTTCTTCTTCTCCAAAAATCCATGCCTCATCGGGAATGGGTTCAGAGTCAGAAGAATCAACATCTTCTTCCTGTGAAGGTTCTGGAAGGGTCCAGTCTTCAAACTCAGGAGATGGAGAACCTGGAGATTCAAAGGAATCAAGCAAGTCCTCTGTTTCTTCTGTCTCACTTGTTGCTATTGGAGCCAGATTCATAAGCTCCATGATAAGGCCAGAAGCCGTGAAAGCTTCTGAGCCTGTAAGTTTTCCATCGGGGAGCTTAACCAGCTCGTCATCAATCCTTTTCAGGTTTGGCCCTAAAGATGGCTTGAGAAAAACCAAGCTCATTGCCTTTTCCAGCAACTTCCTAAACTTTTCCATAGGCCGTGCGGTGATTTCAGCACGATTCTGGAAATATTTTTCCCAAAGCTCTGAGGCTTCTTGCTTTATCTCTTCCTCAAAGTTTTCGGCAAGATCATCGAACATGGCCTCAACTTCATTTTCAAAACCCGGAGGGGCCTGAATTTGGAAGAAAGAAAATGTGAAACGAAATTTTTCTGCAATGTCCACAGTTTTTTCCGGATGAATTATTTCTCTCCATTTCTCAGGGAAGCCCTCTAGCCAAGTCTGAAGTGAAGTCTCATATTTTTGCAGGAACAATTGCTTGCTCTGCAAAAACTCTTCCCTTTTCAACTCCAACATCTTTTTTACTTCCCCTGCTTTTGCAAGGGGAAATGCAAAGCCTCCCAAAAATTTAACCCCTGTTTGTTCAAGGGAATGAAATGTCTGTTGCCTGATACGGGCAAAATCCCGGAGATCTTCCGGGTTGCAAACTTTTTTTTGCCCAAAGTTTGCAAGCTTCTGTGGGGGCAATTCAGCAGAGTCCAGGCCCAAGTCTTCTGGCCTGATAACTTTTTTTCCAGCCCACATTGAAACAGACACATTTACGCATATAAGTTTTTTATTATTTAACATTTTTTTCTCCTTTATGTTTTTAAAAATTAAAAAAGGAGAAAACACTCACCCAAAGGGGTAAGCATCTTCCCCTTCGGGTTAAAAAAAATATTTTTATTCTATTGATGAACGGGGCGATTATTTGTTTTCAATCACTTCTGGTAGCAATGCTGCTATCTCACAGTAAAGCGAGTTGTCAATATCCATAAGAGAATGTCCCGGTTTGTAGCCCCACTCAAGCTCTTTGTTAGCCGCAGTCACGGATACCAGACTTGCTTTGCCAGTTTTTCAAGCTCCTCCATCTGCTGCCAGATGTTTCCAAGCTCTGAGCCGGTAAAGGTCAATTGGTATGCCTCCATCCCAACGGCCTGCCCACCAACACGGGCGTTAAGGATCTTTTTTCGGGCAAATAAAACCGACATGTCACAGGCCAGTTTCCGATAAGCGGCTAACAAGGCGCTCAACTCGGACTTGCTACCCTCGTCGGTTTCTGGATAGCAATCTTCCGGTCCCCAACCCTCTGCTCTTAAATCGCGTTCCATGTTTTCCTCCGAAGCCGGTTAGCTTGATCGTTATCAAAATGCTTTGTAAGTAACTCCTTGAGCAAACTCTCAAGGCGTTCTTCTCTTGTCGGGTTCTTTTTGTTATCGCTCATAAGCTGTACCTTTCAGTAGATGAAATAGTGATTGTGGCGTGAAACATCACTCTGTCTCTGTCGCCTCACCAAAGACTCTCTGCTTCATGCTACGCAGAGCTTCTTGTTCGTCCTTGGGGGCTTTTGCAATCATCGAAACCTCAAGGGCTTCCAAGATTACATCATGCCCCGCCATGGCCCGTTGCCAAGTGTAACTGGCAATCTGAACCACTCGGCACAAAGACCGAGTTGAGAGAGTGACAGAAATATTTCCCTGATCGAATTGCTCCCGAACCTCGAAAGCAAAATTCACCAGCATTCGTAACGCTGGTTCAGGGATTTTTGTAGTTTGGCCTCTTAATACTTCTACTTCTTTATCAAAGGCCATGTATCCCTTTTCCATCACCCAGAAGCGGTCCATCGCCGCCATGTTTTGGGCCACTGTGCCTTGATACCTTCCGGTATCATCGCCGTTTCCAGCGGTGTTACCAGTGGCAAGAAACCTGAAGGATGGATGGGGCAGTATAACTTCCCCTTCATTCTCCGGGATTATTAAAGGCTGGCCCTGAAGCACAGCATTCAATCCCGCAAGAGTGCCGGGGTCTATCAAATCTATTTCATCCAGGAGGAACCAATAGCCTTTCCTCATGGATATTGTAAGTGGCCCGTCAATCCACGACATAGAGCCGTCTTTCTGGATGGCTATGTAGCCTACCAGATCAGACAACTCCATCCGGGCATGACCGCACACGGTCATGCAAGGTATGTTCAACCTTCCAGCGAATTGCTGAACAAGGCTTGACTTCCCGCTTCCTGTAGGGCCGTGGATAAAGAATGGTTCAGTAGAGCCAATATTGGCCCAAAGAACCAAAGTTCTCACTTCATCAGGGCTGAATGAATATCCCTGATCCAATTTGAAAGGGATTGGGGATGACTCTTTGCGGCCTATAACTACCGCTCCGTTGGGAAGAGCCTCAAGACCGGGGAGTTTATTAAGTTGGAATTTCAAGGCTATGTCCTTTCTTTTAAAAAATAAAAAAGGGAACACAGCCGCCCCAAAGGGAAGTGTGTTCCCTTCGGGATAAGAAAAAATGAAAAAATTATTTTTTTCGGATACTCGAATAATCGGCTTTATAGGCCGTTATTATTTGCGGGTATCCTTCCGGATGAAGGGCCGCAACGATCACAATTCCTTTAAACTCAAATTTCAGAGGCTTGTGATTTAAGATTTTTTTTACCTTATCGCAACCTTCCACGACGGCCCAAGGCAAGCCTCGTTCCAGTGTGCGGTTGGCTGCGTGGAAGGATAATGAAGTCATAATTCCACCACCCTTCCCCCAGGAAGAATTTCAATTTCTCCCCGGATTTTTTCAATGTATCTTTGTGTGTCTAAAACGGCGCATGTTGGCATGTTCGCTCCTTCCAAAAAAAAGGGAACACGCCACCCAGAAGGGAAGCTTGTTCCCTTCTGGGTATTTTAAAAATTATTTTTTCTTCTTCCTAGAAGCTGTCAGTCTTGGTGAAGACTTCTTAGGCTTCAACACCTTATTGTAAATTTCAGGGAACTTATTTTTCAGTTTTTCATTATCTACAACAAAGCTATCAGAAGATGTATTTACTTTGAGAGATGTAACATATTCTTCAGTCTCAAAACTGGAGAAAAAATTTTTCCCGGTGAAACCTAAAAGCTGTTCCCGGATAAGATTTTTCTCCTTTTTTAATTTTTTTTCTGCTTCGTCCTTATCAATAAATGACTGAAGCAGTGCCTCCATTTCTGGAGGCATGTTTTCCTGCAATGACTTCGGCCTTGCAGGGCAATCATCCTCAAAAAAACAATACCCGCAAAGCAATCCAGGACGACAAACAGGAACTTCTTTGCCATCCAGACAATTAACAATGTGAAATGCCCTTTTTTCAACTTGTTTAAACAGCAAGTCGGAGAGCTGGTAGGAGCCAAACTCATGCCATTCCCCTTCTTGCAAGTCCACACACAAGATGCTGCCAGTGAGATTTTCCACATGGGGGTTGTTAAGCTTGAAAAGCCCCATTTGCATCTGGAGCTGTTCGATCCAATCCCCATACGGTTCCAAAGGAACGGCTCCACTCTTGCACTCAAGAATGTGGACCCGATTCTGGCCGTAAAAAACAAAATCCAAATGGGCTTTTACCATTGGATTTTGTGGATGTGATACCTCAACCTGGCGCAGAGTCTTCAAGTTTCCGTACTGAAACAGGCCAGCAACAATATCTTCCGCTGCATGGCCTCTTTCAAACCTGAGCAGGGTTTGAGTGTCATGCTCAACCCCTACGGTTTTACTGAGGAAAGCCTTGCGGGGGCATGATAAATCCGATGCACCCACATACAGGCTACGATTCCCAAGCTCTTTCTCCGATTTTGCTTTGGAAAAAGCTCTCAGGGTTTTTTCAAGAAAAAAAAGGAGCTTGCTCATTGTCGCCCCCTTTCTCTTCAATTTCTATGAGGTAATTCCCTGATGTTGCTGATTTTCCCCACGAATATTCCTGAAACAACCTTTCTCCTACCCGAACCCTGGATGGGGTCGGGAAAAGCGGAAAGCCCTGAATAAAGGCTTGTCCGTTTTCGACTGAAAAAGACGAAATTTCAGATAATGAATTTTTTATATTTTTAAATATTTTCATGTTGGTTGTGTCCTTTCGTTTAAAAAATTGAAAAAAGGGAACACAACCACCCCAAAGGGAGTTATGTTCCCTTCGGGATTAGAAAAATTATTTATTTTATGCTTTATTCAACCGCCATGAGTTTGTTGACCCAAGACGGACGAATCCATTTTGAGAAACAAATTCAAAAACAGCCTGATTGCCACGGGGGACCGTGACATAAAGACCGTCTGTTTCGTCCTTATACGGCACCCCCAGACTTCTCAGGGTTTGCAGTATGTCATCAGAAGAAACATCCTGTGGCGGTTCGTGGGTGGGGGTTACAGGACGGGCAGCAGCAGCCGCTTCATCCGCAGCTCTGGCCTGTCTTGCGCCAAAGTCCTCTTCCAAATCCTGCGTGAAAATGTCGCTGGCCGCAGTGGTTGTCATTACTGCGTCCACCATGGCCCGCTTCTTTGCCATTTTCAGGCAAGTATTGTAGTAGTCCGCAGGATTGTTATGCTCTACTTTCTCCCCTGCTTCTGCAATTACCCATTTTTGATTATCATTTTTTTTTGGAACGAATCCTTTTCCCCCAAGAAGTTCAGGGTTGCGCTCTTTCCAGTATTCTCTGGGTACTGGCCGATCCGTAAGGGTTACTTCCCCTGTCCTAAAGCGATATTTGGTCTCCATAGTGGAGCAGGAGCCAATGCCCATGCCCAACCGGAGGCCATTTGAAGAAAATAAAGAAACGGTCACCTCATACTCTCGGTGGCCGTTTTCCATTTCCGTATGCCGAATTTCAATTTCAGGCAGGAGCCGAAAAACGAGCATCAGTTTTTCGGCTCCTGGTTTAAGGAGTACCTTCTTATCCCCACACCCCGGCACCATGCCGTAGTGTTCTCCGTCTTTCATGACCGAAGTCATGAGGGATTTGATTAACTGCATCTGATTGAGAATCTCCTGGACACTTACAGCTCCAGAAGTCAGAGATAAATCAGACACGGAATGAGCAGGGGCATTGGCGGGGTTGAATTTTGTTACGTTTTGCATGGTGTTCTCCTTTTTTCTTTAAAGATAAAAAAAGGGACACCCCTTCCCCGAAGGGAAAAAATGTCCCTTCAGGGAAATAAAAAAATTAAATTTTAAACAGAAATAAGGTTTTTCACCTCTTTTCTGTACGATTTTGCATAATATGGAGGCGCATAATTATCTTCGTTCCGCTTAATAGCTGCGGTTAAGATAATTTTTGCAAGCGCATACTCCGCATCATTAAAACTGGCTGTGTCTATCATTCCCGAAGCCAAAAGCTTCTTGGCGTCTTCAAGGACGGTATCAGACCAATTTTTTAATAATTCATCAATTTTTTTTAGATGTGATTCCATGGTATCCTTTCTATTTAAAAATTTAAAGCAGCATCAAGACTGGCAGCTTCCCGATGCCACAATTTTTTCCATTTGGCTGAATCCCATTTAATCCAGTCAATTTCTTCAAATAAAAAATCCTTGAGAGAGATTCCCAAGGACTTTATTTTTTTTATTTGAGCATCCTTTATTTCAGTTGCAGGAAACTCAATTCTTAAAAAACCGTCTTTATATGGACGGTAAAAGCAATTTGTAAGCATCTTGCCCCCTTATTTTACAGGGGCAAGATGCCCATAGAGGGGATTTTGCCCCTCTTTGGGTTAAAATGGAATATCGTCATCAGGTGGCCCAGGAGGGCCGTTGTTTTCATAAGGAGAAGGAGGGACAGAGCTTCCGGAACTTGCGGGAGCCTTGTCAAGCATCCTCATTTCTGAGGCAACAATCTCGGTAACATACCGGGTTTGACCGTCCTTTTCATAACTCCGGGTCTGAAGCTTACCTTCCACATACACCTTTGAACCCTTGTGGAGATATTGCTCGCAGATTTCCGCAAGCCGCCTGAAAACGACAATTCTGTGCCATTCGGTTTTTTCCCGCTTCTCACCAGACTGCTTATCTGTCCAGTTTTCAGAGGTAGCCATATTAAAATTACATACGGCTGTACCATCCTGAAAATAACGAATTTCAGGGTTAGCACCAAGATTGCCGATCAAGATTACTTTATTTATGCTACTCATACCTTACTCCTTTTTATTTTTTGTTTTTATAAAATTATAGTTTTTTATTAAAAAATGAACAAATAAACGGTCGTTAAAAACAAACCACCTACTTGAACACCCATAATAATTCTTTTCATACTGATGCCCATTGTTCTTCCTCCTTTTATTTTTTAAAAACCGGGAGGCAGATTTCCCAACCGGGAAACTGGCTCCCGGAGGGAATAAAAAAGCCCTGAAAAGCTTTAGATATGCTTTGTCAGGACTGATTTGGATTGTTTGGGCTGGAGGTAGGGCTACACCTTTTGGGTGTAGGTCCAAATGCCGCCAGACCTCAGATAATTATGGTATTTGTCTTTTTGTTTGTTTTTTATTTTTTTGACAAATGGATGCTTAGAACAGATATTCTAAGTCCTCCAACAGCTCAACCTCAACCCCATCCATCTGCCAGCCTTCATGATGAAGGCTGGTTTTTGTTCTCGACACAAGCATCCCTTTTTCAAGTTCTTCCTCATAGGTTACCACGAGGAAAAATCCTTCCCCTGTGACGGGGCTGTTTTCCCGGCTTGTAACAGGGACATAAGGTTTTATTTCGCAGAAAGCGTTAATTTTGTAGTATCTGTTAGTGTATCTGTCAGTGTAAAGGTCAAAACTGACATCTTTTCCAATAATATTCCTGAACTTATCAAGCTCATTAGATACAGAGATAACGCCGCTGGTAGGTAAATTTGCATTTGTCATTTGGATTTCCATTCCAGGAAAAGTTGCGTCCAAAACTCTCATTGTTTCTCTCCTTTGGTTTGTTTGTTTTTTATTTTTATTTTATTTTTTTTGACAAGCTGCCAGCCAAACCAGAATGGTTAGCGTGGTAGGGCTTGTCTCATTTAATTTTGCACTCAGGCAGTAAACAACAAAGGCAATGCCTTTGGCCTGTTTCTGCTTGAATGCTTCTTTGTTTGGCAATTCGTTCTAACAACATTATCTGAACGGCACTGCCGTTTGTTTTTTTTGCGGCTTGTTGCCACATTTTTTCATCATTCATAAGAATCCTTAGAAAAGGTAAATCCTGAATGGATGGTGATTTTGTCCAGAAGGATCAGCGGTTTCCGAAGAAATGATGAATCCTGATGGATGGTGATTTGTCCAGAAGGATCAGCGGTTTCCGAAGAAATGATGAATCCTGATGGATGGTGATTTTGTCCAGAAGGATCAGCGGTTTCCGAAGAAATGATAAATCCTGATGGATGGTGATTTTGTCCAGAAGGATCAGCGGTTTCCGAAGAAATGATAAATCCTGATGGATGGTGATTTGTCCAGAAGGATCAGCGGTTTCCGAAGAAATGATAAATCCTGATGGATGGTGATTTGTCCAGAAGGATCAGCGGTTTCCGAAGAAATGATGAATCCTGATGGATGGTGATTTGTCCAGAAGGATCAGCGGTTTCCGAAGAAATGATAAATCCT
>JAVERC010000062.1:0-14773 GCA_034007295.1 Desulforegulaceae bacterium | reverse complement strand
AATATTACATTTTCAGACTATGGAGTTTAGTGCATTTTGGAATTACGGATGACAGGGTGGACTATACGAAAAGTTTAATAGACTGTCTTGCTGGTGTTGTCCTTTTCAAAGGCTAGGGGAATTAGAAGTATTATACAGGGATTTTCCAGATTATTGGAAGAAACTGAAAGAATACGACAGCAAAGCTTTTAACACTTTCAGATATGATTATTCTTTACAGGAACTTGAGATAAAATTTTTATATCCAGAACTTTTTAAAACTTTAAGGAAACTACAGAGGAAATACTGTGATTAAAATAAAGGATAACCAATAGAACCAATAAAACTTAAAACTACCAGCACAGGACTTTTTGAAGTGCTGGAAGATTACACATGGGAAAGCATTACTGTACCTAAAGGTTTTGTTACAGACCTTGACAGTGTTCCAAGAATACCTTTTATTTATGCTTTGGCTAAAGGAAGAGCAAGAGTGTCAGCAATCATACATGATTATCTTTGTGTCTACAGCAATCTTCCGCAGGCTGATGTAGACAAGATATTTCTTAAAGCTATGAAAGCTGAAGGTTTAGGTAAATTTTACAGAAGTTTAATATTTACTGCTGTAAGGTGCTATCAGGTTACTTTAGGAAAGCTTTAAGTTTGTCTACATTTTGTCTACACTTTGTCTACAGGGTAAGGGTGTAGACAACACATATTGACATAAAACAAAAAACCCCTTATAGTGGCTGAAAGTCAAGCTACAAGGGGTTTTTCAGTGGCTGAGGGACAGGGATTCGAACCCCGATAAGCGGAGTCAGAGTCCGCCGTCTTACCGTTAGACCATCCCTCAGGAAGTGAAAAAACTTTTAGCTTTATATGAAAATAATGTCAAGAATTTTTTAGCACTTGTTTCCATTAATCCACATAATTGCCTTTTCAATTCTTTCAATTGCCTTATCTTTACCTGTAAGATCAAGAGTTTCATGTATCCCTGCACCTTGGGCTGTGCCTGTAAGTGCAACCCGAAGGGGTTTGGCAAGCTTAGGAAACTTTATTTCATGATCAGCCAAAACCTGATTAAAGGCAGCGTCAATTTCATCGTGTGTAAAATCTTTTATTGCTCCTAATTTATCTGCAAAACTTTTTAATATTTCCTTTGATGACTCCTTCAGGTTATCTTTGGCTGCTTTTTCTGAGTATTCAAATTCATCTGTAAAATAAACTTTGATTGAGTCTTCAAGTTCGATAAGTGTTTTTGCCCTTGATTTGTAAACATTTACCGCAAGTTTAAGTTTGTCTGAAACAGGAATTTTTGACTGGCTAGAAATTATCCTGCACAGAAAATCATCATCAGAATTTTGCATGTGTTCTGCATTTATACTGAGCATTTTTTCAGGATCAAAAACCCCTGGTGATCTTCCTATGTTTTCTAGGGAAAATTTTTCAATCAACTCTTTTCTTGTAAAAAATTCCTGATCACCATATGACCACCCAAGCCGTACAATATAATTTATTACCGCATCAGGAAGGTACCCGAGCTTTTTGTATTCAAGTATGCTCATTGCACCGTGTCTCTTGCTCAGTCTTTTTTTGTCAGAGCCAAGAACCATTGGGACATGACCAAATTCAGGAACTTTTTCTCCAAGAGCTTCATATATAATAATTTGTTTTGGAGTGTTGCTTACATGATCATCACCTCGAATAACAGGGCTTACTCCCATTGTAAGGTCATCTATTGTAACAGCAAAATTATAGGTAAAAGTACCGTCGCTTCTTTGGATAACAAAATCATCGAGCTCTTCATAGGGAACTGCAATATTTCCTTTTATTACATCCTTTATTATGCATGTTCCGGAAAGTGGTGCTTTAATTCGTAAAACAGCACCTTCGGTTTTTTTTAGACCTTTTTCTCTGCATCTGCCGTCATATTTTGGCTTTCTTCCTTCAGCCTTTGCCTTTTCTCTCATTGCTTCAACTTCTTCCTGGGTGCAGGTGCAATAATAGGCAAGACCTTTTTCAATTAGAATATCTGCATATTTCTGATAAACATCAGATCTTTTGGTCTGATAAAAGGGGCCTTCATCATAATCAAGACCAAGCCATTCCATTGCTTCAAGAATTTCTTCTTCTGATTCTTTTGTGGAGCGTTCCTGGTCAGTATCTTCAAATCTTAAAATGAATTTTCCTTTTTTTGCTCTTGCGTAAAGCCAGTTGAAAACCGCTGTTCTTGCTCCGCCGACATGGAGTGATCCTGTGGGGCTTGGTGGAAATCTTGTGATTATTGTATTGTCCATAAATTGTCCTGATAATTAATGTTTCTATAAAATACAAACGATTTTTTTAACATTATATAGTGTTAATATGCAAGTTGAAATAAAGCTAAGGGGCATATTCTGCCCCTTTTGATTAAATTCTGTTTTTTTCCCTGTATAAGATAATGTCGTCAACTGTAAGAACCGGAATATTGTTTTTCAGGCCAAAATCAATAATATCAGGGGTTCTTGCCATTGTTCCGTCGGGATTTGTAACTTCGCACAACACTCCAAAAGGTTTAAGGCCAGCAAGCCTGCATAGATCAACAGTTGCTTCAGTGTGTCCCTGTCTTTCAAGTACACCCCCTTTTTTTGCTTTTAGAGGGAAAATGTGGCCTGGTCTTTTTAGGTCGTTTGGTTTTGCATTGTCTTTAATTGCTGTTTTGATTGTTGTGACTCTGTCAGCAGCGGACACTCCGGTTGTAACACCTTCTGCAGCTTCTATTGAAACTGTGAATGCTGTCTGGAATCTGCTTGAGTTATTTTCAACCATCATTGGGATTTCAAGAGCCTTAATTTTTTCATTTGTCAGGCAAAGACAGACAATACCGCTGCATTCTCTTATCAGCATTGCCATTTGTGAGTTGTTAAGATGCTCAGCTGAAAAAATGAGATCTCCTTCATTCTCTCTGTTTTCATTGTCTGTAACGAGGACTCCGTTTCCGTTTGAAAGTGATTTCAATCCGTTTTCGACTCTTTCATAAGGACTTCCAAATTTAGATAATAGTGTCTGATTCATGGTTTAACTCCTTGATAATAAAATAATTTTCATGAATCAGGGCAATAAAGAAGGGGTGCCAGATATAATTCAGGCATAATTAAATGCATTTAGCATAAATAATTTCATCCTCTTCCATCCGGACTTTAACCGTCGGCTTCGGAATTTCACCGAATCTGCTTGACCCTCAAAGACATGCTTGAGGCGCTCGCGGGCTTTCTTTAAATTTTTTATTTAGCTGCTGAGTGAAAACGGTTTTTTTGTCCATTTTAAAGTCAGATTCAAAAATTAAACTTTAAAATATTTAATGTATCCTAAAGGTTAAATTTTTCATCTTTCTTGAATTGAACAAAAATTCTCGCTTTCGGCCAATTACTATTTAAAGTTTACCGCCGGTAGGGAATTCCACCCTGCCCTGAGAATATGTTAGAAGATTTATGCCTTATAGCTTGAAGATGTCAATAAATTTATTTTTCAAAAAGGCTTAGTAATATTTTTTTAAAAAAAAAGTGGAAATAATCAGTAAATCTGATAATGAGATAGGCTGCTGAATATGAGCATAATTTAAAATTAAGCATAATGGGCTTGTAAGTATCTGTTTATTATGATAACTTAGTTTGGATTTTATTAAGAGAATTGTAGCTGACCGAAAAAATAGTTCGGCCATAAATATTAAAACAATGCAGTAAAGTTTACAGGAGTCAATAATGGCAGTTCCAAAGAGGAAAACATCAAAATCACGCAGAGATAAGCGTCGTACCCATTTAAAAGAAAAAATTGTATCACCAAGCCTTCAGGTTTGTCCTGAATGCGGTGAACCAAAGCGTTCTCATGCAGCCTGTCCTGGATGTGGCATGTATAAAGGTCGCCTTGTGATCGGTGCTAAAGAAGAAGTTTGATTTTTTATCACCCGTTATAATGCAGTTTGGTCTCGGCTTATTTAAAAAAAAGAGGTGGAAAATGTCTATGCAGGATAAACTTAAATCCATCATTGCAGAAAAACTTGAAGTAGATATTGAAAAAGTTGTTCCCGAAGCATCGTTTATAAACGATCTTGGTGCAGATTCACTTAAAATTGTCGAACTTATGATGAGCCTTGAGGATGAGTTTGATATTGAGATACCCGATGAAGATGCAGAAAATCTTCTTACAGTGAAAGATGCTCTGGAATATCTGGAAAAAATTTCATAAAATTAAATGCTTAAAACTCCCTTTCATAAGGTTGCCATTACAGGTGTAGGTGTTGTTTCACCTGTTGGAATCGGCAGAAAGGAGTTCTTTGACTCCCTTGCTGCTGGAAAATCAGGTGTTGGATTGATAACAAGATTTGATACTTGTGGTTTTCCCTTCAAGGTTGCCGGCGAAGTTAAAAAATTTTCCAGGGAAGATTATTTCGATAAAAAAGAATCGAACAATCTTCCCTTGTATATTTTATATGCTGTTGCAGCCGGAAAACTTGCTCTTTATGATGCAGGTTTAGATCCTGGCTATTATGAAACAAGACGCATAGGCATATTCGGAGGCAATGGTGCAGGCGGTTTTGATGTGGCTGAGCAGGCTGTGGAAAGAAGGATTCTCAAAAATACATCAAAGCTGAGTCCTTATTTTGTTCCCCATTTTCTGCCCAATATGGCCGTTGGAACCATGAGTATTTATCTTGGCATTAAAGGTCCTGTTCTTACATGCACAAGTGCTTGTGCAGCAGGTGCAAATGCAATTGGTGAAGCTTATTTGCGTATAAAATACGGAGAAATGGACTGCTGTATCGCCGGCGGAACAGAATCGGTTATTACACCGGTATTTTTATCAGGACTTAATTCAATGAAGGCTCTTTCAAAAAATAAAGATCCAAAAACAGCTTCAAGACCCTTTGACAGGGAAAGGGATGGTTTCGTACCAGCTGAGGGAAGTGCTTTTCTTGTATTGGAAAATATGAATAAAGCTCTTGAAAGAGGCGTGAAACCTTTAGCTGAAATTTTAGGATACAGTGTTCTAAGTGAAGGCTATCACATTGCTGCACCTGAGCCTGAAGGAAAAGGGATGGCCGCTGTAATGGAAGCTGCACTGGAATCATGCAGGCTTAAACCTGATAAAATCGATTATATCAATGCCCATGGAACCTCAACAGTCTTAAATGATAAATATGAAACAACCGCAGTAAAAAAAGTATTTGGTTCCCATTCAAAAAAAATTCATATTTCTTCAACTAAATCAATGACAGGCCATCTACTTGGTGCAGCAGGTGCACTTGAAGCTGCCGCCTGTGTTTTAAGCCTTGAAAACCAAATTGTTTTTCCCACAATAAATCTTAATAATCCAGATCCAGATTGTGATCTTGATTATGTCCCAAATAAAAGCAAAAAAGCGAAATTAGATTATGTCATGTCCAATTCATTTGGATTTGGGGGTATAAATACTTGTCTTATTTTCAAAAAATACAGTTAATATTTTGGAGAAAAAATGAAAGAAACAATTATCATAGGCTGTGATCATGCTGCATATGAATTAAAGGATAAAATAGTTAATTTTCTTGAAAAAAAAGGAATCAAGGTAAAAGATATAGGTACCTTTTCCAATGATTCTGTGAATTACCCTGATTATGCTGACCAGGTTGCAAAATCTGTTGAAAAAAAAGAGTGTGACCGAGGAATTTTACTTTGTGGAACCGGTCTTGGAATGTCAATGGCTGCAAACAGGCATAAGGGAATAAGGGCTGCACTTTGCAATGATATTTTTTCTGCAAAAATGAGCAGGCTGCACAATAATTCTAATGTTTTAGTTATGGGTGGAAGAGTAGTTGGAGATATTCTTGCAATGGAAATCGTTGATACCTGGCTTGAAACTGAATTTGAAGGCGGAAGACATCAAAAGCGTCTTGATTTGTTCTGATTTTGTAGTAAGTGATTAAAATAAATTTTTTTATTGTTCTGAAAAAATAAATTATATGATTTTTTAATATTAGGAGGCACCGGTGAATCTTGAAACAATTGGAAAAACAGATCCTGAAATTTTTGAGGCTATAAATAAAGAAACAAAAAGACAAACAGAAAATCTTGAGCTTATTGCATCAGAAAATATTGTAAGCAGTGCTGTCATGGAAGCACAAGGCTGCATAATGACAAACAAGTATGCAGAAGGTTATCCTTCCAAGAGATATTATGGCGGATGTGAGTTTGTGGATGTTGCTGAAGATCTTGCAATTAAAAGAGCAAAAGAGCTTTTTAATGCAGCCTATGCAAATGTTCAGCCTCATTCAGGTTCTCAGGCAAACATGGGTGCTTTTTTTGGTTTTCTTGAACCAGGAGACAAGGTTCTTGGAATGGATCTTTCCCACGGAGGTCATCTTACCCACGGAAGCGGAGTCAATTTTTCAGGCAGGCTTTTTAATTTTTCCCATTATGGGGTTTCAAAAGAAACAGGTGCAATTGACTATGACGAGCTTGAAAAAACTGCAAAAGAAGCAAGACCAAAAATGATAATTGCAGGCGGAAGTGCTTATCCAAGAATTCTTGATTTTGAAAGATTTGCTAAAATTGCAAAAACAGTTGATGCATTTCTTCTTGTAGATATGGCACATATTGCAGGTCTTGTTGCCGCAGGACTTCATCCTTCTCCAATTCCACATGCAACTGTTACAACATCAACTACCCATAAAACTTTAAGAGGCCCAAGGGGCGGTCTTATACTTTCAGGAGAAGATCTTACAGGAGTTATTAACAAGCAGATTTTTCCTGGAATTCAGGGCGGTCCTCTAATGCATGTAATTGCTGCAAAAGCTGTTGCTTTTAAAGAAGCATTGTCTCCAGAATTTAAAATTTATCAGCAGCAGATTATAAATAATGCAAAAGTGCTTGCTGATACTTTAAAGCAAAACGGGCTTGACCTTGTTTCAGGCGGTACAGACAATCATCTTATTCTGATTGATCTTACAAACAAGGGAGTAACAGGAAAAGATGCTGAAGCTGCTCTTGGAAGAGCGAATATAACAGTAAATAAAAATACAGTTCCTTTTGAAACAAGAAGTCCTTTTGTAACAAGCGGAATAAGAATAGGAACTCCAGCCCTTACAACCAGGGGAATGAAGGAAAAAGAAATGGAAATCATAGGACAGTGGATATCTGATATTATTGGTAATTTCGAAAATGAAAAATACATTTCAGAAATTGGGGCCAAGGTAAAAGAGCTGGCTTTGGGTTTTCCTCTTTTTATGAAATAAAATGGAGAGCAGAAATGGATGAAAGACCTTCATGGGATGAGTATTTCATAGGTATTACAGAGCTTGTTTCAAAAAGATCTACCTGTTTAAGGAGAAAAGTAGGTGCTGTTATAGTAAAAAACAGACATATTCTTGCAACAGGTTACAATGGTGCTCCATCAGGAATAAGGCATTGCAGCGAAACAGGATGTTTAAGGGAAAAACTCAATGTCCCTTCGGGAGAAAGACATGAACTCTGTCGTGGAACCCATGCAGAACAAAATGCTATAGTTCAGGCTGCAAAGCATGGCATTTCAATAGATGGTGCAGATATTTATGTAAATACAAAACCATGCTCCATTTGCTCGAAAATGATAATAAATGCAGGAATAAAAAGAGTTTGCTACCTTGGGGACTATTCAGATGAAATGTCTGAAGAAATGCTTGCTGAGGCAGGAATTGAAACTGTAAGGTTTAATCCTTCAGGAGAAAAAAAATGAAGTGTCCTTTTTGCGGTGAAACAGAAGACAAGGTAATAGATTCAAGGCTTTCAAAGGACAGCTGTTCCATCAGAAGAAGGCGGGAGTGTCTTTCATGCCAAGGAAGATTCACAACCTATGAAAAAATTGAAGAGCTTCCATTGATGATAGTAAAAAAAGATGGAAGAAGGGAAGAGTTCCTCCGTGAAAAATTAAGATCTGGAATTTTAAAGGCTTGTGAAAAAAGAAGTGTAAGTATGGATACCATTGAGGCCTTTATTGATGATCTTGAAAGAGAATTAAAGGAAAGCGAGTCAAGGGAGTTCCTAACAGGGCTTATTGGTGAAAAAGTAATGGAAAAACTCCATGAAATTGATGAAGTTGCTTATGTAAGGTTTGCATCTGTTTACAGGGAATTTAAGGATGTAAATGATTTTGTAAATGAACTTAGGCAGTTTCTTATGCCAAATCAATCTTAGATAATATGGTATTTTAATGTTTGATAAAAAAGATGAGCAATATATGTCGCTTGCCCTTGATCTTGCATCAAAGGGCAGAGGATTTACAAAAACAAATCCAATGGTTGGTGCTGTTTGCGTAAAAAACGGAGAAATAATTGGAAAAGGTTATCATAAAGAATATGGAAAAGCCCATGCAGAAGTAAATGCATTAGATGATGCCGGAGAAAACGCAAAGGATTCAACTCTTTATGTAACCTTAGAACCATGCAGTCACTATGGTAAAACTCCGCCTTGTACTGAAAAAATTTTAAAAAGCAGGGTAAAAAAAGTTGTAACAGCAATGGAAGATCCAAATCCTAAAGTAAACGGCGGAGGCAATGCTTTTTTAAGGGCAAACGGGGTTGAAGTTGTTACAGGTGTTCTTGAAGAAAAGGCAAGAGCTTTAAACCTCCCTTTTATTAAATTTATAACTCAAAAAATTCCATATACAGTTTTAAAACTTGCAATGACTTTAGATGGTAGAATCGCTACAAAAACAGGCGATTCAAAGTGGATTACAAATGAAAGGTCAAGAGAATGGTCACACTGCTTAAGGCAGCAGTGTGAGGCTGTACTTGTTGGAAGAAAAACTGTTGAGGCAGATGATCCTTCATTAAATACAAGACTTGAAGGATTAAGATGTTCTGATCCATTAAAAATTGTAACAGATTCATATTTAAGCCTTGATCTAGAATCAGGTTTCAAAATTTTTTCAGAGAATATGAAAAAAAATACCATTGTTGCATGTGTAAAAGACTGTGATCCTGTAAGAATTGAAAAATTTAAGAATTCTGGAATAGAAATTATTCAGGTTGAAAAAGATAAAAATTCAAGAGTTGATCTTTCAAGTCTTTTAATCGAGCTTGGAAAAAGAAACATTTCAAGCCTTATGATTGAAGGTGGCTCACTGGTAGCAGGTTCATTTTTAAATGCCGGGCTTGTAGATCAGATTGCTTTTTTTTATGGTTCAAAAATTATTGGATGTTCAAATGCATTTGAAGGAATTTCAGGAAATGGCCCTGAAAAAATGTCTGATGCATTAAAAATAATCAGTACTAAAGTCTCTGCCTTTGAAGATGATATTTTAATTGAAGGAAGAACAGATTCTGATTTGGGTCTTTATAAAAAACTTCTTTGGCCGGTTTTTTATTGAAACTTTTAAAAAAGTGATGATATTAGCTGATAAACACTTTTTAAGGATTGGATTTAATTAATAATGTTCACAGGAATAATAGAAGGTTTTGGAACAATAAGGTCTCTTTCAGATTCAGGCGAAGGCAAAAGAATGGCAATAGAAGCAGGATTTGACCTTGTAGGCACAAAAATTGGAGATAGTATAGCTGTCAATGGAGGGTGTCTTACAGCTGTTAAAATAAATGGAAGAGTTTTTGGTGTTGATATAAGCCCTGAAACAATAGACAAATCTACCTTTAAAGATGCAAAACCCGGGCAGAAAGTAAATCTTGAGAGAGCATTAAAGCTTTCTGACCGTATAGACGGGCATATTGTCACTGGCCATATTGACGGAGTAGGTGAAATTTCATCTGTTGAAGAAAGAAGTAATGCCATAATAATAAAGATTAAAGCTCCTTCAAATATAATGAAATATGTAATTGAAAAGGGATCAATAGCTGTAGATGGAACAAGTCTCACAATTAACTCAGTTGGAGACGACTTTTTTTCTCTAGCAATTATTCCGCACACAAAAGGGCTTTCAACCATAGGCTCAAGGAAAAGTGGAGATAAAGTAAACCTTGAAGCAGATGTGATTGGGAAATATATTGAAAAACTTATTACAGGAAAAAATTCAGTTTCACATGAAAAAGAAGGTGGAGTTTCCATTGATTTTTTGAGAAGCAATGGATTCCTGTAGGAAAAAGCGGGGTTAAGAAAATGCCAAGAATAAGTATTGAGCAGGCCATTGAAGATATTAAAGCTGGTAAAATGGTAATTTTGACAGATGATGAAGATCGTGAAAACGAAGGTGATTTAACAATTGCGTCTGAAAAAGTTACTCCTGAAGTAATAAATTTTATGGCCAAATACGGCCGTGGTCTTGTATGTATGTCTCTTACAGATGATAGATGCAGACAGCTGAAGCTTCCAATGATGGTAGATGAAAATACTTCTGCCCATGAAACTGCTTTTACAGTTTCAATTGAGGCAAGGGAAGGTGTTACAACCGGAATTTCAGCAGCAGACAGAGCAAAAACTGTCCAGACTGCAATTGCTGATGACGCAAAGCCTGATGATCTTGTAAGGCCAGGACATATTTTTCCTTTAAGAGCAAAAGAGGGCGGGGTTATTGTAAGAG
Organism: Desulforegulaceae bacterium; assembly: GCA_034007295.1. Lineage (GTDB taxonomy): Bacteria > Desulfobacterota > Desulfobacteria > Desulfobacterales > JACKCP01 > JACKCP01. Next base: position 4,276 of record JAVERC010000062.1, on the reverse strand, counting down.
CCGGCCATACTGAAGCCTCTGTTGATCTTGCAAGGCTTGCAGGGTTAAAGCCTTCAGGTGTTATTTGTGAAATAATGGATGATGACGGTTCAATGGCAAGAATGCCTTCCCTTGAAAAGTTTAGTGAAGAGCACAATATTGGTATTTGCACTATAGCAGAACTGATTTCCTACAGGCTTCATAATGAATCTTTTGTTCACAAAAGAGTTGAGGCAGTTATCCCGACAGCTTTTGCAGGAAAGTTCAGAGCTATTGTATATGAGAACGATATTGATGATTTTCAGCATATTGCAATGGTCAAAGGAGAAATAGACACTGAAAAGCCGGTGCTTGTAAGAGTTCATTCAGAATGTCTTACCGGAGATATTTTCGGATCACTGAGATGCGACTGTGGAGATCAGCTTGTAAAGTCAATGCAGCAGATAGAAAAAGAAGGTTCCGGAGTTTTTCTTTATATTAGACAGGAAGGACGCGGTATTGGTCTTGTAAACAAGCTTAAGGCCTATGTTCTTCAGGATCAGGGATATGACACAGTAGATGCAAATATCAAACTTGGATTTAAACCTGATATGCGCGATTATGGAATTGGAGCACAGATACTTGCAGATCTTGGTGTGAAAAAAATGAAGCTTATGACAAACAATCCCAAAAAAATGGTTGGACTTGAAGGATATGGACTAAGTATTGTTGAGCAGGTTCCAATTGAGATTGATCCAAATGAAATTAATCATGGCTATCTTCAGTGTAAAAAATTAAGAATGGGTCATATGCTTGAAAAAGTAGGTGATTCTCCAGTAAAAAGAAGTGAACAATAAATTTAGTTATTGGACTAAAACTTTAATTTTTTGTTCAGTTCAAGAAAGATAAAAAATTTAACCTTTAGGATTCAAGAGTATTTTTGAGGATTAAATTTAAAATGTAGAGTTTTATTTTTTAAAAATAATATTTTATTTAAAAAGGGAATTTAAGATGCCTGGAATAATTGAAGGAAAACTTGATGCATCAGGGAAAAAATATGCAATAATTGTTGCTCGCTTTAATGATTTTATAACAGACAGACTAACAGGCGGTGCCATTGATGCACTTGTCCGCCATGGAGCAGAAGATGGTGATATTGAAATTATAAAGGTTCCAGGAGCCTTTGAAATTCCTTTGATCGCAAAAAAAGTTGCAGCAAAGCAAAAATATGATGCAGTTATCTGTCTTGGTGCCGTGATAAGAGGAGCTACTCCTCATTTTGAATATGTGAGCAGTGAGGCTGCAAAAGGAATAGCTGTTGTGTCTCTTGAAACAGGAATTCCTGTTGTATTTGGAGTTCTTACAACAGATACAATAGAGCAGGCCATTGAAAGGGCAGGTTCAAAAGCAGGAAACAAGGGTGTTGAAGCTGCCATGTCTGCAATTGAGATGGCAAATCTTATAAAGGAACTTTAAAGTCTGGTGTACTGATAGATGGGTTATCGTCGAAAAGCAAGGGAGCTTGCACTGCAGGCTCTTTTTTACATGGATATCAGAAATAGTTTTTCAAATGAAAGCTTAGGGCTTTTTAAAAAATATCTTTCTTCAGGAGAATCTGATTTTTTAAATCATCTTACTGACGGGGTTCTTGAAAACAAAGACGATATTGATAAAATTATTGAAGAGCACTCAAGCAACTGGCGTTTGCACAGGATGTCTTGTGTTGACAGAAATATTTTAAGACTTTCAGTTTATGAACTTTATTACTGCTCTGATATTCCTTATAAAGTCAGCATTAATGAAGCCATAGACATAGGAAAGAAATTTGGGACAAGGGAATCGGGGGGATTTATTAACGGTCTTCTCGACAGCATAAGAAAAACCCTGGAAAAAAATGAAAGGCAGAGTTGATATGATTTTAAAAGTATTGCCTGTAGGACCAATAATGGCCAATTGTTTTGTCCTTGGATGCGAAAAAACAAGGGAAGCAGCTGTAATAGATCCAGGTGATGAGGATGAAAGAATTCTAATGGCTCTTGCAGATGAAAAACTTACTTTAAAGTATATAATTAATACACATGGACATTTTGATCATGTGGCTGCAAACAAGGCCATGAAAGATGCTACAGGTGCCAAAATTCTTATTCATGAGGAAGATGCTCCTATGCTGTCCCATCTTTCTTCAATGGCTGTAAGTTTTGGCCTTAGTGCTGAAAATTCACCTGCTCCAGATAAATTTATAAGTGATGGAGACATAATTAAGTTTGGAGAAATTTCACTTAAAGTTATTCATACTCCAGGTCATTCCAGGGGGGGGGTATCTCTTTATTGCGAAAAAGAAAAAATATTGTTTGCAGGTGATACTTTATTTGCAGGATCAATTGGAAGAACTGACCTGCCTGGAGGGGATTATGGAACTCTTATAAAAAATGTAAAACAAAAATTATTTCCCCTTGGAGATGATGTAAGAGTTTTTCCAGGCCATGGTCCTGAAACAACAATTGGTACAGAAAAAAAATACAATCCTTTTTTTCAATGATTTTTTAATGACAAATAGATTACTTTTCTTTAGCTGAGTCTTTGGCTTTGAAGTCAGGCTCAGTTGGGAAAAGTATTTTTAAAATTCTGTAAAAGCCTGATATTTTCCTTACATAAGTAACAGGCTCGTCTCCCCTTGCATAACCATAGGTAAGGGTTTTATAATATTCCTTTTTTTTTAGAAGAGGAAGAATTCTTAGCATATTGTACCATTTTTCAGGATCAAGCCCAAATCGTCTTGAAAGTTTTCTCGCATCATACATATGACCTTGGCCCATATTATATGTAGCAAGGGCAATTTTAATTCTGTCATTATCTGCTGAATTTTCAAAAATATCATATAATTTTTTCAGATAAAAAGCTCCGGCTTTTATATTTTCTTCTGCAGAATATATGTCTGTTACTCCAAGTGCTGCGGCAGTATTTGGCATTAGCTGCATAAGGCCTTTAGCTCTAGCATGGCTTTTTGCCCATTCATTGAAATGAGATTCCTGGTAAATTTGAGCAGTTACAAGCCTCCAGTCAAGATTTGATTCATCTGAATATTTTTTTATTAAGGGAAAATATGTGGGCAGCTTTGAATTTATTATTCTGTGAAATTTTCTTAAATCAAGGTATTCGAACACATCTAGTTTATGAAAATAGTGGGACGCAAGAATATTTATAAATTCTTCGTCTTTTATATTGTCAATAAAAATATTGATTCTAAACATAAGATCTACTGCAAGAGGATGTAAGGCGAATCCAATTTTTGTTTTTTCACCTAATTCATCAGCCAGAACAGCCTTTGGATAAAGATACCTTAAGTTTCTTGCTGTAAGATTATCTGCAATGGATGCTGTAATTTCGCCACTTTCAATTTTTGAAAAAATATTATTTAGGTTAAGCTCAGAGCTTTCTTGTAGATTGAAGTTGCTTTGTCCTGATATCTTTTCAATCCCAGGACATTTTTTTGTTACAATAAGTTTGTCTTCTTTTTTTAGATCTTCTAATTTATTAAGCCTTAGATTGTCTCTGTTTACAATAAGGTGCCATGATGCCGTAATATAAGGCTTTGAAAAAGCAAGGGATGTTTTTTTATACATGTCAGCAGGATTTGAAATGATAAGAATATGAGCTTTTTTAGAAAGAATAAGGCTTTGTGCTTCTTCAAAAGTTTTACAGTTTATAATTTCAAGTTTGGCCCACAGCCTTGATGAAAGAAAATCGGTTATATCTTTAAAATAAGCAGTATCCGGGCCTGGATATTTGGCTGAAATATTGTATTCAATAATTGCCGCCTTTAAAATACCAGAGTCAGTAACGTCTTCAAAAAGATTGAGTTTTTCTTCTTTAGAACAGTAAATAAAAACGCCAAGATAAGTTAGTGTGAGAAGGGATAAAATTATTATAAATTCTGTGACAAATTGTAAAATAAGTTGTCTGCTTTTTTGATTCAATATCTAAAATCCCAAAAAAGAAAAAAAGTTAACTAAAAAAATTTACCTTAAAACTATAAACTGTTTTAATGATTGTTTCAAATTAATATACTTAGTTGCTGAACGAAAACGGCCTTTTTTGTCCATTCTAAAGTCAGATTCAAAATTTAATCCTCAAAATACTAAATGTATCCTAAAGGTTAAATTTTTCACTTAAACTGAACAAAAAATTCTCGTTTTCGGCCAATCACTACTTAGTTGCTGAACGAAAACGGCCTTTTTTGTCCATTCTTAAGTCAGATTCAAAATTTAATCCTCAAAATACTCAATGTATCCTGAAGGTTAAATTTTTCACCTTCCGT
>JAVERC010000061.1:0-14818 GCA_034007295.1 Desulforegulaceae bacterium | reverse complement strand
TGATATGGAAAGTGCAAACACTACTGAAAAAAAAATAAATATTTTGTTTGAAGACTCAAATCATCTCAAAAAAGGAACTACTTTACTTAAATATAAGGGAATTGAAATAGGAAAAGTAACAGATGTCAAATACACGGATAATATGGAAAAAATTGCCGCAGAAGTTTCTCTTTTCCCCAATGCTCCGGATATATCTAAAAAAGGCAGTGTTTTTTTCATGGTAAAGCCTCAAATTGATTCAGGCGGTATAAAAGGCCTTGAAACAATTATTTCAGGCTCATACATAAACACTTTTATTGGAAACGGAACATATCAGACAGAATTTGAGGCACTTAAAACACCTCCTGCTGTCCATCAGGACATGAAAGGTAAAAAAATCATCATAAAAGCTTCAAAAAATAATTTCTTAAAACCTGCAACGCCTGTTTATTACGGCAGTATTGAAGCAGGAATGATTACAAAAACCAGGTTGGCAGAAAATAATGAAAATATTGATATGGAAGCATTAATTTATGATGATTTTAAAAATCTTGTTTCTTCAAAAACCAGATTTTTCAATATTTCAGGTATTGATTTAAAGGCAGATCTTTTTGAGGTTAATTTGAAATCCAAAAATATTTCCGCCATTATAACAGGCGGCATAGGATTTGATAATATTGAAAATGATTTTGAAAAATCTGACAAAATAATATTTAGTCTTTACGATTCAAAAGAAAAAGCAATGGAAAACGGATTTTTCATTTATCTAAACTTAAAAGATGCCTTTGGCATAAAAGAAAATTTTACAAAAATAATATACAAAGGTTTAACAATTGGAAGAATTGAAAAAATAAACTTTAATGAAAAAAATACATACTTTAAAGCTAAAGCATTTATTAAAAAAGAAGCAGAAAACTTAATCAAAGAATCATCACAATTTTATTTAAGAAGTGCAGAATTTGATTTAAGCGGTGTAAAATACCCTGAAACCCTTGTAAGCGGTAAATTTATTGAACTTATTGAAGGAAAAGGCGAATTTAAAGATAATTTTTTTGTATATGATAAAAAACAAATACAAGGTCTTGAAATTATACTTGAATCTAGCCACCTAGGTTCTCTTTCAATTGGAAAGCCTTTATTATATCGACAAATAAAAATTGGTGAAATAACAGATTTTAAATTAAAAGACACATTTGACAAGGTTTTAATTTATGCAGTAATTGATGAAAAATACAAAACCATAGTAAGGGAAAACACAAAATTCTGGTATACAGGCGGAATTGGAACCAAAATAAATCTTCTTGGAGTAAAAATAAAAACAGGAACCTTAGAATCAATCCTGAAAGGGGGAATTGCTATTGCAACCCCTGACAAAATTGGATCAGAAGTCCCGGACAAAACAGTTTTCAAACTTCATGATAAACCCGAGGAAAAATGGCTTGAATGGACTCCATTAATACAAAAAAATTAATTTTTGTTCCCTGAAATAAATATTAAAAATTTAATCCCTAAATAGTGATTTTATCTAACTTAGTGATTGGCCGAAAACGATAATTTTTTGTTCAGTTCAAGGAAGATGAAAAATTTAACCGCAGGAATACATTTAGTATTTTGAGGATTAAATTTTGATTCTGACGCAGAAATGGACAAAAAAGGCCGTTTTCGTTCACCAACGAACTTAGCTGCTGAAGAAAAACAGCCGTTTTCGTTCAGCAGCTACTTATATTTACCAAGAACAGCCTGTGCAATATTAAAAATATTATCACCGGTTTTTTCAAGCTTGCTTACAAGATCAACATACAAAATACCATGTTCAGCAGTACATATACCCTGATTCAGTCTTCCAAGATGATTGTTTTTTAAATTAATTTTAAGTTCATCAATCAGATCTTCATCAGCAGTGCTTAATTCTTCAGGATCCTTGTCATTATTGTAAACATCTAAAACATGCTTTGCAAAACGTATTGCAACATCAAAAAGGTATCCAGCTTCTTCATTTGCATCTTCAGAAAAACTGATTTTCTCCCTTATCATTTTATCTGCATATTTTATTATACTTTCTGCATAATCTCCTACTTTTTCCAGATCATGAATAACATGAATCATTGTATTTATTCTAAGGGAGTTTGATTCGCTTATAGGCTTGTGAAAAAGCTTGGTAAGATATTCACTAATATTTTTTTCCATTAGATCAACAGAATTTTCCAGCTCAAAAACCCTTCTTATGGATTTGAGATCTTTTTCAAAAAAACCTTTTTTAGAAAGTTCAAGCATTTCAACAACATAATCAGACATTCTTGAAACTTCTTTTCTTGCATTTGATATTGCCATTTCCGGAGTATTTAAAAGATTATCATCAAGAATTATTTCACTGCGGCCCTTTTCTTTACCAGGGATTAAAATAATGCAAAGATCTGCAAGCCTGTTAATAAATGGAAGGAAAATAATGGTATTTATAATATTAAAAAGTGTGTGAAAATTTGCTATATGCCTTGAAATATTTGGCTTGGTATTGTCAGGATTTATTAAATCAGGATTGCCGGGTGTAAAATAATCTACTGCGGCCATCATATATTTTAACAAAACAAGCATATAAATTACGCCGATAACATTGAACAAAAAATGTCCTAATGCAGCTCTTCTTGCTGCCCTGCTTGTTCCTATTGCTGCAATATTTGCTGTTACTGTTGTGCCGATATTTTCTCCAAGAACAAATGCTGCTGCTGTATAAAAATCTATGATGCCGTTAAAAGCAAGAACCATTGTAATTCCAAGAGTAGCGGAACTGCTTTGAATTATCATAGTAAGAACTGCACCTGCCAAAACAGCCATAACAGGATTTTTTGAAAAGGTTACAAAAAGGTCTTTAAACCCAGGACTTGACTTTAAAGGACCAAATGAATCTGTCATTATATCAAGTCCTAAGAACAGCATCCCAAAGCCAATTAAAACTTCACCATAATAATGAACCCTTGGATGCTTTAAAAAAATTCTCATAAAAACACCAATACCAATGACTGGAAGTGCAAGTTCAGTAATTTTAAATGCGATTATCTGCCCTGTAATTGTAGTCCCGATATTTGCACCAAGAACTACTGATAATGCCTGGGTAAGCTTTAAAAGACCGGCATTTACAAACCCTACCACCATAACTGTTGTTGCAGAACTGCTCTGAATTATGGAAGTAATAACTATACCTACAAAAGCTCCAATAATTCTGTTGCTTGTGAGTTTTTCAAGGATTTTCCTCAGACCGTCGCCTGCCGATTTCTGAAGACCGTCTGACATGAGCTTCATTCCGTACAAAAAAAGACCTAGTCCGCCAACAACTGCATAAAGGAAAGGCAAAACCTGAAAATTTTCCATTGCTGTATCCTGTTGATATAATTTTAATCTAATTCAAACATTTTTTTTACTTTGGCAATAAACGATTAGAAAACAAATGTCAATTAAGAGATTTGTATAATAAATACAGATAAAACGGCTTATTTGCCATGAGTTCTTTATACGCAGCTCAAAAATTTATATTGAATAAATAAAGTTTACCTATATTATTATCAGGTCTTTATAACTGATCTAACGGAGGTTTAATGAAAATATTAACCAAATATTATCATTTTGAAAAATTAATTTTTCAAGATAAGCTGATTAAGGAATTTACAATTAATTTTCAGCAGGCAATAGAATGCATACTTGAGGGAAAAAACGAACTTGCAATAAATTTTCAGAATGAAATGTCAAAAAGTAAAACTGAAATTGATAATTATTCAAAATCAGTCTGCTTTCAAAACTCTGCAAATGGCTCTGGAGCGTCCCTGTATTATCTTTATCTTCAATACAAAATCCAGATAACAGAAAAAATGTCTTCTGTGCTTGACTGGATTCTTGCAAGAAAATCTCCCATAACATCAGACTCCATTGAGACAGAACTTTTTGTTCTTGCAGATTCTGCTGCTGAAACAATTGAAAGGTTAACCCTTCTTTCAAATGAGCTTTTCAAGGCATCAAAAAAATTTAACAATAAAAAAGCAAAGGAATCAGCTGCAAAACTAATTGATGAAATAATTGAAAAAAGCAAAAAAACCTATAATTTATCATTAAGAATGAAAAGAAAAATACTTGAAACAGAAACCAATCCGGCCTCACTTACCCATCTTGTTTTTCTTGCGGATATGGTTGGCTGCATTGGAGAAAAAACAAGGGATTGTGCCTGGACTGCAAGCTCTCTTATCTGTCTTTAAAATTAAAATAAATTAAACCCGGCATAAAATCCGGGTTTAATTAGTGATCAGCTCAAGTCTGATTCACTAAAATGAACTGCTTTATATACAAAAACACCAGGCTTTAAATTCTTCCAATCCAAAGGATTAAACCCGGCTTTAATGGAAAGATGCGACATAAACATTTCATAATCCGGGAGTTCATCCCATACAGAAGGAAGAAAAGTACTCTGCCTATAGCCAAAATCCAGAATAACACCATGCTCAAAGGGAATAATTTTAGTTTTAAGTTCATTAATATCTTGATATTCAATTTTTTCAGGAAGAGTCAAGACACTGATTTCAATTTCAATTTCACTTAGTTCATCTAAGTTAAGAGGTTTGAATCTTGGGTCATGAAAAGCAGAATTTAAAGCATTATCAACAACTCCCTTAAAAAGCTCTTTTTCAGGAAGAATATTTCCAATACACCCTCTTAAATTTTTATTTTTTTTTAAAGTTACAAAAACTCCTCTTTTATATGAAATTTTTTTGAGCTCATCACTAAAAACAAAAGGCTCTTTTTCAAGTTTATTTGAAATTGCTTTTCTTGCAGATTTTAAAAGAATTTTTTTATCTGAGGTGCTAAAAATTTCATTCATTTTTTCCTCCTTAAAACTAAAATTGAGCAGGCAAAAAAGCCTGCTCATCAGTTATGAATTTGAAATTTAACTGCACAAACTGGTAAAAAAACAAATAAAATTTATCCGCTGAATTTTGGAGAAATTTTTATATCTGAATTTTTTCTACAATCTTCTATCCACTTGGAAAAAAACTCGTTTTTCTTTCTTTCAAGCATTTTTTCTTTTAGTTCATTTTTCTCTGCTTCAAATTTTTCTTTTGAAGGAAGATTTGTATTTAAAACAGAAAACACAAAATAACCATTTGAAGTTTTTACAACAGATTCACAAATTGTTTGTTTTTTTGAAGCAGTTTCAAAAATTTTTGTCTGAAGTTCAGGCAAAGATCCAAGTTCTTTTATAACACCCTGTCTTACAATTCCCTTTATTTGCTTTATTTTTGCAAAAGCAGCATCTTTTCCTTTTTCTAAAGACTTTTCTTCGAGTGCTTTTGCAAGAAAAGCATTTGCATCTTCTTTTGCCTTATTATCTTTTTTATCTTCAAGTAGTTTGTCTTTTATTTCTTTTTTAACTTCTTCAAGAGATAAAATTTCAGGCAGTTTTCTTTCATCTACCTGAAGAATATACATATTTTCTCCAAATTCCAAAATCCTTGAAGTTTCTCCGGCCTCATATGAAAAAGCCTCTCTTGCAAATTCCTTTGCATCTGAAATTCCGGTTTTCGGCCCTTGTTTGGTAAAATAATCTGTTTTTTCAAGAATAAGCCCTCTTGCTTCTGCTTCTTCATTAAGAGACGAGCCTCCAAGAGTTGATGCATAAACAGCGTCAGCACTGTCATATGCAGCCATTTTTGCTTTTCTTGTCAAAAGAAAACTCTCAATAAGTGCCTTTACATCATCAAGTTTTTTTACAGAGGCAGGCATCTTTTTTTCTACTTTAACAAGATGCCACCCAAACTGGGTTCTTACAGGTTCACTTATTTTGCCTTCATCAAGAAAAAAAGCTGCATCAGAAAAAGATTTTACCATATCATGTTTTTCGAATTCTCCAAGATCTCCCCCTTGTGGAGCAGAAGGCCCTTGTGAATATTTTTTTGCCATTTCCTCAAATGAACTTCCTGAAATGATTTTTTGCCTGATATCTTCTATTTCATTTCTTTTTTCCTCTATTGTCTTGTCATCAGCGTTCTGATCTACTCTAATGAGGATATGTCTTGCTTTAACTTTTTCAGGAGAAGAATAATTTTTTATATTTTCATGATAATAAGATTCAATTTCTTTATCTGATACCACTATATCTTTTTTAAAATCATCAGCTGAAAATCTCAAAAAACTTACCTTGATCTTTTCTTCAGATTTAAAATTTTCCTTATTTTCATTGTAATAGGCATTTATTTCTTCATCAGAAACCTCAATTTTTTTATCGTCATACTCAGAAGGAAGAAAAGAAACATATTTGATATCAGCAGTTTTATTTACATAATTATAAAAAGCTTCAAGTTCTTTTTCAGTAACTTTTACTGCACCTGTAACAAGAGAACTCATTCTTCTCTTAAGAAGATCTTTTCTTACATTCATCTCAAATTCTTCAACAGACATTCTGTTTGCACTTAAAACCTGCTTGTATTTTTTTTCATCAAATTTTCCATTGGTTAAAAAATAATTTTGACTGAAAATAAAATCTGCCAGTTCCTTGTCTGAGACCATGAGATTATATTCATTTGCCTTCTGAATAATAATTTTTTCCTGAATAAGACTGTTTAAAGCCTGCTTTTCAACCTGAAACATTTCAATAAGTTCAGGAGAAAAGCTGCCTCCAAATTGCTCTTTCATGCTACTGACAATATAATTATAGGCTGTTCTGTATTCTCCTGGTGTAATTACTTCACCATTTACGCTTGCCAGCTGATTAAGTTTTCCAGATTTATAGGTTCCCCATCCGAAAAAAATAAAAACAACAATGATCAGCGAGAGAATAAATTTTACAATCCAGCCTGAAGCTCTGTTTCTAATAAACTGAAGCATATTTTCCCCTTAAATATTTTTAAATGAATATTAAATGTCAACCTTCGTAAAATAAATGATTTTCAATTTTTTTCAAACCATTTTTTATAGATGCAAAGAATACTTGAAAGAAATTATTAAGGTTTGTTTATATAAAAAAATTTATTGACTTTATATTAATAATTGAATAAACATCATTTTGTTTCTTTCGGGGCCATAGCTCAGCTGGGAGAGCGCATGGCTGGCAGCCATGAGGTCAGGGGTTCGATCCCCCTTGGCTCCACCATTCTATAGTTGCGTCCAATTTCAAACAATATCAAAAACCCAATAAAAACACCCATTTCAAGCACTTTTTAGAAAATCTTTGTTTCTTCTTGTTGCATTAAATATCATTATATCTTATCTTTTTAGATACCTTTATGGATACCCTTAAAAAGAAAGGTTCTATTTATGATAATAAAAAACCCTATTACAGATAAACAATTATTAGCTTTAAAACCAAAGCCCGGACAAAATAATTCCGATTATGCCGTTGGTGGCGTTCCGTATTTATATATAAGGTGTTTTAAGTCTGGGGCTAAAAGTTGGAGGTTTAGAATAAAAAGAGGAGCTAAATTTTATGTTTGGGGCTTAGGGAGCTATCCTAATCTTTCATTAAGCGATGCCAGAGAAAAAGTTAGAGAGCTTTTAAAACTTCAAAGTCAAGGCGTGGATTTAGTGAAACAAAGATATAAAGCAAAAGCTGAGCAGATAAGTTTGTTTTCTGAGGTTGCTTATCAATATCATAAAGCAAAAATAATTCCTGAGCTTACAAATCAAAAGCATATTAAAAATTGGATATCACAAATTGAAAAATACATATTCCCTATAATTGGTGATTTGAATATCAAAGACATTGAAACAAACCATATCATCAAAGCACTTGAGCCAATATGGACAGAAAAACACGAAACAGCGAAGAGGATAAGACAGCGGTTAGAGGTAATTTTTGATTATGCCATTGCTTCAAACCTTGTTGAGCGTGGATTTAATCCGGCTGAATGGAAAGGTAATTTAGAACAGTTACTTCCAAAAATTAATAAGCAGAAGAAGCAGGACAAACATTTACCAGCATTAAAACCTGAGCTGATTAATCAATTCCTGAAAGACCTGAGAGATTATCAGGGCATATCCGCAAGAGCTTTGGAGTTTATCATTTTGACAGCTTGCCGGTCAGGTGAAGCAAGGCTTGCAACATGGAGTGAAATTGATTTCAAGAATAAAGTCTGGACTATTCCAGCGGACAGAATGAAGGCCGGCAAATCTCACACGGTACCATTGTCAGAGCAGGCATTAAACCTGTTAGCCGGTCTTCCAAGGTTGAGTGAGTATCTGTTTACAGCTCCAAGAGGCGGAGCATTAAGCGATATGGCAGTAAATAACGTTATCAGGAAACTTGATAAAAAGGGCAAAACATACACAGATGAAACAACGGGCCGTTTAATTGTTCCTCATGGCTTTAGATCAACATTCAAAGACTGGTGCAGACAGCCACAGCGATACGGTCATGTAAACTACTCTGATGAATTGTCAGAGCTTGCACTTGCTCATGTCAATTCAGATAGTACCCGTTCAGCTTATGCAAGGAACGAACTACTCGAAGAACGTCGGCCTCTAATGTCAGACTGGGCTAAATATTGTGAGGGCATTAAATCAGTTGGTAAAGTTGTTGAAATGCGGAGGGCTTGATTATGGAAAAAGATGAAAACAAAAGCGGATATTATACCATTACATTTAATCACATACCCGAAAACAAAAGGTTTGATTTAAACCAAAAAGCTATAAAAGGTGATATTTGTACTCATTGCGGAAAATGGAAAGCTGATAATCCCACTATACTTATGAGACAGATAAGCATTATTTACAAAGAATATTATGAAGAAGGAAAAACCGAAAGCCTTGAAAAATTATTATCTGCCAAGCAATTCAGCGGTGAATATGCTGAAATTTTAAATCACCCTAGTATTAGAGAGATTCTATTAAAGATAGTCAGAAAAGAACCTAAAAAAAGCGGTGCAAAGAATAAAAACTCATACCTCTATGAGTTTGTAGCAGTCAAGATTGCTTTTTATGAAGTGTTTCATAATTTACCTGTTTATTATGATGAGGTAAGACCAGAAAAAGACACTGTTTCAAAAAGAATAGCTGAGGATTTACAAAATAATAAAAGCCTCAAATATAATTTAGACTTTAAAACAATATCAAAATATATTCAGCATATAAAAAAGAATCCTAAATATAAACCCTTCCTGAAAAAATACCATGAGAGTAAATCATTTTTTGAGGCCGTAAAGTCAGGCGGAGTGTCAGATGAGGAGTATCTATTTTATAAAAAAAATAGTTTTGTCGGGTTGCACTTTGGAATTAGATAAAATACCAGCCTATTAAACCCAAAGTTTTATTTTTTCGCACAAGGTAGCCTCTTGTTAATTTCAATTTTAACAGGAGGCTTTTTTTATGCAGATTTTCAGCATTGAAAAAAATAATAATACTGAGTGGTTGAAAATGTCAGACCTGACCGCTCGGTTTGGCAATCACCGTTGTTCAATTTACAGATGGATTAAAAAATACGACTTCCCAAAGCCGGTCAAGTTATCTGAGGGTTGTTCCCGTTGGAAAAGTTCAAGCGTTGATGCATGGGAAAAAAGCAGGGAAAATTAAAAAAGTAAAGCCGTCCGAAGACGGCAGGCGGAGATTGTCAAGTATGAAAAAAGATATCAAAGATATTGAAAATATTCAAGAAAAATCGGGGCTAACCCCAGACAAGGCTAAAGCTATACTTCAAAATTATAATTGCTGTTTTATAAAACCAAGCTCCAAAAGGCCTGAGGGAAAAAGCTGGCAGAATAAACCCAGACAGCCGGAAGAGTGGAACGGTCAAGGACTGGGGATCATAACAGGTAAGTTAAACGATAATGAAGAATACGGCGTTTATGGATTTGACTTTGACACGAGAGATCAAAGGGCAGCAAACTTGAGCTTGGATCAGGCTAAGTTTCTACTGGGGGAAAATCTCATTTACCGGATTGGTTTTCCTCCAAAGTTCTTAATTCCGTTTAAGTGCAAAACCTCACTTAAAAAAAAAGTCAGCCGTGAATTTTATTCAGATTTAAGCGAAAAAACTAAAGAAACCAAAAACCAGCTTGAAATACTGGGGCAAGGCCAACAATTTGTAATTGCCGGTATACACCCAGACACACAAAAGCCTTATCAGTGGTATAATTCGGAAGGTGAAAGAGTTGACTTTTCAAAATACACTATTGACGACTTCCCGGAAGTTACGGAGCAAAAAATTGACATGCTTATGGGCTGTATTGACATAGCACTGAGCGGAGCCGGTTTTCAGGCTGAAAAACCTGACTTGATGGAACTTGCTCGAAAAGCTCAAATACCCCCAAGACAGGCTAACCATGAGCAGTCTGGCATTATTGACAAGGTTAATTCACAATATAATATTGAAGAAACTTTATTATCACATGGTTATAAAAAATCAGGAAACCGTTTCATAAATCCTGAAAGCAAAAGCGGAAATGCTGGTGGCGTTATCCTGAACGGCAGATATTTTTCACACAACAGCACAGATATTTTCAATGACGGTCATTCACATGATGCTTTTGATGTCATTTGCAAATTAAAGTACGGCGACGATATGACAGCAGCAATCAGGGAGCTTGCACCCATTGTTGATACAGAGGGCCAGAGGGAACGGCAAAAAAAGTTCATGCAGGAGCAGGAGCATCAGACAGCGGAGTTGTTTTCTAGCCAGTCTGTTAGTGTTGAAGCTCAACAGTTGGCGGATAGAATAAAATTCAGAATTAACGCTGAGTTTAAGGCAATAGACGTTGAAGTTCCAGACATTGAAATAAAACCAGAAGTCATTGAAAAAATAATTTCAAACACTGTTTTTTCAGGTGTTAAAAATAAGTTCACGGTTATCTCACCAAACGGAAGCACTTCATATTTTACGGAAAAAGATATTTTAAAATTTGCTCAAAAAATATATGGAAAATTTTATAAATCTGAAATTTTAAATAAAAAATTTGATGAACTGGGCAAAAATATTGATGCTGAAACAAAAAAAAGAATATCCGCTATTCCTTCAAGTGTCTTGCTTGATTTTTTAAAATTAAGGCAACGTGATGATGGTGCTTGGAGCTTGGATATGTTTGCAGATCATAACAGAATGGCATTTACTGAGGACAGAGTAAATATAATCTTATGCCATAAACCATTCCCACAGCATGGCTCAATTGAGCCTGAAATTATTGGAGATTACAAAAAGCATTTTCAAGAAATCGATGAGGTTTTAAAATTTCTTGTAATGTCTGTTTTTATCCCAGACCGGAAAAAAAGCTATTTGTGGATTAAAGCAGATTCAGACTGGGGCAAAGGCTTTTTTTACAGTGTTTTAAAAGATTTAAATCTTGCGGTGGAATTGTCCGTGCCTCTAGTGCAGAAAATATTCAAAGGTGAGGCCGTGGCCTTATCACCCAGTCATTTTAAACGGTCGTTTGCAATCATAATTGACGAGTTTCGATCCATACAACCCGAGTTGAAACAATTACAAAGTCAAATAACCATTTCACCAAAGTGGTTGATGCAACAGGACGTTGCGATTTATTCAAAACTCTTTTTTTCCGCTGAAGGTGTTGAGGCATTAACCGGTGGCGGATTTGGTATTGAAGACCAGTTCGCAAACAGATTTAGTTATATCGAAAAAGCAGGTGCATTGAATACAAGAGATGTTTTCAAAAAAGTTGGAATGTATAGGTACAAAAAAACCGTGCTTGCCTATACTGCAAAATTTTTGAATGAAAAAATAAAAGATATGCAGGCGTTAGGGCCTCAAAAGTCTGCCGATGTTGCGGAGCAGTGGATAAATAAATTTTATGCTAAAAATTGTATCTCAAAGCAATTTGGCAGAATGTCTGAACAATTACCAAAATTCGCTGAGGAGATACGGGACTTTTACATTAAAAGGCATAAAAATTTCAGTTCGGTTAATCAGATTGACGGCGACGTTGTTCAGGGGACAGCCGGCTTGATACTCTTAAATCCAGCTAAAGCCATTGACGATTATATTGCAGAAAATATTGCATATTCAGACAGGGCTAAATTTTCGAAAAAAAAATCAGAGCTATATCAATTAATGTCCGCTGATGGAAGGGGGGCAAGGACACAACGGTTGAATGAAGAAAAGACAAAATATGGAGTTTTAATAGAAAAACGTAAAAACTTAGCAAGTCTTGAGTTGGTAAAATGAAATGTGATTTTTGTGATGTTATGTGATGTTCAATGTGATGTTTTTTAAAACCTTGAAACCCTTGTCAATAAAGGCTTTGAGAAAATGTGATTTTTGTGATGTACTTTTATATAAAGTAAGAAAAAAAATAAAAAAAATAATATATATAGTTTTCAAAAACGGCATCACAAAAATCACAAACTTAAAACCCTTATCATTAAAGGTACACAGCGTTTTTTTTATCATCACAAACAAAATCACAAAAATCACAAAATTAGTTTTAACTACCCCAGACAGGCTAAAATATAATAAATAAAGGTGGAGATATGAAAGTCATAGATAAAGATTCAAGAGAAAATCATTTTTGCATTATAAATCTTGATGGTACGGAGTCGGATTTTATTCCAATATCGCTATTGGTTCCCGATGATATGCCGGTTGCTGATTATGTAAAAAATTATGAAGAAGAAACAGGTTTGAAAGCTGAGGTATTTACCATGAACAATGCCTATGGCACAAAATCTTATTGTTCCTTTTACATTTTGACAGCGGTTGAAAGATTAGCAATGCCAGTATTTGAGAAGGTTGGAAAAAATAAATTTGACTGGTTGGGAAAAATCATCTTGCCGACATAATTCTTAAATTCAATTAAGCCTTGCCAGTCAAGGCTTTAAAAAATTTTAAGGTACTTCTGACGGTTTTGGCCCTTAGCGGAGCAAAGAACCTTAGATGTTGGCTACTTTTGAAAATCAAAAAAATCCGTGGATTATTACATGCTGATTTTATCATCAAAAGATGAGTAATTTTTTTAACATTTTGAATTACTTACACAGTGTCAATTTTGACTGAAAATAACAGCTATTTTTATTTGTAATGGAATACCTTATGGAATATCCAACAAGCCGATTTTATGCCAGTATTTTTGATCTTTGAAAGTATTTCAGAGGTGTTTGCAGAATACTCAATAATGGAATGGATTTTTTATATTTGAGTTATATTCACCCTGAAAGGTGTTTATAAAATTGCTGATTCTGAACTGGCGAGTAATCCTCATTGGTTGGAAGCTGGCAGGGAGTTTTCACCCTGAAAGGCGAAAACCCTGTTTAAGTTTGCTCACCCAAAAAGGCGAGCAAAAATCATATCCCAGATTCAGGAGAGGATCATCTTGTTCTCTAATATAATTATCAAGACCGGCTAAGAATTATTGTTCTTTAATATGAATGATAAGCCCGAAAACCGAATACATATTAAGTATATGTTTCATGCCGTCCTGAAAGAGGACAGGTGGATTGAGATTTTAAAAATGAATAAAGTTCAAGATCATGCCAGATAAAAACATTATTTGTTCTTTAGTATCTGGTGCAGGACGTCCAGATAAAGAACGACTGATTCATATAAATAATTTCAGATATTATTCAAGATCAAGTGAGTCATGTTATTAATTTCATATATTATCCAAGATCAAGTGGAGCAGGATAATAATTTAAAATAAAATCCAAGAACGAGTGAAGCAGTATAATAATTTTAGTTAGGCTTCAAAGTCATAGCGTCCAGATAAAGATCATACGAAGCAAGATATTATTTTCAGTTCAGACAAAAAGTATCTTGTATCTGAAAAAGACCTTTTATTTTTTGAGCAGAATAAGATCAGGGTTTAAAACAGATGATTCAGTCATATAAAATATATTAGCCAGTAAGAACAAATGTATTTATTAAAAATTCTTTATTTGGCTGTAAATTCATGCCGTCCTGATGAAAACCAAGTGTAGTTACCTTCAAATATAAATTACTTTTTACATATAGCGTCCAGATTGAAGAGCAATTGATTCTATAAATGAACTTATTCACCTTTATTAAATTCAGTATCAGGAATTAATATATTTGTTCTGTATCAGGAGCAGATGATTCCATTATTTAACGGGTCTTGGATTCCGTTTTATTTTTTTTGGGGAGAACCACCCAAGACCGGCTAAAATTATTCTGCAAATTTAATAAAAAAATATGGTTCCTGATGGGAAAAGATCATTCTTAATAAAAACTATAAAAATATTTGGATACCCTTTTGGATACCCTTTTGGATTTTTAAAAACCTAAGTACCTTAATTTACTATTAAAAAAAAGTCAGTTCTATAGACCTTGGCTCCACCAATTAAAGGTAAAATATCCAATAAAATTGGCAATTTACAGATTTAAAAAGCCAAAAAGGCACATTTAAAGGTACCTTAAATTTTTTCCTTAAAAATTATTTCTTCCATCAAGAATCGAATTTTTTTTATTTAATTTAAAAAAATTTTTTAGTCAGTATGGACAAAAAACATAGGCTATAATCTTCTCTTCAATTTCATTGGTCAGTGTTGTCTGATGCTTTTTAACTATCTGTGGTGAAAAAGTCCCTTCCCTGTCACGAGGCGTTTCTAATTCAAAATTACCATTTAATGATTTTATGGTTTTTCTGGTTTTACCATTACGTCGATTTCGTGATACTTCTTCGTTTAGATGTGAATCCAGCTCGGCTTCAAGAGCTGCTTCAGCAAGATTTTTTATTAAAGATGTTAATACTCCATCTTTACCTGTAAATGGTTTGCCAGCCTGAATTCCTTTCAAGGCTTTTTCAAAGTAACCGCTCAATAAACCCCATCTATTCAAACCCAAAAATTTATGAAATAGAATTTATATCCGGCAGTACATTTTTGTCAATGTATTGAGGAAGAAGTG
>JAVERC010000012.1:0-73001 GCA_034007295.1 Desulforegulaceae bacterium | reverse complement strand
ACAAAAATAGTTGTTTCCATGATTAAAAATATTTATGAAGCTGATGTTCTGGCTAAACTTGAAAAAAAACTTAATGAGACCAATTCCATTGAGGATTTTAAGGAAGCTGTTTTTCTTGAGTCTTGAAATAAAATCTAAGTTCAGAATCTACGAAATCTAGGGGCAGAAGTTAATTTTGTAGTTTCGGGAAGACATTACTTAATTCAACCCTGCCAATAACCGGCTCCCCCATACATATATCAGGTACTTCCTTTTTTCTTCAAATCTGAGTTGACTAACCCTTCCTGCAAATATAAATTATATCCATATTTTAATCTTAATTGAGCGTTTCATATTTTTAAATTAAGCTTGATGCATTAGTAAAAACTCAGGGTTGAAAATTTTACATACAATATATTGATATTGGTATGGGCTTGTTATACTAAAAAATGTATACTGATTTTAAAATTTCGACTTTTTAAGAGACCAGCAAGCTTATTATATTTAAAAATATGAAACCCTGCACACTTTCCAATTTTGCGACATCTTATGCGTTAAACTGCATCACGCATAGCAAATCAAAGCAAAAGCAAAAGCCTGATACAATTTGCCGTTATATGCAGCAAACTTGAAAATCACTCAATTCAGGTAAAATATAAACTTCATTGAAGTTAATATATCTTACTGATATTAAGGATATTAAAGAATCTAAAAATTATGAGGATAAAATGAAATACCCATACGGAATATCAGATTTTAAAAAAATTATTGAAAACAATTATTTTTACTGCGACAGAACAGATAAAATACCATTAATTGAAAATTCACAATCCCAGCTTTTTATAAGGCCAAGACGTTTTGGAAAAAGCCTTTTGCTTTCAATGCTTGAAAATTATTATGATGTTTCCAAAAAAAATGATTTTCAAAAAATATTTGGACACTTAAAAATTGGGAAAAACCCTACTCCATACAGAAATTCTTATTTTATTTTGAGATGGGATTTTTCCTGTATTGATGCCGGAGGTAATTTTGAAGATATAAAGCAGTCGCTTTACAATCATATAAATGCAAAAGCCATAAGGTTTATAAATTATTATCAAAGACAGGGGTTTGATATTCCAGATATTGAAATTGATGAAAATGATGCTTTATTTACAATTGAACTTCTGCTTGATGCAGCACAGTCAAAACAAATACCAGTATATCTTTTAATCGATGAATACGACAACTTCGCAAACACAATAATGATGTCTTCTGCAGATAAAAAACAGGAATATGAAAAAATTGTAAATGAAGAAGGGATTTTAAGAACTCTTTTTAAGGCAGTAAAGGCATCAACTTCTCAAAACATGTTTGACAGGGTTTTTATTACAGGTGTTTCACCAGTTGTTTTAAGTGATATTACAAGCGGTTATAATGTTGCTGAAAGTATATATTTTCTTCCAAAATTCAATGACATGTGCGGATTTACAGAGCAGGAAGTAAAAAAAGAAATTGAAAATATTGTAAATAAAAACAACCTTCCATATGAAAAAATTAATGAAGCCTTAAATATAATGAAAACCTATTATAACGGCTATCTTTTTACCACGGAATCAGATGAGTTTATTTATAATCCTACAATGTGCCTTTATTTTTTCAAATACTTTGAAGAAAATTTAAAATATCCAAAACTCATGCTTGATAACAACCTTTCAACTGACAAGGCAAAACTTTCCTATATTTCAAAAATTCCAGGCGGAAATGAGCTCATGGTAAATTTAATGGAAAAGGAAGATAATGCTGTAATCTCAAATATTGTCCAGGGTTTTGGAATTGATGATATGCTGAAAGATGTTTCAAAAGACAAAAAATTTATTACTTCATTTTTATATTATTTTGGAATTTTAACCATTGCAGAAGAAACTGACGATCTTCAGGTAAGACTTAAAATTCCCAATATGGCTGTTAAAAGTCTTTATGCAGAAAAAATATTAAATATTTTAATAGAAAATCCAATGGAAAGAGACAAGGGAAGAGACGCTGCAAAACTTGTATATCAAAAAGGCGATATAGCCCCTTTATGTGAATTTGTAGAAAATAATTATTTTAAAATTTTCAGTAACAGGGATTATATTTTAGCAAATGAACTTACACTTAAAACCGCATTTTTAACACTTTTATATAATGATACAATTTTTCTAATGGATTCTGAGGCTGAAATTTCAAGAAGATATTCTGATCTTACAATGATAATCCGACCTGACAGGCGTTATGGAAAAATTTATGATGTTTTGATTGAATTTAAGTTTGTAAGCCTTAAAGACGCAGGACTAACAGGTAAAGAAGCAAAAAATTTAAGTTATTATGAACTAAAAAACATGGCTCAGATAAAAAATAAATTTAAAGAGGGAATAATTCAGGTAAAGGATTATGGAAAAAAACTTGAAGAAAAATACAATGATTTAAGGCTTCAGAAATTTGTTGTTACAGCTCTTGGATTTGAGCGTGTTTGTTTTGAAAAGGTTGGAGAGGCTGCTCCTTTGTGATTTTTTTGCAGGTTTAAAGATTCTGTGCTTTTGTTCACCGGCTGTTTCCCAAGCTCCAGCTTCCGACTGGTTGGGAATGTTATTTTATATAATCACAGCCATTTAAGTTCCCAAGCTGGAGCTTGGGAACGAGCTAAAGTTTTTTAAAACGCTCAGTTTGGTTCAGTATTAAACATAATATTTTCAATTTCTTTGAGCACTCTGGCAAAATCATTGCCGGACTGGATTTTACCTGTATCCGAAGAGCATCCGCATTCATGGCATTCTAAGGCAAGAATGTGGTTAACATAATTTTTTTTGCAGTTACATGTCCAGATGTTCAGACCATAAACAGGCCAGGGTGAATCTTCGAGTGCTTCAGGAGTAAGATCAGTAAGAGTTACAGCCGTATCTTCAAGAGTAAGAATATCAAGTATATTATTGGATTCAAGAGCATCGTAGATATTAAATACAAAATAACATAAAATGTTATTTGCTCCATCTGAAAGTTTGAATACTCTAATATCCTTTTTCTTTTTTTTTCCTTCTTTTTCAAGTATTTTTAAGAGGTCGTTCATTATATTTTCCTTATATTTTAAATAACAATAATCTCAATTGAGCAATTTTTTATTTAATTAGTTGCTGAACGAAAACGGCCTTTTTTGTCCATTTCGGCGTCAGATTAAAAATTTAATCCTCAAAATACTGAATGTATCCTAAAGGTTAAATTCTTCATCTTCCTTGAACTGAACAAAAAATTCTCGTTTTCGGCCAATCACTAATTATGATAACGGAGGTAAATTTGAAAATTTCAAAATTATTTTTTAAATTTAAATTATTAAATTTTTTGTTGCGATAAGTGTTATTTTAATAATATACCAAATTAATCATTTTTATAAATCATTTTAATGGAGCAGATTAAATGAGAAAAAAAATCTGTGAAATACCCGATACTTTTATTCCTTGTGTTAATGAGTTAAAAGTCAATGCAAAAATATTGACCAAAACCTATTGTTTTGAACTGATTACGCCTTTGTTAGGTGGTGACCATGAAAGCTGGAAACTTGATCTTAAACGACCTGTAAGAGAACAGTCTGTAAAAGGGCAGCTTCGTTTCTGGTGGAGAGCCATGCAGGGAGAAGAAAATAATAAAATTCTTCTTGATCTTGAAAATAATCTCTGGGGAGGAGTTACAGAAAAATATAAAAACGGAAGAAAATCGCAGGTTTCAATATATTTATCAGATATAAATGTTGAAGAAAAAAAACTTGCAGAAATGAAAAATAAATATTCTGTAAATGACGATCTTATTCCAGCTTGTGTTCTTTTTCCTGTTACAAAACTAGTCAAGGATAATGATGAAATTTATTTTATATCAAAAATGAATTTTAAATTAAAAATATCATACCCTGAAAAATATGAAAAAGAAATAATCAACACATTGAAATTATTTACTCTTTTTGGGGGTGTTGGTGCAAGAACCAGAAGAGGAACCGGCTCTTTATATTGCAGGGAATTATTAGAGGATTTTGAAACTGAGTCAGATATTTTAAATTTTGTTCAAAAAATTTCATCTGGAACAGAAAAGAAAATTGATTATCCAAGGCTTAAAGGGATTGAGTTTTATTGTAATGAATTAAATGGAGATGATCCTCACATTCTTTGGAAATCAATGCTTGAATCTTACGGTAGTTACAGACAGGACAGAGCTAAAAAACAAAACAGTAATATGCCGGGAAGATCTTACTGGCCGGAACCTGACAGTATTAGAACAATAACAGGGCAAAAAGAAGAAAAACATAGTCCTGAACATCCGGATGTGGTTGATAAAAAAAATCCATGGTTTCCAAGAACAGCTTTTGGTCTTCCAATTTTAATGAAATTTAAAGACCAAAAAGATCCTGGAGGCGGAAAAGAATGCTCACTTACAACTGATATTGGAACAGGTGAAAGATTTCCTTCTCCGGTTATTTTAAAAGTAATTAAGCTTCCCAATGAAAAAATTTTTAAATGTGCAGTTGTGCTAAATCAAAAGTTTCCTGAATCTATCAGGCTAAAAGTTCCAGGATTTAATAATAATAAAGCATACAGCCTTAAAAAAACAGAACTGCCGTTTCATGAAAATTATCAAAATAAAACCATGAGAAAAAAATCGCCTTTAAATGGAAAATCTATTTATGAGGATCTTGCCTTTTATCTGAACCTAAATAAAGTTGAACCAAAGGAGGCTGATTAATGTCAAAAATTCTTATTCAGGCTGCAATTGGTCCTGTTCAGGATTATATTGCATCAGCAAGGAAATTAAGGGATCTCTGGTTTGGTTCATATTTACTTTCTGAACTTTCAAAAACAGTTGCAAGATCATTTAAAGATCAGGGTGCAGAACTTATAATACCTTTTGCAGAGTCAGATAAGGATTTTGAAAAAGACTCTGATTTAATAGTTGCCAACAAAATTTTTGCTGAACTGAAAAATGGACTTGACCCTGATAAAATAATTGAACAGGCAAAAAAAGATTGGCTGAACCATAAAAATGAATTTGCTGAAAAAACTTTAGAAATTTTATCAAAGGAATTCAGCCATATCCAAATAAGAAAGGATTTATTCAAAAAACAGATAAATGATTCTGGCGAGTTTTATGCTGCCTGGACAAAATATGATGATGAAAAAGACTACAAAATTGCAAAGCACAAATTGGAAAAACTTCTTGCAGGAAGAAAAAATTTAAGAATTTTTTATCGTCCTGAATGGAATGGCGAAGGGATTCCAAAAAACAGTCTTGATGGTCTGCGTGAATCAGTAACAATGGAAAACCAGAAGGAAATCAAAGGCATTATCAAAGCCAATGAAAAATTAGATACCCTGGGTCTTGTAAAAAGATTTTATTCAGTTTCAAAATATAATAAAAATTTTGATGATTTATCTAAAATTGCAATTAAGCCGTGGTTGAAACAATTTGATTTAATGGATTTTACATATCTGAATAATTTTTTATCAAATTTTTCAGAAATTAATATTGAAAAGTCAGCAGGCAATGGGAAAAATTTTGTTTTAAATCATGCTGAATATTTTTTTACAGATAAAAGCGAGCTTTTAAAAAATAAAAACGCTTATAAAGATTATGCAAAATTTAAAGCTATGTTTGGAGATCCAAATAAGTATGCCTGCATTTTTGTAGGCGACGGCGATAATATGGGTAAAGCTCTTGATCAGATTGAGACTTTGGACGGCCATAGAAAATTTACTAAAAATTTAGGTGAATTCGCCAAAAGTGTTGGAAAGATTATTGAAAGCTATGGAGGATCGCTTATTTATGCAGGCGGTGACGATGTAATGGCATATTTGACTATAGATAATTTTTATGATTGTGCAGATGAAATAAGAAAAGATTTTTCCAGGAAAATGAAAAAAATTTTTGATGAACTCAATCTTAAAGGCGATTATCCTACGTTTTCAGCCGGAGCTGCAATTGTACATCATTCAATGCCTCTTGATCAGGCATTAAATCTTGCAAGAGAGGGTGAAGGCATAGCAAAAAAATATGTTGAAAAATTATCCGGCTCAACAAAATTATCAAAAAATGCATTTACTATTATTCAGAAAAAAAGAAGCGGTTCTAAAATTGTTGTATGTGACAAATGGGAAAAAAATAATGAAAAAGGCATTATTCCAAGTCTTAAAAATATTGTTTCTTTTTTCAAATCACAAAAACTTCCAAATACACTTGGATACCAATTGAGAAACGCTGCAAAAGAATCAGGCGATGAAATTATATTTGATTTGTCTGAAAATAAGGAAATGCTGGTTCCTTTAAATGCAAGTTCAGTTTCAGTTTTAAGAATTTTTAATCAGAAAAAACATTCTAATGATTTTAAGAATCTTCTTTTAGTAAATAATTCTATTAGAAAGCTTTCTGATTTACTTGTAATTGGACATCAGATTACATCTTCAAATGGAAAGGGTCTAAAAAATGAAGTATAAAATTTCAACCGAAGATATGCTTATTTTAAGAGACGGCAGGCCTTTTGGAGATGACGGAGTTTTTGGTGGTTCTTCTGTTTTATGGCCTTATCCTCAAACTATTGCAGGAATGGTCAGGACAATTTCAGGGTTTAAAAAAAATGAAAATTTTTTTGATAAAAATAGTAAAAATTTTCAGGAAAATCTGGATAAAATTTTAAAAACAGGTATTAAAAAAATTCTTCCTTCAGAATTTATAAATAATAAATGGCAGCCTCTTTTTCCTTTGCCGGCTGATCTTGTTTTTACCCAAAATCTAAAAAATGAAAAATTGAAAGTCCATACATTAATTTATAAAAAAATTGATGATAATTCAGGTACTGATATAAAAAACCGTCAATGGCTTATTCCATCAGTAGATATATCTGACAAGCCTGTAAAAGAAAGTCCTTTTTTTCTTCATTCAGACTTTTTCATGAAGTATTTATCTTTAAAACTTTTAGATGAATATAGTTTTTATGATGCCGGAATAAATCCGCCTGTTAAATCTTTCAGAGTTCATAATGCAATTGACAGTGAAACCTATATAACAGAAGAAAAAAAGCTTTTTTCCAACAGCGGTTTTTATTTTAAAAGTATCAATAAGGATAAAATTACAGACATTTCAATTGATTTTGAAGCACTTGGCACTGAAATGACTGATTTATCAGGTGAAGCTTATTTAGGCGGTGAACGAAGAAGAGTCAATCTTGAAAAAACAGGCGAATATTTTCCAGAAATGCCTGATATTTTTAAAAACCAAAAATATTTAAAATTAATCCTTTTAACACACGGAGATTTTGGAGACTGGTGTCCTGACTGGCTTATGCCGGATTTTTCTTCTGATGGTTTAAATTTTGTAAAAATTCCGGGGACTGAATTTGAAGTAAGACTTTGTTCAGCATGTGTAAATGGATTTGAAGGAATAAGCGGCTGGAATTATGTGGAGAATAAGCCAAAGCCAATGAAAAAGCTTGTAAAGCCCGGAACTGTTTACCTTCTTGAATTAAAAGACATGAGTCTTTCATGTGAAATAGCAAAATATTTTTGGGGAAATAGTCTTAACCTAAGTACAAATATTGAAACCAACGGTTTTGGACTGTGTATTGCAGGAATTGCCGAAACAGAAAATACAAATTAAACAGGAGTCAAGTTATGTTAAATCAGTTTTTTTCAATAAGAGCATTATCGCCTGTGCATTGTGGAATAGGCCAGGGATTGAATGATATAGATTTACCAACTGCAAGAAACAGTGTTTCAGGTCATCCAATAATTCCTGCATCAACAATTAAGGGGGTTTTAAAAGATTATTTTTTATGTGAAAGAAAGGATGAAGAAGATAAAGTAAAATCATTATTTGGCCATGATTCAGGTGATTTTGCTTCTGCAGCTTCAATTGGTGACGCAAATCTTGTTGCACTTCCTGTAAGGTCTTTTTTTGGAACTTTTGCTTATCTTTGTTCACCATATACACTTTTTCAGTTAAAAAATCTTTTTAAAAGAGCAGTATCTGAATATGATTATCCTCAAATTCCGGATTCTGGTTTAACTGAAAAAAATAATTATAAAGTTATGCTTACAAAAAATTCTCTTTTAAAAAGAACAAACCATAATATGGTTTTGTTTGAGGAAATGGATCTTCTTATTGATAAAGACTCAAGCCTTGCAGATAAATGGGCTGAAGTTATAGCACCTCTTTATTTTGAGGATATTGAAGGGCAGGAAATATTTAAAAAAAGATTTGCAATTGTAGATGACAATACTCTTAATTTCTGCTGTACCACATGCCTTCCTGTTGATGCAAGAATTGCAATAGACGATGAAACAGGAACAGTTAAAGAAGGTGCATTGTGGTATGAGGAAACTGTTCCGCCTGAAACTCTTTTTGCCGGAGTTGCCGGAATAGACAGATCCTATTGCAAAGAAGCTTATTACAGCGATGAGGAACTTAAAAATTTTTTCACAAAATCACAGTCAATTGATATCCAGGTTGGAGGGAAGGCTACTACAGGAAAGGGCTTTGTATCTCTTAAATTTAATAATTTGAAATAATTATTGATAAAGAAAAATTTATACTGCTTTTATTTAATCCGGAGGAAAAATTATGAAAAGCAAAAGCCAGATATATTCTGAAATAGTCTTTAATAAAGTAAACCAACTTATAAATAATGAAAATGATGATGCCTTGCTTAAAAAGTACAAATCCTTATGCAAAAGGGCAGGCGGTCTTTTAAGAACTTTTGGACTTATTCAGTTTTTGACATTTCTTGCAGCAAAGGGAAGCAAACAGGAGGAAAAGCACCATTTGTTTCTTTTGGAACAGATAAGAGAAGAATTGAAAGAGCAGTCCATACTTGATTCTGGGAATAAAAATGTTTTTCTTTCAAAAGTTCAGGGGCTTGAGCTTCCCGAATATATGATGACAACTGCTGAAACTTTAAAATTTCTTCAATGGCATAAGAGAATAAGTGATATTCTTATTCAGGGAAACGCATAAAAGGAGCAATAAATGTCTGCAATAAGAAAAGTCCACAATCAGTTAGTTTCAGATGCAAATGATTACGGGGATAATTTAAGTTTGAGAATGGATAAATTTAACCCTGAAATTGATTTTTCTGACAATGAAAATTCCCATGAACAAAAAGACAAACTTCTTGGAATGCTGTCTGCATTTGAAATAAGCCAATCAAATTTTGAATGCTATAAATATGCCTTTGAAAACTGGAAAAAAGTTATTGAAAACCAAAATAATTCTTTGTGCTTTGATATAGTGAATTTAACAAAATTATTTCTTGGAACAGGTAATGCCTCTGTTCACGAATTTGGCTTGAGCCTCAATAAAATCTGGGGGCTGCCATATATTTCAGGAACTGTATTAAAAGGATTTGTATCTTCATATCTTGCAAGATTTGGTGGAAATGAATGGGCAAAAAATATTAAAAACGGTAAAAAAAGTGAAAATCAGGTTCAGCTTTTTGGAGGTGAAATACAAGATTCAAAAGACAAGTTTTCTTATATTGGTTCAGTAATTTTTCATGATGCCTGGATTTATCCCATTACAGGTAAAATTTTTGTTCCTGATATTATTAATGCTCATAATTTAAAATATTTTAGAAAAGAAAGAATGCCTGACGGCACAGAAGAACCAATTCCTGTAAAACTTTCTGTATTAAGGCCGGAGCTTAAATTTTTTGCAGCACTTCAAGGAGATAAAAAAGAGCTGGAATTTATAAAATCAGTTTTAGCAAAAGCTTTTTTGGATGAGGGAATCGGCGGCAAAAAAACTGCTGGTTATGGACGTTTTGAAATATTGAAAACAGAGGATGAAAAGGGAAATGAAATTTTATCAGCTGATATTGAAAAACTTTGTTCTTTATATGATGAAGAAAAAAATACAGGATCTTTAAAAAAGTTTTTTGCAAAAGCTGCCGAATCAAAACCCCTGGATTTAAGACTTAAAAAAATATATCAAAAATTAAGTCCTTTAAGACTTGTTCTTTTAGAAATTGACTCAGGTAAAATTAATGATTTAAACACTTTAAACAAAATTTATAAAAGTTTAAAAAATGATTTAAAAAATTTTAAAAAAGAAAATGCTTTTTGTTTAGAAGACCGCATTAAAATCCTTGATTTTGCAAAGAGCAAATTTTCTTTAAAAAATGAAGAAATTTCAGATAATCCTTTTTTAAGCACTCTATTGTGGACCTGGGATGAATTTGGTCTGAAAAATGACAATATTGCAGATATTGCAGAAAACCTTGATAATAATAGGTGGCTGCCAGATTTGCATGAATTAAGAAAAAAAATTGAATCCATGCCTGAAAATGAAAACAGAGATTTGGCTTTACTTTATTTAGAGGATTTTATGGAAAATAATTAGGTTTGAAATGCATATTTACTTATGTCTGAACTAGAAGACAAAATTAATTGAAATCTGAAATTACACCTATAATAAATGGGGAGCTAAACAGGCTGAAAAATATTTGTCAGCTATTCAAAATAAGCTTGAAATGCTGGCATCAGAACAATTGTTGGATTCCCAAGCTTCCGCTTGGGAATGAAAAAAATTAAAAATTATACTTTATTCCTGCACTGATTACAGAAATTTCGTAATCGTCTTTATCCATATAATTCATGTATTCAACATTGACGCAGAATTTATCAATATAAAAGTCAATTCCTGCTCCATATGAAAAATCTGAATCAGTATCTGAATCTTCATATGAATTAAATAAATTGCTTTCAAATTTCCCGCTTACTTTACCTTCAGAATAACCAGCAATCGCATATAGTGATGCTGCATCTTTAATAGGAACGTAACCGCAGAGATAAGCACCATAAACTCTGTCTATTTCAACAGTAGCAGAAGCATAATCACCGTAATAATTTTCTTCTTTAATGGAATCGTCACCTACACCAAAACCAAAACGTCCTTCAATTGCAATATAATCAATTATAAAATAACCAGCCTTACCTATTAAAATAGGGATTTCCATGTCTGGAGTATTATTTATTTCATAGTTTGCAATACCTGCATTAAGTCCAACATATGCCTGTCTTTGTTTAATTTTGCTATCAGCAAAACAAGTTGATGAAATAATAAAAATAAACATAATTGATAAACCACATAATACTTTTTTCATTCTTCCTCCAATAAAGTTATAAGTCATTTAAGAGCATTAATAAAAATCTGCAATGCTCATAATTCCTGAAATTTAGTTTGATTTGATAAAAAAATTCATATTTACTTTTTTATAATAAGTCAATTATTTTGTTAAATTGTTAAACAACAACCCATGGAACACGAACAGGCTCAGGTCCGATTCCCTCCTGCTTTATATAAGTTCTGCAAGCTCTGCAAAGAGGATAATATCGTATAGAATCACTACTGTGATCAATTACTTCTGAAAGTTTTGAGCGAAGTTTCTGAAGTTTGTAATCATCTAAATCATAGGCTTCAAACACTGATTTTTGTACTCGCACAGAGTATTTTTTTAGTATTTTTACAGCACGGTATCTTTTTTTATCATCAACAATGTCAAAGCAGATAAGGTAAAACATTTATCTTTTCCATTCAAAAGGCTTGTAAGTTGTTTTATTTTCGAGAGATTCAATAAATTGAGAAATCTGTCTTGTAATTATTTTTCTTATTTCCATTTTTTTGTTTTCAGGCGGATAAAAAAGTCCTGTATTCATCATATATTCGTATGATTCAATAAACTTGTTCCTGAATTTTGGCTTCATTTCAACAGGACGATTTTGAGCCATGTCTTTTTCATCTGCATAAGCATTTTTTATATCCCTTAAAACAAAATCATCTTTTTTAACAATTTTTCTGTTAACAAGCTCCAAAACAAATCTGTCTGCAACCGGAGCACGGTATTCTTCAACAAGATCGCAGGCAAGAGAGGGTCTTGAGTGTAAAATTTCATGCAAAGCTCCAAGATAGGGGTCTAATCCTTTTATCTGAATTGCTGTTAAAACCTCGGACAAAATAATTGTATAAATATATGAAAGCATGGCATTTATTGGATCAAGTGGAGGTCTTTTACTTCTTTTTTCAAAGGTAAAATCATTGTTTTTAATCATTTTTTTAAACATTCTGAAATAAAGTGCAGATGCTGCACCTTCAAGGCCTCGGATTTTATCCATTGAATCTGTATAAACAGGTTTAAAGCTTTTTAAAGCAAGTCCTGCCTCTGAAA
The DNA here is from genome assembly GCA_034007295.1 of Desulforegulaceae bacterium. Lineage (GTDB taxonomy): Bacteria > Desulfobacterota > Desulfobacteria > Desulfobacterales > JACKCP01 > JACKCP01. Next base: position 60,811 of record JAVERC010000012.1, on the reverse strand, counting down.
GCTGTCTGTCATTGTAATCCCTTCCACGCAAAGCCATGAAATTTGACATGTTTTTAATTTTTCCGTTTACAACAGCACAGGCAAATTTTTTGGAATAAACAGAATCTGACAATAAAAAATACTGATTTTTTCTAAGCTCAACTTTTGAGTTTTCATCTGTTGAAATTCTTGCACGAAATTTTCCGTTTCTTGTTAAAAATACAGTTTCAATTTTATTGTCTACAAAATAATCCAAAACAGCAGAGGTAAGTGAAACCCCCTTTGCAAGAACAACTCGTTTTATATTGGATGAGGGAATTGTATTTAAAACAGCACCATTTTTTACAATTGAAAATTCTCCGCCGTTTTTTCTTATAAATGAGCCTGGCTCCATTATGTATACTGATTCCATTTTATTTCATGTACCTTTCAACTATTGAAATTGCAGTTTTAAGGTTTTCAAGTGCCTGCTGAAGACTTTGGGTTTTTTCAGACCTTCCCTTAAATTGTTCCGGTGAATATCCAAGATGGAGCAGGGGAGTAAGATAATCGCCTGTTTTTTCAAAATAGCAGTAGTTTCCTGTATATTCTGTTATATTGTGGATTTTTTTGCACCCAAGTGGAGTTCCTTTAAGTTTTGTAAGATATAAATCAACAAGCTTGTCATTATAATCAGGCATTCTTTGAAAAAGTTTGTGAACAAGCCTTCTTCCCTGGGGAAGAAAGCCTATTGTCTGGTAAATAATTTTTTCCTGGGTTCTTGAAATATTTTTTTTATCAAGACATTGAACAATAATTTGTCCTATTGGCGGACAAAGGTTTTTGAGCTTTACAAGTTCTGGAAGTTCAGAATTTTTTTTTACCGGAAAATCCTTAATTTCAGCTTTTGATTCTTTAATATTGAGATTATCAATTTCCTGTCTTGAATATTTTTTTAAAAACTCAAGCTGGCTTTGATTTTCTCTTTTTTTACATTCAGGAAAATATGATTTTTTACCTGTTTTTTTATGCACTCCAAGTGGAAGTTTTACGAGGTTTCCAAGTCCTTTTCCAGACAGATAGTCCTGCTTTGGAAATACTTCTAAATTAAAATATGTTAAATCATTTTTAATTTCACTTGTAATTGACTCAAGTATTTTTTTTACAATTCCTGCTTTTGGAGAGTTTTTGAAAAAATACCAGAAATGATATCCTTTTCCTCCGCTGAACTCCAAAAGAGGATTTAGTTCATAGTTTAAAGAAATTTCCTTGATTCTTTTTACCATCCATAAAGATTCCTGGTTTATTTTTCCAATAAGTTTTTTGTCTTTAACAGAGCGGATTTCCTTTTTTACATCTATATCTATAACTCCAAGATTTACTGTGTTATCAGAGTTTAAAATATAAATTCCAAGTGTTTCTCTTCCTGAAATATGAGATTCAATTTCATCTTCTGTAAGAATTTGTCTTACAGGAATATAACCCTGCTCATTTTTTTCCTTAGAATGCCACTGTCTTGCAAAAACATCTGTTCTTCCTTTAAAAAGTGAAAAATAATGCTCAATAAGTTCCTGATTTTTCCTTAGATTTTCAAGTGGATAAAAACTTTTTTCAATTTCATCTGTTTTTTCTTCCTGCTGAAAAAATGAAGTATTTGTTTTATAACCATTTTGTTTTGCAAGAGCTGTAATTTTTATAAGCTTTTCTTTTTCATTTAAAATGGAAAGCATTTCAATATGATTTTCATAAGCCAAAAAATTATCCGGATATTTTTTATGGATAAAATTGTAAATTTTTTCGGCTGCACCAATACTGCAATTCATTCTTGCAAGCTCACTCCATTTTATAAGCATTTCTTCATCAAGACCTGAAATGATTGAGCCATTTATTAAAAATTTTTCAATTTCCTGATGATTTGCACCTTCAATAATTTTATTTTCAATTTTTTTTGCAAGAAGGCTGTAATCAGCATTTTTTAATAAATTTTTCTTTGCAGTATTTGATGCCATAATTCACCTTTTATTTTACAAGTGAGGAAAATTTTTCTTCAAGAACAGATAGTTTTGAATATGCAGGGTTTACTTCTTTAAGTTTTGCCATTGCTCTGATTGCCTTGTCAGAATTTTTGAGCTTGAAATGGCATACTGCCTGAAGATAAATTGATTCTGCATTGTCATTGTTCCAGGTTTCCTTTGAAAATTTGTATGCATTTACTGCAAATTCAAGAGCTTTTGAAAAATCACCCCTTAGATATCTAAGCTGTGAAAGCTTTATTAAACTTTTGTGTCTTGACCTCATATCTGATTCAATTTTATCTGTTAAAACCTGTTCTGCTTCTTCAAGTTTTCCCAGACCGCACAAAATATCTGCCTTTGTCCATCTGCAATAGGGTTTTAAATAATTTGGATTTAAAATGTTTATGGTTTTAAGTCCTTTTTCTGCCTTGTCTGAAAAAAAGTAGGTTTTTGCCAGAAGTTCAATTATAAAATCTTCTTTTTTTGAAGAATGTTCCATTGCAACTTCAAGATTTTTTGCTGCTTTTTCATAATCTGCCAATGCAAAATAAATTTTTCCAAGAGCAAAATACTTGTTTTGCGGCATAAGATAATTTGTTTCATTATCGTATTCTATGCACTTATTCAGATACAAAAGAGGCTCATTTGTTTTACCTGATTTTAAAAGAACTGAAGATAGCTGATAAAGAGCTTTAATATAGTTTTTCTTTTCCTGATGTCTTTTTTCTTTTTCTTCATTTGAAAGATTTTCCCAGTTTTTTACTGCTGAAAAAAAGTAATTTATTGACTTGTCAGGTTTTCCTTCAATTTCTTTTACAAGCATTCCCATGCGGTAAAAATTTGTTATTGTGTCAGGTTTAAGTGCTATTGCTGCCTGAAAATGTTTTCTTGCAAGTTCAATTCTTTCTTTTTTATGATTTCCCCTTAAAAAAACTTCCCTGTTTTTTGCACTGTAAAGCGAGTTATATGCTGTGTATGCAAGACTGTGATGAAACATAAACCTGTCTGGCTGAAGATTTACTGCTGTTTGAAGTTCAATAATTGCTTCATCAAATTTTTTGAGCTGATTTAAAGCAAAAGAAATTTTTGACCTTAAATCTGCTTCAAATTCTGAGTTTGCAAATTCAGGAAGTTTGTCATTGAGCGGATGAAAAAGTTCAACAATTTCAACCCATTTGTTTTGGGATGAAAGCTCTGAAATCTGTCCTGAAATTCTTATTGAAGAATTTTTTAAACTGGACTGGCTGATTTTAAGGTCGCTTAGTTTTACAAATTCATCTTCAAAAATTTCTTTTGCAGGATTTACAGTTTCTGCTTTTTTGATAATTTTTGCACCCATTTCAAACCTCCTGATTTTATTGTTTTTCTAAAAAATAAAAACGGCGGTAAAAAAAAGGATTTCAAATATTTGTGATTTTTTTGAATAATTTTTATTTATTTTTTTTAAAAAAATGCTGGTTTTTATAAGAATGGAATTGATTTAAATCTAAATTTAAATATTGTAAAAATTAGTTTATAAAACATTGAAACATACTGAATTATCAGATATTTAATGTTTTTTATATCAATGTTTGTTATTTACTTTTTTTGAAAGAATACCTATATTGGCGATATAAAATAGTACTTATATAACTACCCATGGGGAGGGTTTATGTTGCAGGCTAAATTCAGCGTTGAAGAAAAACAGGTGAACTTTTTAAATAATTTTAAAGTGTATGGCTTTAAAGATAAAAGTTCTATGCTTAGAGCGGCTATAGATTCTTTTAAAAAACAAATCGAGCTTGAAAATTTGAAAAAATCTGCTGAATTATACTCTGAAATTTATTGTGAAGATGACGAGTTAAAACAACTAACAGAAGCTGCATCAAATGGATGGCCAGAATGACGGTTTTGAAGCGAGGAATGATTATTGATATTAACCTTGAACCTTCAAAAGGATCAGAAACAGGTAATCAGGTTACAATTTCAAAGCAAGTCCTGACCAGATTTCCATATTAAGATTTTTTAAATCTGATGTATTGTAAAACTGAAATGAATCAAGTTCCTCTCCTGGTAAAAAAGCATTTGTATCATCAGATATTATTTTATAAACAGCTCCAAGGTGAACATTCCCAACTTCTGTTTTTTCTTCATTTATAATTCCGCAAAAGGTAATTGAATAATTTTTTGGTAAATTTATTATTTCTTCAGAAAGTTCTCTAAGCATTCCGTTTTTTATTGTTTCATATACAGTTTTTTTGCAGTCAAAATTATTTATATGGCCTCCAATTCCTGCTGACCACAAGTCTTCAAGCCTTTTTTCGCTTCCTTTTCTTTTGTAGATTCCTGTGAGGTGTTTTTTTGAATTCTGGATTAAAATATATGGAATTATCTGTTTTAATTCAAAATTTTTTTCAGCAAGTTTTCTTGATTCAAAAATAACTTCAAAAGAATTAATCTTTTTTTCAAATTCATTTTCATTAAGATTAAGACTTACATATTTTTCAATCCATTTATTTGGAAGATTTTCTTTTTTTATGCACAATACTTTTTCATTACTCATTAAAATCACCTTTTAAAATTAAATCTAAAATTTCATTTTCTGCATTTTTTATAAGTTTTGTTTTGATTTGCCTGTCTGCAAATGCAGATTTAAAGCCGTTTCGAATCAGAATAAAAATTTCCCAAAGGGATAGACCGTTTTCAGTCATTTTGGAAGCTTTTAAAATTTCATTTGAAAAGTTTGTTCTTGAAATACCAGGGTTATCAGTATTTATTGTTACTTTAAGACCTTTATCAAGATAATATTTAAGAGGATAAATTTGCTGGTTTTTTGTTTCATCCATTAAAAAATCTCTGAATCCAACAATTTGAAAATTGCTTGAAGGACACATTTCAAGAGCAGTGCCGGAATTTAAAAATTTTTCCATAAGATAGGGATTGTCTTTTAAAGTAAGGCCGTGTCCAATTCTTTCAGCATTTAAGTGATAAACAGCTTCCCATATATTTTCTGCAGGCATGTTTTCTCCTGCATGAATTGTAAAATGCATGCATTTTTCCATTAAAGGCAAAAATGCTTCTCTTATTTTGGAGGGTTTTTTTGCTTTTTCATCTCCTGCAAGGTCAAATCCTCTTAAAATTGTATTTTCATTTGTTTCAGTAATATTTTCAGCAAGTTCAACATGGCTGTAAATTTTGCTCATTTCACCGTGTCTGCTTCCAATGAAAATAATTCCTGATTCAATTTCATTTAAGTTTTTAAATTCATTTTCAATTGTTTCATATACAAGAAAAGGACTCATTCCGCCTCTTGTATAATTATGTGGCGAGCATCTGACTTCAAGATATTTTACATTATGATTTGCTGCCTTTGTTTTTAAAATTTGACAGGCTTTTTTTAAGGTTTTTTCATGCTGAAGAAGGCCTGAGCCCTGTAAATCACCAATTTTTTCATAGGGAGTAAAATTTTTTGCAAAAAATTTATTTTCAAATTTTAAATCCTGGTAAATAAAATCTTCTAATAAATCCGGAAAATCTTTGAAAAGAAGAATAAATCCCGCTGTAATAAACGGCTCTGGAATATTTTTTAATATTGTTCTGATTTTTTTTGGACTATATTTTTCTTTTAATTCTTCAATATTTTTTTCTTTAATAAGTTTTTTTGCAGGTTCAAATAATGAATCCAAATCTCTTTTAAAATGCAAAAGTTCATTTTCAAGTTCTTTTGCAATTTCAATAAGGTCAAAAACATCTGCAATTCCTCCAAGGTGGCAGTGGAGTTCTGTTTTTGGAAGTTTTTTTATGAGATTATAATCTTTTGTTAAATTATTTTTATTTTGTCCGATTTTGTAATTTTTTAAAAAATTTATAATTTTTGGAGGAAGGGTGTAAAGAGCAAGAAAATTTGTCTGATTTTCCCCTTGAATAAGTTTTGAACTATAATTAAAAACCAGGTTTGATGCATTGTTTTTTCTTTTTTCAATTTCATCTATAAGATAATTATTTTCTTCAAATTCAGTAAAAACAGGTTTAAAAGTTTCTGGATAAGGAATAGAAAAATCTTTTGAGGAAATAACCGGTTCAATATCAAGAAGCATGTTTTTATTGTATTGTCCTGTTATTACCGGATAAAAGGCATCTGAGAATTCATTTGGAAGAGGGGATAGAAAAAAATTTGTATTTTTATCCCTTAAATTTTTGGCAGCTTCAAAATTATCCAAAATATGAATCATTGCACTGCATCCAAAAAAAGATGCAGCATTTTGCAAATCTGAACTCATGGTTTTTCTTCCTCCGGTAAGGGAAAGAAAAAGATTTTTGCCTTGTGTTTTTTCATAGGCAAGAAGGGTGACTCTGTGAATGGTTTCTGCCATTTGGCGGCATTCATATTCTGAAGTCAGGTCATCTGAATTTTTTACAAACCAGATTTTAAGCTCCGGCTTTTTTGTTGTTATCTTGTTGTACCATTCATTAATTTTTTTTAATGAATTAATAGTTTTATTCCCACTGGTTCCAACCATCCAGATTTCATTTATATTTTTTATGTTGAATTTTTTTCTTTTTTCTTCAATTTTAAAAATATCTTTATGATTTTTGTAAAAATTTATTGTTTCTGGATTTGTAAAACCTATTAGTTCAGGTATTATCTGCCATGAAGTTCCAAAGGTTGTAAGTAAAATATTTGTCATAATTTCCAGGCTTTTAAAAAATTTTGTTCCAAAGTTTTTTCTGATTAGAATATTTTTAATTAAAAAAATATCAACAAATTAATTTTTTTCAGGTTTTTTTGGTGTGCATTCTGCTTCTTTTAAATCTGAAAAATCAAGTCCCTTCAGTTCAAAATTTAAAATTTTTTCCTTGTTTTTTTTATAAAATTTCTTCATTTTTTGTCTTCTTTTATTTCTTTCATTTTCAAGCTGTTTTTTGAAAAGAAAAAATTCTTTAGAATTCATTAAAGCTGCAAAATATCTGATTTTTGGCATTTTTACCCTTTTTTTGAAATTATTATAATTTTTTAAAACGGGATATCATCATTGTTGTTATTATTTTTTTCTTGTGGTGAAAGAATTATCAATCTATATGAATGATTTCTTTTTTCATTTAATTCTCTTTCCATTTCTTCAAACGGGTCTACATGGTCTGATCTGTTGGCTTGTTCGTATGTATCAATTAATGCATCCAAATATGCTTCATGTAATAGTTTTTCTTCAAGTTTTATTTGTTCATAAACTTCAGCTTCAAATTTAGAGTCATAATCTTTTTCATTTTTTAGTTTTTCTTCAAGTTTTATTTGTTCATGAGCTTCAGCTTCAAAATTGGAGTCATAATCTTTCTCATTTTTTAATTTTTCTTCAAGTTTCATTTGATCAAAAAATTCAGATTCAAAACCAGAATTATAATCTTCTTCATCTTGCAATTCTTGTTCCCGTCTCATTTCATCATAAAGTTCAGATTCAAAACAGGCATCATATTCTTCTGAATCAGGATATTCAACATCTCCGTCTTCAAATTCTACAAATCCGCAGTAATCATCCCAAATTTCTACCATATTATTTTTCCTTTATTTTCAATTAAAAATTCAAGTGTATAAATAGTTGCTGAACGAAAACGGCCTTTTTTGTCCATTCTTAAGTCAGATTCAAAATTTAATCCTCAAAATATTAAATGTATCCTAAAGGTTAAATTTTTCACTTGAACTGAACAAAAAATTCTAGTTTTCGGCCAATCACTAAATAGTTTTTTAACTTAAATTTTTTAACGGTATTAATTTTTTAATTTTCAAAAATATTTTTATTAAAATAAAAAAAGCATGCTTAAATTTTTTGCTTCTTTACCTGTTAGTCCGGCCTCTTTAAGGCTTATAAACTTAAATTCAATCAAAACATCATAAACCTTTCCATATAACGCCTGTCAGGACGGATTATCATTGTAAGATCAGAATATCTTCTTGAAATTTCAGCCTCAGAATCCATGAGAAAAATTGAATCATTATATAAAAGAGTTAAAAATGCGGTTTTAAGGGTAAGTTCATTTGCTAAAATATAATCCCTGTTACTGAAAATTTTAAAATAATTATTTTCCACAAATTCACATAAGGGTTTTATATCGCTTTTTTGATATACAAGTTCTGCAGCCTTTCTTCCATTGTCCCTTTCCATTGGATTTTTAATTAAAATATTTAGTTGCTGAACGAAAACGGCTTTTTTTGTCCATTTTTAAGTCAGATTCAAAATTTAATCCTCAAAATACTAAATGTATCGTAAAGGTTAAATTTTTTATCTTCCTTGAACTGAACAAAAAATTCTCGTTTTCGGCCAATAACTAATTTAAAAATATGAAACGCTCAACTCAGGTTTAATTCTCTTGTCATGACATATTCAGTAATAAGCCTTACACCAAAGCCTGTGCCGCCTTTATTGGTATAATGGTCTGCTTCATGGCTGAAGGCAGGGCCTGCAATGTCAAGATGAACATAATCTGTTTTTTCTACAAATTCCTTTAAAAAAAGTGCCGCTGTAATTGCTCCGCCGTATTTTCCACCGGTTATGTTTTTAAGGTCTGCAACACTGCTTTTCAGTTTTTTTGCATAGTCTTTAAAAACAGGAAGCATCCAGCATGGTTCATTTATTTTTTTGCCTGCTTTTACAATTTCTGAACCGATTTCTTCACTGTCTGTAAAAACTCCTGCAATTTTATCTCCAAGGGCTACCATGCAGGCACCTGTAAGAGTTGCAGCATCAATTATAAGGTCTGGATTGAAAAGTTTTTCTGTATAGGAAAGAGCATCTGCAAGAATAAGTCTTCCTTCTGCATCGGTATTTAAAACCTCAATGGTTTTACCATTATAGGATTTTAAAACATCACCGGGCCTGTATGAATCACCTGAAATCATATTTTCCGCAATTGGTACAACTGCAATTATTCTTTTGTTTATGCCAAGCTTTGCAAGGGCAGCAGCAGCTCCTGTAACAGCAGCAGCTCCTCCCATGTCAAGCTTCATGTCTTCCATTCCGGAAGGGGGCTTAAGGTCAAGTCCGCCTGAATCAAATGTTATGCCTTTTCCAACAAGGGCAATTGTTTCATTATAATTTTTTGGAGTATATTCCATTATTACAAGATATGCACCTTCTGAGCTTCCTTTTGCAACTCCAAGATGTGAATTAAATCCAAGCTCTTCAAGTTTAGCATTGTCAAAAACCTGAGTTTGAAGTCCTGACCTTGAGGCAAAATCAACAAGCAGGTTTTTAAGCTTTTCAGGTCTTTTATCTATTGGTGGTGTAGAAACAATATTTCTTGCAAAAAAAACGCAGGAACAGATTTTTTCAGTTTGATCTGCAATTTTTTTAAATTCTTCAAGGTTTTCATCCAAAACAGGGATTCTTATTTCCTTTAAAGGCTGCTCATCTTTTTTTGACTTGTATTGATTAAAAGAATAATTTGAAAGATAAGCTCCTTCACAAATTGCTTTGAAAGATTCAATTTTATCAGAATCTGCTTTATTAAAATCAGGGATTATAATGTCAAGGCAGGATGCTTTAAGAGAAAGTGCCTGTTTTACGGCATTTGAAGCAAATCTTCTGAAAGATTCGGATGATATGTTTTCCTTTTTTCCAAAACCGCAGACAACCATTTTTTTTGCATTGATATTTTCAGGTGAATAAAAAACTATTGTTTTATCTTCTTCTCCTTTAAACTCTTCAAGTTCTCTTGCAATTTTTTCCACTGCAAAATATTTTTTTTCACCACAAAATTCATTAATATTTTCACATGAACCAATAGCAGTTATTTCTGAGCCTGCTTCAAGTTCTGAAAATTTTATTATTTTAAGCATATTTTCTCCAATTTTTATCGTTCATATTTAATGGAACTGAATTTCATAAGTTTTGTGAAATTATGAAAAGATTTTATATATCTGATTGTTCCTGTTCTTCCCCTGATAACCATTGACTGTGTAACAGCACCTTTTCCTGTATAGGTAACTCCTGAAAGAAAAGTGCCTCCTGAAATTCCTGTTGCTGCAAAAAAGACATCTTCACTTCTTACAAGGTCGTCTACGTTTCTTACTTTTTTTAAATCAGCACCTTCTTTTTTTAAGGCCTCAATTTCTTCTTTTTTCTGGGGATTCAATCTTGTAAAAATTTCTCCGTTAAGACCTTTTATTGCACAGGCAGAAAGTACTCCTTCAGGGGTTCCTCCTGTTCCCATCATAAGATCTACTTCAGATGTGGGATCAATTGCCATTAAAGAGCCTGCAACATCTCCGTCTGTGTGAAGCTGGATTCTTGCACCTGCTTTTCTTATTTTTTCAATAAGTTCCCTGTGTCTTGGTTTGTCAAGGACAAAAACCATGAGGTCTTCCACGTCTTTTCCAAGTGCTTTTGCTATTTTTGAAAGGTTATCTTCCACCGGAGCCTCAATATCTGCAACATTTCTTGCAGCTTCAGGTACAACAAGTTTTTCCATATAAAAGCTTGAGCCTGGAGTAAACATTGTGCCTTCGGGTGCAACACCAACAACTGCAATGGCATTTGGTCTTCCGTATGCAAGAAGGTTGGTGCCTTCAACTGGATCAACTGCTACATCAACTGAAGGCCCTTGTCCTGTACCAAGTGATTCTCCGTTGTAGAGCATTGGAGCATGATCCTTTTCACCTTCGCCTATTATTACCCTGCCTTTGATATTTATTGCATTAAATGAAAGTCTCATGGCATCAACTGCTGCCTGATCTCCTTTTTCTTTTTCACCTTTGCCAAGCCATCTTGCAGACGCAAGGGCAGCCGTTTCAGTAACCCTTACAAGATCAAGGCCCAGATTATGCTGGGGATATTCCATAAATATTTCTCCCTGTTTAATTTAAGTATTTTACAAACCAGTTAACTGTTTCATCAATCATAATATTTTGATCTTTTGGACTTGTAATTCTGTGGTCTCCATTTTTTATTCTGATCATTTTTTTATCATTTTTTAGATTTGAATATAAAATTTCTCCATTTTCAAAAGGTACAATTTCATCATTATCACCATGAATTACAAGTGAATTTTTTATTTTATCAATATCACCTGAAAGGTCAAAATCTATATTTTTTTCAAAAAAATTTCTTGATAATCCTGTTTCCTTCATAAGTATATCAATACTATTTGAAAAGGAATTTTTCATGGTTTTCCCAAGAACCGGAGATGCAACAAGAACCATTGCCTGAGGTTTAATTTCATCATGGGAACAAATACATGCAGCTCCTCCCATACTGCTTCCAAAAAGACCTGTTTTTTTTATATTATAATTTGTCTTTAAGTATTCAAAGGCTGATATGATATCAGTTTTTCTTGTTAAAAGATTGGTATTTTCAAGTTTTCCTTGGCTTGTTGAGCATCCCCTGTGATTGAATCTGAGATATCCGATATTATAGTCAGAAAGCCTTTTTGCAAGATTTATCTGCTTCATGCTCTGTGCGTCGCTTAAAAGTCCGTGTGAACCAATAACTATGGAATTTGAAAAATTTTTGGGTATATGAAGATATCCGCTTAGACTGAATTTTTCTGAATAAAAATTAATTTCTTTAAAATCTGAAGACATTTTTTTAACCTTTTTGTTTTTTTTAGATCTGTATAAATTGAATTTTTAAAATCATAAATAATATTTTTCATATTGTTCAATATTAAATTGGACATTTTATGGGAAAAAATATTATATATGACACTTATTTTTAAATTAAAAGTGCGGAGGATAATTTGTTTTTTGAAGGGTTTAAAGCCGCGGGCAGCAAAGATTGCATAATCCCGCGGTCCATGCTCGGTATTTTCGGTTATTAAAAAAAATAAATCAAACATAACTTGAAAAAACCGAAAAGGACAAAATAATGGACAGCAGCAGAATAATTATATTTGATACTACATTAAGAGATGGTGAACAGTCTCCTGGTGCAACAATGAATATTGCCGAAAAAGTTAGAATTGCAAACCGTCTTGAAGAGCTTGGAGTTGATGTGATTGAAGCAGGATTTCCGGCTGCATCAGACGGTGATTTTGAAGCAGTTTCTGAAGTTGCAAAAAACGCAAAAAAAGCACAGATTGCAGGACTTTGCAGAGCAAACAAGTCTGATATAGACAGAGCCTGGGAAGCAGTAAAGCATGCAAAATATCCAAGACTTCATACTTTTATTGCAACATCAGATCTTCATATGAAATACAAACTTGACATGGACCCTGAAAAAGTTCTTGAAAAGGCAGTTGAGGCTGTCAAATATGCCAAAACTTTTACAGACAATGTAGAATTTTCAGCTGAAGACGGTTCAAGAAGCGATAAGGATTTTCTTTGCAGAGTGGTTGATTGCGTAATTGATGCCGGTGCAACAACAGTTAATATTCCAGATACTGTAGGTTATGCACTTCCAGACGAATATGGAAGTCTTATAAAATACATCATGGAAAATTCGAAAAATGCACATAAAGCTGTTATAAGCGTTCATTGTCATAATGATCTTGGACTTGCAACTGCCAATACTCTTTCAGCAGTCAATGCCGGAGCAAGGCAGGTTGAGGTTACAATAAACGGAATAGGTGAAAGAGCCGGAAATACTTCTTTGGAAGAATTTGTAATGACTCTTAATACAAGAGCTGAAGATTTAGGTTATACAACTGGTATTGACACAACAAAAATTTATCCCACAAGCCGCCTTGTATCCATGATTACAGGAATTATGGTTCAGCCCAACAAGGCTGTTGTCGGTGCAAATGCCTTTGCCCATGAGTCTGGAATTCATCAGGACGGTGTTTTGAAAAATCCCATGACCTATGAAATCATGAAGCCTGAAACTGTTGGCTTAAGCTCAAATAAAATGATTCTTGGAAAGCATTCAGGCAAGGCTGCAATAAAGGCAAGACTTGAAGAAATGGGATATAAGCTTTCTGATGAAGAAGTTGCTGTTGTTGCAAAGGAATTTAAGTCTTTATGTGACAAGAAAAAGGAAATTCTTGATGAAGACCTTGAAGCCCTTGTAAATGAAGGAATTCTTCGAACAGAAGATATTTATAAGCTTGAGTATATTCATGTTTCAACCGGAACTTCAATTTTTCCAACTGCAAGTGTAAAGCTTCTTGTTGATGGAATTGAAAAAATGGAATTCAGTGATGGAACTGGCCCAATTGATGCAGTTTTTAATGCAATTTCAAAAATAACAGGTAAAAAACCTGAACTTTTGAGATACTCAATTACTGCACTTACAGGCGGTACAGATGCACAGGGCGAAGTTACTGTAAGACTTAAGGACAGCAATGGAAAAATTGCCCTTGGAAAAGGTGCACACCCAGATATTCTTACAGCAAGTGCAAGGGCTTATTTAAACGGTCTTAACAGACTTATAAAGCTTGGCTTGAGAGGAATTACTGAAAAAGCAGAAATTTAGACTGCAGCCTAAAAAAATTAAGTATTGATCTGTCGAAAACGAGAATTTTTTGTTCAGTTTAAGGAAGATGAAAAATTTAACCTTTAGGATACATTGAGTATTTTGAGGATTAAATTTTGAATCTGACTTAAGAATGGACAAAAAAGGCCGTTTTCGTTCAGCAACTAAGTATTTAGTCTGATTTTTACCTAAATTGAGCGTTTTATATTTTTAAATTAATAAATTTTTAATGATTTAAACTTATTATATTTAAAAACATGAAACCTGTGGGCTTTCCAATTTTGCCGCATCTTATGCGTTAAATTGTATCACGCATAGCAAAAGTATAGCCTGATACAATTTGCCTTGTATATGCAGCAAACTTGAAAATTGCTCAACTTAGGTTTTATTTAAAATTTGTTTATTTTTACCCCGGGTTTTTCAAATTCGGGGTAATTTATATCTGCAATTTTGTTACCCTTTTGATTTAAAAAATTCGGAGATAAAAAATATTTTTGCCGGTGTTTTAATTGAGTTTATCATAACACACCTTATCCCGTATTTGCTGACCATTTTTTTAGTTTTTTCACTTCTTATATCAAAATTTCCAATAATTTTTTTAGGTCTGTCACTTTTTGACAGACCTGATGTGATATTATTTTAAAAAATATTAAAAATTACAAAATAACGCCGTTAATATTAATTGGCAGTAATTAATATGAAATTTGGTTTTATTAATAAAATTTTTTAAATAAAAGGGAGCAGGGCATATGTGGATATTCAATACAGATGGTTTTTTTTCAATAAGTATCAGCATAAAAGATCAAAATTTAATCCAGGTAAGAGCTAGAAAAAAACATGATTTAAAAAATGCAGCCAATAATATTGACCCTAATCTTAAAATCCATGAATATTCAGGCAGCGATTATAGATACAGAATTTATATAACAAGAAAGCAGCTTGAAGACTATATGGTTTTTACAGCAAAAAATATTGATTACTCAAATTTTAAAAATGCTGTTCATAAAAAAGATATGGAAGAGGAGATGGATAAAAAACTTTTGGATGAAAAAATGGATTCATATTTTAATGTGTGGAGAATTATGCATAGGTATCAGGAAATGGAAGTTTAACTTAAATTGATAGTTTAATATTTTTAAATTAATAAATTTCCAATAAATTAAGCTTATTGTATTTAAAAATATGAAACTCTGCGAGCTTTCGAATTTTGCCGCATTTTATGCGTTAAATTGCATCACGCATAGCAAAAGTATAGCTTGATACAATTTGCCGTTATATGCAGCAAATTTGAAAATCGCTCAATTCAGGTTTAATTTTATAACACAAAAAAGTATTAAATTAATTTGTAACTGTTTAGTTTAAATTTGAAGGGCTGCTGTATTTTTTATCAGTTTTATTCTTTTTTAAGCTCTAAGTCATGTAAAGACTGTTTTTCAAACCGGCTTAGAAAAAATACAGTTTTCGTCAGCAAACTGGTTTTTAGTATGTGATATTCTGTTTTGGTTACAGATATGTTGAAAATAGGATTTTTTAAATTAAAACAATAAATCAAGAGGCTAAAATGGGACTTGAAACAATAAATGATCCAATACTTAGAAAAAACTGGGAAAAATTTATAAATCTTGCAGATGATAGATTTAAGAAAGAAAATATAAATTTGAATTTTAATACATTTAAAAATGACGGTTCATATTCTAAAGCAAAAGCAATGCTGCCAGGGGTATATTTTGCTTTTGCTCAGGATTCAAGAAGAACTTGGGTAGAACTTGAATTAAAGGCAAGAACATCAAAAGGCAAAAGATATTCTCAAGATGAACTTTATACTTTTCTCAAAGAAAATTTTAGAAATAATGGATATAAAACTAATAATAAAATTACCTGGAATGAAGAGGATTTGGCAAATTCACCAAGAAATCCAAACGGGCTGGATAAAAGAATAAAAATTTATCTTCATAAACCGACAAATGAAGAATGGATACAAGCTATGATTGATCTTTCAAATATTTTCATGCAATATTTAATTTGAGCTTGGCTTGATGGTCGCAGGTGGCAGCGGGGAATGAGAGCAGGGACAAGGTATTGTCTTTTGTCTAAGCTCTCCTTCATATCGCGGGTTCGAAGCCCGTCCTGCCAGGCTCAATTGATTTAAATTTTTTTATAAAAAAAATAAACATTAGCTGTGATTATATTTTTTTAATATAAAAAATAAAAAAAGGCGGAACAAAAAGCTCCGCCCTTAAAATTTTTTATATAAAGATAATTTTATTTCAAAAAATCATTTATTCCATCATAAACTGCATCAAAAAGAGGTTCAACATCATCAAGATTTATTGAAGAAAAAGCAACTCTTAGGTTATTTGAGTCAATTGAAATAAGGCCAACCTGATAATTATCCAAAAGATGTAGTCTTAGTTTTTCTGCATCAACATCTTTTAAAAGTTTTATGCACATGAAATATCCTGAGTTAAAAGGATATGCCTTAAAATAATCTTCATATTTATCACGTGAAACAACTTCTTTTACCTTATTTGCTCTTTCTTTTAAAACACTAAATTTTTCATCTTTTTGAGGCTTATATGTGTTTGCCTGCATTGACTTAAGTATAATTGACTGGCCTAAATGAGAAGCATTGGAAATGTTTCCTCTTATACAGCCTGCTGTTTTCTTTTCAAGAGCTTCATAAAAAAGCGGATTGTCTGATTTTGTTTTTGTTCCATAAGTAATAAATCCGCATCTTAGACCCCAGACAAAATTTTCTTTTGTTGCACCGTCAAGTTTTACTGCAAGAATTCTTTCATGAATTCCTGCAAGTTTTGCAAAAACAGATTCCTTGCATGTTTCTTCTTCAAAGAAAAGTCCAAAATATGCATCATCTGATACTGCAAGAACATTAGTTCCAGAATCTGCAACTTCTTTTAAAGTATTTACCATACTTTCTGCTTCTTTTTCAGTTACTGAATATCCTGTTGGGTTGTGGGGGAAATTCATTATAACAATAACTTTGTCTTTTCCCTTTGCCTGGGCTTTTACGCATTCATCAAAGCCTTTGACATTGAATCCGCCGTTTTCATCAAAGGTTTTGAAATGTGCAAATTCAATTCCTTTTCTAAGTTTCATAATAAGATTGTAATTTCCCCAGTAAAGATCTGGAAGTACAACAACATCGCCTGTATCAGCCCAAACATCTGCAAAAATACTTATTGCATGTGTAATTCCATTTGTAACAACAGGAAGTGAAGTTGATTTTCCCTTTAGAGAAGTATTTTTTTCAAACTGCTCTTTTTTCCATGCCTGTCTTAAAGCTGGAATACCAAATGAAGGGGCATAGGAAAGTGAATTTTCCGGAGCAATTCCAGGAATTTCAGACATTACAGACTCAAGAAACATTATGCCGCCGTTTTCCTTTGCAATACCGATTGTTGCATTGATTTTTTTAGCTTTTTCCTTTGCTTCTGCACTCTGGCTTAAAATTCCCTTTGGAAAAAAAAGCTCTTTACCCATTTTTGAAAGCATTTCAAATACATAGTTGTTTTCCTGCTGGATGGAATTGTTCAATTCCTTTGCGATTGGGTTCATTTCTATACCTTTAAAATTATATTAATATTTTGAATTAATTAAAAAAAAGCTTGATTATCGCTGTGCTTATTACAAAGCATTTACAAAAGTGTCAAGTAAGTATTGTGGAGTGTGGTTATTATGTTTTAAAAGAGAGCTTTTTCTGAATTTTAGAAAGTTTCAGTTTCATTTTAAATTTTAAAATCATGGTGATTCCCATGATCAACAAATATTAGATTTTCAGTTTCAAATCCTTTAGATTTTGCCTTATTAACAAGTTTTTTCATTCTAGTTAAACAGTTCATCAGTAGCAGCTAAGATGTCAAAAGGGGGGTCAAAACCGATTTCAGCAGCTGTCTGTAAATTGAATGAAATTTTTGGAGATCCGCTGTCAACCATTTTAAGTGCTGAAGGTTTTTTACCTCTTAAAATTTCAATTATCATATCAGCAAGAAAATCACCCCTTTTGGAAAAATCAAGGGTTGAAAATCCCATTAAAGCACCAGCTTTTACAAACTCAGATCCATTGCGTGCAAAACTTGCAATGTCATTTTCATTTAAATATGAAATAAGTTTTGAAACATCATTTTTATTTAAGTCAAAACATAGAAGAGATGGAATAAAAAAAGCGTCAATTCCCTTTTCTTTAAGACTTTTAAGTCCTTCAAGACAATCAAAACTGTCTTCAGTTTTAATCTTTTGTTCAATTATTTCAAAACCAAGACTTTGACTTGTTTTTTTTGCTTCATCAAGATTTGTATATTTTTTTCCGCTTTCAGTATCAGGATAAATAAGGCCTAGCTTTTTAAACCCTACAACTTCATGAAAAATTTTAAACATTCTTTCAAATCTTTCAGGTTCTATTCTTACTGTAAAATTATCAATTCCTGATTCATTTTCACTTTTTACAAAACCTGATCCAACAGCATCTGATACACCAACTGCAAGAATTGGAGTCTTTTTATTATTAAATTTTAAAAGGGCTTTTGTTGCGTCTGTACCTGCAGAAATAACAAGAGAAATATCCTTTTGAGCCATAATAAATTTTGCTTTTTCTTCAAGAATGGCTGAATTATCCCAGCCAGGACTGAAAGAAAGATTTTTTGGAAATTCAATTTTATCTATCCAGCCTTTTTTATTTAAAGAATTTTTATAAGCTTCATTTGTTTTGTCAAAAATCCAGTATTGTCCGCCTTCAAGATAGGCAATTTTAAATTTTTCCTGACAAAATCCATTTGTGCAAAATAAAAAAACAAATATAAAAAAATTAAATATTACTTTAATAAACATTTAAATTAAATCCTTATAAATCATGCTATTGTCATAATAGTTTCAGGCGAACCGTGAACCTTTGGGAAAGTCCTTTGCATAACAAGTATTCCCATAAGTCCGTTTGGGCCGTAAAAACCGCTGAATTTTGAGTACGCTTTTTCCTTTAAAATTTCATTTTCTCTGCTTATATACTCAGCATTTTCATCTTTTGTAAAATAAGCCTTTTGAATTTTCCATTTTTTTCTATATTTATATCCTTTTAATACATTTTCAAGGATATTTTTGCATCTTATTTGAGATTCTTTCCCAAGATAAAAAACTGACTTGCTTCCCCAGTTAATTTCAAGGTCACTTCCTGCATATTTTAAAAAATATTTTCTTTTTGATTGTGGAAGTCTGCAAAAATCATCTATTGAAATATTGTTTCCTTCTTCAAGATTTAAACCTTGAGGGGTAACAAGTGAAGAAAAAGGAAAAATATCTCTTATTTCATCTGAAAAGTATTTTTTGGTTTTTTCATGAAAAGGAAAAATAAGGGGCATTTTCTGATCAAACAAAACACAAGGAAAAAGATCATAATCAAGTTCATTTTTTTCATATTTTTCAAGGCGAAAACGTCTGAAATTATCAGCCATAAGACCAAAAAATGCATGTGATCTTATAAAATTGCAGTCATAGGATGTAATGTTTTTGTCATATCCAAAATATTTTATTCCATGTTTTCTTGTCTGCAAAATAAAATATCTCATTCCCCAGGGAATTGAAGCATTGTCAATAAGATGATGAACAATGGGATCTTTTTTTAAATAATTTTTTAGAGCTTTTGAAAGCTGAAAAGGAAGTGAATTTTCAAAAAGTCTTTTATTTTTATTAAATTCTTTATGTGAGTTAAAAAATGAAAAAATCTGGTCATAAATCCCCCATGAAGAACCAGGACTTTGAATTTCAGAAATTTTACCAGGAATAACTTCATCAGTTCTGAAAAAAACTGGAGTCTGATCATTTCTTACAGGAAGATTTTTATGGTATTTTTCGCCAATGTTTTCAGGAAGTTCATTTAATACAAGGTCTGCAATTTCCGGGTCTTCTTCCTCTAAAAGACTTTTTTGAAAAAGATTTAAACAGATTTTTTGAAACTCTTTTATAATTTCATACCTATTAAAAAATTTTTTGGATTGTTCATCATCAAATAAATAGGGTTTTGAAGAAATAAGACTGTTAAAACCAATATCAGTTTTAAGTTCATTATTAATCTGTTCGTCTAAAAATTTATAATAATCACTCATAAAAAAAATTAAGCCTTTTTGTCTATCATCATTATTAGTAAAAGATAAATAAATGAGGAAACAATGGAAATTATGCCGATATAAACCACAGCTTCAACATACCCAAAAATTGAAATAAAGATTCCGGCTACAACAGGGCCTGAAACATTTCCTGCCTTTTCCCAGAATCTGAATACTCCCATTCCTGTACCAACTCCCAATTTTTTTACAACTTCTGTTTCTGAAACAAAAGAAGCCTGGGATGGAACAGAAAAAGACTGGGCAAATCCAAGCATTGTTACAACAATAAAAATTGCAAGAAATCCATTATAAAAATTAAATGAAACAAGTGAAATTCCAGTAATTATTCCGCCTGCTGCAATAAAAAATTTTCTTGATCCTTGAGTTTTCATAAACCCTGAAAAAACAGGGCCTGCAAAAATTATTGCAATGCTGTATGACATTATTATTCTTCCAATATCAGACTGCAAAACCTCAATTTTTTTCAGATAAAGAGGGGTAAAATAGAATAAAAATCCAATAAGGGTTATTTTTGCAGGTATTGCCTGAAAAATAAGAACTGATGTGAATTTTTTGTCTTTAAAAACTATAAAAAGTTCCCTGAATGTAAAAGGGAGTCGTTTTTTTGAAGATTCTTGTGATTTATCTATTTTAAAATCATTTTTAAAAATTAAAATTGTGCCAATTGCAGCACAAAGTGAAAAAATTCCGCTTATTAAAAAAACATTTGAATATCCAATTCTTTGAGCAAGCATTCCTCCTATTACAGTTCCGCAGATATCTCCGCTGAAAAAAGCAGCAAGAAATGATGCCATCCCAAGTGATCTTGATTTTTCACTTGTATTGTCAATTATAAATTTCTGGCATGATATAAAAACTATTCCAAAGCCTATAGCTGTAATTATTCTAAAAATTATTAGTGTAATTATATCATTTGAAAGAGCAGTCAAAAAAAATCCTGAAGAATTTAATATAAGACCGTAAATCAAAATTTTATACCAGCCTTTTTGATCTGCAAATTTTCCTGCAAGCGGCATGGAAAAAGCTACAAAAAGCATATAAATTGACATTGGAATTCCGATCATTACCTCCTTTGAAATAAATGAAACCGGCTCATAAATCTGTTCTACAAATAAAGGAAAAAATGAAATGGAAAACCCGTCTGCCATAATAAATAAAAATACAACAGGCCGTATAAAATTATAATCGGTTTTTTCCTTTGTGTGTTTTTGTTTTAAATTTTCCTTAAATGAAGTTTGAAGTTTTTTTTCAAAAACTTCATAGTCTTGTTCAATTTTTAAGTAATCATCTGAAAGATTTGATATTGTTTTGTTGTTTTGAAATTTAGAAATTATATTTTTTTGTTTTTTTAATTCAAAGCATATAAGTTCTTTTAAATCAGAAGAAATTTTTTTGTATTTTAAAACTGGAAATAACCCTTTGAAATATTCAAATACAAAAAAATTAATTTTATCAATTATTTCCTGAAATTCTTTGAAAAAATTGTAGTTTTCTGTCTTAAGGGGTCTTAAATTGTTTGATGAATAATTTATATTATTTATAAGTTTATCAATTGGTTTTTTTATGCTGTATCCTGCAAAAAAAGTAAGAAATTCAAAACTTATAAGAAATGAAGTCATGATAACTGTTATCATGTCAAAAAGAATCTGCCTTGATTTTGACTCAATAATTTTATTTGAAAGCCTCATATTGAGATATCCGCAAAGCTTATTTTTTTTATTATAAAAAAGAGGAAATATTATATCTGTATTTGCAGGGGAAAGATTATTGTTAATTTCTTGAGAATTCGAAATTTTTGATTTTTTTTCTCCTTTTTCAATCCTTCCCATTTTTTCATGATCTGCATAATATAAAATATTATTTTCAAGGTCTGTAATTTCAATATATTCAAGCTCTTTAACTCCTGAAAGAACATCTTTAATTGTGTTTTCAAGCTTTATTAACCTTGAAATCGGTATTCCAAAATCAAGAACATATTCAATATCTTTTTTTATGTATTGTCCTAGATTTTCACTTTTGTTTTTAAGGGTTAAAATATAGCTTTCCTTAAAAACAATATAGTTTTTATATGAATAAAAAAGCTGTCCGCAAAGTATTACAAAAACACATAAAATAAAAATTTTAAGTCTTAATCCCAAATCAAATTTCATATTTTTTACCTGTAAAATCAGATGATTCAAGTAAAATAGATGAAATTTTAAAATATTTTAAAATTGTTTTATTCCTTTTTTCAAATGATTCATACAATGCTTCAAATTCATGATCGCCTGGATTTTCTTTTAAATATTTTAAAATTGTTTGGTGTGATTTATTAATTCTATCTTTAGTATTAATTTCTAATTTGGAAAAATTGTTTTTAAAGGATTCAATTTCAGACATGTTTTTTAAAAAAGAAGCAGAAAAATTATTTATGCTTAGTTCAAGGTTGTAGATTTCATTTTGAGTTTTTACCATTTCTCTTTTTTTAGAATATGTTTTTTTATTTTCAAGATTTAAAATTATTTGTTTTATTTTTGATTTAAGAGGTTTTGTAATAAAAATTCCAAGCATGAAAATAAGAATAATTCCTGTAAAAAAAATAATTTGGACAAGAAGTTTCATGTTTGAAAAAATCATTTCAAATATTTTTTCTGAAATAGTTTTTTCAGGGAAATCAAAAAAAAGATAACCTTCAATTTTTTTATTAGAAGAAAACAATGGGATTAGTGTTGTATATGAATTTTGTATAATTTTTGTTGAAATATTTTGTGTTTCTTTAAAATCATCAATTTTAAAAAAATTTGCTGGTTTAGAAGGGTTTGAATGATATATTATTTTATTTTCAGAATTTAAAATTCCTGCAGAATTTATAAAAGAATGCTGAATTGTAAAATCTTTAAGAAGTTTTTCCATTCCTTCAAAATTATCAAGCGGCTTGCCAAATAAAAGGGACTGCTCAATTTTTCTTTTTAAGTTTTTTCCGCCTGCTTCAAAAGTAGAAATCAGTGATTTTTCATAAACATGTTCAAAAGATGAAATGCTCAAAATTGAATTAAGACTAAGCGTTAATATAAGAATTGTTAATGCTGTAAAAAAAATTCTGGTTTCAAATCTCATATATTAAAAATTATCCCAAATGAACTGAAAATTTTTAAATTTTTTACAATCTGAAAACATTTAGTTTCCCCTGTAAATAATTGAAAGCATGGTTATATCATCTGACTGAGGTTCACTTTTTGTAAACTCTGAAATATCTAGATTTACTTTTTCAATATAATCAGCACACTCAATATGATTTTCAGATTGAATTAAATTTAAAAGTCTTTGCTCGGAAAAAAGTTTTTTTTCTTTGTTCATGGCTTCTGTTACTCCGTCAGTATAAAGAAAAATCATGTCATCTTTTTCAAGCTCAATTTCCATTTCCTTATAATTTATATCCTCAACAGCACCAGCAACAGGACCGCTTATTCCTTTTTTGTAAAAAACTTCATTTTTTCTTTTAATAATAGGTGGATTATGGCCTGCATTTGCATATTTTATTTTTCCGGTTTCAATATCTAAAATAGCGACAATAAGAGTAACAAACATTGAATTTGGATTGTCTTTGCTTAAAACTTCATTTACACGCATCATAATCGAAGCAGGGGAGTTTTCTATTTCAGCATTTGTTTTAATAAGAGTTTTTGTAATTGCCATAAAAAGAGCTGCTGGAACACCTTTGTCTGAAACATCCCCAATTACAAAACAGAGTTTGTTTTTATCTGTAAAAAAGAAATCGTATAAATCCCCTCCAACTTCCTTAGCAGGCTTTAAATAAGCATAAATATCAAATTCTTTTTTGTCTGGAAAAGGCGGAAAAATTTTTGGAAGAAGGCCAAGCTGAATATCCCTTGCAACATTTAATTCGCTTTCTATTCTTTGTTTTTCTGCAGTTGTTTTTACAAGAAGTTTTATATTTTTCTGGAGTTCTTCAAACATAAATACAAAAGCTTTTGTAAGAAGACCAACCTCGTCTTTTCTATTTATTGGGAATTCGTTTTTTAATTCTGAAATAAGTTCTTTTGATGTAAGGTCTTTTTCTGGAATGGTTTTTAAGTTTTGAGTAAGTTTTTTTAGTGGATTTGAAAATCTGTTAACTGCAAATATTAAAATTATCATTCCTGTAATAAAAATGCCTGAAATAATCAAAGAAAGACTTTTTATAAGTGAGTTAGAGGGATTTTCAAGCTCTTTTTCAGGAACAAAAAAAGAAATATACCAGTCAAGTGCCTTTATTCTGGATGTATAAAAATTGTGTATTTCATTATTGATAATTATTTTTTTGTATAAATCTTTAGTTAAGTCCTGTTTAAGATTATTTAAAAGTTCATCTGTTAAGTATTTTTTTTCAATATTTGATGGATAAATCAAAAAATCATTTTCCGAATTAAAAAGAAAAACACTTCCAGATTCTGCAATTTTTATTTTGGAAAAATTATCCTTTAAAACATCTAAAATCTGATTTATTTTTTCGTCTGTTTCCTTTTCAATTTCTGAAATATCTGCTGTTATCCCTATAACCCAGCCTATATTTTCAAAACTTGAAAAATATCCTATTTTTTTGGATTCATTTTTCTGCCAGGAAAACACACAGTATTTTTCAAATGTAGAATTTTTTGTATTTATGCTTTTTGACAAAGGCCTTGATTTAACATCAAAAATATTTTCAAGATTTAAGTTTAAATTTGTTTCAGAAGTTGAAAAAACAATTTTATTCAAATTGTCTGCAATAAAAATTTCAGATGAAATTCCAAGATTTTTTATCCAGTCAAATACAGTTTCAGTGTTTTTAAGATTAGGATTATAAAGAGAATTTACTGCTTTTTCTATTAATATTAATTCATTTTTTATCTGGTTTTTTTTACTTAAAACAGCATCCCATTTATCAAGAAGAAGATTTTTGTATTTGCCTTCAACATTGATTTTGACAATACTTTTTATATTTTCAATATTTTTTGTTTCGTTTTCAAGAACTGATTTTTTAACATCCTTTCCTGTAAAAAAAATTGTTGAACCTGTTGTTACAAGAAAAATTGCTGTAATAAACAAAAGAATTTTTGTCTGGATTGAGTAAAGCATTTTTCTGCCTTAAGATTTAGGTTAAATCAACTGAAAATTCTAAAATATTTTTATTATCTTCTCTTTTGTACATAATTGAACTTGTAAAATTTTTGATAAAATGAATTCCAAGTCCGCCTATTTGTCTGTCTTCAATTAAGCTTTGTGTATCTGGTTCATCAAATTCAAGAAGATTAAAATAATTGCCGGTGTCTTTTATCTGGATATAAAAATTTTTTTCTTTTGTGTATGTCTTTATTTCAATCATGCCTTCAATATTTTTATAGGCATAATCGCATATATTTAAAACAACCTCTTCTAAAACAAGCTCAAGTCTTGAAAGAGTTTTTTTGTTTTGTGAAAAAAAAGAAAATGACTTTAAAATCTCATCTCTTATATATTCAAGGTTTTCTCTTTTTCCAGGCACACAGATATTTATAAAATTATCATGATTGTTCAACAGCTTCCTCTATTGATTCATAAATTTGAAAAATTGCATCAAACCCGGAAATTTCAAAAACTTCCAGAACTATACCGTTTAAAGAGCTGAGCCTTAAACTTCCGTTTTCTGCTTTTATAAGTTTTCCTGCTGAAAGTATGCTTCTGAGTCCTGCACTGCTTATATATTCAAGATTTTCAAGGTCAGCTATTACAAATTTGTTTCCCTGGTCAAGCATTTTTTTAACTTCTTCTTCAAAAAGAGAGGCATTAGATGCATCCATTCTGCCAAATACCTTAATTACATTAAAATTTTTTACTTTAAGAGTTTCAAATTTCATTATTATTCCCACTGGTTTGAGTTAAAAATTATTTTTCACTGACTTCTATTCCACACACTATTATATCTTGTGAAACAGGTATACTTATTTTTTCAATCAAAGTTCCTGATGGATAAAAAGAACCCGTATATTTGCCGTTAAAAAAAATTTTTATTTCCATGCCTGATTTAACAAGTTTTATTTCATTAAAATTTTTTGCAAATAATACTTTAATATTTTTGAGCCTGGTTTTTCCGATTTTAAAATCAGAAATAAGTAAATTATACTTATCTTTTTTGAATAAAATTTCAATAATGTCTTTTTTTTTATTTAAAAATTCAAGAGATAAAAAAGTGATAAATTTTTCTTTTTTAATTATAGATTCTTCATTTTTATGGATTATTGAGATTTTTATTTCTCCAGAATTTAAATTTCCTCCAATAAATTCAGCAATTGCTTTATTTTTTGAAAGAGTAGTAAGTCCAGGGCCCTCGTTTGTCTGCTGAATTACAAGATTTTTACCATATATTTCAGGTTTGTCTCCAGGCTTGAAACCTTTGAAATCTTCAACAAATCCAAAATTATTATTTTGTTTTTTATCTGATAGAATAACCCC
Source organism: Desulforegulaceae bacterium (assembly GCA_034007295.1). Classification (GTDB taxonomy): domain Bacteria; phylum Desulfobacterota; class Desulfobacteria; order Desulfobacterales; family JACKCP01; genus JACKCP01. The sequence goes on along the minus strand of JAVERC010000012.1, from coordinate 34,873 downwards.
CTCAGGGTAAAAATCAGCCTTTAAATTTATGCAGGACATATTTGTCTTAAAATCAAAAGAAGGATTTGAAATTTTTAAGTTTGAAATGTTTTTTTCTATGATTTGATAATCTTTATTTTTAAATTCAGGATATTTTGAATAAATTTCAGTTTTTAGAGCCTCTTTTGACAGGTAATCTTTAATATCCCCAAGTTTTGTATCCTTTGAATTAAGGCAGAAATTTTTAATTTTAATTTTTTCATTCTTTTTTTTGAAACTGCTGTTTTTTAGCCCTATTTTTGCCTCAATACAAAGTTTGTCAAGTTTTTCAGTATTATAGTATTTTTTATTAACAAAAACTATTTCATTTGCAGACACACCTTTATATTTTTTAAAAAATTTTTCAGAAGCTTTTTTGTTAAGGATTTTTTTAAATTCTTCAATATTTGCCTGCTCATAGTTTTTTGTGTCAATGCAAAGATTTATATTTTCAAAATTTTGTTTTGATGCACATCCAAAACATAAAATGCAGATAAAAAAAATTAAATTTGGTTTTTTTAAAAATTTTATAAAACTTTTTTTAAAATTATTCATGACAAATAAATCACCTTAAACTGACCTGGAACAAGAGTCATTCCGCATGCGTTTGAAAGATTATGCATTGTATTGTCAAGCATTCTTGTTGCAGGAGTTCCTCCGGTTATAACTTTCATGCTGCACCTGACATTCCTTACAGGCCCCATCATTATTTGTGATACCATGCCGCCCATAACACCTGCATTGTCTCCATTGCTTGTTGGAATTGTTGTTGCCATATTATGAGATGGCATGAACATTATCAAATGCTTGATTGAAGTCGTTGGTGGGAGAGCCATTGGCCTCATTGAAAAATTTGGATATGGAATGGGAAGCATTCCAACAGGTGCAGGAGTTCTGCATACATCCGGAAAGGCGAAATCCATTCCGGGTAAAGAGGTGTTTGCAAACATTTGTATCCTTTCTATTTTTTCTGGTTTGCCATTTTATGCTGGAGTGCTGCCTGAGCATCCTGTAAAGCTTTTTGTAATGTCTGTACAAGAAGATATGCGTTTCCTGTAGTCATCACAATTCTATTTGAGATGCTCGCATGTTCCGGCATTGATTTATGGTGGTTTCCAAACTCAATTACAACATCTCCAGATCCTGCATAAACATTAAATATATCTCTATATACATATTCAAGTTCAGGTGATACATGAAACCTTATATTAGCAAATTTTTCATTTGATTCTTTTTCATCTGTCATTGTATGTCTCCGTTTTTAACCCATAAGAATTTTATCGCCGTCAATTTTAGTGGTTTTTTTACTGTTCATTATTGTATGATCTGAGTCAAGACAATAAACTCCCTTTGCTTTTCTTGTCATCTGCCCGCAATTTACCATATCGTTTTCTTCAGTATTTCTTATGTAACCCTTAAATTTGTCAATTACCTGTTTTGCCATTGTATTTATCAGTTCACTTATGAGTCTTACTGTTTTATATGCGGCGTTAATTTCATTTCCAGAAGCTGTAATATTTTCATATGAAATAATTGCTTCATTGCTTTTATGAACAATGGACTTTGATATTATGCCAATATCTTTTGATGCAAATGAGAGGTTTTCATTGGAAGTTATATTAAAATTTCCTAATTGGCAGGTAATTTGTGTATCTGAGGCAAATGAAATATTTGTTTTTTTATTTTCAGGCCTTTTAAGTATTGAAAGAATATAGACCTTGTTTTCCATATCTTTTATACATAAAACAACATCATTTATTTCAGGCTCTATTAAACACGAAAAAGTTTTTTTTGCATTAGATTTTTTTCCGCTTAAATCAACAATAAAATCTTCATTTTTCCCCGAAATTACAATGCCTTTTTCAAAATTTGCTTCAAAATTATTTTTTATTGGAATTATGTTTTTTGCAAGTTTATTCATTTGTCCCCCCAGTTTTCAGATTTAAGCCTTTTAAGGTCTGTTCCCCTTGAAAAATTTTTACTTGAACCCGACCACCATGTGTTTTTTTCGATTATGTTATGAAGATTTGTAAGATAAAGATTTGTATTGGAAAAGTTTGAGTCTGAAAGATTTGAGTTTGAAAGATCTGCAAAGGTAAAATCTGAATTTTTAAATATAGAATCACTTGCACAAACTTTTTCCATTTGAGCCTGATATAAATTTGCACCAGTAAAATTACAATGGTTTATTTCTGCACCCTGAAGGCTTGCAGCCTTTAAATCTGCACTGATGAAACTTGAATCATCAAGCTTTGCTTCAAAAAAATTTGCAAGTTCAAGGTATGTGTTGTTAAAATTTGAATTTTGAAGCTTTGCCCACATAAATCCGCCGTATTTAATTTTTGAGCCAGAAAAATCACATCCTGAAAGTTTTGTTTCATGAAACTGAATTTGTGTAAGGTCCATATTGGAAAAGTCTGTTTGCGACAGATCTGCATCTTTAAAAAAACTCAGGTTTATTTTTGAATTCCGGAAATTATTTGATTTAAAACTGCATCCTATAAAGGATGTTTTAAAAATATCTGACAGAGAAAAATCAATATTTTCCATATTGCATGAACTAAATACTGATTCATCAATTTTTGTTTTTTTAAAAACAGAATTATTTAAATTTGAGTCTAAAAATGTTGTTACATCTTTTATTAGAGCATTTGAAAAATTACAAAATTCAATTTTACAATTAATAAATTTTGTAAAATTAAAACCTGTATTATTAAAATCAGAATTTAATAGATTTGTGCCGATAAAGTTTGTTTCATCAAGAACAGCCATTGAAAAACAGGCATTTTTGATTGAGCATTTATTAAATACAGCTTCTTTTAGGTTTGAATTTGAAAAATCTGACCCGTCAAATATTACTTCAATAAAAATTCCTCCTGATAAATCAGCATTTTTTAAATCAAGCCCTGAAAAATCATTTTTATAAAAATATTCACCCGATTTAACCTGAAAAGAAAGCTCTTCACCTGATAAAATATTATTCATTATTTAGGTCTCCAGTTTTCAATCAGCGTATTTTCAAGGTTTGCACCTGAAAAATCAGTTTCAGAAATATTTGCCCTTAAAAAATCCACTGAAAAAAGATTGGCATTTTTAAAAGAGGCATTAAAAAGATTGGCTTTTGCAAGAGAGCCCATTTCAAGATTGATATTGTCTAAGTCTGCGTTAATAAGATTTGATTTTCTAAATTGAGTGTTTTTTGCAAAACTGTTTTTAAAGCAAGAGTTTGAAAGATTTGAGCTTCCAAAAAATGCATTTTCAAGATTTGAATTTGAAAAGTCTGCACCTGAAAGATTAAAGTTTTGAAAGCTTGACTGCATAATTTTTGCACCATTAAATTTAAGATCTAAAGTTTCTAAATTCATTTCTTCAACAACAGAAAAACAGGTTTTTGAAAGATTGGCATTTGTAAAAGAGCATTTATTTATTAAAGTATTTATAAATGCACAATTATTCATAATTGCACCTGTAAAGTCGCAGCCTTTTAAATTTGATTTTAAAAAAACTGATTTTTCAAGATTTGCATCAGTAAAACATGCATTTGAAATATTTGTTTCGATAAAGTTCTGGTTTAGCATTTTTGTATGGATAAATTTTGCATTGTCGATTTTTATTTCTAGAGTTTCTGCATTTTCAAGATTTGCAAAGGAAAAGTCAGCTGCTGTGAAATCACCTTTTGAAAGCTTTGCAGAACTTAAATCAGCATTAGTAAACTTTGTTCCTTTTGCCTTTACTCCGCCAATATTTGCACCTGTAAAATCTGCACCTGTAAAATCTGCATTTTCAAGTACAGCTCTTGAAATAATTGCCTTTGATAAATTTGCACCTTTAAGGCTTGCATTTTTGAAATTTACCTGTTCAAGATATGACCCTGAAAGGTCAATTCCATCAAGATTTGCACCTTCAAGGCTAATACAAGCAAGGTCTGATTCTGAAACTTTTCTGCCTTCAAGAAAATTTTTTAGAAATGTTTCTTTTACTTCCTCAATGCTTTTTTTGTGGGGAGAAAGACCCTCATCCATGAAATGAGCTGTCATGAGATATGTTTCTTTAAAATCAATTTCTCCCTGCTCAATAAGAATATTTGAATTTTTAATGGAAAGCTTGCTTTGTTCATTTGCTGAATTAATTGATTTAAGTATATTTTCTTCCATTTTTTTTATTTGTTCAGGATCAGATTCTGCAATTTTCATAAATTCTAAATGCTGATATGCCTCATTTATAAGAGGGTCTGTAAGTGCAGATGATTTTTTTATCTGTTCAATTATGTTTTTTGAATTAAATCTTGGAAGGACGGATTTTTCTTTTTTGTCAAAATCTATTTCATTTAAAGCATTAAGTGTTTGTTTTATTTTTTCTTTTGATTCTTCAAGTTTAGCAATATTATCTGTGTTAAAATCAGATTCTTTTATTTTTTTTATTTCATTTTCCAAGATTTTAATCTGATCGTTAATGCTTGTTTTTGTTTTTAATACTTCATTTTTTGCAATGGTTTTTGCCTGGCTTTGTTTTTTTTCGCTAAGTTCATCTAGTGCTTCAAAAATTTTGTCAAGTTTTTCAAAGGAAAACTCTGAAAGATCAAGTTTGTTTTTGTCTCCTTTCACAATTCCTGGAATAAGGGAGTTTAATTCTTTATTTAATTTTTCAACATCAGGATCAGTTTGTGAGTCTGATGGTTTTGACATTAAATTTTTAATATCAAATTTGTCTTTTTTAAAATTTTCAGGGAGGTTTTCATAATCATGGTCATTTAAATTTAAATCAATATTATTTATTATTTCATGGGTTTTTTCCTCTGCCTTTTTTTGAATTCCAATAAATTTGGCATCCATATTTTTCCCAAATTCACTTGTTTCCTGTGAGTTTGAAACATTTGACAAAAGAATTTCCATTGCAGATTTATGGCCCTCAGGAATAAGATCTTTTGTTTTCAGGTTGTTGAGGAACTCATCATTGTTATCTTTTCTTAGTCTGAGTGCGTTCATATAATAATTTTGTGTTTTTGGTTTATCTGCCATATTCTCATATGAACATAAAATTTCATCAACTGAATCAGCCTCATCATCTTCAACTTCAATAACCCCCCTGAAAATAAGAAGCCCCAAATTTTTTTCAGGGAAAAACCATACTGTATCAAGGTTTAAAGAAAGCTCAGAAAAATTGTTATTTTTATTTATAAAGCATCTTGGATAAAGCCCTGGAAGACTGCCTTTTATAAGAGGAAATTCAGGGTGCATATTGTGAATTTCAAAGTATTCATTTCCTTTAAAAAAGCCCTGTATCCATTGATCTTTTGGTGCACAGAGAAAAAATTTCCAGTTATGGTCATCTGGATATCCTGGATAAAATTTAATTTTGTAATCTTTGTCATATGTTCCATGGTATTTCATTCTATCTGGATGCATGGGTTGAAGAGGCCCAAATCCTGCAGGTTCAGGAAATTCATTTTTTGAGGTAATAAGTTTTTCAGGGTATTCAATACATGGGAGAAGGCCGTCATTAAATCCGATTCCATCAGGATTTTTTTGAAAATTTTTACCTCCAAATGAATATTTATAATCTATTGGACAAGATTCAATTTCAAGGGGTTCAGATATAATGTTTCCTTCCCATTTTCTCCGGCCGAAAACATAAAGATTTTTTTTTATATTTTCAATTTTTACCTTTACTTCACCGCCTTTGATTTTTTTATTATCCGGTGAAAAATAACTGCCTGAAACAAGGAACTCACCATTTGGTTTTGGCATTCCAGTATCTGGAATAGGAGTTTCACCCATTGTATCAAAAATATCTTTTAGATAAAAAATGTCTAAAAGTTCTTCACCTGTGGTTAAATTAATTCCAAGGTTTAAGGACAGGGTTAAATAAAATTTACGGTCTTGTTCAATTACCTGATTATTTATACTTATTTGCAAAGGTCTTATTATTTTCATTTCAAATCCTGAAATTAAAAAAATACTACTGTGAGTGAACTATGAATATGTACTTCTGTTTTTTTAACCGAAGCCATACATTTTTTTATTTCAGCATTGTTGTTTCTTATATCAACAAGCATTTGGCTTATTCTTGCTTCAGCCTGCCTTGCCTCAAGAGCTGCCTTTTGTGCATCGAGCAAAGCTCTTTTTCGTGCGGTAAATCCTACTCCGTCAAATTTAAGTCCTCCGCTTGGTTTTAAAGCAAATGTACCGCCAAGCCTTAAATCAAGGTTAAGCCCGATTCCTGCACCTGTCTGAATGTTTAGGTCTGCATTTAATGTGAGTGAAAAACATGCAGAAAAGCCCAATTTAATTGTTGCTGCTGCCTTTGCACAAAATGAAAAATCAAATTCTGCAAGGCCTCCGCCTTGATTTGATGAAGTTTTAAATGAAATCAAATCACCGGTATTTCTGTCATATTTTTTTTCAGAAGACTCTGCATCAAGTGACCAGGTTTCCAATATTTTTGTGCCTTCTAATCTTGTATATTTTTTTTCCCAGGTTTCTCCTGCTTCATTTTGCATTTCATATGTAAGAATTTCGTCAGCAGTATATTTGTATTCTTCTACTCTTCCACCGTATCTGTAATCATGGGAAATGCAGTCATCTTTGACTTCAAGTGAATGAACTTCAGTAAAATAGTCATAGGAAGATCCTTTTATTGTTTTGCTAACCCATACATTTCTTTGTGAACTTGCATCAAGGTGCTTAATACTTGAATAATAAGGGCCTCCGGTATTTGCCATGTCATTTGGAAGGTTCTTGCTGTTAAGTTCTGCTTTCTGAGACATATGGGTTTCTTCATAACTGCTTCCAAGGTTATATTCCCAATAGCCTCGAAAATCATAAATATTGCCTTCCTGGATTGCAAATGTATCGCCTTTACTTAATTCAACTTTTCCTTTTTCAGCCAGTTTTTTAAATGATTCTATATCTGTCTCTGAGGCAATTGCAGATTCGCTGCCGTAATTATAGAGTTTCATTCCGGTGGGATTAAAATCCGGAGATTCTGAGTAGAATTTTTTCCATAAGTATTTTATGTCTTTTGGAACATCTGTTTCAGTTTTAGGGCCTCCAGTATCATAATCAGCATATCTTTCTGATTCTATCCATATATCTTTTGGTGAATGAATTCTTATTTTTTCTTCATCTTTTTTATCGTCAATTTCAATAAAGTTGTCTGAAAGATAATTAAATATTCCTGTCTGCCATGAGGCTGCTCCAACAGTGCTGTCAGGTATGTTTCTTCCGGTTTTTATAATTGATTTTGTCTGATTTTCACTTGTTACAGGGCTTGATGTTTCAGGGTTTGGAACAGCACCTGCTATTATTGGCCTGTCTGTATCTCCGTCAATAAATGTTAAAAGTACTTCTGTTCCTTTGTGAAGAGGAAAGTGCATCCCTTGATTTCTTCCTGCATATGGCTGCATCATTCTAAGCCAGGTTGATGCTTTTCCTCCATATCTTCCGCTCATATCAAATGGAAGAACTACTTTGTATCTTCCCATTTCATCAAGTTCTGCGTATTCTCCTGATCCGGATGCATCAATTCTTGCATTTATGGTTCCGTAAAATTTTGGTTTTGGAGTTTTTCTTTCAGGCCTGAACTGAATATCTGATTCAATGGCTGTGAAATTATTTATATAATACTGGCTTTTTTCCCTTTCAGAAAGCTGATCTTTAGAAAGGCCTGCCAGTAAGAATGATGATTGGTTGCCTTCATGAAAAATTTGTATATTCAAGTATTTGTTATTAAATTCATTTCTGTAATGATTTTTCAGTTCAAATATATATCCAGGCCTCATAAAGGGTATTGTACTTTCTCCATGATATGTTCTTTGCCTGCATTGAAGTTCTTGTGCTCTTATTTTTGCAAGTGAAAAACCTTGGTCTGGAGTTTCAAAATTTTCTCCGTAAAGATATACTTCACCTCTTCCTTCTTCACAGACCTGGGCAAGTGCTTCCATGGTTATTGAGGGTTTTTTATAATTATAGTCTTTAAGCCTTAATGAAGCAGGAAGAAGTTTTTGCCGGCATGAAAAATTTTTTACTACTTCTTCTCTTGAAATTGAATCAAGTCCTGAAGGGGGAGAGTAATACATAATTTTCCCTTCATTCATATATGAGTGGGATAAAACAGTATCTGTTATTATTATTTTTTCTCCTCTTGAGGTTTGTTCAAAAAAATAATAAATTCCTTCTCTTTCCATCCACCTTTCAAAAAAATTAAGGTGGGTTTCCTTGTACTGGCAGACATATTCCCTTTTGGGATAATCATTTTGAAGTTTTGTTTCAAAATCATTTTCATTTAGTCCGCCATCTTTTAAAAGGGATTCAAGAATTTCAGGTACAGATTTATTTAAAAAGACCTGGTTGTGCATTGTTTGAGAAAGCCACCAGAGCTTTGGAACAAGTACAGCTTTGTAAAATGAATATTTATCTGCCTGGTGAAGCTGTTCAAATTCTATAAGAATACCATTAAATGGTATATTTCCTTCTTTTCTTAAAATTGTAAATCTTGCAGGATTTCTTATTACTTCATTAAGACTGAGATCATGGTAGGTTGAAATAAGTTCAATTTCAAAACTATATACTGTTGAAAGCCCTTCAGAACCCTTAAATCTGACTACCTGAAAAGTATCTCCTGGCATTCCAAGAGATACAAATGAAAATTTTCTTTCCTGATCTGCCATAGTTTGATTCCTGATTAAAATTTTTTGTTAAGTCTGCTAAACAAGATCAACAATACAGACTTCTATATCTTTACCATCATTGAAAGATCCAAAAATAAATGAGTCTGAATTTTTGTCTATTCTGAAAAATGCAGATTCATTGTCAGATATTTGATTTTTTGCTGCCCAGGCATAAAATTCTCTTTTATTAATTTCCAGTTCAATTCCTCTAAGTGGATATTCAAGTACTGATTTTTCAGGTATTTTATCTTTTTCACCAATGCCTAAAGCATCTATTTTTGAGGGTTTTAATACTCCAGTTATAATTCCGTTCCACTTTTTTATTAAGGGGCCGGCTTCAATCCATATGTAATTATTTTGAAATGTTAAAATATTGAGTCTGAAATTTCTTTCGCCTTTTTTTACAGAAATATTTGCCTTTGCAGCAGCTTTTGCCCCGATCAAGGGACTGGTGATGGAAACAAAAAAAACATTTTTCAAGGCAAAAGGAAGATTTTGTTTTTCTGTTTCAAAGTCAGAAACAACAATTATTGGGAATTTTTCACCTTTCAGATATTGTACGGAAAGAATTAGCAATGAAAGACCTTTTAAAATTGATTTTTTAAAAAAATCAGTTTTTGATCCGCAGATAATTAAAACTCCTGTTTCTGGATTTTTTATTTCATCAAGTGAAAAATTCCATGCGTTTTTTTCAAGATCATCTTTAAATAAACTGCCTTTGAAATTTAATCCGTTTGCATCAAGCTGTGATTTAATTAATGCAGTTTTTTGAGCATCATTAGAAAGCATTAAAACATATGGCTGCCTAGACATTTTTTCTCCTGAATTTTTATTTTTGAATACCTAGAAATTCTATTTGGAAATTATTTTGATCATCTGTTTTAATAATTACTTTTTCAGGCATCCCTTTTTCTCCAAGAGCTTTTAAAACAGTCTGGGAAATTTCCGGCATTACTTTGCTCTGTAAAATATAATCTATATTTCTTGCACCTGTTTCAACTTCGCTGCACCTTGCTGTAATAAGTTCTTTTACAGTTTCATCATATTCAAGAACCATTTTTGTATTTTTTAAAAGATTTGTTTTTAGTTTATTAAGTTTAAGCTCAACAATATTTTTTAGAGCTTCTTTATTCAGAGTAAAGTATGGGACAATTGTCATTCTTGCAAGAAGAGCTGGTTTAAAATGTTTTGATAAAAGAGGCCTTACAGCATTTGTTACTGATTCTATATCAATTTCATCTTCTTCAGATGTCATTTCAGCTATTATATCTGTTCCAAGGTTTGAAGTCAGGATAATCACTGTATTGGAAAAGCTTATTTCCTTTCCCTCACCATCTGTAAGAACTCCCTTGTCAAATACCTGGTAAAAAAGATTCATTACATCAGGATGTGCCTTTTCAACTTCATCAAGAAGAACAACACAATATGGATTTTGCCTTACAGCTTCAGTTAAAAGACCTCCTTCGCCATATCCTACATAACCAGGAGGCGATCCTATTAGTCTGCTTGTTGTATGTCTTTCCTGAAATTCACTCATATTAATTGTAATTGTGTTGGTTTCGCCCCCAAACAAAAGATCTGCAATTGATAATCCTGTTTCAGTTTTTCCAACACCGCTTGGGCCGGCTAAAAGAAAAATGCCCATTGGCTGAGCAGGGTCTTTAATACCGGCTTTTGAGGCTTTTATAACCTTTGAAATAATTGAAAGCCCCTGGTCCTGGCCTTTTACCCTTTCACTCAAATGCTTTTCCATATTAAGAACTGTAGAAGCCTGATCTCTTTGAAGTTTTCCAAGTGGAATTCCTGTCCAGTCTGAAACAACCTTTGATATAACATCAGGATCAACTTCAATATTAACCATGGGATTTTCACCTTGAAAATTTTTAAGCTGGCTGATTTTATCTTTCATATGCTGTCTTGTCTGGTCTTTTTCATTTGGATTTTTAGATGCAAGAAATTTATTTCTTGATTCAACAACCTGATTGGCAAGTTCTTTTTCATTCAGATATCTTGCATTTATTTCATCAAATTCAGATTTTTTGGATTCAATTGTCAAATCAATTTCCAAAGCTCTTTTTTGGTCAATATCCAGGCCATTATCCATGTCCCTTTTCATGCCTGATTTTTCCCTTTCAAGTGCCTGAATTTCCTTTTCAAGTATTGTAAGAATGTGAGGCCTTGAACTTAAATTTATTTTTACCCTTGCACATCCTGTATCAAGAAGATCAATAGCCTTATCCGGAAGAAATCTTGAGGTAATGTATCTGTCTGCAAATTCTGCTGCACAGATAATTGCATCATCTCTTATAATTACATTGTGGACTTTTTCATATGAAGGTTTAAGCCCTCGTAAAATCAGAGCTGTTTTTTCAACATTAGGTTCTGAAAGTTTTATCATTTGGAATCTTCTTTCAAGAGCAGGATCTTTTTCAAAATATTTTTTGTATTCACTCCATGTAGTTGCAGCACAGGTTTTTATTTCTCCTCTTGCAAGGGCCGGCTTCAAAAGGTTTGCTGCATCTGATGTTCCGGCAGAACCACCTGCACCAATAAGAGTATGTGCCTCATCAATAAAAAGAATTATTGGTTTTTCAGAAGCTTTAATTTCATCAAGTACGCCTTTTAATCTGTTTTCAAATTCTCCCTTTACGCCGGCACCTGCTTCAAGTGCACCCATATCAAGACCAAGAAGCATTACTTTTGAAAGCATTTCAGGAATGTCATTTTCGATTATTCTAAGTGCAAGTCCTTCAATTACAGCGGTTTTACCAACACCTGGTTCTCCTACAAGAATTGGATTATTTTTTCTTCTTCTTGCTAAAACATCAATTATCTGCTGAATTTCATCTTCACGCCCAAACACTGGATCAATTTTGCCTTCATAGGCTTTTTTTGTAAAATCCTGGCAATATTGGCTGATAAAATCATTGTTTGAGGGTGGACTGGATTTTTTTTGGCTTTGCAGTTGAAAAATTTCTGATTCAGTTGAATCTGAAAGAATTTTGAAAAAATTATCTTTTAAAGTCTTAGAATTTATTTTTTTTAAATTATCTATATAAAGACCTGCTCCAAAAAATGAGGGTTTTTGAATAAAACTGTATAAAACTATTCCAGAAGTTATTTTATTTAAAGAAAAATCTATTGATGCATGCATCCATGAATTTTCAAAAAGTTCAATCAAAAAAGGAGAAAAAACAGGATTTCCTGTATTTCCTGTTTTAAAATCTTCTAGTGTATGATTAAGTCTTGTTCTTAGTTCTGAAGTTTCAATATTGAATTCATTTAGAATTTTTATAATTTCACCTGAGCTGTCTTCAAGAGCTTTGACTAAAAAATGCTCAAATCCTATTTCATAATTTGTTCTTGAAACGCAAAGACCTGCTGCATTGTGAAGATAATCAGTAGATTTTGAGCTTAACTTAGATAAAAGTGCTTTTATGTCATGGGTCATTTTTATTGCTCCATTTTATATTTCACAAATAAAATCTGCGGTTTTATTGTCAATTTTAATATTTTTTGAAAAAATCCATGTATTGTACCCAAGCTCGCTCCATGTGCTGCTTCCAGGGCAGGCCGGTTTAATTTCTTGGCAAAGTGGTGCAAGCACAATTTTTACATCAAGGGGCTGATCAAGATAAAAACTGATAATTTTTTTAAGTTTGATATATTTATCTCCTGATGGAATAAATCTGTGGAAGTCCTCTTCACTAATGTCTTTAATTTCTATGGTAATTCTTCCTGAATAATCAGTAATTTTATTTCCAAGATGGCAATTTTGTCCAATGGCTGAATTTTTTATTCCAAGAATAGTTTGCTGATCTTCTGGAATATTTACAATATTTTTTGTAAACTCTGTTATCTCAACTTCATTTAGATTAAAAAAATCTTTAATTATTGTTTTAAGCCCTGATGAAGATCTTGGGTAATGGAGAAAAATTCCAAGATATTTAAGCATTTCATCTTTTAAGTCAAAGCTGTTTCTTGTTTCTAAGGTTCCAAGTCCAAGAAGTGAATATAAAAAATTTTTATATAATGTATTATTTTCATCGCAAAATTTTAGATTGAGTCTGTATTTGGAAACACAATTATAAAAAAGCTCAAAAAAAACTACGTTAAATATATCAATAAAATCTTTTTTAACTGATCTTCCTTCATTTGTTTCATCAATAAGATCTTCAGTATAAAAAACCGGCAAGGGGGAAGAAGACCCGTATAATCCAAGAAAGGTTGCAGTTATTTTAAAAATATCTTTATTTTCATCAATTTCTAAATTTTTGATATCGCATCCTGGAAAGCCTAGGGAAAGAGCTGGAGTAATTCTTAAATATTTTTTTATAAATTCAGGAAGAGGGGGCTTTTTTTTATGAAAAAATCTCAAAAGCCTTATAGCCTGTATAAATGAAAAAGCCGAAGGATTATTATTAAGTTCATCTTTTAAATCAGATGTTTTTTGCCGGTATTTGGCTTCCACTTGAATTCTTCTCCTGTAATTTCATCATTGACGACAAGCTCGGTAAAAGTGTTGATTGCACAATATGTTGCAAAAAAATTATTCAAAACTGCACCAAAAATATAAAGATCACCTTTTGAGGCAAAACTTGTGGAATTCATTAAAATAAAAATTCTAATACCTCGTACAATTGTTCCTCTATAAAGAATTTTTATTTTTTCAGATTTTACGCTTAAAATCCCATCAATTTTTTTATTTATTTTTTCCACATTTTTGCTGCTTGTTCCTTCTGGTAAAATATAGAGCTTCAAAAGTTCCTTTAGATTTTTTTTATTTAAAATTGAAAACAGATTAATGCTCATATGGGAAATATACTGCCATAGATTATCCTTTACCGGAGGCCTTAAAGGGTGAGTCGGAGGTAAAATGTTTCTGAATGTGCAAAGTTCAGGCGAAGTGTATGTTTCCTTTGAAATATCTCCGGTTTGAAGCATTGTGGGAAGCTGTCCATTAGAACAGAGAAGCTTGATTGAAAGAGTTTCCTTTTCAGGTACTTTTGCTTGATCAAAGTATCCTGGTGAAAAAAAAACTTCTAATTCATCTGTTACAGGGGATATCTTTTTTTTTATTGTGTAGCTTCCTGTTTTTTCGTCTGTGTATCTTGCTGCAAGAACATATTTTTTTCTTGAAACAGAGCCTTGAATAAAGCCAGTTACTTTTTCTACTGAATAAATTTCATATGCTTTATTTTTATTGCCAGAGGGATTGATTTTATATTCACTTTGTCTGTGGTCAAGTATTATTGGGGATGCGTCATGATCAAAAATATTTATTCCTGGAGCAGTAAAAAGAGCAAATGAGTTGTTTGTTATTTCAGGGAAAGGTATCTGACAAACAGGAAAATTAAATTTTATTTCAAATGAGTCGTCATTTCCCCTTTTTGTCCATTGATTCAAGCCTGTAACATCAATAAATAAAAATTTTTCAGGCAAAATAAAATATTCCTGAAGGATTCTGTATCCCTGAAATGCATGTGCAGGATAAGGTATAAGGCTTTCATTTTCATCAAAACCTGAATGAACCAAATTTTCATTGCCTAATATTTGTTTTTCGCCTGAAAAAGATTTTATTTCAAAAGTTTGCACATTTTTTAAAATAAGATACAAAAGATTTGAGGCATCATCGTATGATCCATTCAAAAAAAATCTGATTTTATCAAAATTTAGTTGTGAGAGATTTATATTGTTTAGTTTTATTTTGATTTTTATATTATGAGTTTTGCCAGGAATAAACTCAAATTTAACGCTTTCAATATATCCCGGAAAAACTTCTATTTCAGATGTAATAGAAAAAATGCAGGGTGTTTCATTTATTTGTACAGACTCAATTTTTGAACCTTTTTTTATTTTTATTTTTTCCATGAGATTTACTTTAGGCACAAAGGAAAAAAGCGTACATGAAGGAATAGGTCTTAGATACTGAGGATAAGTAAGCTCTAAAAGTCCTTGAGTTATTTCAGGAAATTCATCGTCAATTTTTTCCCTTAACAAGCCTGAAATAAAAGCCATTCCCTCAAGAAGTCTTTCCACATCCGGATCTTGAGATCTGCCTTCAAGCATGGGAGCAATTGAAGGATGTGCATTTGAAAACTCACTTGCCAGCTCTCTAATATTTTTAAGTTCTTGTGCATAATATTTTCTAAACATTTATATTTGCAATCCAATATAAAAATTAATTTTTTATAATTATTTTACCTTCAGGTTCAATAACAGTCTGAATTGAAAGTGGTATTACAAAATCAGGCAGAACAATATTTCCCTCAAGTTTAAATTTTAAGAGAAAAAAACGTTTTTCAGCTTTAATGTATTCGACATTTAAATTTTTAATTCTTGGTTCATATTTTTCTATTACTTTTTTTATGCTTTGTTCAAAATCAGTATAAGTTTCAAGGTCTATAAAACCAGGGATATTTGTAAAATCAGGCATCCCAAAATCAGGTGCTGAAAGCGAGCCCCCTTGTCTTGAATTAAGAATTTTTGAAAGTGAATTCAAAACAGATTCTTTAATTTTTAAGCTGTCCCATGCTCCCCTTTTTTGAGGGTTTTTTTCATACTCATCAAGCTTTTCAAGCAAAGTAATGCCAGACATAAACTTATCCTTATTTGTCCACAACCTAAAAAAATAAAATATTAATTGAAAAGGCCTTTTAATGTTTTGCTAATAGATTCATAAAAAGACCTTATTCATAGCTGCCTTTTTATTATGCTTTTGGTGTTTTCCATGAATCTTCGGATTCTATTCCGTCTGATTCATATGTCCATATTATTTTTTCATAGGTAAACTGAACATCTTCCATGTCTTTATAAGGCTTGTTTTCTTCTAAAAATGTTAAAGGTTTATAAGTTCTCATGCTTACTATTATGGCATTTTGCAGCTTGATTGAGTAATAATGTTCTTCCTGGCCTTTTTCATTTATTCTGTAATAGCTTAAAGAAACTTCCTTGAATTGTTCCCCGCTGCAGCAGGCCTGATACAAAAGAGGAGAAGATTTGTCTATTTCTTTTGTGATGAGAAGAGGATGGTGAATCCTTTGTCCTGTAGGAAGCCCTGTATGTGTATCTTTTGGAATTTCTACATTATGATCAACACCAAAGACAAGAATCATTGATTCTCTTCCAGATTGTGTGCATCCGCCTTCAATTTTTCCCTGATTCATACCTTCAAGGTTCATGTATGCGGTCATTGCCATGGCTAAGTCTCCTTAAATTAAAGTTGTTTTTTTATAAAACTGATAAAGACTTTTTAAAATTTTATTTCCTGATTTAACAAAATTATAATTTCGTTCAGTTCAAAAAAATTTAACCTTATGTATGCTAATTTATTTTAAGGTTTAATTTTTATCCAGTTTTCCAACAAGAGAAAGTGTGAAATTTGCTCCCATATATTTAAAATGAGGCATTACTTTCATTGTAACAGAATACCATCCAGGGTCTCCTGCGACATCATTTACACTTATTTCTGCTTTTCTTAATGGACGCCTTGATCTTACTCCTGGTGCAGGATTTTCCTGATCTGCAACATATTGACGCAGCCATTTTGACAATTCGTCTTCAAGGTCACCTCTTTGCTTCCATGTGCCTATGTTTTCTCTTTGTATTACTTTTATGTAATGAGAAAGTCTGTTTACAACAAACATATAGGGAAGCTGAGTCCCAAGTTTGTAGTTCATTTCTGCTTCTTTATCTTCAGGGTTGTTTCCGAAAAATTTTGGTTTCTGACAGGAATTTGCAGAGAAAAAAGCAGCATTATCGCTTCCTTTTCTCATTGTAAGACCAATAAAACCCTGTTCTGCAAGTTCAAATTCTTTTCTTTCAGATAATAAAACCTGGGTTGGGATTTTGGTTTGGGTTGAACCCATTGATTCAAAATTATAAACAGGAAGATTTTCAACACTTCCTCCTCCCTGGGGGCCTATTATGTTTGCACACCAGCGGTATTTTGCAAAGCTGTCTGTTATCCTGGTTGCAAAGGTAAAGGCTGCGTTTCCCCATAAAAAGCCATTGTTTCCTCCTGATACATCTTCTTTATATGAAAAAGATTTTACAGGTATTGTATCCTGGCCGTATGGAAGTCTTAACATGAATTTGGGCAAAGTAAGCCCGACATATCTTGCATCTTCTGAATTTCTAAAGCTTTTCCATTTTGCATATTGAGGTCCTTCAAATATTGCTTCAAGGTCTTTTAAATTAGGGAGTTCATCAAAAGTTTCAATTCCAAAAAATTCAGGCCCTGCTGCTGCAATAAATGGTGCATGGGACATTGCAGAAACACTTGCAATGTTTTGAAGAAGCTTTATATCCTGAGGACCTGGGCCGAAATCATAGTTTCCAATTACTGCACCATATGGCTGTCCGCCAAACTGCCCGTATTCCTCTGTATAAATTGTTTTGTAAAGTCCTGATTGTGGTATTTCAGGGGAATCTTCAAAATCATCCATTAAATCATTTTTGCTTACATTTAAAATTGAAATCTTAATATTTTCTCGAAAATCAGTGTTGTCTATAAGATATTTAAGAGATCTCCATGAGGATTCAAGCTTTTGGAAAGATTCATTATGCAAAATTTCATTGACTTGAAGAGAAATTTTTGAATCAAGGTTTGCAATCATATCATCTACAAGTGCCTTGCCGATCTTTACGCCTTCCCTTTCAGGTTTTAAGAGCTCATCAATAAATGCCTGAACGCCTGTTCTTGTAATTGAATATGCTTCATCCTGCGGCTTTACTTTTGTTGCCTCAATTATCTGATCAAGAAGAGAACTTTCTTTTACTTCAGAAACTGCTTCTTTTTGTTGAATTTTTTTTTCTTCTTCAGCCATATATATCTCCTGATTTACTTATCTAATCCAAGTTCTTTGAGTATTTTTTCTCTTATGCCTTCATCGCTTACTGCTTCCTGAAGTTTTTTTCTAAAATCAGGAAGGTTGCCAAGCGGCCCTTTAAGAGCTGTCAGAGCCTCACGTAATTCCATAAGAGCTTTAAGTTCTGGAACTTTTGCAACTATATTGTCTGGTTCAAAATCTCTTATGGTTTCAAATTTGAGGTTAACAGGAATATCTTCCTCACTACTGTCAGACAATTTGTTTTTCACAGCAAATGAAGCTTCAAGATTTTGTGCTTTTAGTACATCATTAAAATTATCTTTGTTGATATTTATTGGTTCTCTGTCTTCAACTGCACGATTGTCCTGTTTAAGAGTAAAATCTCCCATCACAAGAATTTTAAGCGGCAGCTCAACTTCTTCTTTTGCATCTCCGGTTGCTGGCTTATATGTAATGTTTACTCTTTCTTTTGGAGCTATGGACTGTTCCATTTTTCCTCCCTATTTTGTTATTTTTTATTAAAAAGTTTATTTCAGCCGATTTTTAAAACTAAGAATCATCAAGTCTGAATCCTTTAGCAGGTTTAATTACAGAAATTTTATCAAGGTAATAACTGCTTTTTGAAACCAGTGTTTCATTGTTGGAAAGCTTGTATGCTTTATAAATTAAGGTATAACCTAAAACTGCAATTTCCGGTTCAAATTCCTCGAGCCTAAAATCATTAATAGCTTCTTCAATTTTTTGAAGATGTGGAAATGACAATTGAGGTTTTCCAATATCTGAAAAAAATTTTGAAAGGTAAATTCTCAATAAAATTTTTTCCCTTAATGATTTTGCCTCTAAAAGTCCATTTTCAAATAAAAAAACTGCTTCATATAATTTTTTATTTTTAAAAAAAATTTCTGCTTTTTTTTGAATTTCAAGAACTTTTAAATAAACTTCATCACCGCAGACACTAAAGGACTCGTCACTTTTTTCAGTTTGACCTGATATTGATTTGAGCCAAGACTTTGTTTCATTATCTGCAAAAGGAGTTCCATCAGAAAAACAAAAATTTTCAAGATTAATAAACTTTTTTATAAAACCTGAAGTTTCTGTTTCTATTGTTATTTTTGCTTTTAAATATTTTTCTCCCATTTCACCTAAAGCAGCAGCAGAATATCTGTTCAGATCAAGCCAGAATATATAATTTCTTAAATTATTTTCTGAAGTAATAACCGCACTTTCATAATTTTTAGAAAAAATCATGTTTTCAATTGATTTTTTTATTGCTGAGTCAGGGGGGGGCAGAAGGGTTTTATTGTTTTTTTCTGTCACTGGAAGCTGCTCAATCTGAGCCCAGGTGTAAAGTCTTGAAATTTTATAGGAAACAGGATTTGAAATATCTTTAAAAAAATAATAATTACATGTTTTTACAAGTATATCAAAGCCTTGTTTTAAGGCTTTTGCAGCATCTTTGTCATTTTTGATTAATTCTGAATTAACTTGTTCTGGCAAAACTTTATTTGATAAATTTTCTTTTTCAGGGCTTTCCTTTTTTAAACTTTCCTTAATTGTTTGGGGAATATTTTGGCTTTCATTATTTTCAATTTTTTCAGCCTTTGATGGTTTTGGTATTTCATCTATTTTTGCGTCTTCCTTTTCCAAATTAAACGGAATTTTTTGAACATTTTGAATAATGGTATTTAAGATTGGAGAATCTTCAAATTTTTCGGATAAAAGAGAATCAAGGGCTTTTATTTGCTTGATAAGAAAATTTGCATCTTCTTTATTTATTCTAAATTCAGGATCTATATTTTTAAGATACAAATCTGTTTTTTCATACCACCATCTGATTGAATTGCTTCTTCCTTTTTTTCTTTTTGGAGGAGGGAAAAAAGAATCCCAATAGTTTTCTAAAATATCTGAAATTATTTTTGTACCTGTTAAAAAACCTTCAAAACCCTTTGTTTTAATGAGACCTTGCGAAAGATAAACTGCAACAAGAAGGTTTTTAGATTTTTCTTTTAAAATCAATTCACTTAAATTTACAACTTTTCCCCAGTCAACACCTTCGGGATTTGAGGAAACAATGGACAGCTTGTCAATTTCTTGCTGAAGCTCTTCAAATTCAGGTTCATAGGTAATATCAATTCCGCAAGGGTTTTCTTTGGTAATAGGTATTTTTCCTAAAGAATCAGAAACCATTTCAATTCCTTATTTTTTTAGAATCAGCTTAACCAGATGTTTGTCAAATCTTTATATGAAAATTTTCTGTAAAAAAAAGACAATTGAAAATTGTTGGTATTTTCTCTTAAAAAAAAAGAAAAAGGAGTAATATTTGTTAATTTTTCAATATGATATAATATTTTGAGAATATCATTTTTTTTCTCTTTTTCAACTTTAAAAACCATTAATTTTTGCTTGTTTAAATTTTCTTTTTCTTTTTTTATATTTTCAAAAACAAACTTTTTTATTTTATCATCTGAAACAAATAAAAAAGTTTCAGAAAATCTAATTTTTTTTGTTGCAAAAGCTTCCTTTTTAAAAGAATTGATATTATCAAATTCTTTATTAACAATTTTATCTGCATTTTCAAAAATCTGAAATCCTGATAAAAAAAGGTTATTCCATTTTTTTAGATAATTAATTGTTTTATACCTTATACCTATTAAAAAAGGGCTGTTTCTTAATTTTGAGTCCATACTTTGCAAAACTGCACCTGTAATAAATCCTTTTTTTTTATGAAAAATATAAAAAATTATCTTTGTTGAGCTTAAAGATGAAAAATACAAAGAATTGTCAAAAACCTTTTCTATTTCTAAAAGGTACTTGTTATTATCTGAAATTTTAATAAAGTCTGGAAAACTTTTGTGCTTGCCCCAAATAAAAATTTCATTTTCAAATGAAGACATATTATTCTTTACCCCAGCAATCTGCTATTTTTGGAGGTATTTTTTCAGGAGTTTTTTGAAGAAGTTTAATTACTTCAATGCTGTTTTTAATATTGTATGAAACAATAATTTTTTTAATTTTAAAGGATTCAAGCATTTTTTGATCTGCTTCAAAATCTTTTGGCTCAAATACTTTTACTCCGTCTTTAAAATCATTTAAAAATTCTGCAAATCCAAGATTCCCAATATATTTTTTTATAAGGCTGAAATTTTTAAATTTGATTTCAAGTTCAGTGTCTCCGCATGATGCAGGTGACCATTTGAATTGAAAATCATCTGGATAATTATAATTTTCAAGAACAGATTTATTTTCAAGACAATTAAGCCTTAAAATTACACCATAGGGCTTTATTGACGCGTCATTATTTATATCAAGGGGAAGAGTCTTTATATCAACATAGTAAAACGGTTCAGTCTGGACAATTGTTTCAGATCCTTTGGAAATGTATTTTAAGAAATCAGGATTAAAATCAATTTTATTTTTGAATGAAGAGTTTGCAAAAAAACCGTTTTGATTTCTGCCTATAAATGGTTTTCCCGGGCCGTTTAAAAAATCCCATAAAAAACCGTTTTCCTTGTTAAAAACCAGATATGGAATTTTATAATCATTAATGCCTGAACAAGGGCCAATAACAAGTTCATCCCATTTTTCCTGAAGAAGGCATGATGTTTCTCTTACCGAGTACATAGTCAAAAAATCAAGCGGACCCTTTAAAAGAAGTTTTAAAATTTCAGTATCACCTGATTTTCTAAGTTCATTTATAAGCATTAAAAAATTGTCATTTGCCTTGTAAAAATCTGAATCTGATCCTTTTTTGCCTGGTTCGGTTGTAAAAAGTAAAGATGTCTGTGCATAGGCATCACCTGCAGACTGGGTAACAGGCCTTAGACTTTCAAGTGATTTAAGGTATTCATGATATATGTCAGATACATCAAAAATTGTTTTTTTCTCTTCAGCATTAAAAGGATTAAGTTTTATTACAACTTTATTTTTATTGTTTTTTAAATTATCTATTAAGCCTTTTTTTTCATTTTCAGGGATTATTTGTGAAGCCTTTACAAGATGCCTTAAATTTAAAAGCCATATTGGAGGTTGATTTATAAATTTTGTTTCATTGTCAATTGTTTTTATAAGATTAAAATATGGATTTTCAGGCATGGTCATTTCCAAAGCCTTATTTTTGAAATCTTCTCTTAATACAAGAAGTTTTTGAGCAGCTGGAAAGGAAAGAGCAAAATTTAGCCACTCATTTAAAAATTTTTCTTCATACCAGATATAAAATTCTTTTTCCATCTGGCTGATTAGCCTATCATTTTCTAAAACTTTTTTCAGGTTATTTAAAAAAAGTTCCAGTTCTTTTTTACCTGAAACAGTAAATGCAGGATCTACATAAATATTTGTAGACTCTAAATTTTTACCCCAGAAAAACCCAAGATCATATAATGTATTGTATTTAATATTTTTTTCAGCTATCCAGAAAAGGTTCTGGCCTTTTTTTTGTATAATTTCCTCAATAGTATTTCTAAGCCTTAAAATATTAATATCTTTATAATCGTTTTCGTTATTCCATTTTATGAAATCAATATATGAATTTATAAAATAACTGTATATTTCCTTATTGATATTTGGAAAAATTACTGAAAGATGGGGATTTATAATAGCGTTGTCACTTGTTTTAAAAAAAGAATCAGATTTTAAGTTTTCTAAAATAATAATTCTTGAAATTAAATGTTCTATATATTTTGCAGTAACTACGCTGTTTGACCTGTAATTAATTTTATTTACATAACTACTTATATTTTTATCAAGCTCTGATAAAAAAATTGTTTTAAAATCATTAGAAAAACTTTGTTTAAGTTTTTCCTCTGTTTTTTTTGAATGATCAAATTCAAGAAAAGAAGGAAGAAATGTTTTGTTTCTTTGTTCAAGTATCCTTATTTTCTCCCTTAAATCGTTTAGTTCAATTAGCTTTACAGAAATATCGTCTGACAATTTTTTAGATAAATTGATATTTTGTGAAACAAACAAAAGATTTTTTGAATTATTCCAAAAGGAAAGTCCTATAATTCCACAAATAAATACAAAAATCATTATCCATGAGATTATTCCAATACCTGCTGTTATCTTTTTCCATTTTAAAAATTCTTTTATTGGATAAAAAATATTTCTGTCTTTTGTAATTACGGTTTTAAAAAAATCAGTAAGAAAAATACTTTTTCTGATATTTTTTTTGCTGAGTGAAACTGCTTTTTCAATAAAATTAAAATTTTTTATAAATTCTGATTCGGGATTTTGGTTTTGAAGAGCTGATGAAAAATAAATCCCTCTAAACATTGGATCTTCCTGGTAATGATTTTTTTCAAAAATTCCTTTTAAAAATGCTTCAAGACCATTGTAAATTTTTTCAAATTCCTCAGGAAAAATCAAAAATCCAGGGCTTTCCATTCCAGACTTGTTGGCAATTAAAAGCCTTATATCTTTGAGTCTTTGGGCTATAGCATTAAATGCCTTATCCAAAAAAAACCTGTAGTCTGAATTTTCATCCGGGTTTGAAAACCCCATTGCCTGGGTAAGTGAAGATTCATGAAGAGACATTGAAAAATCAGTCATTCCATTAATCAGGTCTGTTTTTGTTACCATAATATAAACAGGAATTTTTGAACCCATGGCACGCATGATCTGATCTATTCTTTTCCTAATGCCATGGCCTGTTTCATTGAGGTTTTCACTTGATTTTTTCAGTAAATCCTCAGCAGATATTGCAGCAATGATTCCGTTTAGAGGTTCTTTTTTCCTGTATTTACATACAAGGGTAAGAAAATTCTGCCATTCCCTTAGATCATTTTGTTCATCAACCGGGATTGTATATCGTCCGGCAGTATCAAGGATAATTGCTTCCTGAAAAAACCACCAGTCAAAGTTTTTTGTGCCTGAAACTGAAACTGTTTTGCTTATTTCAGTTACAGGAAGATAAAGACCTGAATTTTTTATACATGAGGTTTTTCCGCATCCAGGTTCACCAAGTACCATGTACCATGGAAGAACATAAAGGGGATTGCCGATTTTTTTAAGGTTTGATTTTTTTAAAAGCTCAACTGATTCAAGCCATTTTTCGGATATATTATTTGTTTCAAAACCAGATTGTGGAGTTTTTTCATAAAAACTTTCATGTGAAATAATTTTTTCAATAAATTTTTTTTCTTTTTTTCTGGCTAAATATTTTTTTAAAAAAATAATAACAAAAATCAGTGCAATTATTCCAGATACCATAACTGCAGAAGTCCACCAGGGAAGCATTTTTGAAGATGTATAAAAATATATAAAAAATACTGCTGCTGTAAGAAGAAAAATAAAAAAGATTAATTTCAAAGCCTTTTTAAGCATGAATTATCATCCGTTTACCAGATTATTTTGAGATTAATTAAAAGTTCATCAAGTTTAGTGCTGCATAAATAAAAAAGAAAAACTGCTGCAAGTGGAGGGCCGCCTATAAAAAAACTATAAATAAAAAAGTTTGAAATTTTTCTTTGCTTTTTTTTTATTTTACCAGAGTAACTGCAATAGGCTTCAGGAAAAAGAGTTTCTGGAATATTAATATCCTGATCTTTGGAAAAATATTTTAAAATATTGTCTGCTTTAACTTCAGAAAGTTCTATAAAATCGTCATCTGAAAAAAATTTGCCTTTGAAACCAAGAGCAAGGCAGTAAATAAAAATTTCCCTTAATTCCCTTGAATTGCAGGATTCAAGTTTTTCAAAAAAAATTGCACCTGCATTTGTTGTTTTAAAATATCTAAGCTGAAGCTGATTTTTTCTCCATTTATCTCTGAAATTCCAGTTGGAACATAAAATTGTTTCATCAACCCAGGCTGCAACTGGAAAACAGCCTTTTTTCCAGTCAAGATTTTTAATATTTTGGTTTTTGGCTTTTTTTTGGGACTCAAGGAAAAGTTTGTCTATGTCATTTTTAATATTGTCAAATTCAGGCTGGATTTTATCAACATCTGCAAGAAAGTATGAAACATATGTAATTATTTCTGTAAATGAATCAATAAGTCTTGGTGTTTTACCGCCTAAATCCAAAGTTTCCATTATTCACCTTTTATAACAATAAGTTCGCATCTCATATCCTTTGGAGCACCTTCAAAATAAAGGCAGATATTTTTTTCGTGTTTTACTTTTTTAAATAATGATGCCAAATGATTTATTTTAAAATATGTTGAATCAGGTCTTCCAGGTATTCCATAAGGCGGTGAAGGTTCATTAATCATTTCAATACCAGGCAAAGCTCTTGCTACAAGAATGTCCATTGTTTGTTTGGATGAAAGTTTAGCAATATTTTTTATATTTTTAATAAGTATATTTTTGTCTTCAGAAGTTTTTACAATTAGAAAATACAGATTTTGGCCGTCAAAAATATCTTCTTTTATTTCCGCAAAAAATTCATCCTCATTTCTTTCAAGAAAAATAATATGTTCCGGGCCAATTATTATTTCATCTAAAAGTTCTAAAATAAGTTTTGAAATTTGAGAATAAATTTCCCATAGATTTTCATGGTCATATTCCAAAATCAGCTTTGTTCCGATTTTTGTTTCACCAAGGCAGTTTATTCTATTTGAAAAACTGCTTAATTCACCTGCAATCTGGCAAAGAATATTGTACAAAGTCCATGGATGAAGATTTGAAAATTTCAAAACATTATTTAATAAAGGAAGATGCCTGTTTAAAGTTTGCAGGGCCATGAGATAAATAAAATATTCTGTAGTAAAAGATGACTTTTTCATTCCCAGGGGATTTTTGTATTCCTCAAGCTGCCTTGCTCTTGCTGAAAGGCTTTCTTTTAAATTGTATACAAGTTTAAAAATTTTTTCAGATGCTGAAACATTTATTAATGGGGGAATAAAATCATTTTTATAGTAAATATTGTCTCCCTGTTTTTCAATAACTGCTATGGGGAAAAAACAATAATTCTGAAGATTTTCAAGTTCTGATTCAAAATAAAATTTTAAAAGATATGTCATTTTTTCAATTTGTGCTTCACTGCCTTTTGAATAAAGGTCTTTTACTTCATCAGGAATTCCTTTTATTACAAATCTTGCAAAGGTTTCATTTAAATTTTCGCTGTTTTCAGTCTGGTGGGCATTGATTGAAGACTGAGACATTTTTTTGATGCCTAAATAAATTTTTTCAGGTTTGTCCTGAT
This sequence comes from Desulforegulaceae bacterium, assembly GCA_034007295.1. Taxonomy (GTDB): domain Bacteria; phylum Desulfobacterota; class Desulfobacteria; order Desulfobacterales; family JACKCP01; genus JACKCP01. The sequence goes on along the minus strand of JAVERC010000012.1, from coordinate 9,220 downwards.
TAATTTTTAATGGATCAAAAACCCTTGGAACAGCAGCAGCATTTTTGGGGAATGATACAATGGTTGTATCCTGAAAAATAAATTCACCAGAATCAAGTTCAATTATATTATTTTTAAGTGATTCCTTGTTCAGTTCATAGGTTTTAATTCCCCATGGATAAGGCAAAATAAGGCCGGTAAAAAAAGAAAAGTCAGATTTTAAGTAAAGTTCCTGCTGCTGAAAATGATGGGGCTGAAGAAATAAACCCTGATGCCAGTAAACCGGTTTTGTAAAATCCAATTAATCTGTCTCCAAATTTGTTATTGAATAGCTTCCAAAGTTGATATTTATAAACATTTGTGAAGGATATGATTTGTATTTTTTTTTGAAAAATTTTTTTTCAGTCTCATTTATAACAGGTATTTCATATATTCTGACTGAATTTTTTGGATCAAGACTGTAATAACCTGCTATTATTCCAATCCATCTTGTATTTTCTTCCCTGTCTATTGTTATTGTTTTATTTTCATCCGGTGAAATAATAACAGGTAAATATTTCAGACAGTCCTTTATTTTCAGGCTGTTTTTATCTGAAATATTTTTTATGCTTAAAAGCTCTTTAAGTCCCTGAGATGTGTTACTGATTTCCTCAAATTCGGCTTTTTGAGCAAGCTGAAAAATTCCTGCAACAAGGGTGTGGGGATTTTCATTAAAAAGATTAAGGTTTTTTGATGAGCTGTATCTGATTTCTATGGCATTTTTTTCAAATTTCCATTGGGGGTCGGGGAATTCTGGCTTTTTGGAAGCACATGACAACAAAAAAAATAAAGGCAAAATAAGCAAAAGAATTTTGATTGGAATTAAAGCTTTTTTTTTGTTCATTGACCAGCCAATCGTTACTATGAATTTGTTAAAAACTCAAACGAAGATAATGATCTAAAGCTAAAAATTATAACTGTTTTTTTGGTAAAAAAATAAGTTTATCAAAAAAAAACAATATCATAATTTCACATGGATTAGTCAATAATTTTATTTTTAAGTCCTGATATTAATAGGCATAGAACTAAAAAATTGTTTTTTTATTAATAAATTAGAAGTAAATTTAATACCCAAAAACTGTATTTTTTAATTTATGCTTTAGTTCAATTTACTAAAATTTTTATTTTTTTTGCAGTAAAGAAAGTATATTTTCAACTTCTGTTTCATCAAATATTTTTTTTCTTGGAATAATTTTTGTTTTCCCATTTTTTTTTGAAAGCTTTATAAGCCGTTTTTTCATTAAAAAATCAATTGTAGATAAAATCCAGCCTTCACCACTGCTTTTAACCCAGAATTTTGTGCCTTCAGGATAAATTTGATCCCTTAAATTTTTAAATCTTATTCCGTCTTTGTGATTGGAAATAATATCTATAACATCTTTTGTCCTGTTTCTTCTGTGTATAAGAATTTCAGTTATTCTTTTTTTGGGATCAGTTACAGGCCTTCCGTGTCCAGGAAGAATAATTTTTAAATTTTTAAGGCTGTAAACAGTTTGAAGACTTCTGCAATAAGCTTCAACATCTGATCTTGGAGGTCCAAGCCAGGTTGTTACATTTTGTATAATATTGTCTCCGCAAAACATTATTCCTGATTTTTCATTAAAAAGTGCTATATGATCATCGCAATGTCCTTTTACAGGAATAATTCTCCAGTCTTTTTCACCGTCATTGATTTTGTCGTTTTCATTTATGATTATGTCTGGATCATTTAAAAATTTTAATCCAAAAACATGTGGAAAAATAAGATCCCATCTTCCGGCAGCTTTGGTTCTTTCTTCTTTCCATAAAACTCTTACGGGCGAGCCTGAAAGTTTGTGTTTTTTTATTAAATTTTCTTTTGATGCCAGAACTTCAGCCATTAGGGGAGTAAGGCAGACTTTTGCTTTTGTAAATTTTCTTATTCCTGAAAGTCCTGAAAAATGATCTCCGTGGGAGTGGCTTGGAATTATATAATAAGGATTAAATTCAATTCCTTTTTTTTTGATATCATTAAGAACTTTTAAATATTGTTTTCTGAAAAACCTTAAATCATAAAAAGTTCCATATCCGCTGTCAAAAATAATTCCTTTTTTTGATGCTATTATATAGATATTTGCAGGCGGCTTAAACATTGACCAGCGAAATTTCTGGGTTATGCAGTAGATATTTTCCATTACTTCTTTCATGATTCCCCCGATTTTAAATGCAGATAAAAAAACAAAGTTTAATATTTTTTGAAACAAGTCAATATTAATTATTATCCAATAAGCTGGTTCATGGTAAAAATAGGAATACAGATTGCAAAAACTATAAATCCAATTACAACAGCCATAAAAACTATAATAAGGGGTTCAAGCATTGAAGTAAGTGCAACTATTAAATCTTCTGTTTCTGATTCATAAATATCTGCAACTTTTGCAAGCATATCTTCAAGATTTCCGCTTTTTTCACCAACTGCAATCATCTGGGTTGTAATTTCAGGGAAAATTTTTTCTCTTTCAAGGGAATATGCAAGGCCGTCGCCGCGTTCTACTCCATTTTTTGTTCTTAGAAGAGCATCTTTAAAAATTCTGTTTTCTACAATATTTATAACAATATCAAGGGACTTTAAAATAGGTACATCATATTTGACAAGAGAGGACAAAATTCTTGAAAACCTTGCTGCTATAAGTTTTTTATTAAGTTCTCCAAAAAGGGGGATTTTAATTACAAGGCTGTCCATGAAATATCCGGTTTTGTCATTTTTAAAAAGATACCGTATTAGTCCAGGGGAAAAAACAATAACAATCATAAGAACCCACCAGAATTTTTTCAAAAAATCGCTTGCAGCAATAAGAAAAATTGTAATTGCAGGAAGCTGCTGATTCATATCTGAAAAAATGGATACAATTTTTGGAACAATCATAGTCATTAAAATAACTAAAACAATAACTCCAAAAAACATCATAAGCACAGGATAGGCAAGGGCTGCTCTGATTTTGGATTTTCTTTTTTCTGAGGTTTCCATTAAATCAGCAATACGTTCCATGACTATTTCCAAAGTTCCTGCGGCTTCAGCAGCTTTTATCATATTTATATAAATTGAAGTAAATACATCAGGGTAACCAGACAATGCTTCTGCAAAGCTTTTTCCTGATTCAACTTCATCTTTTACTTTGGTTAAAATTGTTTTGAGTCTTTCAGATCTAATCTGATTTGAAACAGATTCAAGTGCAGCAACAAGGTGAAATCTTGCAGATAAAAGTGTTGAAATCTGTCTTGTTGCAAGTGAAATTTCCTTTGTTTTTATTTTAGGCTTTAGAATTGAAGCTAAAATTGCTGAAGACTGTTTTGAATTTTTTTCAGATTTTATTTCTTTTAAAGATACAGGGTACAAATTTTTTTCTCTGATTTTTGCCTTTGCAGTTTGTGGACTTCCTGCATCAATTATACCTTTTTTATTTTTTCCGTTTTTTGTAAGTGCCTGATATTCAAATACTGCCATAATTATTTTTTCCGGTTAAAAATTAAAATTATTATTAAATATAAATATTGGATCAGATTAAAAAATTTGAAGATACTATATGTATTAGCAGTTCATCAATTTATATTTATATGTTTTTTTAAAATGGAATTGTAACTTTAAAAAAAATATTTAATCTATAAAAGCTGGTTAAATTAATTTTTATGTTTTTTAAGGAGTTTAAAATGCCTATTTACGAATATCAGTGTGAAGACTGTGGAGAAGTTTTTGAATGTCTTGTATTTCAGGGTGAAGAAAACGAAAAAATTGAATGTAAAAAATGTAAAAGCACAAATGTAAAAAAGCTTCTTTCAACAGGATCATTTAGACCAAACGGAATTCCAAAGGGTAAGGGCGGTTTTAATGCTCCGCCTCGTGCTTGCCGAAACGGAGGCGGTTGAGGCATTTGATTTTTTCCGGCCAGGCTGGCTGGTTTTAATTTTTTTAAAAGTTCCCTTTGTTTTTATGGGGAACTTTTCCATTTTTAAATCTTGACTTTAAGTATCTGGATAAATATTGGTTAATCTAAACCTGAATTGAGCGTTTCATATTTTTTTGATTTAAAATTTTAAAGACCTGGAAAAAATAATGTCAGTAGATTTTTATAATGAAAATGCAAAAAATTTTGCAGATTCAACTGTAAATGTTGATATGAATATAATATATGATGCTTTTTTGCCTTATCTTTGCAAAGGATGTCATATTCTTGATGCAGGATGCGGTTCTGGAAGAGATATAAAATTTTTCCTTGAAAAAGGTTTTAAGGTAACTGCAATTGATGCAAGCTTTGAACTTGCAAAAATTGCAAAAAAATTAACAGGCATTGATGTTCATGTATGCAGATTTGAAAAATTTAAAAGTGAAATCACTTTTGATGCTGTATGGGCCTGTGCTTCACTTCTCCATGTTCCCTTAAAAGACATTAACCTTGCATTTAAAAATTTGTCTTGCTGTCTTAAAAATAAAGGATATTTTTACTGCTCTTTTAAATACGGCAATGATGAAACAAACAGAGGCGGAAGACATTTTACTAATGCTACAGAAGAAAAACTTGATTTGTTTATTGAAAATACAGGTCTTTATCCTGAAAAACTCTGGATAAGTGATGATGCACGTCCTGAGCGTAGGCATGAAAAATGGCTGAATGCTATTCTGGTAAAAAAATAATATGATTTTAAAAAAGCTTGCAAACGGTTTCAATTTAACAACAGGCGGAGCAGATGATCCTTTGCTGCCAAAACTGATTCAGGCAATAAACAATGCTACACATATTGATATTTCAGTTTCATTTATTATGCCTTCCGGTCTTGATCTTTTATTTGACCCCCTTAAAGAAGCAATTGATAAAAATGTAGAAATTAGAATTCTGACATCAGATTATCTTTACATTACCCATCCGAAAGCATTAAAAGAGCTCATTTTACTTTGTGAAAACGGTGCTAAAATCCGTATTTTTACATGCAGTGGAAATGTAAGTTTTCATATGAAGTCCTATATTTTTGTAAAAACGCAAAATGATAATATTATTGAGGGCTGTGCCTTTGTAGGTTCAAACAATATAAGCAGGCAGGCATTGACAAAAGGCCATGAATGGTGTTTGCGACATGACTGGGAACTGCCTGAAAACTCAAATAAAGCAATTGAATTTCAATATATTCGGGATCAGTTTGAAAATATATTTTTACATCCCCAAACTATAGACATATCTGATGACTGGCTTGATATTTACAGGCAAAACTATGAAAAATATAATCCAAAAAAATTGTTAAAATTAAAAGGCAGTTCTTTTGATGAACCTGTACTAGATTTTCCGTCATCTGGAGTTCAGGAAGAAGATTTTGGCTGGCAAAATAATAATGGAAACGTATTAAGGCTTGTTAATAAGGATTTTGAAGAGAAAGAGCCTGAATATATTCCGACAAGTGTTCAGGAAGAAGCTTTAAAAGCTCTTTCCCAGACAAGAATTGAGGGCTACAAAAGAGGCCTTGTAGTAATGGCTACCGGCATGGGCAAAACATGGCTTTCAGCATTTGACTGTAATCAGATGAAAGCCAGAAAAGTTTTGTTTATTGCACACAGGCAGGAAATTCTTATTCAGGCTCAAAGAACTTTTATAAAACTAAATCCTGAAGCCAGAACAGGTCTTTATAACGGAGCTTTGAAAACTAAGAATTGTGATTTTGTTTTTGCTTCCATTCAGACAATTGGAAAAATTAATCATCTTGAAAACTTTGAAAAAGATTATTTTGACTACATAATTGTAGATGAATTCCACCATGCCAGTGCAAAAAGCTATAAAAAACTTCTTGGATATTTTAATCCGAAATTTTTGCTTGGACTTACTGCAACACCTGAGCGTACAGATCAATCTGACATTTTATCTTTGTGTGACAATAATATTGTTTTTGAAAGTAATCTTGTAGAAGGAATAATTGGAAATTTTCTTGTACCTTTTAATTATTACGGGATTTTTGACAAATATGTCAATTATCAGGAAATACCATGGAGAAACGGGAAATTTAATCCTGAAGCACTGGATAATGCTTTTGCTACAAAAAAACGTGCACAACATATTTTTGATAACTGGAATAAGTACAAACAAAAATGCAGTCTTGGATTTTGTGTATCAAAAAAACATGCTGATTTTATGGCATATTTTTTTATTTCAAAAGGCGTGAATGCAGCATCAGTCCACAGCAGCTCGGATTTGAGAAGAAACGAAGGTTTAAGAAAACTTGAAAACAATGAAATTGATATTTTATTTACAGTGGATTTGTTTAATGAGGGGGTTGATGTCCCAATAATTGATACAATTTTAATGATAAGGCCAACGGAATCAAAAATCCTTTTTCTTCAGCAGCTTGGAAGAGGTTTGAGAAAATCTGAACAAACAGGAAAAAATAAACTTGTAGTTGTTGATTTTATTGGAAATCACAAATCTTTTCTAAATAAGCCGTCAGCTCTTTTAAATGCTGGTGGGAATAAAAAGAAAATTATTACCAAAATATCAGAAATTAAAAATCTTCCTGAGGGCTGTTTTATTAATTTTGACCCGGAACTTATAAATTTCTGGAATGAATTAAAAAAGACTTTTGTTTCTTCGCCTGATGAAAAATACCTTGAACTTGAATCTGAACTAGGACATAGACCAACTGCATCTGAATTTTTTCTTTCAGGTTATTCTCTTTACAAATTAAGGCAGAAATATGAAAGCTGGTTTCACTTTGTGGCTTTTATGGAGTCTGATAAAAATCTGGAAAGCCTTATAAATAAATATAAAAATTTTATAATTCAGGGTGTTGAAAAAACAAAACTCACTAAAAGTTATAAGGCAGTTTTGCTTAAAGCCTTTCTTGAACTTGACGGCTTGAAAAAAGAAATAGATGTAGGTGAGCTTTGCCAGAAAAGCTGGGATATTTTGTACAGAAGGCCTGATCTGGTTGAAAAAGATTTGGATGGCAGCATAAAGTCACTTTCTGCTGATGATCCTGAATGGGAAAAATACTGGCTTAAAAATCCAATAAATTTTTATTGTAAAAAAGATGAGAATAATGAAAAGGCATGGTTTAAATTAGAAAATAATAAATTTTCTCTTAATATTACTGTTCACGAAAAAGATAATAATGGTTTGACTGAAATTCTCCAGGAACTTATTGACCTAAGAATAACCCAGTATCTAAATAGAAGCTGACTGTATAATCTTATTTGCTTGGAAGCTTGAACTCACAAAGCTTTTGTATGAAAAAGGATACTCAAGAAAAGAAGTTTTTAATCTTTTCAGATTTATTGACTGGATTTTAATGCTTCCACAAAAACTTAACAAAATATATTATGAAGAAATAAAAGATTTGGGAGGTAATAAAAAAATGCCGTATATTACAGACTTGGAAAAGTATGCCATGGAAAAAGGTTTTATAAGCGGAGAAATAAAAAAAAGTCAGAATGTTTTAATAAAACTTATGAACAAAAAATTCAAACTAACAAAAAAAGAAGAAGAGATTATTTCAAATGAATTTAATCCACAAATTCTTGACAAAGCTCTTGATGAATTTGTTTTTGCAGACACAAAAGATTCTGTTTTGAAATTTTTTAAATAAAAATAATCTCTTTGTTAGTTGCAATTCAAGCTGGAGGCACAGCTCTCAAGTTTTCATTGGGAGCTGTGTTGAATTACAATTTAAACTATCTCAAAATTTTTGATTATTTTGAAAAGTTTTGACTGCTCTGCAAAATTCTCATTTGGAATGTTTTCTTTATTACAATATTTATTTTAAAAATCTGAAAGACTACCACTGATAAACACGTTCCAAAGCCAGATTGTTGTGATTGGCTAAAAATTTAATAAGCCGGTAAAATGTAAGAGCGTCAGTTAGAAATTTTAAATTAAACCCAAGTTGATAATATTTTCCATCTCTGTTAATCATTATTAATACAAATTAAATTTCCAAACCACAAATCAGGAAAACCAATGGAAAAGAACAAAACCTCAGATTTTGATTCTCCGTGGAAAGATATAATTGAAGCCTTCTTTCCCCAATTTATGGAATTTTTTGTGCCAGAATCTTTAAACGATATTGATTTTACAAAGGACGTAAAATTTTTAGACAAAGAGCTTGAAAAATTAATTTTGGATTCAGAAATAACAAAAAGATATGCAGACAAGCTTGTTGAAGTAACCTTAAAAGATAACAGTAAAAAGTGGATTTTAATTCACATTGAAATTCAGGCACAAAAAGACAAGGACTTATCAAAAAGAATGTTTGTGTACAATTACAGAATATTTGACAAATACGATATTCCTGTTACAAGCATTGCAATTCTTGCAGATGAAAATAAAAACTGGAATCCAAAACCTTTTAAATACGGAATGTGGGGTTCGGTTACCGGAACTGATTATATAAAATCAAAACTACTTGATTATAAAGACAAATGGTCTTATCTTGAAACCATGAAAAACCCGTTTGCCATGGTAGTAATGGCACATTTAAAAGCTCTTGAAACAAAAAAGGACAGCTCATTAAGAAAACAGTGGAAGCTTGAACTCACAAAACTTTTGTATGAAAAAGGATATTCAAGAAAAGAAGTCTTTAATCTTTTCAGATTTATTGACTGGATTTTAATGCTTCCACAAAAACTTAACAAAATATATTATGAAGAAATAAAAGATTTGGGAGGTAATAAAAAAATGCCGTATATTACAGACTTGGAAAAGTATGCCATGGAAAAAGGCGAGCAAATTGGTATGGAAAAAGGCGAGCAAATTGGATTTATAAGCGGAGAAATAAAAAAAAGCCAAAAGGTTTTGATAAAACTTATGAATAAAAAATTCAAACTAACAAAAAAAGAAGAAGAGATTATTTCAAATGAATTTAATCCCCGGATTCTTGACAAAGCTCTTGATGAAATTCTTTTTGCAGAAACAAAAGATGCTGTTTTGAAATTTTTTAAATAAAAATAATCTCTTTGTTAGTTGCAATTCAAGCTGGCGGCACAGCTCTCAAGTTCTCATTGGGATCTGTGTTGAATTCCAAATTAAACTATCTCAAAATTTTTGATTATTTTTAAGAGTTTTTACTGCTTTGTAAAATTCTCATTTGGAATGTTTTTTTTATTACAATATTTATTTTAAAAATCTGAAAGACTACCACTGATAAACACGTTCCAAAGCCAGATATTTGTGATTGGCTAAAAATTTAATAAGCCGGTAAAATGTAAGAGCGT